>NZ_JAAKMI010000015.1:0-126262 GCF_049170315.1 Aeromonas sp. 604443
TAGCGCCGATGGTAGTGTGGCATTCGCCATGCGAGAGTAGGACACTGCCAGGCACCCAATTTAAGAACCCCGCTCATCGAGCGGGGTTTTTTGTTGCATGCAATTTATTAAATCGTCTGATAATTGTCCCGTTTTATTCCTCTCCCTTTGAATGCCTAGTCTTCCCCGTCGGTTTTACTCATAAAAAACGGTCACAACAGCGTAAAATGGTGCTTTATTTCGTCGGAGATAGCCCATGTTTTGTCCAAAATGCGGCGGTCAAACCCTGCAGAGCGTCAGCCCTAAAGAGTTTCGCTGTGGCTGCGGTTTTCATTTTTTCCAAAATGTGGCGACGGCTGTGATGGTGGCGCTTTGCTGGCAGGACGAGGTGCTGGTTGCGGTGCGTGCCCGTAATCCTGGCAAGGGGTTGCTGGATCTGCCGGGCGGATTTGTCGATCCCGGCGAGTCGCTGGAGGGGGCGCTGGTGCGGGAATTGCAGGAGGAGCTGGGGCTCAATGTCAGCGCCCAACCTTTTACCTATCTTGGCTCATTCCCCAATATCTATCCCTACGATGGCATCACCTATCACACCTGTGACACCTTTTTCGCCATCAAGCTGAGTGAAAAACCGGTCATCCAGCCGGCTGACGATGTGGCCGCCTGTCAGTGGCTGAAGATTAGCGATATCCCCTTGCCCCGCTTTGCTTTCGAGTCGACGCGCACCGCGGTGGCGCGGCTGCAGCAATCCTCTTTGCAAGCCTGATCCCTGCTGATGACGATGGGGATTGGCAGCGACCATCCCTGTCTCATCCTTGTCCACTTTTGTCCCGCAGACGCCATTCGTCAGACGGTGAGTGGTATAGTCAGCAGTGGATCCGGATTCAAGGAGCATATCGTGAAGAAGATAGTTCTCATCTTGCTCGGCATCGCCGTGGCAGCCTTGCTGGCCATAGTGACGTTGATAAGCCTTATCGACCCCAATCAATTCAAGCCCCAACTGGCTGAACAGGTGCGCAAGAGCACGGGTCGGGAGCTGGTGATGGCGGGGGAGATTGACTGGCGTTTCTGGCCGAGTCTCGGCCTCTCGCTGGAGAAGGTCGCTCTGCGCAATCCGGCCGGTTTTGCCGAGCCGGATCTGGTTCGTTTCGAGCAGGGCGAGGCCTCGGTGGCCCTGTTGCCGCTGCTCTCCCATCGTCTGGAGATCGGCAAGGTGACCCTGAGTGGCGCCTATCTCTTTATCCAGACCAAGGCGGATGGCAGCTCCAATCTGAGCGGACTGCTCAAAGATGCCACTGCTGATGCAAGCGAACCGGTCGTTCCCGCAGCCCCAGCGCCAACCGCTGATAGCAAGCCCTGGCAGATCAGCTTGCAGGGTGTCGCGCTCTCCCAGGCCAGTGCGCTGGTACAGGATGATCGCAGCGGCACGTCGCTGCGACTGGATCGCCTCGATCTCGATATGGGGCAACTGGCCACCGGTCAGTGGGTACCCGTGACGCTGGCCGCCAAGGGGAGTGCCGACAAGCTCGCTTTCGACGTTAAAGGGCAGACCCAGATCAAGCTGGCCCAGGAGGTGATGGCGAGTGAGCTGAAAGATCTGAGCCTCAGCGGCAGCCTGAGTGACCCGTCTCTGCGACTCGACAGTTTCTCCATCAAGGGAGACCGACTGGCCCTTGGTGAGTGGAGCAACCTCACGTTGGCGCTGAAAGGAGCCAAGGGTGAGGGGCAGCAAGCTTCACTGGCTGGCTCTCTGGAAGGAACACTTAAAGGGCGGCTCGACAAGGAGATGAAGCTTGCCGAGCTCTCCGATGTACTGCTGACCGCAGCGCTGGAAGGTGATGCGCTGCCACGCCCGCAGATGAAGCTGAAACTGGCCGGGTTTGCCCGTGCCGAGCTCGACAAGCAGCTGATCACCCTGAGCAAGCTGGTGATGAGTGCCGATGAGGCGCTGCTGAGTGGTGATGGAACCGTGCAGCTTGGCGCTGTTCCCTCGATCAGCTTCGATCTCAAGGGGGAGAAGCTGGATCTCGACAAATGGCTCGCCAGATCGGCACCGACCACACCAGCGCAGGCGAGAGAGGACAAACCAACGGTCGGTGCTTCCAATACCGCTGCAACTGGCGATAAAGAAGCAACCGGCAAGAGCGAAGCCCTCTCCGCGGTTGAACCGGATCTGGGCGCGCTCAAAGGTGTGGATCTGGATGGTCGGTTGCAACTCGGTAGCCTGCGCCTGAAAGGGCTGGATCTCGGTACTGTCGATCTGCAGGTGGTTTTGGCCAAGGGACTGCTGACGCTCAAACAGTTCAGCGCGACCGTGGCGGGCGGTCAGGTAAGCGCGAAAGGGGTTCTCGACGCACGCCAGCAACCCGCCACCTACAAGGTGCACAAGCAGGTGGCCGGAGTGAACATTCGTCCCTTGCTGCAGACTCTGGCCCAGAGCGATCTGCTGGAGGGTAAGGGCGATCTCGATGTGCAGGTGCAGGGGCGTGGTCTCTCTCCTCTGGCACTGCGCAACGGAATGCAGGGCAAGGTGACCTTGAAGCTGAGCGACGGCGCCCTGCACGGCATCAACCTAGCGGAAATGATCCGCGAGGCGCGGGCCACCCTCACCGGCAAGGGGGCCGAGCAGGTGAAGGAGGCGCGCAAGACCGACTTCAGCGCCCTCACCGCCAGCTTCCAGATTGCCGACGGCATCGCCCGTAGCAACGACATCCAGCTCTTTGCCCCCGCCTTGCGGGTCAAGGGCGAGGGGCAGACGGCGCTGGTGCTGGAGAGCCTCGACTTCCTGTTCCTCACCTCCATTGTCGAGAGCAGCAAGGGGCAGGGGGGCAAGGATGTGGATGAGCTGAAGGAGATCACCATTCCGGTGCGGATCGGCGGTCACTGGCAAGCCCCCAGCTACCAGCTCGATGTGAAGGCGCTGCTTAGCAACAACAAGCTGCTGGAGGATAAGGCGCGCAAGGAGGCCGAACGCGGCCTCAAGAAGCTGCTGGGGGACAAGGCCGACAATGAAGCCGTCAAAGGTGTGGCTGACCAGCTGCTCAAGGGATTGTTCAAATAGCCCCAGCCTTTCGTTTTATCCCCATGCAGAGCCCGCCCCGTGCGGGCTCTTTCTTATTGTGGAGACCGTTCTGTGAGTGTCGTATCGGACTAGGCATTGGCCTGGCAACTCTATAGGGAAGGGCCCGCCTGAATTGCTTCAGGCGGGCCCTTTTTCATTGCCGCTGGCGGGAATTACTCCCCCAGCAGGGTTTGCCAGACGCCGAGGACATGGCTGCGCTCACTCTGCAGCTGATCGTCGCTCACCTTGCGGGAGATCTCCGAGAGGTTGAGGCGATGGCCGAGGTTGCGGATCTCCAGATAGGCGTGCTTGAGCCCCTCCGCCTGCTCCAGCGTGAGTACCCCCGCCAGCACGCACTCATCGAAGATGCGCACGTTATCGGACCAGCGGGTGAGCGCCTCGGGTTCACCGCAGGCGTGGGCCAGCACCAGGTACTGGGCGATGAACTCGATGTCCACCATGCCGCCGGGGGACTGCTTGAGGTCGAACTCGCCGGCGCCCGCCTTGAGCAGGTGATCCCGCATCTTGTGGCGCATCTCGCGCACCTCGCGGGCCAGGGTCGGCAGTTCGCGCTCCTTGGCCAGCACGGCGCGGCGGATGCGGGCAAACTCGGCAACGATGGCGTCATCGCCATAGATGGGGCGGGCCCGCACCAGTGCCTGATGCTCCCAGGTCCAGGCCTCGTTTTGCTGATACTGCTCATAGGCCGAGAGGGACGAGACCAGCAGGCCGGAGTCGCCGGAGGGGCGCAGCCGCATATCGATCTCGTAAAGAATGCCGGACGGGGTGCGGGTGCTGAACAGGTGCAGGATCCGCTGTGCCAGACGCAGGTAGAACTGGCGGCTGTCGATGGGTTTGCGGCCATCGGTGTAGCTGTTGGGGTCACCGCCGTGCAGGAACACCAGATCGAGATCCGAGCCGTAGCCGAGCTCGATGCCGCCCAGCTTGCCATAGGCCACCACCGCGAAACCGCGCTGGCCGCTGGTTGCCACCTCGGGCGGCACCCCGTAGCGCTCGCTCATCTGGGCCCATGCCTGATTGACCACCTCTTCGGTGATCGCCTCCGCCAGCCAGGTGAGGTGGTCGCTCACCTTCATCAGCGGCAGGGCGCCGGCGATGTCGGCCGCCACGATGCGCAGCAGCTGCACCTGCTTGAACTGGCGCAGCGCTTCCATCTGCTGCTCCACGTCCTCTTCGGGGATGCGCAGCAGGAACTGGCGCAGCTGGGGCTTGTACTGATCGAGCGGGGTGGGGTGGTAGAGGTGCTGGGGATCGAGCAGCTCATCCAGCAGGATAGGGTAGCGGGCCAGCTGTTCGCTCACCAGATGGCTGGCGTCGCACAGCCGCACCAGCTGGCGCAGGGCGCCCGGATTTTCCGCCAGCAGTTGCAGATAGGCGCTGCGGGTGAAGATGCGGGTCAGCAGCTCGCATACCCGCTCGAACAGGCGGGCGGGTTGCTCACTGGCGACCACCAGCCGCAGCAGCTCCGGCATCAGCCAGTCCAGCGCGATGCGCCCCTGCGGCCCCACCTGACGGCGCTTGTACTCCTCCTTGAAACGCAGCAGGGCACCGCAGAGCGGGGCTGGCTCGACGACCCCTTGAGCAGTCAGCAATTTTTCCAGCTCGGCGGCGTCGAGCTCGGTGCGCCAGAGATCGAGCCAGAGCTGCTCCAGATGGGCGGGTGCCTCTTTCTCTTCCCCCACCACGGCGGCGAACTCCTGATGGACGGCGGCCATCTCCTCATCCAGATAAGCCATAAAGGTGCCCCAGTCGGCAAAGCCGAGGGCGGCGATCAGCCGCTGGCGATCCCGCTCCTCGGTGGGCAGGGTCTGGGTCTGTTGATCGCCGATCTCCTGCAAGATGTTCTCGACCCGGCGCAGGAAGCGGTAGGCCGTCAGCAGGCGGTTGCAATGGGTGGATTCGAGGGCGCCACATTGGGCGATGGCGGCCAGCGCTTCGGGCAGGTGGCGCACCCGCAGCGCAGGTTCACGACCGCCGCGAATAAGCTGCAGCGCCTGGGCGATAAACTCCACCTCGCGAATGCCGCCAGCCCCCAGCTTGATGTTGCCCTCCAGTCCCTTGCGGCGCACCTCGGCGGCGATCATCGCCTTCATCTGGCGCAGACCGTCGATGACGCCAAAGTCGATATAGCGGCGAAACACGAAGGGGCGCAACATCTCGGCGAGCTCCACGGCGTGCTCGCATTGGGGCCCCAGTACCCGCGCCTTGACCATGGCATAGCGCTCCCAGTTGCGGCCGTGGTGCTGGTAGTAATCCTCCATGGCAGCGAAGGAGATGGCCAGTGGCCCCGCATCGCCAAAGGGGCGCAGCCGCATGTCGACCCGGAACACCTGACCATCCTGGGTGGGCTGGTGGAGGGCGTTGATGATGCGCTGGCCCAGCTTGATAAAGAACTGCTGGTTGGCGAGTTCGCGCCGCCCGCCAACCGTGTAGCCGTTTTCGGGGAAGGTGAAGATAAGGTCGATATCCGAGGAGAAGTTGAGCTCGCCACCGCCGAGCTTGCCCATGCCGAGAATGAGCAGCGGCTGCGGGTTGCCGTTGCCGTCCATCGGAGTGCCCAGCTCGCCGCACTGTTTGGCGTAGAGCCAGTCGCGGGCAGAGCAGATGAGGGCATCCGCCAGTTTGGTCAGGTGGATAAAGCTCTCTTCTACTGTCGCGTGGCCCAGCAGCTCGCGCCAGGCGATCACCAGCATGCGGCTGCGGCGGAACTGGCGCAGGATGCGCTTGAGCGCCTCTTCATCACTCACCTCGGCGAGCAGGGCGGTGAGGTCACTCTGGTAGGCGGGCCAGCGCTCGACCCGCTCCAGATCCCCGGAGGCGAGCAGTTGTGTCAGCAACTCGGGCTGTTTGAAGAGGGAATCGGCGATAAAATCGGAGAGACCGAGCAGGGTCAGCAGGGTCTGGCGCACCGGCTCGGGCTGGTTGCCGTAGTCGGGGGCCAGTTCAGTCAGCCGTTGCCACTGGCGCTGGGCCAGCTCCTGCAGCAGGGGGGAGAGGGCGGAGAAAGAGGGAGAGTGCTGGGCCACGGTTGCCGTCCTTGTGGTTCACGACAGCGGGTTAACGACACGAGGTTAACAACGCTGCCGGTTCAAAATGGTGGCTGCCAATCTAGCACTGTCAGGCCCCCGCGTCACAGCGCAGGGGCGAGAAGCATGATCCGGCAAATAAAAATGGGCTCCCTGTCGGGAGCCCATCGGATTGCACTGGTCATTATCAGTGGCTGTCGACCCAGACGAACTTGAGCACGAACAGCAGGGCCACCACCAGCACGCAGGGGTTGATCTCGCGCCAGCGGCCGGTACCCGCCTTCATCACGCAGTAGGAGATAAAGCCGACGGCGATCCCCTCGGTGATGGAGAAGCTGAACGGCATCATGACGGCGGTCATAAAGGCCGGTACCGCTTCGGTCAAATCTTCCCACTTCACCCGGGTCAGCTCGGAGCACATCAGCACGCCCACATAGATAAGGGCGCCAGCGGCAGCATAGGCCGGCACCATGGCGGCGACCGGGGAGAAGAAGATAGCCAGCAGGAACAGCAGGCCGACCACGATGGCGGTCAGACCGGTACGGCCGCCGACGGCGACGCCGGAGCTGCTCTCGATAAAGGCGGTAACCGAGGAGGTGCCCATGAAAGCGCCGCCGACGGAGCTGACGCTATCGACCATCAGCGCCTGTTTCATGCGCGGGAAGTGGCCCTTGTCATCGGCCAGCTTGGCGCGGTTGGTGACGCCGATCAGGGTGCCGGAGGAGTCGAACAGGTTGACCAGCATAAAGGAGAAGATGATCCCGGCGAGGCTGATATCGAGCGATCCCATCAGATCCAGCTGGCCGAACACCGGCTCGATGCTGGGAGGCATGGAGACAAAGCCCTTGAAGGTGACATCGCCAAACAGCCAGCCCAGACCCGTGGTGACCACGATGGCGATCAGCACGGCGGAGTGGACGCCGCGGGCGGAGAAGATGCAGATCAGGAAGAAACCGAGCAGACCCAGCAGGCAGGGCAGGGAGGTGAGATTGCCCACTGTCACCATAGTCGCGGGGCTGGCCACGACGATCCCGGCGTTGTGTAGGCCGAGCAGGGCGATCAGCAGACCGATACCGGCGGTGATGCCGACCCGCAGGGTGAGCGGGATGTTGCCGATCAGCCAGTAGCGCACCCGCAGCAGGGTGAGGATCAACAGACCCATGGCGCCCCAGAAGATGGTGCCCATGCCCACTTGCCAAGAGTAACCCATGCCCGCGACCACCACGAAGGCGAAGAAGGCATTGAGGCCCATGGCGGGGGCCAGCGCGATCGGCAGGTTGGCCAACAGGCCCATCAGGATGCTGCCGATACCGGCGATGAGGCAGGTGGTGACGAACACGGCCTGGGTGTCCATGCCCGCCGCAGAGAGGATCTGCGGGTTGACGAACACGATATAGACCATGGTCAGGAAGGTGGTGATACCGGCGATCACTTCGGTGCGGGCGGTCGTGCCATGGCCTTGCAGGGCAAACAGGCGCTCAAGCAATCCTTGCCCGGCGGCCTGATTGGCAGCTTGGTGTTGTTGATTCATGTTGGATTCCAATAGGTGACGTGAAATAAGCAGCAGGGGAACGGGCTATCCCATCCATGCGGGGTAAATTGCCCTGTTTCTGGCGGTTAAGTAACCAGACTCGTCCTGATACCGTGACAGCGCGCACATTTTTACACAGGCGGCGCCGTTTACAAACCCCGGATCTGCGAAGCGGATCAATGAATAGAGCAAAAATTCAAACGTTTGCTTTTTGAGCGTGAAAAAAGGTTCTCAGCAGAGAACCTTTTATCGAAAAGTGGGGACTTAAAGGGTCTTGAAGTAGCGCTCGACCAGCTGGGCCAGCACAGAATCGAGCCGGTCTTGAACCTCACCCAGTTCGCGGCCGAGGCGGCGCAGAAACAGGCTTGCCTGCTCTTCGGTCAGCTTGCGCCCTTCGATAAAGAACTCTTGCTCCGGCAGCTGCTTGTCATAGCGGGGGATCAGCACCCAGCTCACCAGCTCGGGCTCCACGGCGGCAAAAATCTTGGCAGCAGCGGCACAGAAGGTCTCTATATGTGTCTTGCCATCCGGCCCGAGACAACCCGGTTCAACCCGGATCTGGATGGTGAGTTTTTTCTCTATGGGGGTCGTCATCGTGCTACATCCATGCAAAGGCATCCGTCTAGGATTGTAAGTCAAAAGGCAAGAAAAAGGGGAGCCGAAGCTCCCCTCAACACGCAGTCAGCCCTATTTGGCGATGCGCTTGTCGTGATTGGTGCGGTGCGGCTGGATGGCCACTCGCCCTGCACTGCCAAGTTACTTGGTGATGCGCTTGTACTTGGCGCGATGGGGCTGGATTGCCTCGGCGCCGTAGGTCTTCTTCTTCCACTCTTCGTATTCGGTGAAGTTGCCTTCGAAGAACTCGATCTTGCCCTCGTCCTGATAGTCCAGGATGTGGGTGGCGATGCGGTCGAGGAACCAGCGGTCGTGGGAGATGACCATGGCGCAACCCGGGAACTCCAGCAGGGCGTTCTCGAGGGCGCGCAGGGTTTCGATATCCAGATCGTTGGTCGGTTCATCCAGCAGCAGCACGTTGCCGCCGGTCTGCAGCAGCTTGGCCAGATGCAGACGACCGCGCTCACCACCGGAGAGTTCGCCAACCCGCTTCTGCTGGTCGGAACCCTTGAAGTTGAAGCGGCCAATATAGGCGCGGCTCGGGAACTCGTAGTTGCCGATGCGCAGGATATCCTGACCGTCAGCGACCTCTTCGAATACCGTCTTCTTGTCATCCATGCTGTCGCGGAACTGATCGACAGAGGCCAGTACCACGGTTTCACCCAGGGTGATGGTACCGGAATCCGGCTGCTCCTGACCCGACATCATGCGGAACAGGGTCGACTTACCGGCACCGTTCGGGCCGATGATGCCGACGATGGCACCCTTCGGAATGGCAAATGACAGATCGTCGATCAGCACCCGATCACCGTAAGATTTGCGCAGGTTGGCCACTTCCACCACCTTGTCGCCGAGGCGCGGTCCGGGCGGAATGAACAGCTCGTTGGTCTCGTTGCGCTTCTGGTAGTCGTTGGTGTTGAGCTCTTCGAAGCGAGCCATACGGGCCTTTGACTTGGCCTGACGCCCTTTCGGGTTTTGACGAACCCACTCCAGCTCTTTCTCGATGGACTTGCGACGGGCCGCTTCGGAACTTGCTTCCTGCGCCAGACGGGCGTCCTTCTGCTCCAGCCAGGAGGAGTAGTTGCCTTCCCACGGGATACCTTCGCCGCGGTCCAGCTCCAGGATCCAGCCCGCCACGTTGTCGAGGAAGTAACGGTCGTGGGTGATGGCCACAACAGTGCCTTCGTAGTCGTGCAGGAAGCGCTCCAGCCAGGCCACGGATTCCGCATCCAGGTGGTTGGTCGGTTCGTCCAGCAGCAGCATGTCCGGCTTTTCCAGCAGCAGACGGCAGAGCGCCACACGGCGGCGCTCACCACCGGAGAGGTGCTTGATCTTGGCATCCCAGGCCGGCAGGCGCAGGGCATCGGCCGCACGCTCCAGCTGGTTTTCCATGTTGTGGCCGCCCTGGGCCTGGATGATGGCCTCCAGCTCGCCCTGTTCGCGGGCCAGCTTGTCAAAGTCGGCATCCGGGTCGGCGTAGGCCGCATAGACCTCGTCCAGACGGGCCATGGCGCGCTTCACCTCGCCAACGGCCTCTTCGACTGCTTCGCGTACGGTCTGCTCCGGCTCCAGCTTCGGCTCCTGCGGCAGGTAGCCGATCTTGATGCCGGGCTGCGGACGGGCTTCCCCTTCGATCTCGGTGTCGATGCCCGCCATGATGCGCAGCAAGGTCGATTTACCGGCGCCGTTCAGACCCAGCACGCCAATCTTGGCGCCCGGGAAGAAGCTCAAGGAGATGTTCTTGAGAATATGACGCTTGGGCGGCACTACCTTGCCGACCCGGTTCATGGTGTAAATAAATTGAGCCATTGGCTAATTCTCTTCCTTTTCAGCAGGTTAATGTCTTGGCATTAACAGACTGATGTCGTGGTGGGGCCTGGTCGACACAGGTCAACCCGGTTCCAAAAAACGTTCCGATTGTAAACCAATGGGCAAGGGGGGGCAAAGATGGGGGGGAAAGATAGGCCGCCTGTCATGACGGCCTCTTATAGGGCCTTATGCCTTGTGGAAACTGTTGATCAGCGCGTTTGCGTAATCAATGACAAATTGCTGGCAGTGGATGGCAGTCTGCGGGTCAAACTCTTCACCGTGGAGATCGGTATTGGAGAGTACCCGGATGCCGACAAAGGGTACCTTGTAGGCCTCGGCCACTAGGGCGGCGGAGGAGGTTTCCATCTCTTCCGCGGCGGTCTGGTAGGTCTGATGCAGCCAGTTGATGCGCGCTACCTGTCGGTTCCACTCATCGGCGGTGCCAATGATGCCGCCTACTACTCGGCCGTGGCGATAGCGATCGGCCATACCGAGGGCGCGGCCAATCAGCTCGGGATCGCCAGCGAACGAGCTGTGCTCCACCAGCTTGCCGTTATCGCGCAGACGCATGGTGACCTCGAAGTTGTGCCATTTGCTCGGATCGACGCCTTGCTCGGCGGGCATCAGGTCACTGCGATAGGCTCCCATGTTGAAGCTCTTGGTGCCGATAACGATATCGCCCCGGTGCAGTGCCGGATCATGGCCTCCTGCCGTACCCTGATTGATGATGAGACGCGGTTTGAAACGCTCAATCGCCAACGTGGTGGCGGCAGCGGCATTGGCCAGACCCACCTCGGTGCGGGAGATGACCACCGGATAGTCCGAGATAGTACCCTGCCAGTATGTCCAGGCCCCCACAGTCAGCTCCGTCTTGTCTTTCAGTGCGGCAACGAGAGTTTCGACTTCGACGTCCATCGCCCCCTGGATCAGGATGGGGGCCGGGGTGGCCGCCATCACGCTGGAGGAGAGGAGGGCAAAGAGGGTGAGCAGGCGCGAACAGCGTTTGATGATATTCATGGGATACCTGTAGGGCTGGCGAGAAAGCGCCGGATCCTACCGAAAGGAAAACGGTTGCGCAATGTTGGTGCGTGTTTTGTCAGTAACGGACATGCTGATGAATGGCCTCAGGGCTGCTTGTGGCCAGCGAAGTAGAGCACCCGTTTTACATACTCCTGTGTTTCGTCATAGGGTGGGATCCCGCCATAGCGTTCCACCGCTTTTTCCCCGGCATTGTAGGCCGCCGAGATCAGTACCCAGTCGCCATCGAAGCGGCGATCCAGCCACTTGAGATAACTGACGCCTCCCTTGATGTTCTGTGCCGGATCAAAGGGGTGAGTGACACCAAACCGCTGCTGGGTTTCGGGGATCAGCTGCATCAGCCCCTGAGCATTCTTGGGTGAAACGGCACGGCTGTTGAGATTGGATTCGGCGATGGCAATCGCCAGCACCAGCCGGGCATCCACCTTATGGTGTTTGGCGGCGTGGCGCAGCATGGTGACCAGTTCTTGCTTGGCAGGAGGCTGGCGGGCCACCCAGGTGTCGACATTGAAGGGGGTGGAAGGGAGCCCGGCCAGATAGCCACCCTGACCGCCACGGATCCCGATGCCGCACTGATCACCCATGGGGGCATTGCCGATGCGAGCGTTGTAGTAGCGGGCAGCCTGCCGGTTACCAAGACGCATTGCCATGGCGAGATAACTGTTAGCCAGCTTGGCGCTGCGAACCGAGGCGGGGCCGGTGGCGAGCAGGCGACCGATCCGGAAATATCCTTCCGGGTTGCCGGTACTGGCGGCCACGCAATAGAGGGCGATGGCTTTTTGCAGATGACCGTGTTGCTGGGCAACTTGACCCTGCTTGATCGCTGTTAGCGCCTTGGGGGCCTGTCTGAAATCCCTGCCTTGTGCCATCGCCCGCGGCGTACCTGCCAGTAACAACGACAAAAAAAGCAGCAAAAACAGTCCGTTTTCGCTGATGTGCCTCATGGGTTATCTCCTGTTTGAGTACAGAAGATATAGAGGAACATGGCTGCTATCGCCACGAACCCAGTGGATCCTGTTGTTATAGCCGGTTGGTTTCAGAGAGCAAAACGGTATGGAACTAACGGCATCTCGACAGTTTCACACCATTTTTCATCCGGTTAAAAGTCGTGGTGATACTCCTGCTCATCCAGCACGGCGGGAGGAAGCGCGCGATAGAAGCTGCCAATTTCGCTGACAACCCAGAGCGAAAGCAGGGCCAGCAGGCTGAGCAGGGGAAGCAGAGAGTGGCTCTGGGTCAGGGCATAGGCCGCAATGGCGGCACCGGTCAAAAGCAGGGTTCGGATCATGAGGTGGCTCCTTGTCGTCATGGGGGTGTTGCGTGGCCACGGACAGAGCGCCTGGGGTCGGGAGTTGTTCCCGAGTGGCACGAAGCGCGCTGAGTATATCGCGTCATGCCGCTGCCGATCCGTGGTGTCATCACACTTTCCATAGTCATGGGTTTCGTATCGAGTTGGGCCCCGCCAGATGCGGGGCCAGTAATGGTTTGACGATCAGAAGAAACCGCCGTTGTTATCGTCAGTGTCGGCCCAGCCGCCACTCAGGTTATCGTCATCGAGAAAATTGCTGCCAGCATCGGGAGGTGAATCCCAGCCGTCCCAGCGCACCGGTTCCGCATCGACCGGATTGGCGATGGTCGCTGGCTCTATGATGTCGATGATCTCCTCGGGGCGGTTGTTGTGAAACAGTCCGCCGATCATATCGGCCAGCATCACGCCACCGGCCACACCGGCGGCGGTTTGCAGGGCGCCGCCCAAAAAGGAGCTGGTACGGGATGCTGGCTGGGCAGGAGCGGATGCCGGTGGCGGCGTAAAGCGCGGGGGCGGGCTGCTTTCGCTACCAAACAGGCCGGAGAGAAAACTGCCACCACTTGGGGTGCTCTGGCTGGCTTCCAGCTCCTTGACCCGCTCGTTGAGGCGAGTAAGGGCAGCCTGCTGAATTAGCAGCGCCTGGGCCATGTAGTAGGGGGCATCGGGCTGCTGGGCCAGATGCTGGCGGATC
The DNA here is from genome assembly GCF_049170315.1 of Aeromonas sp. 604443. Classification (NCBI taxonomy): domain Bacteria; kingdom Pseudomonadati; phylum Pseudomonadota; class Gammaproteobacteria; order Aeromonadales; family Aeromonadaceae; genus Aeromonas; species Aeromonas sp. 604443. The sequence continues at coordinate 13,078 of NZ_JAAKMI010000015.1, forward strand.
AGCTGATCCGCTTGTGGGTCTCGCTTGCTATCCCTGGCTTGCGCTTGCTTGAGGCGGTCGAACAGTCCATCGATCAGACCCTGTTCCTGTGATTGCATCTCAAATCCTCGCTATGGTGCGCAGACAGTGCGTTCAGCCATCCTAAAACCCGCGGGGCATCAGTGGTATCTGATTAACTCATCAATGACCGAGAGGCTGCCCGTGCTCGTCAGCGGACGGGCCGGTAGTAGTTGAGATACCAGCGGACAAACTCGGCAACACCTTGCTTGAGGGGCGTGGCGGGGCGCAGGCCGGTGAGGGTGTGCAGCGGCTCGCTGTCGGCCCAGGTGGCGTGCATGTCGCCTGCCTGCATCGGCTGCATCCGCTTGATGGCGGGCTTGCCGATGGCCTCTTCCAGCGCCTCGATAAAATCGAGCAGCCGCACCGGCTGGCCGTTGCCGATATTGAGGATGCGGTAGGGGGCGGCGCTCTCGGCCGCGCTCTGCTCGCTGGCATGCCAATCGGGATTGGGGCGGGGCGGCTGGTCGGCCATGGTGAGGATCCCCGCGACGATGTCGTCTATGTAGGTGAAGTCGCGGCTGAGATCGCCGTGGTTGTATACGTCGATAGGCTCGCCCGCGAGGATGGCGCGGGTGAACTTGATGATGGCCATGTCAGGCCGGCCCCAGGGGCCGTAGACGGTAAAGAAGCGCAGCCCTGTGGTGGGCAGGCCATAGAGCGCCGAATAGGCGTGGGCCATCAGCTCGCCGCTCTTTTTGGTCGCAGCGTAGAGGGAGACCGGGTGATCCACCTGCTGCGCGGTGGAGTAGGGCATCTGATCCCCCATGCCATAGACCGAGCTGGAGGAGGCGTAGATGAGGTGCTGAATCCCGTGGTGACGACACCCCTCCAGCACCGTCAGCATGCCGGTAAGGTTGCTGTCGGCATAGGCGAACGGATTGTCGATGGAGTAGCGCACCCCCGCCTGTGCCCCCAGATGGATCACCCGCTCGAAACCGTGGCTGGCAAAGAGGGCCGCCATGGCTTCACGATCCGCCAGATCCAGCCGCTCGAAGCGAAAATTGGGGAAACTGGCCAGTTGGGCCAGCCGTGCCTCTTTCAGAATCACCTCGTAGTAGTCGTTAAGGTTATCGATCCCCACCACCCGATGGCCTGCGGCGCACAGCTTGCTGGCCACATGAAAACCGATAAAACCGGCGACGCCGGTGACCAGATACGTCATGGTTGGGGTCCTGTGCAGATCATGGGGCTCCTTACGGTGATGGGAAAAGGGGGCTGCGCGCTTTGTAGCAGAGCCGGCGCGTTTGTGCCATGGCAAACCGCCTCTGACGGCGCGGCATGCTGCATCTTGGTGCAGCGAGTGTCAATGCCAGATGACAGGCACCAGAATGGGGCGTTCAGCCTGACTGTTGTGATCCTTTTCACAAAAAATAGACTGGACCCCATAACGAAGCCCTGTGGACAGGGCTCGCAGCCCGCCCGCAACGGCAGGCGACAGACACTCTCTATTTACTTCGCTTGGATACAGGTTATGGACAACACCTCGATTCGCACTGCCCATCCTATTTATGAGGATGTGCTGGCCCTGCTGACGGCGGCCGGCTTTGTTTCCCTCGGCATCTTTCTGTTTCATCAGGTTGGCCTGCTCACCGGCGGGACTGCCGGGCTGGCGCTGCTGCTGCAAAAGGTGACCGGCATCAGCTTCGGCCTGCTGTTTTTCGGCATCAACCTGCCCTTCTATGCGCTGGCATGGCTGCGGATGGGGCCACGTTTTACCTTCAACACCTTTGTCTCAGTGGCAGCAGTCTCCTACATGACAGATCACCTTAACGGGGTGTTGCAGATCGGCAAGATAGAGCCCCTCTATGCGGCGCTGATCGGCGGCACCCTGATTGGCATGGGGCTGCTCATCATGTTCCGTCACAAGTCGAGTCTGGGGGGGTTCAACATTCTGGCGCTCTTTATTCAGGATCGCTTTGGCATCCGGGCGGGCAAGCTGCAGATGGGGCTCGATTGCGCCATTGTTGTCGCCTCGTTTTTCGTGGTGCAGTCCTGGATCCTGGCGCTTTCCATCGTGGCGGCGGTTATCTGTAATCTGGTGTTGACACTCAACCACAAGCCGGGCCGCTACCAGATTGCCTGACAAGCGGCAGCCGTGACCCGATAAGACAAGCGTGACCCGATAGCACGAGGCGGCCTGATGGCCGCCTCGTCTGTTTCTACCCTGGGGTTTGTTCGCTGCGCCTAGCTCGCCTGCTCCAGCCTGCTGTCGCCGCTCATGGCGTTGCCACTGATGGCACTGCCGCTGATAGCGTGACCACCGACGGCGAGCGGGGTGTGGCAGGCCACCTGATGATGGGCCTCATCACACGCCTCAAGCTTGGGCGCCTTGCTTTTGCACAGCTCGGTCGCATGGGGGCAGCGCTGGTGGAAGTGGCAGCCGCTTGGCGGCGAGATGGGGGAGGGCACATCGCCGGTCAGCAGAATGCGCTGGCTGCGCCTGCGCGGGTCCGGTACCGGAATGGCGGAGATCAGCGCCTGGGTGTAAGGGTGGCGCGGCGCCAGATAGAGCGACTGGGCATCCGCCAGTTCGACGATCCGTCCCAGATACATCACTGCGATGCGATCCGAGATGTGTTTGACCACCGACAGATCGTGGGCGATGAAGATGATGGAGAGATTCATCTCTCGCTGCAGGCTGAGCAGCAGGTTGACGATCTGCGACTGCACCGAGACATCGAGGGCCGAGACCGCCTCGTCACACACCAGCAGCTTGGGCTTGAGGGCGATGGCGCGGGCGATGCCGATCCGCTGGCGCTGACCGCCGGAAAACTCGTGGGGGTAGCGATCCACCGCGCTGCCCGGCAGGCCCACTTTTGCCAGCAACTCCTGCACCCAGCCGCGGCGCTGCTCAGTGTTACCTTTACCGTGGATGATAAAGGGCTCCTCCAAAATCTGGCCCACGGTGTGGCGGCTGTTGAGGGATTCTGCAGGATCCTGAAACACCATCTGCATCTCCTGACGCAGGGAGCGCATCTCCTTCGGGCTGAGGGCGGTGATATCGCGCCCCTCGAAGGTGATGGTGCCTGCGGTCGGCTCGAACAGCTTGAGCAGGCTGCGCCCGAGGGTGGACTTGCCGCAGCCTGACTCACCCACCAGCCCCAGCGTCTCCCCCTGTTTCAGGTCGAAGCTGATGCCATCCACCGCGTGAACCGTATATTGCTTGCGCAGGAACCCGCCTCCCAGCCGGAAGTGCTGTTTCAGATCCCTGACCGATAACAGAGTGCTCATACGGTCAACTCCTTCCAGTAGTGACAGGCGACATGGTGGCGCAGATTTAACTGCTCCACCGCCGGAATGGCGCTGATGCAGAGATCGGTTGCATGGGGGCAGCGGTTGGAGAAGCGGCAGCCAGCGGGCATCTCGTGCAGGGCTGGCACCTGTCCCTTGATGGTCTTGAGCAGGCTCTTGGGCTCATCCTCGAGCCGCGGGATCGAGCTCATCAAGCCGTGGGTATAGGGGTGACGGGGGTGGTCAAACAGTTCGAACACGTCGGCCTGCTCTACCGCCCGCCCGGCATACATCACCACCACTTCGTCGCACAGCTCAGCTACTACCCCCAGATCGTGGGTGATAAAGATGATGGCCATCCCGGTCTGGGCCTGCAGCTCTTTCATCAGTTCGAGGATCTGGGCCTGAATGGTGACATCCAGCGCCGTGGTCGGCTCGTCGCAGATAAGCAGGTCCGGCTCGCAGGAGAGCGCCATGGCGATCATCACCCGCTGGCGCATACCGCCGGAGAGGTTGTGGGGATAGACCGCAAAGCGCTGGGCCGGTTCCGGGATCCCCACCTTCTGCAGCATGGCGATGGCCGCGGCTTTGCGCTGGGCCTTGTCGTAGTCGGGGCGATGAAGGCGAAACACCTCCATCAGCTGCTCACCGACCGTCTGCACCGGGTTGAGGGCCGTCATCGGCTCCTGAAAGATCATAGAGATGCGGTTGCCGCGCACCTTGTACATCTGATCTGGCGCAAGCGACAGCAGCTCCTCCCCCTGAAAGCGGATGGAGCCTGCTACCACCTGACCATGGGGCTTGGGCAAGAGCCCCATGATGGCGAGCGAAGTGACACTTTTGCCACAGCCAGACTCGCCGACGATCCCCAGCGTCTGACCCGGTGCCACCTTGAAGCTGACCCCGTCGAGCACCTTGATCTTGCCGTCGTCGACGGCGAACTCCACCTCGAGATCGCGTACTTCGAGGATTGGGGCTGGGTGCTGGCCGTTATCAACGGCGAACTCCCCCCCGTTATCCGGTACGTCAAGAATGGGGGCCTGAGTGTTGGGCATAACGGCTGCTCCCTTCGCAATGGCCTGAATATCAATGACGTGCATAGGTCTTGTCGAGCAGGTTGATGGGCGCCAGCGCCTCCCCTGCCTCCTTGGCGTTGCGGGTCTCTTCCTTCACCTTGGGATCAAGCCAGAGCAGACCGCCACTACTGTGAGGATAACCGTCCATCGGCCAGTAGAGCAGATCCGGCGTGTTCTTGGTGGCAGGTACGTCCGGCAGCATCACATAACGCCAACTGCTGGCCCGCACATAGTTGAGCTGCACCCCAGGCACGAAGATGGCGAGGTCATAGATGCGCTGCTGGATCTGCTGGGAGAGCTTGGCCCGTTTGGCCATGTCGAATTCGACGTTGTAGGCGTCGATCAGCGCGTCTAGCTCCTTGTCCGCTACGTTGAACAGGTTGTTGGTCTGCGGCTTGTTGGCGTTGGCGGAGTGGAAAAACTCCCAATATTGCGGATAGAGACCGCCGCCGCCCCAGCCGAGCCAGGCCGCTTCGTGTTTCTTCTCCAGCATCACCTTGAAACCGGTCGCGCCATCCACCAGATTGAGCTCCAGATCCAGTCCCGCCTTCTTGGCCTCCTCTTTCAGCACGGTCAGTCGCTTGGAGTGCTCCTGACTGGTGTAGGTGAGCGCCAGCGTCAGCCGCTCCCCTTTCTCATTTTGCAGGATGCCGTCCGGCCCCGGCTTGTTATAGCCGCCCTTGGCAAAGTACTCCCGAGCCTTGTCGATGTCATAAGCCCGCTCCGGCAACGTGATGTCAGTGAACTCGCCAAAGCCCGAGTCGAAGGTGGTGGCTCTGTCATAGTCGCCGCGCAGCACGGTCTCTATCATCTTGTCGATATTGAAGGCGTGCTGGATGCCGAGGCGCACGTTCACGTCCGCCAGCTTGGGGTTGGCCACATTGAGGTGCACCCCCTGACCGCCCTGTTTGGTGTCGGTCATGGCCATTACCTTCTGCACGTAGCCTTTTTTGTACTCCGGGGTGACCGCTTTTTCATGCCACCAGTTGGGCAGGATCATCTCGAAGGTATCGATCTCCCCTTTCAGGAAGTGGCGGAAGGCGATGTTGTGGTCGCGGATCACCTGCACCTTGATGGTGTCGATGTTGAATCTGTGCTGGTTGTAGCGATCGTCTTTTGCCCACCAATCCTTCTGTTTGCTGAAGGTGACCGACTTGCCCTTCTTGACGTCGCTGATCACGTAGGGGCCGGTGGTGGGCACCACGGCCCAGTTGTACTGCTTCACCCAGTTGGGGGTCAGCTTGTAGTAGTGCTTGGGCTGGGGCCACAGCTCGGTGGTGTTGAGCAGGTCCATCTTGGCCTTGCGGTTGCCCGCTTTGACCATAATGGTGTGATCATCGATCTTCTCTACCGCTACCACTTCAGTGGTGTAGTAGTTGTTGAACCAGGGCCCCTTGATGTGTTTGGAGCGCATCATCTCGTAGCCGAAGGTGTAGTCATCGGCATTGACCGGCTTGCCATCCGACCATTTGGCTCGCGGATCCAGCTTGAAGTAGACGGTCTGGCTGTCTGGCGCGATGGCCCAGTGGGTCGCGAGTGAGGGGATGGGGTTGCCGGTATTGGGGTGGAAGCTGATGAGTCGCAACTGGTTATCGAGAATAAAGGAGCGGAACGATCCGTTGGAGTCAGGCCCCACAGTGCGGAACGTCAGCGGAAAGCTCTCCACAAACATATTGAGGCTGCCGCCCGACAGCGCCTTGGGGGAGGCGAACACAGGATCCGTGTCGTTGGTCTCCCATTTGAGATCCGCGGGCAGGCTGGCCGCCCAGACCCAGGATCCGTTTACCAGCACAAAGAGAGCACCTATCCATTTGATTTTATTTTTCATGTTTGACTTCCAGGTCTGGCCCCTACACTGGGGGTCTTGATTGATAACGGGATTATCCCTTGCTCCCGGGACCGCCGATGGCGGCGGCCCGTCCTTCATTAATCACTGTTCGTTACCCGACGCCTGCCGATGCGCTGGCATCGGCTGGCTTATTGGTAACGGGTAAATTTGCGCGGATCGAACGCCTCGCGGATCGCCTCACCGATAAAGGAGACCATGATCAGCACCAGACTCACCGCGGCCACCACCGAGCTGACGATCCAGATGGCATCCAGATTGTTGATGCCCTGGGAGAGCAGCTCCCCCCAGCTCGGGGTCGGCGGTGCCAGCCCGAAGCCCAGATAGTCGAGGGCCGTCAGGGTGGAGATATTGCCCACCACGGCGAACGGCGCCAGGGTGACGATCATCATCAGGGTATTGGGCAGGATGTGGTTGAAGATGATCCGCCCGGTGGTCGCCCCTTGCGCCCGCGCTGCCATCACATAGTCCCGCGCCCGCTCCTTGTAGGTGAGGGTGCGCATATACCAGGTGATCCCCATCCAGCCGAACAGCACGTTGATGGCGACAAACAGGCCGAAGTTGGGCTTGGCCAGCGACACCAGGATCATGATGACGTAGAGAAACGGCACCTGGGACCAGATCTCGATAAAGCGTTGCAGGATGAGGTCGAAGCGGCCGCCGAGAAAGCCCATCAGACAGCCGATGGTGACTCCGATGGCGTAACTGGCCGCCAGCGCGATAAAGGCAAAGCCGATGGCGATGCGAAAGCCGTAAACCAGTCGCGCCAGCACGTCTCGGCCGCTGGTGTCGGTGCCGAGGAAGTGGCGCTCGGCCGCGCTGGGGGCGTAGGGCGGGTAGGCATCCTCTTTGAAATCCTGCTCGTAGGGGTTCCAGGGTACCGGCGGCAGCAGTACCCAGTCGCCCTGGCCCTCTGCGGCAAATTTGGCCTTGAGCTGGCGGTAGTTGGTTTCGTACTCGTAATCGAGCCCGAACTGCTGACCGGGGATCACATCGCCATAGGTGGGGAAGTGCAGCTGGCCCTGATAGCTCACTATCAGCGCCCGGCTGTTGACCAGCAGCTCCGCCAGCAGGGAGAGCAGCACCAGGGTGGTGAAGATGATGAAGGAGTAGTAACCGCGCTTGATCGACTTGAAGCGCTTGAGTTTTTTCAAGGTAACCGGATTGAGCTTCATGGTCAGTCTCCAAACCGCACGCGGGGATCAACAAGTACAACGCAGATATCGGAGACGATATGGCGTGATATCAGCATCAGCATGGCAATAGAGGTCTGGTTCATGGTCAATCTCCAAACCGCACGCGCGGATCAACCAGGGCCACGCAGATATCGGAGACGATATTGCCTATCAGCATCAGCATGGAGGTGATGGCCAGAATGCCCATGACGGTGGGGTAATCCCGTTCGACGATCGCCTCGTAACCGAGCAGGCCGATGCCGTCGATGTTGAAGATGGTCTCGATGAGGAAGGAGCCGCCAAAGAAAACGGTGAGCACAGACCCCAGGTGACTGGCGATGGGGATCAGGCTGTTGCGCATGGCGTGGTCGGTGACCGCCTTGCGAAACGGTAACCCCTTGGCCACGGCGGTACGCACGTAATCCGCCGACAGGTTCTCCATCAGGCTGTTTTTCATAGTCATGGTGAGGATGGCGAAATCGCCGATGGCGTAGGCGATAAGCGGCAGCAGGGCATGGGCAAAGACAGTGCGGATCTGATCCCAGCTGCTCTCCATGTACTCAAAGTCGTCCCCCGGAAAACCGCCCATTGGCAGCCACTCCAGATGGAAGGCGAAGACTGTGATGAGGAAGATCCCCACCACGTAGGCGGGCAGGGCATAGGCCATGTAGATAAGCATGGAGCTTAACGAGTCGAAGCGACTGTTGTGCCTGAGCGCCTTGGCCACCCCCAGCGGAATGGAGACCGCATAGCTCAGCAGAAAGGTCGCCAGTCCGAAGAAGGCGGTGACGGGGAGCCGCTCCTTGATGAGATCCCACACCGGCTCGTAGTAGCGGGTCGATTCGCCCAGATCCAGCACCGCCAGCTTCTGCAGCCACTCCCAGTAGGCGACCAGCATGGGCTTGTCGAGGCCATAGAAGGCCTTGAGCTCCTCGATCTGTTCATCGGAGAGGGCTTGCGCCCCCTTGCTGCCGCTGGAACGGCCGGATTCATTCTGGGAAACCTGGGCTTGCAGCAGCATGCGTTCGACCGGTCCGCCCGGCACGAAACGGGTGATGGTGAAGACGAGCAGGGTGATACCGAGAAACGTCGGGATGATCAAAAGCATCCGGCGTAGGAAATACGACAGCATGGTGGAACCTCGTCCTTGTTGTTCTTTTTTGCGGCCAGTCAAATCCGGTGACGGGCCTGTCCTTCCTGGCATTACGCGCTGGATTGGTTGCCAAACAGCAGACAATCCGCTTGGCCACTGTAAAAGCTCTGCAACAAAAATCAAGTACAAGGAAATGGAAAACTGGGACAAATGACCCGCTGAGACCAAAAGCACCGAAAAATGACGTTTTTTATCTGAAAAGTGAAAATCAAAACAAAACGCTACTGCTCAACATTATTTTAAAAAATATAAACAGCTGTTTGTTTGAATCTTGTGTTTGTTTATGCGATTGAATTTTAAGTGCTTTTATTTCTGCTGTCAAAGAAGGGAAAACGATATCATCTCGACAAATTTATCTATCTCCCCCATCGGAGTGGTCAGTCACAATAATAATTAAAATAGAGTTTTATTCTTATTTTTGCCAATAAATCGAAATAAGATATAAAGAGACAGCACGTAAATAAATAAGTTCATCAACTTTTAATTCAGCGTCTTTTACATGTTTTAACAACGATTTCACATTGCGCGGGATGTTTTTGGCAGAATTATTCACTATTTATGCCGGTCAAAATTAATACACTCCGCTTATTCCACATCTCACCCTCCCGATCCCCCCACTCCATTGACGTCGCCAGTCAAAGATTGATAAGCCTTACGCATCGCTCCAAAGAGGGCGGTATCAGGAAGCAAACAATAAACAACCAGGAAGGATATAAGCGATGCTTAGGAAGAGCAGAATCTCTGCTGCGATTGCGTTCGCCTTGGCGAGCCTTGCGGCGGCCCCATCCGTATCTGCCGAAGAAGGGCAGAATGTCGAAAAACTGCAGAAAATCAAAGTCACTGGCTCCCGTATCTCTCGTGTTGATGTTGAGGGGGCGACTCCGGTTGTCTCTGTCAGCAAGGCCCAAATTGAACAGTCTGGCCAGCAGACTGTGGCTGATTATCTGAAACAGGCCTCCTACAACTCCTTTGGTGGTTTCTCTCCATCCTCCGGTAGCTCAGCCCAGTCACAAGCCACCGTAGGGCTGCGTGGCCTTGGTGAAGATCGCACACTGGTGCTGCTCAATGGCAAGCGTATCGCCGGTTCTCCCTCAATGGGGGGCACCGCCATCAACCTCAACACCATCCCCATGGCGGCCGTTGAGAGGGTGGAAGTGAACCTGGACGGTGGCTCTGCCCTGTATGGTTCTGATGCCATCGGTGGCGTTATCAACGTGATCCTCAAAGAGGGTTTTGAAGGTTTGTCATTCCAGGGGCGCGTCGGTTCACCGACCGAGGAAGGTGGTGACGAACAGAGTGGTTCCATCGTCAGCGGTATTTCGGGTGAGAAAGGTTCCCTGATGATGGTCTACGAGCATGATGTCAAAGACGAAATCTATTACAAGGATCGTGACTATCTGGCCAAGCAGGGGGCTGAGTCTCCTAGCCTCTATGGTCGCAATATCAAGGGAGTAGACGCGGCAACTGGCAAGACCGTAACCCGTACTCTGAATGGGGTCGACTGTGAAAGCACCGGCGCCGGTTTTGTCACCAAGGGTACGGCTTGCCGCTTCGACTTTGCCCAGGTCGCAGCCAAGACCGCCTCGCGTACTCGCGACACCGTCTATGTCAACGGCCGCTACCATATCAACGACAATGTGGATTTCGTGCCACAGATGATTGGTTCCCGGGTCACCAGTTTTGGTCGTTTCGCTCCTGCTGCTGGTGCCTTCACCGTGGATGGCTCCACCCCTGAAAGCGCTGCAGTCCTGTCTGCCAACAACTTTAGCACCGCCAAGGCTGCGACGGTTTACTACCGCTTCAACAACGTCGGTCCCCGTGACAATGAAGTGACCGACTTGACCGGTACCCTGAACCTGGGTTTTGAAGGGGTGGTTCCGACCGAGGCGGTTGGCGATCTGGAGTGGAACGCCGGTTACATGTACTCCAAGACAGATAACCAGAGTATTGGTAATGGCTATGTATTGGAGCCGGCGGTTCAGACTCAGGTAAACAGTGGAAACTTCGTCAACGGCAGCTTCTCCGCTGATGCCACCAAGGATCTCTCTTATACCACCAGCCGCAACTCCAAGATGGATTTCTTCCAGTGGTATGGCGGTCTTGGTTGGGAGATGGGCGAACTGCCTGCTGGCCCGGTCAGCTGGTATCTGGGTGCCGAGTATAACGATTGGGTTTATTCCGACACCTACGACAGCCAGTCCGAAGCGGGTAACGTACTGGGTTCATCCGGCAACTCCGGTAGCGGTGTGCGCGATGTGTTTGCCACCTACATCGAGAGCCTGATCCCCATCACCGAGCAGATCGAGCTGAACCTGGCGGGTCGTTATGACAAGTACAGCGACTTTGGCAGCGCCTTCTCGCCCAAAGCGAGTCTGCGTTATCAGCCACTCGACCAGCTGATGTTCCGTACCTCCTGGTCCCAGTCTTTCCGCGCGCCGGGTCTGAATGATCTCTATGCGGCGGATGCCCAGTCAGCGGATTTTGCCAAGGACTATGTCTACTGCCAGGCCAATGGTATTGCCAACTGTTCCGAAGAGCAGTACGAGACAACGCGCCAATCCAACAAGAACCTGAAGGAAGAGACCGCCAATACCTTCACTATCGGGGCGGCCTACAATCCGCTGGACAATCTGAACCTGTCGCTCGATTACTACTACATCAAGATTGATGACGTAATCCAGCTGGCTACCACCCAGACCCAGTTCTATCAGGAGCTCAATACCGGCAGCAACCCGAACGTCATTCGTGACGCCAACGGCGATGTCGAGAAGGTCTATGCCGGCATGGTCAACCTGGGGCAACTCAAGACCAGTGGTATCGACTTCAAGGCGGACTACAAGTACGACTTCAACTCCTTCACCCTGCGATACGACTTTGGCAGCAGCTACATCCTGAAATATGAGGAAGGTCTGTTTGCTGGTGGCCCAATGGTTGACAAGAAGGGCTGGAATGGCAAACCCGATTTCCGTTTCAACTCCGGGATCGGTGCCAACTTCCCGCAGCTGTGGAATCTGGATACCTACCTGAGCACCAACTATATCGACTCCCAGAGCCAGGACTATGTGGATGACAAGGAAGAGGGCCATATTGCTTCCAACACCATCTGGAACCTGAACGTCGCGGTCGATACCAGCTGGAATGCCAAGATCCAGACCGGCGTGAAGAACATGTTCAACCGTGGACCTTCCCTGTCAAATGATGGTTACACCTACGATGAATACCTCTACAGCATTGACGGACGGGTCTACTACATCGACTACACCCAGAAGTTCTAATCAACCCTGTTGATATACAACCTCAGCCGGCCCGGTCGGGCCGGCTGTGCCCAACGTCCAAGGAAGTTACGGAGATAGGGTAATCCTATGAAGACAAGGACCATTACAATGAAGAAAGCGCTCCTTGGCAGCCTGGTTTCGGCCGCCTTGTTGACCAGCTTCAATCTGAGTGCCGCCACTGCCGGTCAGGCCGTGGACGCTCAAGCCGCCACCGACAACGCATCAAAAGTTTCCCAGCAGAAGATCGACAGCTATGCCGAATCTGCCGAATCCGCATTGGCCCAGTACAAGGCCGCCCTGCGTCAGGTCGACAGTCTGCGCACCTACAACGAGCAGGTGAGCAAGATGGTCGAGTCCCAGAGTGCCGAGCTGGCGTCGATGCAAAAGCAGATCGCCCAGATTGATCAGACCAGCACCGAAGTTGTCCCCCTGATGCTCAAGATGATCGACTCCCTCGAGCAGTTTGTGGCGCTGGATCTGCCGTTCCAGAAGGTCGAGCGCGAGGACCGCGTAGCAGCCCTGACCGACCTGATGAACCGTGCCGATGTCACCATCTCCGAGAAGTACCGCAAGATCCTGGAGGCCTACCAGATCGAGGAGGGCTTCAGCCGCACCATCGAATCCTACAAGGCGAGCCTGGACAAGGATGGTAGCGAGAAGACCTACGAGTTCCTGCGGGTTGGCCGCATCGCGCTGCTCTATCAATCCCCGGATGGCAATGAGACCGGGATGTGGAACAAGAAGACTCGCCAGTGGGAAGAGTTGCCCCAGGAGTATCGCAGTGCGGTTGAACAGGGCCTTCGCATCGCCAAGAAGCAGGCGCCTCCCGCTCTGATCAAGCTGCCGGTTCAAACTGCGGAGAAAGCATCATGAAAGGAATCAAACTTGCGATTGCCTCCCTGATTGCGGGAGCAACCCTGGTCACCCTGCCGGTGACCGCCGCCGAAAAACCGGTGGATCTCAATGCGCTGCTGAATCAGGTCAAGGCCTCCAGCCTGAGCGAATCCCAACTCAACAAGGAGCGGGAAGCCCGCTTCCTGGCTGACAAGAACGAGCAGGGGGCGCTGCTGGCCAAGGCCAAGGCCGAGCTGGCTGCCGAAACCGCCAAGGGCGAGCAGCTCAAGGCGACCTTCGATGCCAATGACAAGCAGCTGACCGAGCTGACTGAAACCCTGCGCCAGCGTTCCGGCAACATGGGTGAGATGTTCGGCGTACTGCGTCAGTTCGCCGGTGAGTTCAAGGGGATCTTCAACGCCTCCGCCCGTCGGGTCGAGCATCCGGAACAGACCGCGCTGCTGACCCGTCTGGCCGAGAGTAAAGAGCTCCCCTCCAGCGACGATCTGGAAGCGTTCTGGACCACCACCCTCAGCCGCATGGTGGACGGTGGCAAGGTGAGCCAGATCCCGGCGACTGTGGTCTACGGCGAAGGCAACCAGGCCGAGAAGACGGTCACCCAGATCGGTGAGTTCAACACTGTCTCCGAAGGCAAGTACCTCACCTTCGTGCCGGAGACCGGCAAGTTCGAGCAGCTTTCCCGTCAACCTGACAAGGGGGTGCTGGCACCGATCGCCGAGTTTGAACAGGGCGGTGACGGGGTCAAGCCCATCTTTATCGACCCGTCTCGCGGCGTGATCCTCTCTCTGCTGGTGCAGTCACCGACTCTCAAGGAGCGGATCGATCAGGGTGGTGAAGTGGGTTACGTCATCATGGTGCTCGGCGTGCTCGGTACCCTGCTGGCCATCTTCTGCGGTATCCGCCTGTCGCTGATCGGCTCGTCCATGCGCAAGCAGCTGAAATCTGATCAGATCATCAAGGGCAACCCCATTGGTGACATGCTGGGGGCCTACCAGAGCCATCGCGGTGACAACATCGAGGATCTGGAGTCCAAGCTCGACGAGATAATCCTGCGCAACGTGCCCAAGTTCGAGAAGGGCATCAGCATCATCAAGCTGATCGCTTCGGTCGCGCCGCTGCTGGGTCTGCTCGGTACCGTAGTGGGGATGATTGCCACCTTCCAGGCCATCACATTGTTCGGTACCGGCGATCCCAAGCTGATGGCGGGCGGTATCTCCGAGGCGCTGGTGACCACCATGCAGGGTCTGGTCGTCGCGGTGCCCATGCTGTTCCTCTACACCATTGTGCAGACCCAGAGCCGTCGTCTGATCCAGGTGCTGGAAGAGCAGAGCGCCGGTTTCGTCGCCCGTTATCAGGAACGTCTGCACGCCTCCAAAGCCGCAGCGTAAGGAGTCACCCATGTGGTTCTGGTTGATTGAAGAAGTCGAGTCGGTCCGCCGGTTTTTGGGATTGGGGGGCGATGTACTGGTCGCCCTGTTCTTCCTGACTCTGATGATGTGGGCCCTGTTGCTGGAGCGCTGGTTCTACTTCATGGCGGTCTACCCCAAGCAGGTGAAGCAGACCAAGGCCACCTGGCTGGCCCGCACCGATCATCTCTCCTGGTCTGCCAAGCAGATCCGGCGCGAGCTGGTCTCACGGGTCGCCATGGCGGTGGACAAGGGGATGCCGGTCATCAAGGTGCTGATCGCTCTCTGCCCGTTGATGGGGCTGCTCGGCACTGTGGTCGGGATGGTGCAGGTGTTTGACACCCTGGCCATCACCGGTACCGGTTCGCCGCGGGCGATGGCATCGGGGATCTCCAAGGCAACAGTACCGACCATGGCGGGCATGATCGCCGCCCTTTCCGGCCTGTTTTTTGTCAACCAGCTCGATCACAAGGCCAAACTGGCGGTGCAAAAGCTGGAAGACAACCTGAAACACGGTTGATGCAGGATGCATACCCCCGACGAGGCATGGCCTGCCGGGGGCACAGAACAAGCAAGGAGTTTCTGCTATGAGAAAACGTTACAGCGACAGTGGTGCTGACGAGGCGGCTATCGATTTGACCCCCATGCTGGACATAGTGTTCATCATGCTGATCTTCTTCATCGTCACCACCTCCTTCGTCAAGGAGTCCGGTGTCGAGATCAACCGTCCCAGTGCCAGCACGGCCGAGACGGTGAAGAAGGGCAATATCATGGTCGCGGTGCGCGAAAACGGTCAGGTCTGGGTCGACAAGCGGGTAGTCGAGGTGGGGGCGGTACGCGCCAACATCGAGCGGCTGCGGGCCGAAAACCCGGAGAGCGCCGTGGTGATCCAGGCCGATAACGAATCCCGTTCCGGTCTGGTGGTGCAGGTCATGGATCAGATCCGCATGGCCGGTGTCCAGAACATCTCCATCGCGGCAGACAAGAGCAGCTGATGCCGGAGAGAGACCTATGAGATACCTGATATCGTTGGCGGTCTCCTGTGTGGTGGTGTTCTTTCTGTTTCTGGGAATGAACAAGCTGATCACACCGGATCACCGGGAGCTGGTGGAGAAGGATGACGTCACCATGACCGATTTCATCCGCCTCAAGCCCCAGGAGACCCTGCAAGAGAAACAGCGGGAGCTGCCCAAACCGCCGCCGCCCAAGCGTCCGCCGCCGCCTCCCGAGATGGAGGTGGCCAGCACGGATCGGCCGAAGATGGAGAGCGCGCCGATGGACATGCCCAAGCTCGACATCCCGGTCAACATCGGTGGTGGTAACGCGCTGGGTGCCTACAGCACCGGCGGCGGTGGTGGTGGCGTTGGTGGCAACAACGGCGCCATTCCGCTGGCAACCTTCGAGCCCATGATGCCTCGCAAGGCGGCACTGGCGGGGCTGGCCTCCGGCAAGGTGCTGGTGGAGTTCACCGTCACCGAGCGCGGTACCGTCAGCAACGTGCGGATCGTCAAGGAAGAGCCGCGCAGCTATGACCTCGGCAAAGAGGCGCGCAAAACCATCGCCAAGTGGACGTTCAAACCGGCCATGGTGGATGGCAAGCCGCAGGCGAGCCGGATGCAACAAGAGATCGAGTTTGCGGTCAACTAAGGAAGGTGGCGATGAACAAGTTACACAAGATGATCCTCGCCCCGGTCGCCATGGCGGTGCTGCTCAGCACCGCCAGTTGGGCCGCCGAGCAGCCGGCCCTGTCGGATCGGGCCTATCGGGCGGTCAACAAGGCGCAGGAGCTGATCACCGAGAAGAAATACGGCGAGGCCAATGCCAAGCTGCAAGACGCGCTCTCCGGCGCGGGTGATCGGGTCTACGACAAGGGGGTCATATTGCAGACTCTCGGTTTCGTAGCTGCTCAGCAGGAGAAATACGGTCAGGCGACCAAGTACTTTGCCGATGCCATCGCGACAGGCGGCCTGCCGCCACCGGTGGCCCAGCAGGTGCGCTACAACCTGGCCCAGCTCTATATGGCTGAGGGTAATTATCAGGGCTCGATCAAGACCATGAAGGAGTGGTTTGCCAACCAGGGCAAGGATGACAAGCCCAACTCCCATGCCTATATCACGCTGGCCAACGCCCACGTGCAGCTCAAGCAGTACCGTGACGCGATCCCGGCAGTGGATCAGGCGATCAAGCTGTCGGCAGGTAAAGCGCCGGAGTCCTGGTATCTGCTGAAGATGGGGGCTCACTACGAGCTGAAACAGTACAAACCGGCGACCGAGGTGCTGACCTCTCTGGTCAACATGTTCCCGGAGAAGAAGAAGTACTGGACCCAGCTGTCGGCCATGCATATGCAGGCAGGCAACGATGCCAAGGCGCTGGCTGCGCTGGAGTCGGCCTATAACCTCGGCATGTTGACCGAGGCCGCCGAGCTGCAGCGCCTCGCCAACTACCTCGCCTTCACCGGCATTCCCCATCGCGCCGCACGGGTGATGGAGAAGGGGATGAAGGACGGGGTGATTGAGCAGAGCGCCAGCAACTACAAGACCCTGGCCAACTACTGGCATCAGGCCAAGGAGCTGGATCCGGCCATCGACACCCTGGCCAAATCTTACCAGCTGGCCCCGAGCGCCGAATTGCAGCTGAAAATGGCACGCATGATGATCCAGAGCAAACGCTATCAGGATCTGGTGGCGCTGGCCGCCAAACCGGCCGCCAATGCCAATGGTGAACAGCGTGCGGATCTCAAGTTCCTGACCGGTGTCGCCTATTTTGAGCAACAAAAGCCGAAGGAGGCCCTCAACGCCTTCACCCAGGCGGCTCAGAATGGCAACGTCAGCGGTCGGGCATCTCCGTGGATCAGCTTCCTCAAAGAGCAGAGTGGCACCGGAGAGGCAGCCGTCCAGTAATTCCAATGACAACTACCTGTAGTCCCTTTTATGGTTGCCTGGTGGCTCCATTAACCGCTCTTCGGAGCGGTTTTTTTATGGTGGCTGCCAGCACCGGCTGGTGGCCGATGCGCGGTTTTATCCCTCTTCATGCCAATACAGAGCCTCCCTCGACATTGGCCTATCTCCCCGGATGCGACAAACGTTTCCGCTAAGGCTGCAACCGTGACACCAGGTGACACAGCGCTGTGGTTGACGGGGGCTTGGGTGGCTCGCTGACTGGCGGGCAGTGCCATTCATCTTTCACTCAGCTGCGACTTGCCAGTGTGGCTTTTGCCCTGTTGATAAGCGTCACACCGAAAACGGCTACTTTTAACAAGAAAAGCAACATATGGAAGTTGAAATTTTGGCCGACTCAGGAAAGAATGCGCGCTCGGTTATTGGCGTCGTGGGGCAGGTTGACCCGCCACCGGCAGACCGAGGATGAGACGGCCCCCGGCCCATTTGGTACAGGAAACCACACAGGAATTTTATGAATCCCCTTCGCACTGCCGCTTCGGCCCTTTTATGCACATTTGCGCTGGTCAGCCAGCAGGCTGCCGCCGTCGAGTACCGTCTGCCTGCGGCCAACAGCCGCCTGATCGGTGAAAACCAGGAATACGTGGTGCCTGCGGACAACCGTCCGCTGGAGCAGATCGCTGCTGACTTCCAGCTGGGTCTGACCAACATCATGGAAGCCAACCCGGGCGTTGATCCCTATCTGCCGAAAGCGGGTAGCACCCTGATCATCCCCCACCAGCTGATCCTGCCCAACGCGCCCCGCGAAGGGATCGTCATCAACGTTGCCGAGATGCGTCTCTACTACTACCCGAAAGGGAAGAACGTGGTGGAAGTGCTGCCCATCGGCATCGGTCAGCTGGGGGTAAACACCCCGGAGAACTGGATCACCAAGGTAGAGCGCAAACGCGCCAACCCGACCTGGACCCCGACCGAGAACATCCGTCGCCGCTATGCTGCCCAGGGCAAGACTCTGCCGGCAGTATGGCCAGCCGGTCCGGATAACCCCATGGGTCTGCACGCCCTCTACATTGGCAACCTCTATGCCATCCACGGCACCAATGCCACTTTCGGTATCGGTCTGCGGGTGAGCAGCGGCTGCGTGCGTCTGCGCGCTGACGACATCAAGTATCTGTTCGACAACGTGCCGGTCGGCACCCGCGTCCAGTTCGTCAACCAGCCGGTCAAGACCACGGTCGAGCCGGATGGCGGTCGCTACATGGAAGTACACGAGCCGCTGTCGCGCACCGAGGAGGAGTTCAACTCCACCGCCTCCGTGCCGCTCCCGATGACACCGGCCATCACCCGCTTCATCGCTCACGCCGAGTCTGACTCCAACGTGGTCAAGCAGGTGCTGGAACAGCGTACCGGTATGCCGACCCGCCTCAATCCCTGATTGAGCAAGTTGGCGGTGCCGCGCGCACTGGCTGAATAAAGAAAACGGCGACCAGATGGTCGCCGTTTTTTATGGGGCATTCGCAGCTTGCTTACTGCACGCAGACCGGGCAGAAGGCGTAGGTGCCTTGCGGATCGTTGAAGCGGGTAAGCGGGTCGAGACTGCGGTTCACTTCCACCAATGCCTTGCCAAATCCAGCCGGCAGCCAGCTTTGCAACTGGGGGGCCAGCACTTGGGCACTGCTGTCAAACAGCTGGCGCAGGAACTTGTCCTTGGTGGACTCCTCCTGCTCGATGGGGGTCACCTGCCACTCTTTGAGGTTGGCCAGTTCGGCGGCTGCCTTGATGGCGTCATCCAGATTGCCGAACTCGTCCACCAGCCCCAGGGCCTTGGCATCCTCACCAGTCCAGACTCGGCCTTCGGCCGCTTTTTCGGCCTCTTCCGGGCTCAGACCACGGCCCTTGCTGACCAGACCGATGAAGCGCTGGTAGGTATCCTCCACGCTCAGCTGGATGGCCTGACCGACGTGATCCGGCAGGGCGCGGGTCGGGCCGACGCCGACGTAATCTGTGGTGCCAACCCCGTCGGTATGCACCCCGAACTGGGCCAACGCCTTGTCGATGGTGGCGAACATGCCGAATACGCCGATGGAGCCGGTGAGGGTGGTGGGGGAGGCGAAGATCTTGTCCGCATCGGCGGAGATCCAGTAGCCACCGGAGGCGGCATAGCTGCCCATGGAGACCACTACCGGTTTGCCTGCCTGTTTCAGGGCCAGCAGCTCGGCGCGGATCTGCTCGGCGGCGAAGGCGCTGCCGCCGGGGCTGTCGACCCGCAGGACCACGGCTTTGACCTTGTCATCGCGGCGGGCATCGGCCAGCAGGTCGGAGAGGCTATCACCGCCTACGGTACCGGCAGGCTGGACGCCATCCATGATGGCGCCGCTTGCGACCACCAGACCCACCTCATCCTTGCCGCTCTGGGGATATTGTTCCGGAATGGCAGCCAGATACTCTTTCAGGCCGACCCCTTTCCAGCCGTGGTCGTCCGCTTCACCCACCTCTTTAATGACCGCCTGGGTCATCTCGTCGCGGGTGGCCAGCTGATCCACCAGCCCGTTGTCGAGGGCGTAGTTGGCGGCATTGCCACCGGCTTTGCGCAGCAGCTCGAGGAAGCGATCCTTGCCCGGCGCGACCGCATCGGGTTCGATCTCCCGCTGCTCGGCTACGTCAGCCACATAGGATTGCCACAGCTGATCCAGCCAGCGCTGGTTCGCTTCTTTGCTCTCGGGGGACATCTCGTCGCGGGTATAGGGTTCGACGAAGGATTTGTAGGTGCCGACCTTGAACACGTGCGGGGTGATATTGAGCTTCTCCAGCGCCGATTTGAAGTAGGTCTGGTAGACCCCAAGCCCCTCGATCACCACGGCGCCGCTCTGGTTGAGCAGCACGTGATCGGCGTGGGCCGCCAGCAGGTATTGCCCCTGAGTGTAGAAGTCGGCCATGGCGATCACCGGTTTGCCGCTCTCCCGGAAGGAGTCGATGGCACTCGCCACCTCCTGCAGTTTGGTGAAGTTGGCTCCCTGCAGCCCTTGTGGCTTGATCACCAGCGCCTTGATGCGCTCGTCATCCTTGGCACTCTTGATGGCCCACAGCAGGTCGGAGAGGACGATCTCGCTCGGCTGCTCATCGCTGCTGTCCATCTGACGCAGCAGTTGTACGGTGGGATCTGTCTGGGAGCGTTGCTCCACCAGCACGCCGTTGAGATTGAGGGTCAGCGCCCCTTCGATGGGCGCCTTGGGAGCCTCTTTCTGGCTGACGCTGAAGACGATGACCAGCACTACGATGAGAAACAGCAGATTGACCAGCATCAGCCGGGTGAAATTGAGCAGGCGCCACAGGCTGCGGAACAACCAACCCAGACCTTTGAAAATAGACATAGTCGCGTTATCGCCCTGTTAATGGGTAGAGAAGAGCCATTATTAACCAGTTGCGGGCGAAATTGCCATTTCCGACTGGCGGATCCCGTCTATCTTCGTTCAGGGCACGGCTGTTCGCTGAAAAATTGTCCAAACATTTGTTTGAAAAAGAATTTTCGATTCTTTACTCTAGCCTCAGTTTGATAACAAAAAATTAACTGGAGGCATCGTGAGCCGCTATCCGACCCTGCTGACCCCGCTCGACCTTGGTTTTACCCAGCTGCGCAACCGCGTCTTGATGGGCTCCATGCATACCGGCCTCGAAGAGGAGAAGGGCGGTTTTGACAAGCTGGCCGCCTTTTACGCCGAGCGCGCCCGTGGTGGCGTTGGCCTTATCGTCACCGGCGGCATTGCCCCCAACCTGCGCGGTCGGCTGGTGCCTCACGGCTCTCAGCTGAGCTTTCCCTGGCAGGTGAGCAAGCACAAGAAGGTGACCAGCGCCGTGCATCAGGAGGGGGGCAAGATAGCGCTGCAGATCCTTCATGCGGGCCGCTATGCCTACCATCCGTTCAGCCTGGCGCCGAGCGCCCTCAAGGCTCCCATCTCCCCGTTCAAGCCGCGGGCCATGAGCGAGCGGCAGATCCGCGGCACCATTCGCGACTTCGCCGCCACTGCGGCGCTGGCCAAGGCGGCCGGTTATGACGGGGTCGAGGTGATGGGGTCGGAAGGCTATCTCATCAACCAGTTCATCTGCGAACGCACCAACAAGCGCACCGATGGCTGGGGCGGCAGCAGCGAAAACCGGATGCGCTTCCCGGTGGAGATTGTCCGCGCCATCCGTGAGCGGGTGGGCACGGATTTCATCATCATCTTCCGCCTCTCCATGCTGGATCTGGTGGAGCAGGGCTCGACCCTGGAAGAGGTGATTGCCCTTGGCAAAGCGCTGGAAGCGGTGGGGGTGACCCTGATCAACACCGGTATCGGTTGGCACGAAGCGCGTATTCCCACCATCGCCACCAGCGTGCCGCGCGGCGCCTTCAGCTGGGTGACCGCCGAGCTGAAAAAGCATCTCAAGGTGCCGCTTATCACTACCAACCGGATTAACACCCCAGAGGTGGCAGAGCGGATTCTGGCGGGTGGCGAGGCGGATATGGTCTCCATGGCGCGCCCCTTCCTGGCTGATCCCGAATTTGTCATCAAGGCGGCCGAAAATCGGGCGGACGAGATCAACACCTGCATCGCCTGCAACCAGGCTTGCCTCGACCATGTCTTCAAGCAGAAGCGCGCCTCCTGTCTGGTCAATCCCCGTGCCTGTTTCGAGACCGAACTGACCTTTGGCCGCGTGCCCCAGCCCAAGAGGCTGGCGGTGGTGGGGGCGGGTCCAGCCGGGCTGGCGTTTGCCTGCTATGCTGCCGAGCGCGGTCATCAGGTGAGCCTGTTCGATCAGGCCAGCGAAATCGGCGGCCAGTTCAACTTCGCCAAGCAGATCCCCGGCAAGGAGGAGTTTCACGAAACCCTGCGCTACTTCGCCAAACGGCTGGAGAAGTGCGGCGTCGAGCTCTATCTCGGCCAGCGTCAGAGTGCCGAGAGCCTGCTCGGCGGCGGTTTTGACGAGGTGATCCTCGCTACCGGTATTCGTCCGCGCACCCCCAATATTCCGGGGATCGAACATCCCAAGGTGATGAGTTATCTCGATGTATTGCGGGATCACAAACCGGTCGGCCAGAAGGTGGCGGTGATCGGTGCCGGCGGCATCGGATTCGATGTGGCTGAGTATCTGGTCGAGAAGAAGGTGGAGATGGATGCCGATGGGCACCGTGATCACTGGCTCAAGGAGTGGGGCATCGACAAACAGCTTGGCGAGCGCGGTGGCCTTACGGTTCCTGAAATCGACGCCCCCGAGCGCCAGATTTGGCTGCTGCAGCGCAAGGAGAGCAAGGTGGGTGACGGACTTGGCAAGACCACCGGCTGGATCCACCGTACCGTGCTCAAGAACCGCAAGGTGCAGATGCTCTCCGGGGTGCAATATCTGGGGATCGATGACGAGGGCTTGCACATTCAGGTGGGCGAGAGCAAGCAGTGTCTGCCGGTGGATCAGGTGATCGTCTGCGCCGGGCAGGAGCCCCTTAAAGAGCTGCAGGCCGGGTTGCAGGCGGCAGGCAAGCCGGTGCACATCATCGGCGGAGCCGACGTGGCCGCCGAGCTGGATGCCAAGCGCGCCATCCGGCAAGGGGCCGAGCTGGCTGCGATCATCTAGCCAACAGTGCCATCCTGCCCTTTATAGTGCGATAAACCCCTGAGCCTCAGGGGTTTTCTTCATTCGGTGCTGTGCTAAGGTAGCGCCATCATTGCCCCAGAGAAGGAATTGCCCATGGATGCCCTCACCCTGTTGCTCAATCGCCACTCCTGTGGCCGTCTCGCCGATCCCGCCCCGAGCGGTGAGGTGCTCGACAATATCCTCAAGGCGGGCCTGCGTGCGCCGGATCACGGCACCCTGACCCCCTGGCAGTTCATTCTGTTTGAAGGGGAGGGGCGTGAGCGGCTGGGCAAGCTGCTGGCCGAGGCTGCCCGTGCTCGTGGCGAAGATGAAGAGAGCATCAAGAAGTGCAGCGAAGCGCCGCTGCGGGCGCCCTTGGTCGTCGCCGTGGCAACCCGTTATCAGGATCACCCCAAGGTGCCGAAACTGGAGCAGGAACTCTCTGCCGGTTGTGCCCTGATGGCGATGCAGATGGCGGCGCAGGCGCAGGGCTTCAACGGTATCTGGCGCTCCGGCTGGTTTATCTTCGATGAGCAGATCAACAAAGGATTGGGACTGGCGGCAGAGGATCAGCTGGTGGGTTTCCTCTATCTCGGTACCCCCATGCTGGAAGCGCGTAAACTGCGCGAGCTGCCCATCGATGAGTTTGTCCGCCGTTTCTGACTTTTTGGCCACGTTGCGGTTGAGAGAAGCAAAGCCTCGAGAAATCGGGGTTTTTCTGTTTAACCGTGAATAGTAACCAGAGTGATTGGGGAAAATAAATGGGTCAAAGAGGCTTCGCGTGCCATAGCAGGTAATTATTTAAATAGTGCGATGTACCTCGCAATCCTGTGGTATTTCACTATGTAAAACGTTTGCGCATTCGCTAATATCTCCCTGCCAGTTTAGAAGGGCACTCCTTCTAATTTTTCTGCGATGAGAGTCGCAATTCCGTAGCACCTTTTAACAGCCCAACGTCTTCGTGACATTGGGCTTTATTTTTTTATGGGGTGTCGGGGCTGTTGTGAGTTGATGGCGGTATCGGCATACAACCCGGTTGGCTGCCTTATGCCCTGTTTGTGGCTGGCAGGATCCGGGCCGGGTTGCCGACTACCCGAGCACCGGCCGGTACATCTTTGGTGACTACGGCACCCGCGCCGACGATCGCCTCCCGCCCTATGGTGACGCCGGGCAGCAAGATGGCGCCGCCCCCAATCCAGACCTTGTCTTCAATGGTGACCGGCAGTGCCGTCTCTGTGCCCTGAATCCGTTCGTCGGCCTCCAGCGCATGGGCTGCGGTATAGATCTGCACGTTTGGCCCAATCATCACATGGGCGCCGATGCGAATGGGGGCATTGTCCAGCAGGGTCGCTCCCATATTGATGTAGGAGTCCTTGCCCAGGTGGATGTGGTGGCCATAGGTACAGTAGAGGGGCGGGCAGATAAAGGCATTCTCAGCCAATTTGCCAATCAGCTCCGCCAGTAGTGCCCGCTGCTCTGCCTCATCTTCCGCCTGATTGAAACGGCGATAGCGCCGTGCCGCTTCCCGGCGCAACAGGGCCAGCTCGGGTGCCATGCAGTTGTACGGTTGGCTGCTAATCATCTTCTGGTATTCGCTCATGAAGGTTGCTTTCCTTTATCTGCCAGGGATTTGGATATTGGCGCCAATACGACAGAAGTAACGTGATCACCCACCCGATACGGGCAGAACCAGGTTGGCAGGTTTGCCTTCGGCAAAGGCCAGCACATTCTCGAACGCCACGCGAAAGTAGAGTTCGTAGCTGTTTTGCTCCACATAGCCGAGATGAGGCGTTGCCAATACATTGGGCAGGCGCAGCAGGGGCTCGCTTTCCTGTGTCGCCGGCTCGATGTCAAATACATCGAGCGCGGCCCGTTTTCCAGGATGGGTACTTAGCTCTGCATAGAGGGCGCCCGGCTCGATAAGTTCGGCACGGCTGGTATTGACCAGCAGAGAGTCAACTTTCATGCGGGCCAGATCTGCGCGGGTAACAGCGCCGCGGGTTGTCTCGCTCAGGCGCAGATGCAGCGTGAGGATATCGGCTTGACTGAAGAGAGCCTCCTTGCTGGAGGCGCAGGCATAGCCATCCAGCTCGGCCTGCCTGCGCGAAGCCTCACTGCCCCATATCAGTACCGACATGCCAAATGCCTTGCCATAGCGGGCGATCCGCTGGCCTATCTTGCCGTAGCCCCAGATGCCGAGCGTCAGCCCATGCAGTGTGCGTCCCAAACCGAGGTCACCAGATTGCTGCCATTGGCCTTGGCTTAACGCCTGGCTGTAAGCAGGTACATGGCGGGAGGCTGCCATGATGAGCGCCCAGCAGAGCTCGGCGGGAGCAATAGGGCTGCCGACTCCTTCTGCCACGGCAACGTCGTACTGTTGGCATAGTGCCGGGTCGATATGCTGGCTGATTTTGCCGGTCTGGCTGATGAGTTTAAGGGTGGGAAGCTGTATCAGCAGCTGTTCGTCGATGCGGGTACGCTCGCGGGTCAGCACCAGTGCTTCCATTCCTTCCAGCAGGGCGGCAAGGCGCGTTGTATCGGGTTCGCTCTGGTTGAGGATGGTGACGTCATGACCCGCCAGCAGGGCAAAGCAGGGGAGGTGGCGCACCTGATCCTGATAGTCATCCAGAATGGCAATCCGCATAAGAAATCCTTCTCGGTTGCGTTGGCTCGGACCGCTATCTTACCGGAATAAAGGTGTCTGTTGTTTTCAAACGAACACAATCAGAAGGGAGGGCGATCAAGCCCATGCTCACGGACCTGGATGAGCTCGGTAGGCCAAAACAATCAGGGCCCCCGAACGGGAGCCCTGATGGCATGAGGTTGGCGTCTATGTTGCCCGCGCTTAGCCGTGCTTGCGGCCGGAGAGGCGGCACCACTCCTCCTTGACGGCGGTCGGGTCCATTTCGAACCACTGACCGTAGATGGTTTCCAGCTCCGGAGCCTGGCTCTCCAGCACGCCGGAGAGGGCCATCAGGCTGCCCGCTTTGCCGTGACCGGCGATCAGCGGTGCCAGTTCGCGCAGCGGGCCGGCCAGGATATTGGCGACCACCACATCCGCTTCGACATCTTGTGGCTGGTCGGCCGGCAGATAGAGCTCAATCTGGTCGGCGACACCGTTGCGCGTGGCGTTGTCGCGGCTGGCCTGAATGGCCTGCGGGTCGATGTCGATGCCGATAACGCGGGCAGCACCCAGTTTCAGGGCGGCGATGCCGAGAATGCCGGAGCCACAGCCAAAATCGACCACGGTTTTACCGCTCAGATCCAGCCCGTCCAGCCACTGCAGGCAGAGGGCGGTGGTGGGGTGGGTACCGGTACCGAAGGCCAGGCCCGGATCCAGCATCACGTTAACTGCATCGGGGTTCGGCACATCGCGCCAGCTCGGGCAGATCCAGAGGCGCTCGCCAAACTGCATGGGGTGGAAGTGATCCATCCACTCGCGCACCCAATCCTTGTCTTCCAGCTGCTCGACCTTGTAGCCGACATTTTCGCCGAAGATCTGCTGGAAGAAGGCGATGGTGGGGGCCGGATCGGTTTCGGCGTCAAACAGCCCCATCACTTCGGTCTCGCCCCACAGCGGGGTTTCGCCCGGCATGGGTTCATAGACGGGCACATCCTTGGCATCCATAAAGGTCACCGCCTGGGCACCACGCCCCAGCAGCATGTTGCTCACCTTGTCTGCGGTCTTGGCAGTGGCGTTGATTCGAATTTGTATCCAGGGCATGGCGTCGACTCTTCATAAATGTGAAACCGCGAGATTCTACCATCATGGGGCAGTGCTGTCGTGGTTTGCCCATGACGTGGAGGGATACGGGGGCTTTTGCCGGATTGGCACGGTTCCTGTATTGCTCTATGCAGGCGAAGACGACCGGTTTTCGCTGAACGCTTTGCTCAAGTTCCGTCATCTTTCACTGCCACCCTCGGGTGGCATTTTTTTATCTGCACTCCTTTGCCTGGTAAACAGTCTGCCAGACAAAAAAAGAGCAAGGTCGGCACCTTGCTCAAGGATGGACTGACGCCGTTTTGGCGCATTCATGCTGCAGTTGGCACGCCAGATGCAAAGACTAATATGTCCTGCATAAGGATATGTGTGTGATTGTTACCCCAATGTTCAGGTATTCAGGCCATTTCTCGCGAAATGGCCTCTTTTTTGGCTGATTGTTGGATGTTGGCCTGCCGCTGGCTGGCATTAGCGCTGCTGGTTGTGCCCGTTTGGGGCATCTCCTTGGTGAACTTATCCCATCATGGTGCGTTTGAAGGCTTAGTTGGCAAAGCCGCTCATGTCGATCACCAGCTTGCCTACCATGCGGCCCGCTTCAACCTCGGAATGGGCCTGAGCCAGCGTGACTGGGGTCAGTGAGGGGATGGTTCTGGTCAGAGTGGTCTGCAGTACCCCTTCATCGACCAGTGCCGCCACCCGGCAGAGCAGGTGGTGCTGCTCGATCATGTCCGGCGTCTGGAACAGGGAGCGGGTGAACATGAACTCCTGGCTGAAGGTGACGCTCTTGCTCTTGAGCAGGGAGAGATCCCACGGCTCACTCGATTCGGCGATGGTACAGATATGGCCAAACGGGCGGATCAGCCCTGCCATGGTGGCCCAGTGCTCGGCGGTGGCGTTGGTGCAGAAGATGGTATCGACCTGAGTGATGCCAAGGGCGGTCAGCTCCTCCTGCAACTTGTGGTGGTTCACAACCTGATGGGCCCCCATCTCGAGGCACCACTCGCGGCTCTCGGGGCGGGAGGCGGTAGCAATCACCTCCATGCCGGTGAGCTGGCGGGCCAGCTGGATGGCGATGGAGCCCACGCCACCGGCGCCGCCGATGATCAGCAGTTTGCCACGGCTTTCGCGGGTGAGGGCGAAGCGCTCGAACAGGGTCTCCCAGGCGGTGATGGCGGTCAGCGGCAGGGCGGCGGCCTCCACATCGCTCACGCTGGTGGGGGCGATCGCGGCGATACGCTCATCCACCAGTTGCAGGGCGCTGTTGCTGCCGGGGCGGCTGATGTCGCCGGCATACCAGACCCGGTCGCCCGCCTTGAACAGGGTCACTTCGCTGCCGGTGGCGATCACTTCCCCCACCGCATCCCAGCCCAGTACCCTGGGCGAGCTTTCAATTTTGGCCTTGGGGGAGCGCACCTTGGTATCTACCGGATTGACGGAGGTGGCGGTGACCCGCACCAGCAGATCCCGCGGACCCGGAACCGGATCGGGCAGGTTGGCGGCGATGAAGCAGTCGGGGTGGTCGCTTGGCAGATAGTGAGTCAGGGCAATGGCTTTCATGGTTTTTCCTTTCAAATCGCTGTGTTCGGGATTGCCACTCACTCTAGTCTGGTTGATTATGAAGATTAAGATGGGTAATAGGTAAAGACTGTTTGAATATATGAACAATGTCGATCTGGAGTTGATGGGACTGTTTGCCACCGTGGTGGAGCAGGGAAGCTTTACCCGGGCCGCCGAGCTGCTTGGTATGCCCAAGTCATCGGTGAGCCAGAAGATCTCGCGGCTCGAATCCCAGCTCGGGGTGCGGCTGTTGCAGCGTACCACTCGCAGGTTGAGCTTGACCCCGCAGGGGGAGCTCTATGTGGAGCACTGTCAGGGGCTGCTGGCACTGGCCCGCAGCGCCAATCTGGCGATGGCACGGCTGCGCTCGGCCCCGGCGGGGCGGGTGCGGATCACTGCCCCCGAGGCGACCGGTACTCTATTGCTTGGCCGGATCCTCGCCGAGTTTCGCGCCCTCTATCCCGAGGTGGTGCTGGAACTGACCCTGAGCGATGAACAGCTCGATCTGGTGGGGGAAGGTTATGATTTGGCGCTGCGGGCGGCGCCGCTGAAAGACTCCAGCCTCATCTGTCGGCGCATCGGGCAGGTGGCGCGTCATCTGGTGGCAGCGCCCGCCTATCTGGCGGTCCACGGCATGCCGCAGCAGTTGAGCGAGCTGGGCCGTTATGCCTGTCTGGTGCACTCGGCCATGCCGGTGTGGCCATTGCAGGAGGGGGGCTGGCGGCCGCAGGGGGCCTGTGTCAGCAACAGCTTGTTGGCGCTGCGGGAGATGGCGCTCCATGACGGTGGGATTGCCCTGTTGCCACACCATGTCTGCGAAGGGGATTTGGCGGCGGGGCGATTGCAGAAGGTGTTGCCGGATCAGCCCATTCCGGCCAACCCGTTTTACCTTATCTATCCGAGCCGGGAGCATCTGGCCCCCGCTCTGCGCACCCTGATGGATTTCGTGGCCGAGCGCTTGCCGTTTGCCTGAGTTACCAGCTGCTCTGGCTGGCCGACTCCTTATTGGGTTTGAGGCCGAGGGGGACCGACTGGCGCTCCGCCAGCATGCGGATCTGCCCTTCAATCAGGCTGGCGCTGGGGCCCAGCACCAGCACCAGCTGGTGGTCGTTGAGCTGGATCCAGGAGAGGCAGCCCAGGCCCAGCAGGCGAGATTCATCCACCAGTGAAATATCGCGCACCCGCAGGCTGAGGCGGGTGATACAGACACTCATCGCCACCAGATTGTCCATCCCGCCCAGCACCTTGAGGTACTGGATCGCCAGCATCTGCGGGTCTGAGGGGGCAACGCTGGCAAGGCGCGGATGCTCCACTGCGATGGGCTTGCTCGGCATGCTGAGGGGGGCACGCTCCAGCAGCTGATAGAACAGCAGGGTGTAGGCAACGAAGAACAGGATACCGACCGGAATGAGCCAGAAGCTGTGCTCCCCTGCCTGATAGCTCAGCACCAGATCCAGCAGGCCGGCGGAGAAGTAACTGCCCACCTTGATCCCCAGCCCGCTACAGACAGCGAGCGATAGCCCGGTCAGCAGGGCGTGGGCGAGAAACAGCCAGGGGGCGGTAAAGGCGAACAGAAATTCGATAGGCTCTGTGATACCCACCAGTGCCGAGGTGAGCGCCAGGGTGAGTAGCAGCCCGCCCTGTGGCAGCCGCTGCATCCGCTGGCGGTGCAGCCAGATGGCAAAACAGGCGCCCGGTAGTCCGAACATGATGATGGGGTAGAGACCGGCCACATACCCTTCATGAAGGGGTTGGGCGGTGGCCAGCGCCTGCAGGTTGCTCTCGCCAAGGCCGATGACGCTGCCCAATACCTGATGCAGCCCGAGCGGGATCAGCAGCCGGTTGAGGGTGCCGTAGCAGAAGGCGCCAAACGGCGTGGTGAGCAGCTCGGAGGTGAGCAGGGTCAGCCCGCGCTCCAGTGGCGGCCACAGCAGCGAGAGGGGGATGGCGATCAGCAGGCAGGCCAAGGCCGACACCAGCAGGCTGGGAAACTCCCCCCTGGCGATCTGCAGCCAGCGGGGCAGGGTTTGCTGGTGAACCCAGGGATAGATAATGGCGGTGGTGAGTCCCGCCAGCAGGCCGCAGATCATGTCTGCGTGCAGGTTGGGGGCCAGCGTATTGAAGGCGGTGCTGAGCAGCAGGAAGTTGACCGCACCCGCCAGCGTCTGTCCGCCCAGCTCCTGCCGACTCAGGCCAAAGGCGATCGCCACCGCATAGATAAGCGGCATCTGGCTGAAGATCGCCTGACCGGTGAGGGAGAGCACCGCCAAATCGAGCACGTCGGGTTGGCCAAGCCGGTAGATCAGCGCCGCCATCGGCAGGATGGAGACGGGCAGCAGCAGGGCATAACCGAGCCGCTGCAGGGCTTGAGTAACGACTTGTCGAGTGGCTTTAACGGGCATACAGCGGCTACGTTCTGTGACTTGGCGCACAGTTTAACCGGAAAACACCTATTTGGGGATAGTTTTGGAACCCCTAATTTATATTTTTATTATTTCTGCCCGAAAAGCTCGCGCACTTCCCGCGAGGGCGGTGCCGTCAGCAGGCTCACCGTGATAAAGACCACCAGCGCCAGCGTGAGGCTTGGCACGATGGCGTGCAGACCAGCCAGCTTGATCCCCCACTGACTCAGTACCCCATAGCTGACGATGCCGCTGACCATACTGGCCAGCGCGCCCGGGCCGTTGGCCCGCGACCAGTAGAGGCCGAGCACCAGTGGCCAGAGGAACACCGCCTGCAGACCGCCAAAGGCGAGCAGGTTGAGCCAGATGATCATCTCGGGCGGTTGCAGCGCCGCCAGCAGCACCAGGGTGCCCAAGATCAGGGTGCAGAGCAGGGAGAGGCGGGGGATGCGCACCTCCAGCTTCTCCTGCTTTGGATTGAGATAGTTGAGGTAGAGATCTTTCACCAGAGTGGCGGAAGCCTGGATCAGCTGGGAGTCGATGGTGGACATGATGGCCGCCATCGGTGCCGCCAGAAAGACCCCGGCCAGCCAGGGGGGCAGCACTTCCATCATCAGGGAGGGCATGATCTTGTCCGGGCTGTCCATGCCGGGCAGGATGGCGCGGCCAAGGGCGCCCGCCAGATGCATGCCAAACATCAGCAGGGCGCTGACCACTGTGCCGATCAGGATGCCGCGGTGAAGCGCCTTGCTGTCGCGATAGCCAAAGCAGCGCAGCGCCGAGTGGGGCAGCCCCACCACCCCGACACAGACCAGGATCCAGAAGCTCAACATAAAGGGCTGGGTCAGCATGTCGCCGGCCCCCTGCGGGCTCACCAGCTTGGGGTCGATCTCCCTGAGCTGGTGGATGAGGTTCGGCAGGCCGTCACCGGCAATCAAAATCCCCGCCAGCAAGGCGCCGGTGCCGATCAGCATGATGATCCCCTGCAGGGCATCAGTCATCACCACCGCGCGAAAGCCGCCGATGATGGTGTAGAGCAGCACGCAGCTGGCAAACAGCATCAACCCCTGCTGGTAGGAGAGGCCGGTAGCGGTCTCCAGCAGGCGGGCGCCGCCGATGAATTGCACCACCATGGTCGCGATAAAGGCGAGGATGATAGTAATGGAGCCGAGGATCACCACCGCCTTGCTCTGGTAGCGGGCCCACAGCATGTCGTTGATGGTCACCGCATTGACCCGGCGGGCGATGATGGCGAACTTCTTGCCAAGCACTCCCAGAGTGAGCCAGACGGTGGGCAGCTGGATCATCGCCAGCAACACCCAGCCCAGACCGATCTTGTAGGCCGCGCCCGGCCCACCGATAAAGGAGGAGGCCGAGGTGTAGGTGGCCACTAGCGTCATCGCCAGCACCAGCCCGCCCATGCTGCGGTTGCCGATGAAGTACTCCTGCACGAAGTTGCCTTCTGCGCGATGGCGGCTGGCCCAGAAACCCACCCCCAGCACCAGCACCAGATAGATGACGAGCGGCAGCATCAACTCAAGATTCATGGGATGACTCCTTGCCGGAAGGGGAGTGGGTATCGAGGGGGATCTCCACAAACAGCCGGTTCACCATCAGGGCGCAGAGCAGAATGAACAGCAGCGGCATCACCATGCAACTGAGCAGGAACCATAGCGGCAGCCCCCACAACTCCAGCTGGAGCGGGATAAAATAGGCGGTGCCATACCAGGCAAAGAAGTAGAACAGGGTCAGCAGCAGGCAGAAAGCTGCTTCCCGGCGGGCGAGAGCAAAACGGTTCACCTTGGCCTCCGACAAATTTGAGGGGCGCAAGGATAACAAAAAAGGGCCATGTCGCCATGGCCCTTTTTCAGCAGAGGCTCCTTGCGGAGCAGACTTCCACCGGAAGTCCGGTCACTATCAGCGATCCTTACAGACCCAACTTCTTGTGCAGGTAGTGGATATTGGTGCCACCGTGCTGGAAGTTTTCGTCTTTCATGATCTCTTTTTGCAGCGGTACGTTGGTCTTGATCCCTTCCACCACCAGCTCGTCCAGCGCATGACGCATGCGGGCGATAGCAATGTCACGATTCTCGCCGTAGCAGATCAGCTTGCCGATCATCGAATCGTAGTGGGGCGGTACCTTGTAACCGGCATAGATGTGGGAGTCCCAACGCACGCCCAGTCCACCCGGCGCGTGGAAGCGCTGCACCAGACCCGGAGAGGGCATGAAGGTGGCCGGATCTTCGGCGTTGATCCGGCACTCGATGGCATGGCCACGGATGCGGATATCCTGCTGGGTGATCGACAGGGGCTGACCGGCGGCGATGCGCAGCTGCTCCTTGATCAGATCGATACCGGTGACCATCTCGGTGACCGGGTGCTCAACCTGGATACGGGTGTTCATTTCAATGAAATAGAACTCGCCGTTCTCGTACAGGAACTCGAAAGTACCCGCACCGCGGTAGCCGATCTCGATACAGGCGCGCACACAGCGCTCGCCGATGAACTTGCGCATTTCGGCGGTGATGCCGGGCGCCGGCGCCTCTTCCACCACTTTCTGGTGGCGACGCTGCATGGAGCAGTCACGCTCGCCCAGATAGAGGGCGTTGCCCTGGCCGTCTGCCAACACCTGAATTTCGATGTGGCGCGGGTTTTCCAGGTACTTCTCCATGTAAACCATGTCGTTCTTGAAGAACTGGCCTGCTTCGGATTTGGTTAGGGCAATGGCGGAGGCTAGCTCGGCCTCGCTGCGTACCACGCGCATGCCACGACCACCGCCGCCACCGGCAGCCTTGATGATCACCGGATAGCCGATGCGCTTGGCAATAGCGGCATTGCGCTTGGTGTCGTTGTCCACCGGACCGTCAGAGCCCGGTACACACGGTACGCCTGCCTTCTTCATCGCTTCGATGGCGGAGACTTTGTCACCCATCAGGCGGATGGTCTCGGCGCGCGGGCCGATGAAGATGAAGCCGGATTTTTCGACCACTTCGGCAAAATCGGCGTTCTCGGAAAGGAAGCCGTAACCCGGGTGGATGGCCACGGCACCGGTCACCTCGGCGGCGGCGATGATGGCCGGAACGTTGAGGTAGGAGTCGGTACTGGCTGGTTTGCCGATACAGATGGATTCGTCGGCCAGCAGCACATGTTTGAGCTCCCGGTCGGCGGTGGAGTGAACGGCCACTGTCTTGATCCCGAGCTCTTTGCAGGCGCGCAGGATCCGCAGGGCAATTTCACCGCGGTTGGCGATGACTACTTTGTCCAACATGGGTGGCGATTTCCCTTATTCGATGATGAACAGCGGCTCGTCAAATTCGACGGCCTGACCATTTTCAACCAGGATCGCTTTGATCACACCGGCCTTGTCAGACTCGATTTGGTTCATCATTTTCATGGCTTCGACGATGCACAGGGTATCGCCGACATTGACTTGCTGACCCACTTCCACGAACGGCTTGGCTTCCGGGCTGGAGGAGCGGTAGAAGGAGCCAACCATGGGAGAGCGCATCAGGTGACCGCTCGGTGCGGCATCTGCGGCCGGCGCAGCGGCAACCGGGGCGGCGGCTGGAGCGGCAACCGGAGCGGCTGCTTGCTGCATGATCATCTGCGGTGCGGCAGTGACCTGGCCTGCGAAGTTGCGGCTGATGCGAACGGACTCTTCACCTTCGGAGATCTCCAGTTCGGCGATGCCGGACTCTTCAACCAGTTCAATCAGCTTCTTGATTTTGCGGATATCCATTAGCATTCTCTTTCTTCTTTATCTGATCAGTGATTATCAAGCCGCGTGCAGATGGCGCACGGCCGCGGTTAAAGCGAATTGATAGCCATCGGCCCCCAGACCACAAATGACCCCTTTGGCGACATCAGACAGATAGGAGTGATGACGAAACGGCTCCCTGGCATGAACGTTTGACAGGTGAACCTCGATAAAGGGGATGGCGACACCCAGCAGCGCATCGCGGATGGCGACGCTGGTGTGGGTGAAGGCGGCCGGATTGATGATGATGAAATCCACCTGACCCATGGCCTGATGGATGCGGCTGACCAACTCATGTTCGGCGTTGGATTGCAGATGTTCCAGAGTGACACCGAGTTCGCTGGCGTTGAGCTTCAGATCGGCGACGATCTCATCGAGCGTCTTGCTGCCGTAGATACCCGGTTCCCGTTTGCCCAGCAGATTCAGGTTTGGACCGTTGAGCAGGAGAATTCGGCGATGTTGCGACATATTGAGTGCATCCTCGATGATCATGCTGCTATCTGTCAGCTATCTTGTGGACTACCTGAAATCTAGCCATTTTCTGCGCAAATCGGTGTGCCCTGGCACACAGATTTCGCAATTATATTGATTTCGTGAAAATTAGCAGCATTTTACTGGTCTAATCTCTACATCTGGCTATTTATTGAGCTCCACCTCCCTGTGCACCCAGTTTCAGCCGCTCAGGCCGTTTGTACCGCTGTAGAAACAGCAAAGCCGGCACAGGGCCGGCTTTGTCGAGCAACAAACGAAGCGGGATCAGGCTGCTTCCGACTTCTCGCGGATGAGTTTGTCTACTACGCCCGGATCCGCCAAGGTGGAGATATCCCCCAGGCTGTCGGTCTCGCCGGTGGCGATCTTGCGCAGAATTCGCCGCATGATCTTGCCGGAACGGGTCTTCGGCAGCCCCTCCGCCCAGTGAATGACATCTGGCGTGGCGATGGCACCGATCTCCTTGCGCACCCACTCCTTCACCTCTTTGTGCAGCTCACGGCTCGGCTCTTCCCCGGCGATCAGGGTGACATAGGCATAGATGCCCTGACCCTTGATCTCGTGAGGAACCCCCACCACCGCGGCTTCGGCGATCTTGGGATGGGCCACCAGCGCCGATTCAATTTCGGCGGTACCCATGCGGTGGCCGGAGACGTTCAGTACATCATCCACCCGTCCGGTGATCCAGTAGTAGCCATCGGCATCGCGACGGGCACCGTCGCCAGTGAAGTAGCGGCCGGGGAAGGTGGAGAAGTAGGTCTGCTCGAACCGCTCGTGATCGCCGAATACGGTGCGCATCTGACCCGGCCAGGAGTCGGTGATCACCAGATTGCCCTCGGTGGCCCCCTCCAGCGGTTCGCCCATGTTGTCGACCAGCGCAGGTTGCACCCCGAAGAAGGGTTTGGTGGCTGAGCCGGGTTTCAGGTCGGTGACGCCGGGCAGCGGCGTAATCAGGATGCCGCCGGTCTCGGTCTGCCACCAGGTATCGACAATGGGGCAGCGTTCGTCGCCGATGGTGCGGTAGTACCACTCCCAGGCTTCCGGGTTGATGGGTTCACCCACCGAGCCCATGATGCGCAGGCTCTGGCGCGAGGTGCCGGTGACCGCTTCGTTGCCCTTGGCCATCAGGGCGCGGATGGCAGTAGGGGCGGTATAGAGAATGGTGACCTGGTGCTTGTCCACCACCTGACTCATGCGGTTGGTGGCCGGGTAGTTGGGCACCCCTTCGAACATGATGGTAGTGGCGCCGTTGGCAAGCGGCCCGTAGACCAGATAGGAGTGACCAGTGACCCAGCCCACATCGGCGGTACACCAGTAGATGTCCTCTTCGTGGTAGTCGAACACATATTTGAAGGTGAGGGTGGCATAGACCAGATAGCCGCCGGTGGTGTGCAGCACCCCCTTGGGTTTGCCGGTGGAGCCGGAGGTATAGAGGATAAAGAGCGGATCTTCGGCGTTCATCGCCTCGGGCGGGCAGTCGCTGCTGACGGCGGCGGTTGCTTCATGCCACCAGATGTCGCGGTGGTTGTGCCAGGCGACATTGCCGCCGGTGCGCTTGAGCACGATAACCTTGTTGACCTGGGTATCCGGGTTGGTGAGCGCTTCATCCACATTCTTCTTGAGTGGCACCGGACGGCCGCCACGCAGTCCCTCGTCGGCGGTGATGACGATGCGCGAGCCCGAGTCGATGATGCGGCCGGCCAGCGCTTCCGGCGAGAAGCCGCCGAAGACGATGCTGTGTACCGCGCCGATGCGGGTACAGGCCAGCATGGCGATGGCGGCTTCGGGCACCATGGGCATATAAAGGCAGACCACGTCGCCGCGGTGAACCCCTTGTGCTTTCAAGACGTTGGCAAACTTGCACACTTCGGCGTGCAATTCGCGATAAGTGAGTTTGCGATCTTCGGCAGGGTTGTCCCCTTCCCAGATGATGGCGACCTTGTCGCCACGCTCTGCCAAGTGGCGATCGAGGCAGTTGGCGGAGACGTTGAGCTGGCCATCCTCAAACCATTTGATGGAGACATGGCCCGGATCGTAGGAGGTGTTTTTTACCTTGGTGTAGGGCTTTATCCAGTCGAGGATTTTGCCCTGTTCACCCCAGAAGGTATCGGGATCCTCGACGGAGGCCTGGTACATGGCGGCGTAGTCGCCCTTGTCGAGCAGGGCGCTGTTGCTGATATGGGGTTTGACCGGATAGACCTTGCTCTCGCTCATCACTCACTCCTTTGAATACATACTTTTAATAATTAAGTAACAACTTATACCTTTGGCTGATGGGGGCAATTAGACTTTTGGATAGACTGCAACATTTGGTTACAGGGTAATGGGTGACACTCAGGTGGTGAGTGAGTAAAAAGGAGGACTTTGATGGATGGAGGTAGTTATGTTCTCTCTATTGCTCTGTGCATCCCTCTGGCAGTTTGATGTGCCTGTACTGGCAGACAAGCCCCCCAAAGAGTTTGCGATTACGCATCAGGAGCCGTCACAGACCGTGCGGGATCGGGTTGCCGATCAGCTTGGCAACGCATGGCAGGCAAAAAAACCGGGGGCCAAATTTTCCCTCAGTGAGCCTGGATCCCGTTACTCTGGCGACTCACCGCTCACACGCATGCTCAATGAGCGGGATGATGGTGGTGTTCCCACCCTGACGTTTGGCAGATAGTCATATCTATCGCTAGGGGATTTTCCCCTGCGGCACCAATGACATCATCATCCTTTGATGAACGCAGTCGACCTGACGTTGCGTACCAATAGATAATCCCTTTTTCCCCTGTTAAGGGCTTGTGGGCACAGATGTTCAGCCTGAGTTGCAAGCCCTTGCTACCGTGGTCCTTTTGACATCCCGAGAGAGCGTTATGTTGCTAACAGAGGATGTTTATCATGCGCGATCAGAGCGTTAGTGCTTGAGCTGTGCGGCTTGCTGGCAAAGAGGGCTGACGATGATTGACTCTGTTGTAATGGAATTTGGCAACATGGTTGGCATGTTGCCATTTGGTCAGGAAACCTGGAGTGCGCAGCAACAGGATATCCCCCTGATTGCAGGAAGCAGTTGCATTGTAGAGCCTAATGATGCGATGGGTTTGACTGTCTGTGCGTTTTCATTTGGCTGGACCCAAGATAGGTGGGCGCTGGTAAACGTGGAAGTTGCCTGTGGTGTGAGTGTTACCAGCTGAAGCGATAGCTCAGGGTCAGGTTCACGACGGGTTGCCAATCGCGATCCTTGATGAGCCACTGCTTGGCACCCGCTTCTGCGTCGAGTTGCCACTTTTGCCAAGCCCAACTGTGCTCCAGGGTTAGCCCCCAGTCTCGCCAACCTTCATGAGCATCATAAGCGGCCATGTGGGCCTGACTGCCCCGGGTCAGCCAGAGGTTGAGGGAGAGCCCGGCCGGCAGCGGCAGGCTGTGCTCCATGTACCAGAGCTGGCCATAACGGCCAGTGAGGTCGACGAGCTGGGACAACGTCAATTGATGGTCATCATCCAGCTGCCATCCCAGGCGCCACATAGCACTGAAACGGGTACTATCAACCACTGGCATGGATCCGACTCCCAAGGCGATAAAACTCTTTTCATAGAGAGGTAGTGCCAGCCCGGCACTGCTTCCGTTAGTGAAAAGGAGCCCAACCTGGGTCTCCCGTTCATAACCCCACCAGAGTTGGCTGTGCTGGGTTGCGTTACTACTGGCCTGGTTACTGTCCAGTTGCCAGCTGCTGCCGAGTAACAACTCCTTTGCTTGCAATGGTAGCGTTACCAGTATTAGCAGCGACAGCCAATACTTATTTGCCATATAGCCGCGCCCAGTCCCGATCCTGATGCATTCCCATCAGATGACAGATGATGCCGGAGCGCTGGAAAGCATAAATCAGCAGTACGCTGGCGGTGCAGAGCAACATGATAAGGCCAAAGCTGTTGGGCAGTATGGTGCCCTGACGGGCGGTCCACCACAGTAGCAAGGGGCCCCACAGGTGCACGAAGATGCTCTTGTGGAAGATGAAGACGGTCAGCGAGTACATGCCGATCCAGTTGAGTGGTCGCCAGCAGAGACGGATATTGTGTTGGTGTAGCCAGAGCACGGTACCGATCACCAGAAACTCCATACCCCAGATCCCGGCTCGGCCGATCATGTCCAGCGCCAGTTCGTGTTCGTTGGCGTAGATGTCGTTGAGCTCGACCGTGCTTGTCTCGCCGAACATGAGATAGATGGCCAGCGCCACCAGCGACAGCGTCAGTACCAGACGGTTGAGGCGATCTCGCCATTGTGGGCGCTGATGCCAGCACCAGCCATAGAGAAAGCCGAAACAGCCACTGGCCATGAAGAGGTCGAGACGGGCATCCAGCTCATAGTCGGGGTGAACGTGCAGCTTCATCCAGCTGTCGATATGGCCGAGCAGATCCTGTACGCCGAGTTGATCCAGTAGCAGGCTTAGAAGGGTCAGCAGGAGCATGCCGCGGATGCCGAACCAGGCATACACCATGGAGAAGAGCGCCAGCAGGCACATCCAGAGCATGACCGGGTAGAATGAGATGGCCTCGCCGAAGTTGGGGGCGATGACCAACCCTTCGACATAGAGCATCAGTATGATGCTGGTAAACAGGGCCAGCTTGCTGCCCAGCTGCGGCTTGAAGCTGGCCTGATCGCGGCGGCTCAGGTTGAATGCGGCCAAGGCCAGGTAGATCTGGCTGACCCAGGGGATTAACCAGGCTGATGCGTGTGCTGTCAGCTGATCCATGGGGAGCAGGTGCCCCGCCATTGCCTTGTGTGATACATAGAAGCTGTCCCACAAGGCATGTTCCCGATTGAAGAAATCGATGTACCAGTAGTTGAGGTAACCGGTGTAGTGCTCGAAGACGGCCATGAAGATGACAAGCCCGCGCAACAGATCGAGGCCTGTGATGCGCGCATCCTGTGGAGGCATACGATTGCTCCTGTGTAGTGTGGCGAAAGGAGCGGCACTATATCGGCTTTTTTAAAACTGAACGGGAGCTGAATGTAAGCAAATATTACGGGGAGCTGTACCGATGTGCTTGTAATGACTGGGAAGTGCCTGACCTTGCTGTCATGATTTGCAATATTATTGGCTGTTTTTTAGCCTTTCTCTCGGCCAAATGCCTGAATACCGCGCACCAGTACCAGCCAGCCGAGCAGATGGAAGGGGAGGGCAAGCAGATAGAGCAGCAGGAAGTGCGACTCGCTGCCGCTGCTGTTGATAAAGTCGATCCAGGCGGCCAGCAGCGCCAGCATGCCGGCGATCTGGAAGCGGCGGCGCAACACCACCTCGACGCCGAGATTGGCAAGGTAGAGGGTGAGCAGGATGCCGGCAAATCCGGTGAGCTGGGCGGTGCCGTAGAGCTCGCGATCCGGGTTGAACAGCAGCGCGATCAGGGGAGTAATGCCCTGATCCAGCGGGATCAGGGCCAGCAGCCAGCATGCAATCAGAAGCAGGGCTGTCTTCATCGCGGCCTCAGTCGGCGGACGGTGCCGGTTTGACCAGAGAGAGGTAGTTGGCATCCATCTTGAGGAAGACCCCCAGCAGACGGGCACTGGCGCCGTAGAAGCCAAACCGGTCGGCGGCGCGACAGGCGCTTTCGAACTTTTCAAACCAGCCCAGCAGATGGCCGTGCAGCAGTGCTTCCTGCTCGTCGAGCCAGCGTTCCCGCTCGGCTGCGCTCTTGGCTTCCGCCGCGCGGATGATGAGATTGCCCATCAGATCCAGCTCGATGGCCAGATGGTCGGCAGGCTCTTTGTATTTGTCGCTGACATTGATGCCGAGGCGATCGAGGCGGGCCTGCATCTCGGCCATCGGGGCCTGCATCAGCAGCTTGGCCTCGCCGCGGTAGAGCGATTCGTAGGGCAGGGCGCCCTGTTTGGGATCCACCAGAAACAGGCCAGCGAAGTCGGCGGCTAGTTCCAGCTGGCGATCCGGGCGCACCAGCAGGCGAGCGATGGCATCGTTGAGCTCGGCCACGGCTTCGCGCATCGGATCCAGGGTGGAGAGGCTTTTCAGGAAGCTTCGCACATCATAGGTGTCATATTCGGCGATCTGCTCATCACTGAGTTCGGCGGCGAACAGGGTGGAGAACCACCAGTAGAGTTCGGCCCGGCGTTCGCTGGTAGCCATAAATTCCTGCATTTTTCCTCCGTGGATGGCAATCGGGAGCCTTGATGGCTCCCGATTCTAACGACTTTAAAAATAAAGGAAACTCAAGGGGGCGCTTTCGTCCCCCCCGGGGTCAGAGTGCCGGGAACATGGGGTCGATGCCCTTTGCCGATTCCGGCGCGCCGAAGGCAGTGACGGCAGGTGCCTGCCCGCGGAACTTCTCGATCTCCACCAGCGCGGTATGGGCCGTGGTGGCCTGCGCCAGGCTGGAGGAGCCGATGTCGGCAGTCAGCACGTTGGGATCGCCGTAGGTACAGAGAGTCCCTACCTTGCCACCCTCTTGCGGGCCATACCAGGCTCCTTCCTGAATGCGCACCACGCCGGGGGCGTAGTCATCGCTTACCACCAGACCGGCCAATACCTGACCGCGGCCGTTGAACACCCGCACCAGATCGCCGTCCTTGAGGCCGCGGGATTTGGCATCCTGCGGATTCATGTAGACAGGCTCGCGACCCTGCACTGTGTAGGTGGCGCGATAGTTGTCGGAGGAGCAGAGCTGGCTGTGCAGCCGCTTGTCCGGGTGGCAGGATTGCAGGTGCAGCGGGTACTGTTTGCTGCCCGACCCGCCGTGGGAGCGCTCGTAGGGCTCGATCCAGACCGGATGGCCCGGGCAATCCCCATAGCCGTAGTCGGCGATGGTCTTGGAGTAGATCTCGATAAGGCCAGACGGGGTGCCCAGCGGCTCCAGATCAGGCTCCTGACGGAACGACTCGTGACGTACCCAGGGTTGGCCCGCCGGGAAGGTGACGAAGCCTTCGCCGTGCCAGAACTGGCTGAAACGGGGCAGACGAATGCCGATGCCGCGGCCCTGCAGGCGGGCATCGTCATAGATGCTCTGGATCCACTCCAGCTTGCTCTTGCCACCGGTGAACTCGGCCTCGCGACCGAAGCGACGGCAGAGATCGGCGAAGATGTCGTAGTCATCCCGCGCTTCGAACAGCGGCTCCACCACCTTGTAAATGGCCAGAATGCCCGCATTGGAGTGAGAACCCCACTGCTCGATGTCATCCCGCTCGTAGGTGGTGGTGGCGGGCAGCACGATATCGGCGAAGCGGCAGCTGGCGGTCCACTGGTGATCGATGCTGACCACGGTTTCCAGCTTGCGCCAGGCCGCGACCATCTTGTTGCGATCCTGCTGGTGGTGGAAGGGGTTGTTGCCGCAGAACACCGCCATCTTCATGTGGGGGTAGGTGATGGTCTGGCCGTTGAAGGCGATCTGCTTGCCCGGATTGAGGATGCAGTCGACGAAACGGGCCACCGGAATGAATTTGGAGTAGCCCTTCCAGTCGCCATCATGGAGTGGTTTAACGCCGGGAATGACCGAGCTGAAACCGGACATGATGGGGCCGCTGGAGGTGATGGTGCCCGCCCCGTTGTAGTGCCAGCCAAAGCCGTAACCGCCCCCCGGCAGGCCGATCTGGCCAATCATCGAGGCCAGAACCACCAGCATCCAGGCGTACTGTTCGCCGTGGTGCATGCGCTGCACGCACCAGCCGCCGATAAGCTGGGTGCGGCCGCTGCTCATGGCGCGGGCCAGCTCGCGGATGGTCTCGGCAGGGACGCCGCAGATGGCGGCGGCCCACTCCGCATCCTTCACCTGACCATCGTTGGTGCCCAGCAGATAGGGCAGGAACTTGTCAAAGCCGGTGGTGTAGTTCTTCAGAAACGCCTCGTCGTGGCGCTTCTCGCTGTAGAGGGTGTGGGCGATGCCCAGCATCAGCGGTACGTCGGTCTGCGGATTCAGGGTCACCTGATCGCAATTGAGGTACTTCTGGGTCTTGGATTTGACCGGGTCGACACTGATCACCCGGATCTCGCCTTTGGCCACCTTCTCTTTCAGCTGTGCCCAGTAGTCGTAGACGCTGTGATCCGGCACCAGCCAGCCCACCTGCAGGTTCTTGATGGGATCTGAGCCCCAGATAACGATGGTTTTGCTGTGCTCCAGCACCAGCGGCCAGGAAGTCTGCTGTTCATACACCTCCATGGCGCCCGCCACGTGGGGCAGGATCACCTGGGCGGCACCGGTGGAGTAGTCACCGGCCTTGGCCAGATAGGTGCCGTGCAGGTTCATGGCGCGTCCCAGCATGGCGCCAGCGGAGTGCAACTTGCCCACCGACTGCCAGCCGGAGTGGCCGGCATAGAGGGCGCTCGGGCCATAGGTTTTCTGCACCCGTTCCAGCTCGTGATAGAAGAAGTCCAGCGCCTGGGACCAGGTGACCCGCACGAAGCGGTTTTGGCCGCGTTCGCTGGTGTCGGACTGGTGGCCCTTGCGCAGCCAGTCCAGCCGCACCATGGGGTAGCGGATGCGGGAGGGGTTGTAGACCACCTCACTCAAGGCCTTGAGCATGTCGGTGGGGTGCTTGTCATGCTCGAACGGCAGGGTCTCGACCCAGCGTCCATCGACCACCCGGGCCCGGAAGGCGCCCCAGTGGGAGCCGGACTGCACCAGTTTTTCGCCGGACTCGGCGGCCATCACGGCGCGACCGAGCAGGGAGGGGCCGATCAGGGCAGAGGCACCGCTGGCCAGCAAGCCACCCAGAAAACCACGACGGGAAATATTGATCATCTTGTTATTCCTCTTTCGAATCCGGACTTAGTGGCTGCCCTGACCACCGGTATCGGCGGCATGGTTTTGCAGGTATTTGAGCAGGGTGCGCTCCTCTTCCTTGCTCAGGCGATAGTAGGCAGACATCGCCTTGAGTCCCGAAATCCAGCCGTTGGCAGTGAAGTGAGCGGGATCCGGCGCGCCGTGGCAGGAGTTGCAGGTGGATTTGTACATCTCGCCGGCGTAATCCCAGATTGGCTTGAGCGAGGACTCAAAGCCCTTGCCATCGACCCAGGCCTGCACCTGAACCTGCTCCCACTTGATATGAGTGGCGCTGTCGGTCTCCTGTTTGAGCACTTTCTCGCTCGCTTTCAGTTCGTCACGGATGGTGGCGACGAAGACCCGCTTGCCCATGTATTCGCTCAGCACCCGGCCCTTGCCGTCGCTCTCGCGCCACCCTTCGATGGTCACCTTGAGGCGATCGCCGCTGCGGTCTACGACGTCGATGCGGGAGGCAGGCAGCAGTTTGCCGACCGGGTCGCTGCTCTGTTCGCTGGCATAGAGATCTTTTTCACCCAGGTTGTAGAGGGTCTCGGCGGCTGGCGCCTCTTGCGCGTCGTTGACCAGAGTGGCGTAAGTGGCCCGGAAGCCGCCCGCCATGTTGGGCAGTTCGTGGGCGATGCCCTTGTGGCACTCGATGCAGTTCATGTTCTTCGCCGCCGCATCTTTCATCGCCAGCGCTGCCGCCGGGGACTGCTTGGCGTGATCCATGTTGTCGTAGCTGTGGCAGGACTTGCAGGTCTTGGAGTTCTGGCTGCTCATCCGCGCCCACACCTTCTCGGCCAGATGCAGGCGCCGGTCCTCGAACTTCTCCTGGGTGTCGATGCTGTGGCCTATGTACTCCTGATAGAGGTCGTTGGCCGCCTCCATCTTGCGGGCAACCTTGCCGACGAAATCTTTCGGCTGATGACAGTCGGTACAGACCGCCTGTACCCCTGAGGCATTCTTGAAGTGGATGGACTCCTTGTACTCCGGATAGACGGTGTCTTTCATGGAGTGGCAGGAGAT
The DNA here is from genome assembly GCF_049170315.1 of Aeromonas sp. 604443. Taxonomy (NCBI): domain Bacteria; kingdom Pseudomonadati; phylum Pseudomonadota; class Gammaproteobacteria; order Aeromonadales; family Aeromonadaceae; genus Aeromonas; species Aeromonas sp. 604443. The sequence goes on from NZ_JAAKMI010000015.1 coordinate 57,355, forward strand.
ACAGAATTCGAGGCTGCTGGTTTTCTCAAAGCCGTAGTGCAGGCCGACGGTGCCCGCGAGGGTGACGCCGACGCCCACCAGAAGCAGCGCCAGTACCGACCAGCGACGGCTGGGGGTGCGCAGGAAGTGCCACAGTTTTTTCATCATGCTCTCTCACATCACTTTTTTGATGGGAGCCATGATAGGGAGGCGTTGTGAACAGGGTTGCCGCCACAAATTAATGAAATAGGGGTATTTATGACAAAATGTGAATAGAATAATCCTCCCTTGTCGACCATCGTGAACCCTGCCCATGAGCTACCACATTCTGGTTGTTGAAGATGATGCGGTTACCCGCGAGAAGCTGACCGGCTATTTCGAGCGGGAGGGCTATCGGGTGACGGCGGTCGAAAACGGCCAGGAGATGCGCGCCGTGCTGGCGGAACAAACAGTCGATCTGGTGATGCTGGATATCAACCTGCCGGGGGAAGATGGTCTGCTGCTGACCCGTGAACTGCGGGCGCGCAGCACGGTGGGGATCATTCTGGTCACCGGCCGCAGCGATGCGGTGGACCGGATTGTCGGCCTCGAGATGGGGGCCGACGACTATGTCACCAAGCCGTTCGAGCTCAGGGAACTGCTGGTGCGGGTCAAGAATCTGCTGTGGCGGATCTCGCTGGCTGCCGCCGCACCGAGCGAGCCTGCGGTGGCTGACGATGCGGTGCGCTTCGGCCCCTGGCGTTTTGACATTCCCCGTCGTCAGCTCAGCAAGGATGGAGTGCCGGTGCGCCTGACGAAGGCAGAATATGAAGTGCTGGTGGCCTTTGTCGCCCATGCCGGGCGGGTGCTCAGTCGGGAGCGGATACTGACCCTCATCAGCCATCGCGGCGATGGCCCGAGCGATCGCACCATAGACGTGTTGATCCGGCGGTTGCGCGGCAAGATGGAAGCGGATCCGCGGGATCCCCAGCTGTTTGTCACCGTCCATGGTGAAGGCTATCTGTTTGCCGGCGAGATAGCCTCCTGATTCCAGCGTGGTGGTCTTGACCTGTTTGAGCGGGTATCAGACCGGCGGACGGGTATCAAATTGCGGGCAGTCGTCGCTAATCTGATGCCAGGGCGCCTTGGAGCCGACAAAAATGTGAAACGCGGGCCGCTGGCTCGGCACATCGTCCAGTACCCCGAGGCGCAGGTTGATCTTGCCGCTACTGCTCTTCTGGCTGAACAGGCTGGAACCGCAGTGACGACAGAAGGCCAGGGTGGTCTCTGCCGATTTCCGGTAGCGGCCGATGGCCTCTTCCCCCTTCACTATGGTGACCTTGTTGCCATCCAGTCCGCCGACCGAGGCATAATCTCCCCCTGAAAACTTGCGGCATTCGCTGCAGTGGCAGTTCTCCATATAGTCGAACGGATCCGGCAGGGTCAGGGCGACGGCGCCGCACAGGCAGCTGGCATGTAACTCTTTCATCTCTTCTCCTTGAGTGTGCTAATCGGATTTGGAACGGCTATTCGACCCGATAGACGGGACGAAAAGCGCCATCCGAGAGGGAATCTGCGGGGTCGGCCAGCGGTGCAGACAGCGTCAGAATGGGTGGCCCCATCACCCGCGGGCACTGCTCGGCATTGGCATCAGGGTGTTGCAGCAGGCAGACCGCCTGAGCGACCGCAAGGCGCCCCTGCAGCCGCATCTGATCGCTGTTGGCGGCCAGGATCTTGCCCCGTCGCAGGCCCCGCTGTACCCCGTGGCTGAAGTAGGTGCTCAGCACCTGGGGCCTGTCGAGATGGCGCTGCGCCAGCTCGTTGACCGCCACTTCGGCGGCGATGGCGCCCCCCACCAGATAGTCGAGGTCGGGATAGCGGGCCAGCGTCTGCTGCACCAGGGTGCGCTGGATTTCCCGGCTGTTGTCGCCGCGCTCGGTGGTGACCAGCTTGATGGCGCTCCCCTTGATGGCGTCGGCAAAGCCCGGCTCGACGAAGTTGTTGCCGCCGCTTGCCTGCGGGCCGGGGAAGAGGGCGACCGAGACCGGCTTGCTGCCGGCGGGGTGACGCTGCGCCAGCCAGTGGCCGATTTGCCAGCCCATCTGGTACCAGGAGACCCCCACCTTCGCCAGCACCAGACCGCTGGGCAGATCGTTGACCAGCCCAAAGACCGGCAACGGCGTGACCTTGATGGCCTCGCGCAAGCCCTGATAGCTCACCGCGCCGAGCAAGATGGCGTCGCTCCCTTCCTGCACACAGCGCTGCAACTGCTGGCGCTGTTCGGCGAGGGCGCCGTACCCCCCTGCTTCGTGGATCTGCAACTTGACTCCCAGCCGCTTCGCCTCGTCCACCATACCCTGATTGACCGAAAGCCAGTAGGCGTCGCGCAGATGGGGGTAGAGGGCACAGAGGGTCAGCGGTTTGGTTGCGGCGGCGGGTTCCGGCCACTGCTGGCGCAGCGGCTGGTCGCTGAATTCGCCGCCGGGCCAGATATCGACCGCAAAGGCGAGGGCGGCGCGAGGCAGCGTGAGCAACCACATGAGCAACAACGGGGAGAGATAGACGCTTCGCATGGCCAGGGGTTTTGTTAAAGTGTTGGGCCATATTATCCGGTCAAAGCCGACCACAACCAAGGGACTTCCCGTGAGAATCTTTTCCGGCCTGGGTGGCAAGTTGCTGCTGGCCTTCTCCCTGATGGCGTTGCTGACCCTGAGTGCCTCCCTGCTGGGCTGGGTGGGGCTTAGCCATCTGCGTCAGCTGGAACAAGGGGTGCAGCAGACCCTGGCCGATCAGGAGCTGGCGCGTACCCTCTCTCGTCTCAGCGGCGAGATCCAGAGCGCGTCGCGGCTATTGGCCACCGCAACCAGCGAGCAGGAGCGGGAGCATCAGGGACGCTTGCTCACTCTGCAGGGACAACAGCTGCAGCAGGTGCTGGCGCAACTCGGTCGTGGGCAGGGTTCAACAAGCCTCGATCAGCTCAGTCAGAGCATCATCGGCAATCTGGGCCAGCAGGGTTGGCTGGTGGGAGAGCGCCTGAACCTGATGGTGCAGGGGGAAGCGCAGCGGGCCCGTCTGGTGGCGGCGGCCGGGCAGATTGCCGAGCTGGCGCGCAGCCAGATGGAGAACGCCGAAACCGTGATGGTGGCGGGATTGGGTTCCCTCTACCAACAGCAAGGTGCGCAGGCGGCCCGGACGCTGGACCGCCTGCTGGAGCAGGATCTCGACTGGCTGGAGCAGATGACCGAGCTGCGTCATCGTACCCTGATGCAGCAGCAGCGTATTGAGGAGATGTGGCGCAGCGAACAGCAGGGGCAATTGCAGGCCCTGTTGCAGGAGGGACAGCGGGAGCTGGCTATCTTGCAATTGCGGGCCGGGGCGGTGACCGATCCGGCCCGCAGGCAGGCGGTGGAGCAGGCGCTGACCGTGCTGGCGCAGAGCGACAAGCTGGTGCAGCTGCGCAGCGACTGGCTCGGCAAGGGGGAGGCGCTGCGGGTGCTCGCCAGTGCCAACGAAGCCCTGATGAGCAGCCTCAACCAGCAGGTCGGTGAGCTGGTCAGCCGTGCCCGCGATTCGCTGGGGCAGAGCCAGCAGGCTCTAAGCCAGCGCCTCAGGCTGCTGGAGCAGGCGTTGATGGCCATTGGCCTGCTCACCCTGCTACTGCTGATGCTGCTGATGTGGCGCATGGTCTACGGCCGGATCGTCTGGCCGCTGCAACGGGCGGTGGCGGGGATGAGCCGGTTGGCGCGCGGGGATCTGGCCCCCCTTGAGCCGATCGCCGGGACGGGCCGTGATGAGCTGGCCGAGCTGGGCCGTGCCCTTCAGGTGTTTCGTGACAATGCGGTGGAGCTGGGCCGCTATCAGCGCGAGCTGGAGTCGCGGGTCGAGGAGCGCACCGACCAGCTCAGCCACGCCAACGAGCGGCTCAATGAGGAGGTGGAGAAGCAGCGGCAAGCCCGCGCCGAGGCCGAACAGGCCAACCGCGCCAAGTCGGTGTTTCTCGCCACCATGAGCCACGAGATCCGCACCCCCATGAACGGCATTCTCGGGGGCCTGACGCTGCTGGAAGATACCCACCTGAGCGATACCCAGCAGCGATATCTGGCCGCCATCGAGCACAGTGGCGAATCCCTGCTGGAGATCCTCAACGACATTCTCGACTACTCCAAGATAGAAGCGGGCCATGTGGAGGCGCGCCGTGAGCCCTTCCCCCTGTTCCTGCTGGTGGATGAGCTCTGCGCGTTGTTTCGGCCAAAGGCAGCTGCCAAGGGGGTCACTCTGGCGCTGGAATATGCGCCCGGGCTGGCGCCTGTGGTCGAGGGGGAGCTGGGCAAGCTGCGGCAAGTGCTCGGCAACTTGCTCGGCAATGCGGTCAAGTTTACCGCCCGTGGCCAGATTACCCTGACGGTGGCGCCCCTTGTCTGTCACGGCCCTTGCGCCGAGCCCTGCATCCGCTTCGTGGTGCGCGATACCGGCCCCGGCATTCCGGCCGATGAGCAGGAGGCGGTGTTCGAGGCATTTCGCCAGCGCAAGCGCGATATGGGCCATCAGGGCGGCACCGGGCTGGGGTTGGCGATCAGCCGCAAGCTGGTGGCCGCCATGGGGGGCGAGCTTATCCTTGCCAGCGAACCGGGCAAGGGGTGTGAATTCAGCTTCAGTTTGCCGTTGCAGCGCTCGAGTGCCCAGCTGCCTGCCGAGGCGCAACCGCTGCATCTTGGCCAGTCCCGCGACATCCTGCTGGTGGAGGATAACGAGATCAACCGGCTGGTGGCGCACGGCATGCTGACCCGCCTCGGCCATCGCGTCACCCTGGCGGAGGATGGTCGCAGTGCGCTGGCGCTGGTGACCGAGCGTCCCTTCGAGCTGGCGCTGCTCGATATCAATCTGCCCGATATGGATGGCATGACCCTGCGCGAGGATCTGGCAGCCATCAGCGAGGAGATGCATGAACGGCCGCTGCCCGCCATCGCCATCTCGGCCCAGATGTATCCGGAGGATATCCGCCACTGCCTTGCCGCCGGCTTCGTCGATTTTGTCGGCAAGCCGGTGCGGCTGGCGGTGCTGGCGAACGCCATAGATCAACTATTTCGGCAAGAAGGGGCCTCTATCGAGCCGCAGGCGCAGTTATCAGTAGCCGTGCCCCCAACTAACCAGCCCGGGTGGGTCAATCCGGTGCTGGACGCCGATCTGCCCCTGCTCGGTATGGCGCGGATCCGCCAGCTGGTCGCGCTGTTTGAGTCGCAAGGGCGGGTGTTGGTAGATCAGTTGGCTCAGGGTGAGGGAAGTGAGCAACGTCAGCTGGCGCACAAGCTCAAGGGGAGTGCGCTGGCGCTGGGGTTGACCGAATTTGCCAGCCACTGTGCGGCTCTTGAGGCGGGAGGCGGGGAGCCTGCGACAATCGGGGCGCAATTTGAAGCGGCGGTGAGCGGGTTGCAGCAGTGGCTGACGGCCAACAGGGATGCGCAGCCCTGATCCCTGCTGGCGATGCACAACGTTTAGGGAGGGGGCCAGTTCCTGCGCCGTTATTCGATCTCCCGAAACAGCACCTGCTTGCACTTGGCACAGACCCATTCCCGGCGAAAATCGGTCAGGTGCACCATGCCTACCTCCAGCAACTCGTGGTGGCCGCAGTGATAACAGAAGATGATGTCGCCATCGACGGATTCAGGGTGGGCCGCCAGATATTCGGCTTTGGTGGGGAGTTGCTCCCACGAGGTGGTGGGGACATGCTTGCGTTGGCTGGTGTAGTAGACCCAGTAGAACAGAAAAAAGACAGCCAGGATCACGAATGTCAGCAGATGGTCCATCTTGAACTCCTCCGGTTAGGTGCAGCCCCTCGGATGCATGGCTGCAATCAGCTCCATCATCATTAAATTTGTTTCGAATGAATATGTTACAGGATGGATAAAGAGGGCGTTGTGATCCCCTTCGGGTTTTGCCCGTCCGCAGCGGGATGAAAAATGTGTCGTTTGGCGGAGCGGCCAGGGTATTGAACGGGGAGGGAATCTTGTTTTTTACAACATAAATTCAACATTTTTTTAGGTGGTTGGACTGTCTCTTTGATCCAGCTCACGTTACAATGCCCGCGCCCACTTCACCTAACGCGCAAACGATTTTCAGGAGAGAAACGGATGTTGAAACGTGACATGACCATCGCCAATTATGATCCGCAATTGTGGCAGGCCATCACAGACGAAACCCGTCGTCAGGAAGAGCATATCGAGCTGATTGCGTCTGAGAACTACACCAGCCCCCGTGTCATGGAAGCCCAGGGCTCCCAGCTGACCAACAAGTACGCCGAAGGTTACCCCTCCAAGCGTTACTACGGTGGTTGCGAGTATGTGGATGTGGTCGAAACCCTGGCTATCGAGCGCGCCAAAGAGCTGTTCGGTGCCACCTACGCCAACGTGCAGCCGCACTCCGGCTCCCAGGCCAACAGCGCCGTTTACATGGCTCTGCTGCAGCCGGGCGACACCGTGCTGGGCATGAACCTGGCCCACGGCGGTCACCTGACCCACGGCTCCCCGGTCAACTTCTCCGGCAAGCTTTACAACATCGTGCCTTACGGTATCGATGAGTCCGGCAAGATCGACTACGACGACATGGAGCGTCAGGCTGTCGAGCACAAGCCGAAGATGATGATCGGTGGCTTCTCCGCCTACTCCGGCATCGTTGACTGGGCCCGCATGCGTGAAATCGCCGACAAGGTCGGTGCCTATCTGTTCGTCGACATGGCCCACGTGGCTGGTCTGATTGCCGCTGGCGTTTACCCGAACCCGGTTCCCCACGCTCACGTGGTCACCTCCACCACCCACAAGACCCTGGCTGGTCCGCGCGGTGGTCTGATCCTCTCCGCCGCTGACGACGAGGAGCTCTACAAGAAGCTCAACTCTGCCGTCTTCCCGGGTGGTCAGGGCGGCCCGCTGATGCACGTCATTGCCGGTAAAGCCGTTGCCTTCAAAGAGGCGCTGGAGCCGGAGTTCAAGACCTATCAGGCTCAGGTCGTGAAAAACGCCAAGGCGATGGCGGCTACCTTTATCGAGCGCGGTTACAAGATCGTCTCCGGCGGTACCGACAACCATCTGATGCTGGTTGACCTGATCGGCCGCGAGCTGACCGGTAAGGATGCTGACGCCGCACTGGGCAAAGCCAACATCACCGTTAACAAGAACTCCGTGCCCAACGACCCGCGCTCCCCGTTCGTCACCTCCGGTGTGCGGATCGGTACCCCGGCCATCACCCGCCGCGGTTTCAAGGAAGCCGAGTCCATCGAGCTGACCCACTGGATCTGCGACGTACTGGACAACCACGACAACGATGCCGTGCTGGCTACCGTACGCGAGAAGGTGCTGGATATCTGCCGCCGCTTCCCGGTTTATGGCTGATAAGCCAGACCGTTCGGTTTGAGACCAATGCCACCTGCGGGTGGCATTGTTTTTTCTGGCTTTTACCGGTTTTGGATGGCCGTGCTACACTGGCCGACCTAAGATCCTGGCCCGCCGGGCCGGTCCCTGTTCCATTAACGCCGGAGGTCCGATGCATTGCCCATTCTGTAGTGCGGTTGATACCAAGGTGATCGATTCCCGTCTGGTGGCAGAAGGCCATCAGGTGCGCCGCCGTCGTGAGTGTCTGCTCTGTCACGAGCGTTTTACCACCTTCGAGATGGCCGAGCTGGTGATGCCCCGCGTCATCAAGTCCAACGGTTCCCGCGAGCCGTTCAACGAAGACAAGCTGCGCGCCGGCATCTTGCGGGCGCTGGAGAAGCGGCCGGTGAGCATGGAGGCCATCGAAAAGGCGGTCAACCATATCAAATCCCGCCTGCGTGCCACCGGCGAGCGCGAAGTCGCCTCCGAGCTGGTGGGCAATCTGGTGATGGATGAGCTCAAGAGTCTGGACAAGGTGGCCTATATCCGCTTTGCCTCCGTCTATCGCAGCTTCGAAGATATTCGCGAGTTTGGCGAAGAGATTGCCAAGCTGGAAAAGTAAACCGCCATTCTCACCCATGTTGCCGCGTCCGATTACGCTGCGCTAATCGAACCTACGATACTGCGTAAAGTCGAGATGTGTTGTCAAAGGAGCCCGGATGTTTAGTCAAGATGATTACCAATGGATGAGTCGGGCCCTCGAACTGGCCCGCCGCGGCCGCTACACCACGGCCCCCAACCCCTGCGTCGGTGCCGTGCTGGTCAAAGATGGTGTGGTGGTTGGCGAAGGGTGGCATCAGAAGGCGGGCGAGCCCCATGCCGAGGTTTACGCCCTGCGCGCCGCCGGTGACAACGCCCGTGGCGCTACCGCCTATGTAACCCTCGAACCCTGCTCCCATCACGGTCGTACTCCCCCCTGCGCCGAGGCGCTGATCAATGCTGGCGTAGCCCGGGTGGTGGCGGCCATGGTCGATCCCAATCCCCAGGTGGGTGGGCGTGGCCTGCGTATGCTCTCCGAAGCGGGCATCAAGACCGATTTCGGCCTGCTGGCGAGCGAAGCCGAGGCGCTCAACCCGGGCTTTTTCAAGCGGATGCGTACCGCCTTCCCGCGGGTGACCGTCAAGCTGGGGGCCAGCCTCGATGGCCGCACCGCCATGGCGAGCGGCGAGAGCCAGTGGATCACCTCCCCGGATGCGCGCCGTGACGTGCAACGACTGCGTGCCCGCCACGATGCGGTGCTCTCCAGCGCTGAAACCGTGCTGGCCGATGGCGCTTCCCTGACCGTGCGCTGGGACGAGCTGCCCCCCTCGGTCAAGGCGAGCTACCCCAAAGAGACCCTGCGCCAGCCGCTGCGAGTCATCGTCGATTCGCAAAACCGCCTCACACCCGACTTGCCGCTGTTCCAGAGCGAGAGTCCGGTGCTGCTGGCCCGTCACAAGGCGTCCGGCGAGTGGCCCGCATGGGTGCAGCAGCTGGAGCTGCCGCTGCTGGATGGCAAGCTGGATCTGGTCAGCCTCTTCATGCTGCTGGCCAAGCAGAACGTCAACTCGGTACTGGTCGAGGCGGGCCCGCGGCTCTGCGGCGCTCTGCTGGAGAAGGGGCTGGTGGATGAGCTGGTGCTCTATCAGGCGCCCAAACTGATGGGTGACGAAGGGCGCGGCCTGTTCCATCTGCCGGGCCTGACCCGGCTGTTCCAGGCGCCCAAGCTCGCCATCAAGGATGTGCGCATGGTCGGCCAAGATATTCGTATTACCGCCAAAATAGCCTGATTTATCAATGTTCAAGGGGGCATAATCAGCCTCCGTCATCAGCAAGGTGATCTGCATGTTTACCGGAATTATCGAAGCGGTGGGAACCCTGGCCGAACTGCGCCGTCAGGGCGATGACATGGCCCTCACCGTCCATGCACCAGGTCTGGATTTTAGCGACGTCAAACTGGGCGACTCCATCGCCACCAACGGCGTCTGCCTCACCGTGGTGGCGCTGGGCGACAAGAGCTATACCGCCGATGTGTCGCTGGAAACCCTCTCCCGTACCGGTTTTGCCGCCGCCAGAGTGGGCGATCGGGTCAACCTCGAGAAGGCGCTGATGCCCACCTCCCGCCTCGGCGGCCATCTGGTCTCCGGCCACGTGGATGGGGTAGGGGAAGTGAAAAGCGTCTCCAGCAGCGGCCGCGCCATCGAGTACTGGATCAAGGCGCCGGGGGAGCTCTCCCGCTATATCGCCGAGAAAGGCTCCATTGCGGTGGATGGCATCAGCCTCACCGTCAACGCGGTGCAGGGGGACCTGTTTCGCCTGACCATCGTGCCTCATACCGCGCAGGAGACCACCATCGCCAGCTGGAAGCCGGGCCACAAGGTCAACCTCGAGGTGGATCAGATCGCCCGCTATCTGGAGCGGCTGATGATGGGAAAAAGTCAGGAGAGCAACGCCTCGACCCTGACCATGGAGACGCTGGCCAAGGCAGGTTTTCTCTGACGGTGAGCGCTGAATCTGGCCCCCAAAACGATTTTCTGTGATCCCGCTCTGATTGAAATGGAGCCGCTAGCCCCAATCTAGAGCAACATACACTCGCATTTGCGTTGAGCCTGCGGGCTCAACCCCCAAGCACACTGATGGAGTAGCCCATGGCGCTGAGCACAACCCAGGAAGTCATTGCCGATATCAAGGCTGGCAAGATGGTGATCCTGATGGATGACGAAGACAGGGAGAACGAAGGGGACCTCATCATGGCCGCCTCCTGCGTCCGTCCGGAGGATATCAACTTCATGGCCCGCTACGGCCGTGGCCTCATCTGCCTGACCCTGACCCGGGATCGCTGCAAGCAATTGGCGCTGCCGCTGATGGTGGATCGCAACAATGCCCAGTTCTCCACCGCCTTTACCGTCTCCATCGAGGCGGCAGAAGGGGTGACCACAGGTATCTCCGCCGCTGATCGCGCGGTGACCGTACAGGCGGCTGTGGCGGCCAATGCCAAGGCGGCCGATCTGGTGCAGCCGGGCCACATCTTCCCGCTGATGGCGCAGGATGGCGGCGTGCTGACCCGTGCCGGTCACACCGAAGCGGGCTGCGATCTGGCCCGTCTGGCCGGTTTCGAGCCTGCCGCCGTCATCGTCGAGATCCTCAATGAAGATGGCACCATGGCGCGCCGTCCTGACCTGGAGATCTTCGCCGAGGAGCACGGCATCAAGCTTGGCACCATCGCCGACCTTATCGAGTACCGCAACCAGCACGAGACCACGGTCGAGAAGGTGGCCGAGTGCAAGCTGCCCACCGAGTTTGGCGAGTTCGACCTCATCACCTTCCGCGACACCATCGACAATCAGGTGCACTTTGCCCTGAAAAAGGGTGAGGTGCAGGCCGATCAGCCGACCCTGGTTCGCGTCCATCTGCACGACGTGTTGAGCGATCTGCTGCTGACCGATCGCCACGCCGCCCGCAGCTGGCCGCTGCCCAAATCCATGGCCCGCATTGCTGACGAGGGCGGCGTGCTGGTGATTTTGGGGGCGGAATCCCATGGCGCCGAGCTGCTGGCTAGGGTCAAGGGTTTTGAAGCCGCCGACAAGGGGTTGGCACCGGAAGGAGCCAAGTGGCAGGGCACCTCGCGCCGGGTGGGTGTCGGTTCCCAGATCCTCAAGGCGCTCGGCGTGAGCAAGATGCGCCTGTTGAGCTCGCCGAAGAAGTACCATGCCCTCGGTGGTTTCGGTCTGGAAGTGGTTGAGTACGTCGGCGAGTAAAGCTCCACCAGAGAAGTACCATCCCCTTCCGGGTGGTTTCGGTTTGGAAGTGGTTGAGTACGTTGGCGAGTAACGTTCTACCAGAGAAGTACCATCCCCTTCCGGGCGGTTTCGGTCTGGAAGTCGTGGAATTTACCGGCGAGTAAGCGCGCCGGACTGGTTAAATCGCGATCATGGCCGTCTATTGCGGCCATGGTTTTTGTCGTGGGTCTGTTGTGCTAGAATGTGCGCACTTTTGACTCCGGCCCTTTTGATTGCACAGATACAGGATTTCCAATGAAGGTTATCGAAGGAAATATCGCCGCTCCTGAGGCGCGCGTTGCTATTGTTGTTGCCCGTTTCAACAGCTTCATCAACGACAGTCTGGTGAACGGCGCGGTGGACGTACTGAAGCGTCAAGGTCAAGTGCAGGACAGCAACCTGACACTGGTAAAAGTGCCGGGCGCGGTTGAAATGCCATTGGTCATCAAGAAGCTGGCCAAGAGTGGTCAATACGATGCCATCGTGGCGGTCGGTACTGTCATCCGTGGCGGCACCTACCACTTCGACCTGGTGGCAAACGAGAACAGCAAGGGCATGGCCCAGGTAATGATGGAATATGAAATTCCCGTTGCCTTCGGTGTGCTGACCACTGAAAACATTGAACAAGCCATCGAGCGTGCAGGTACCAAGGCGGGTAACAAGGGTGCAGAGGCTGCACTGGCAGCGCTCGAAATGATCAACGTCCTGAAAGAACTGGACGTGTAACGAGGAGAAGTACATTGAAACCGTCTGAGCGCCGTAAAGCCCGCCATTGCGCCACCCAGGCCATCTACCAGTGGCAGATGACCAAGGCTAACGTGGGTGACATCGAAGAGCAGTTCAAGATCGATCAGGACACCAAGGGTGTAGACCTGAACTATTTCCGCGATCTGCTGTTCGGGGTAGCCCTCCACTGCAGCGAGCTGGACAAGGTGTTTGCACCTTTCCTCTCCCGTCCGCTGGAAGAAGTGGACATGGTGGACAAGGCGATCCTGCGTCTGGCGACCTACGAGCTGACCCGTCGTGATGATGTACCGCCGCGCGTGGTCATCAACGAAGCGATCGAGCTGGCCAAAGCTTTTGCTGCCGATGACAGCCACAAGTTTGTCAACGGTGTACTGGACAAGGTGATCAAGTCGCTGAACAAGCGTTGATCCTGCTGTCCGTCAGCATCTAAGAGAGGAGCCAGCTTATTGCTGGCTTTTTACTGTATGGGTGAATTTGAGCTGATTGATAAGTACTTCAAGGTCCCCCACGCCCGCAAGGACGTGGTGATGGGCCCTGGAGATGACTGTGCCCTGCTGACCCTGCCCCCCGATACCCAGCTGGCGGTGAGCACCGACACTCTGGTGAGCGGCGTACACTTCTTTCCCGACATGGATCCGGTGGATCTCGGCTACAAGGCGCTGGCGGTCAATCTCTCCGATCTCGCCGCCATGGGGGCCGAGCCGCGCTGGGTGTCGCTGGCGCTGACCCTACCTGCCATTAACGAAGGTTGGGTCGCCGGTTTTGCCGAAGGGTTTCTGGAGCTGGCCGAGTACTACAACGTCGCGCTGGTGGGCGGAGACATGACCCGCGGGCCGCTCTCCATCACCATCTCGGTGAAGGGATCGGTGCCTGCCGGTCGCGCCCTGATGCGCAGCGGCGCCAAAGCGGGTGACGGCATCTATGTCACCGGCACTTTGGGGGATGCCGCGCTGGCGCTTTCCCACCTGCTGGGCAAACGCACCCTCAACGAGAACCAGCTGGCAGCTGTGCTGCCACGGCTCGACCACCCCCATCCCCGCATTCTGGCCGGTCAGGCGCTGCGCGGGCTGGCGGGTAGTGCGCTGGATCTCTCCGACGGTCTGGCATCGGATCTCGGCCATATCCTCAAGGCGTCCGGTGTGCGGGCCCAGATCGATCTCGATATGCTGCCGCTCTCGCCGGTGCTGCAGGATGCGGTGAGCGAGCAGGAGGCGTGGCAACTGGCGCTGGCCGGTGGCGATGACTACGAGCTCTGCTTCACCGTACCGGAGGAGCACCGCGGCGCGCTCGATACGGCGCTGGCCCACAGCGGGGTCAAGTTCAGCCGCATCGGCCGCATCGTGGCGGGCGAGCCGGGCATCGACTACCTGCGTGGCGACCAGGCGGTCGAGCTGCAACTGAAAGGGTGGGATCACTTCGCATGAGTTTGTTAAGGATAAAGCCCGAGCTGACACGACTGGATCTGAAAAATCCGCTTCATTTTTTGGCGGTGGGGTTTGGTTCCGGTCTCAGCCCCAAGGCGCCAGGCACCATGGGCACCCTGGCGGCCATTCCGCTCTACCTGCTGGTGAGCGGTCTGCCGACCTATTGGTTTATCGCCTTGCTGGCGGTGGGTTTTGTTGTGGGGATCCGTATCTGCCAGAGCGCCACCGATGCCATCGGCATGCCGGATCATGGCGCCATCGTCTGGGACGAGGTGATCGGTTTTGGCGTCACCATGATCGCCGCGCCAGCCGGCTGGGAGTGGGTGGTGGCGGGCTTCGCGCTGTTCCGGTTGTTTGATGTGCTCAAGCCCTGGCCCATCTCCTGGTTTGATCGCCGGATCCACGGTGGTCTGGGCATCATGCTGGACGATCTGATCGCCGGCCTGTTCGCCCTGTTTTGTATGCAATTACTGGCATTCTGGCTCGGCTGAGAGCCATCTTCCGGGGGATGACCGTTCTGGCATCCCCCGATTTATATCTGCTTAATTTTCATTCATCGGCATATGCTGCCGTTTATCATCCATTTCACATAAATATTCACTACTCATTCGGGGCTGGTGATTGTTTTGGAAATAGTGATAAATGCTGCTTGTTGCGTTGTTGTTGAAATTAAAGTAATGATACCAATAGATGTACGGACGCACCGGCCATTTGTGTGATGAAAATCATCATTTATCTCTGCCGAATTGGTGGTTATCTGCACAAAACATTGCGGAATTGTATAACTCAATCATTTACACCCGTGGTCAAACCGTCTAAGTTACTCGCGGGTTATTCCAAAAAAATGCAAAAAACCCGCCCGGATCGCTGGTTTCGCTGCCTCATGGATTGAGCAAATATTGCCCAAGGTAACAACCGGCATCTGCGGCTGATTTACGGACGAATTATTTGGGACGGATGTCCCCCGCAGAGGTAAACATGTCCTTGCTCGAAGTAAAGAACTTGCGGATCGAGTACCCCTCCCGCTACGGGGTGCTGGCCGCGGTAAAGGATCTCTCTTTCTCTATCGAAAAGGGTGAGATTGTCGGGGTGGTCGGTGAATCCGGCGCCGGCAAGTCCACAATCGGCAACGCCGTTATCGACCTCCTGAGCCCGCCGGGTCGCATCGCCCGTGGCGATATCTATCTCAATGGCGAGCTCATCTCCGGCAAGAGCCAGAACGAGATGCGGGCCATCCGTGGCTCCCGTATCGGGTTCATCTTCCAGGACCCCATGACCTCCCTCAACCCGCTGTTCACCGTTGAGCATCAGTTGGTGGAGACCATTCTGGCCAATACCGATCTCTCTCGCGAGGCCGCTTTTGCCAAGGCGCTGGAGCTGATGGGGGCGGTGGGTATTCCGCAGCCGGAGCTGCGCATCAAACAGTATCCGCACCAGTTCTCCGGTGGCATGCGTCAGCGGGTGGTTATCGCCATTGCGCTCTCCTGCGATCCGGAGCTGATCATCGCCGATGAGCCGACTACGGCGCTCGACGTTTCCATTCAGGATCAGATCCTCCAGCTTATCCGCGCACTCTGCAAAGAGCGTCAGGTGGGCTGCATGCTGGTGACCCACGACATGGGCGTGGTCTCCAACGTTACCGACAAGGTGGCGGTGATGTATCGCGGCGATCTGGTGGAGTTCGGCCTGACCGAACAGGTGTTGGGCAGCCCCAATCACCCCTATACCCGCAGCCTCATCTCGGCGGTCCCCCGTTCCGATGTGAAGCTGGTGCGCTTCCCGCTGGTCTCCTATATCGAGGATGCCAGTGCGCCGGATACCAATATCGACCTCAAGACTCACTGGCTCGGCCAGAGTCAGGACGAGCGAGCCTATGAAGGGGCGCTGTTGCGGGTGGAGAACGTCGATCTGAAGTTCGTCACCAAGGACTCCATCTTCCCGAGCCGCCGCCAGTATGTACGCGCCTGCAACAACATCAGCTTCGAGATCTTCGAGGGTGAAACCTTCGGTCTGGTGGGGGAGTCGGGCTCCGGCAAATCGACCATTGCCCGCGCCATCACCGGTCTCTATCCGCCTGATACCGGCAAGATTTTCTTCGAGGGGATCGATCTGACCGCTCTCAAGAGCGAGCGCGAACGTCGCCCGCTGCGTCGCCAGATGCAGATGGTGTTCCAGAACCCCTATTCGTCGATGAACCCGCGGATGAAGGTGCGCGACATCATTGCCGAGCCGATCCGCTTCCATCAGCTGGCGAGCAGCGAGAGCCAGATTGAGGGGATTGTCGGCGATCTGCTGGATCACGTGGGTCTTGGCCGTGGTGCTGGCCTCAAGTACCCCCACGAGTTCTCCGGCGGTCAGCGCCAGCGCATCTCCATTGCCCGCGCCCTGGCCACTCGCCCGCGCTTCCTTATCTGCGACGAGCCGACCTCGGCGCTGGATGTGTCGGTGCAGGCCCAGATCCTCAACCTGCTCAAGGATTTGCAGCAGGAGCTCAAGCTCACCATGCTGTTTATCAGCCACGATCTGCCGGTGATCCGCCAGATGTGCGACCGCATCGGGGTGATGCAGCACGGCCATTTGGTGGAAGTGGCCGAGACCGAGAAACTCTTTACCAATGCCGAGCATGAGTACAGCCGCAAGCTGATCTCCCTCATGCCGGAGTTCAAGGGAATGTCCCGCGAGGGGCTGGAAATCGCAAGCTAGGAGAGCGCCGGTGCGCCGGTCTGCTTGTCAAAAAAAGTGTCATAAGAAAGCCAAAAGCATGGAGAACAAGATGAAGAAAGGATTGTCCAAGATTGCCCTGGCGCTGTTTGCCGCCGGTTTCGCCTTCAGTGTCTCAGCCGCTGATATCAAGGTGGGTGTCGCCTCTGACGCCACTTCGCTGGATCCGCAGGAGCAGCTCTCCGGTCAGACCCTGGAGATGTCGCACCTGGTATTCGATCCCCTGATGCGTTACACCCAGGACCTGCAGTTCGAGCCCCGTCTGGCCGAGAAGTATGAGCGTATTGACGATAAGACCGTCCGCTTCCACCTGCGCAAAGGGGTCAAGTTCCACTCCGGTAACGACTTCACCGCTGACGACGTGGTGTGGACCGTCAACCGCCTGAAATCCTCCGTCGACTTCAAGGCGATCTTCGATCCCATCAGCGAAGTGAAGAAGGTCGATGACTACACCGTCGATCTGATTACCGCGAAGCCCTTCCCGCTGGTGCTGCAGACCGTCACCTACATCTTCCCGATGGACTCCAAGTTCTACACCGGCAAGACCGAAGCGGGCAAAGACAAGGCCGAGATCGTCAAGAATGGCGACTCCTTTGCCTCTACCCACGTCTCCGGTACTGGCCCGTTCACCGTCAAGTTCCGCGAGCAGGGTGTGAAGCTCGATTATGCCCGCAACGCCAACTACTGGGACAAGGCCTCCAAGGGTAACGTCGAGAACCTGACCGTGGTGCCGATCAAGGAAGATGCGACCCGTGTTGCAGCCCTGCTGGGTGGCGACGTGGACATGATCTATCCGGTTGCGCCGAACGATCTGGAGCGCGTGAAGAATGGCAAGGACTCTCAGCTGGTTACCCTGTCCGGTACCCGTGCCATCATCATCGAGCTGAACCAGAACACCAACCCGGCACTGAAAGACAAGCGCGTGCGTCAGGCGATCAACTACGCCATCAACCAGGTGGGTATCGTCGAGAAGATCAACAAGGGCTTCGGTACCCCTGCTGGCCAGTTGAGCCCGAAAGGCTATGCCGGTCACAACGAGGCGCTGGTGCCCCAATATGATCTGGCCAAGGCCAAGGAGCTGATGAAAGAGGCCGGTTACGAGAAAGGCTTCAAGATGACCTTCATTGCCCCCGCGGCCCGCTACGTCAACGACGTCAAGATTGCCCAGGCGGTCTCTGCCATGCTGGCCAAGATCAACATCAAGGTGGATCTGAAGACCATGCCGGTAGCCCAGTACTGGCCCGAGTTTGACAAGTGTGCCGCGGACATGCAGATGATCGGTTGGCACTCCGACACCGAAGATACTGCGAACTTCTTCGAGTTCCTGACCTTCACCAAGGATGCCAAGACCGGTATGGGCCAGTACAACTGCGCCGGTTATGCCAACGCCGAAGCTGACAAGCTGGTGATGGATGCCAACGCCGAGACCGATCCGGCCAAGCGTGCCGAGATGCTGAAGAAGGTCGAGGCCATGGTGATCGAAGATGCTGCCTATGTGCCGTTGCACTGGGAAGATCTGGCCTATGGCGCCAAGAAGAACGTCGATATCAAGCCGGTGGTCAACGTGATGAACTTCCCTTACCTGGGTGACCTGGTGGTCAGCAAGTAAGAGAAGCGCTAAGGAAGGACGGGGCGGGGTGGTCAGCTGGCCACTCCGCCCACTAACAGAAGCCTGTGCCACGACACAGGCCACGTAGAAGGACAAGCATGTTTACATTCCTGCTGAAACGGTTCTATCAGGCCGTGATAGTGATGTTCGTCATCAGCCTGGTCGCCTTCTCCATCCAGGACAACCTGGGTGACCCGTTGCGCGAGCTGGTGGGACAATCCGTCTCCGAAGCCCAGCGTCACGAGTTGCGCGAGAAGATGGGCCTTAACGATCCCTTCCTCATCAAATACAGCCGCTTTTTGAAAAATGCGGTGCATGGGGATTTGGGCACCTCCTATTTCTTCAAGCGACCCGCTCTCGAGGTGATCCTCGACAAGCTGGTGGCTACCCTTGAGCTGGTGTTTGCTGCCGCGCTCATCATTGTGGTGGTCTCCATTCCACTCGGTGTCTATTCGGCGATCCGCCCGCGCAGCATACCCACCAAGATCATCATGGCGGGGAGCAGTATCGGCATTTCGATCCCGGTATTTTTGACCGCCATCATGCTGATGTACCTCTTCTCCATCCAGCTGGGCTGGCTGCCAGCCTATGGTCGCGGTGAAACCCGTAACCTGCTGGGCTGGGAGTCGGGCTTCTTTACCTGGGACGGCATCCTGCACCTGATCCTGCCCGCGGTGTCGCTCTCTTCCATCATGTTGCCGCTGTTTATCCGGCTGGTGCGCTCCGAGATGCTGGAGCAGCTCTCCTCCGAGTACGTCAAATTCGCCCGCGCCAAAGGGCTGGATAACAACAAGGTCTACTATCAGCACGCTCTGAAGAACACCATGCTGCCGGTCATTACCGTCGGCGGGGTGCAGATCGGCACCATGGTGGCCTACACCATCCTGACCGAGAGCGTGTTCCAGTGGCCGGGCACCGGCTTCCTGTTTCTTGAGGCGATCCACCGGGTCGATACCCCGCTGATCACCGCCTACGTCATCTTCGTGGGACTGATCTTCGTGGTGACCAATACCCTGGTCGACCTGCTCTACGGGTTGATCAACCCGACCGTTAACCTGACTGCCAAGGGGTAAGCATGAGTAACGCTGTAACTGCAAGCCCAAGCCGTTGGGCACGTTTCAAGAACTCTGACATCGTCTACTACTTCCTGCGGGACAAGGTAGCCATGTTCAGCTTTGCGGTGTTTGTGGTGTTCGTGCTGGCGGCGCTGCTGGCGCCCTGGCTCGCCCCGCACAACGTCTATGACCAGACCAGCTTTGATCTGATGGATGCCGAGCTACCACCTTCCTGGCTGGAAGGTGGCGAGGAGCGCTTCTGGCTCGGCACCGACAACCAGGGGCGGGATATCTGGAGCACCATCCTCTATGGCGCCCGTATCTCCCTCACCATCGGCCTGTTTGCGGTGGCGCTGCAGCTGGTGCTTGGTATCGTCATCGGTCTGATTGCCGGTTACTTCGGTGGTCGTATCGACAACCTGCTGATGCGCTTTGCCGATGTGCAGCTGTCGTTCTCCACCATGATGGTGGCGATCATCATCTCCGCTATCTTTCAGGCAACATTTGGCTCCGAGTTTTACTCGAAGTTTGCCATCATGATGCTGGTGGTGATCATCGGTATCGCCGAGTGGCCGCAGTACGCCCGTACTGTGCGCGCCTCTGTGCTGGCGGAGAAGAAGAAGGAGTATGTGGAAGCGGCCAAGGTGATGGGGTTCCGCGCCCCGCGCATCATGTTCCGCCACATTTTGCCCAACTGCCTGTCGCCCATTCTGGTCATCTCCACCGTGCAGGTGGCCAACGCGATCATGAGCGAGGCGGCGCTCTCCTTCCTCGGTCTGGGGATGCCGGTTGATCAGCCCTCGCTCGGTTCGCTTATCAGTGTCGGCTTCAACTACATCTTCTCCGGCTCCTGGTGGATCACCGCCTTCCCGGGCATCTGTCTGGTGGTGCTGGTGCTGGTCATCAACCTGCTGGGTGACTGGCTGCGGGATGTGTTTAACCCCAAGATCTACAAAGGTTGATAACCTGCGCAAGAACTTACTGCGAGGCCGTGATCAAGGCTCATGTGCTGCTCGGAATCCTCATGTATTCACATATACTCCGGTTCCTGCGCTGCTCTTTACCTTGTTGACGGACTTCTCGCAACAGTTCTTGAACAGGTTCTAGATTATGAAGAACAAGAAGGGCGCCAGTGAGGCGCCCTTCTTTTGCTTGATAGCTTTAAGCGTTATCAGGCTTTCAGCCAGCTTTCGATACTGCGCTGGATGCCTGCATCGTCCAGACCAAGCAGGGCATAGATCTCCTGCTGGGTACCCTGTTCCACGAAGCGATCCGGCAAGCCGAGGTTGAGTACCGGCTTGCACTGTTTATTGCGCATCAGCAGCTCGTTCACCGCCGAACCGGCGCCGCCCATGATGGCGTTGTCTTCAATGGTGACGAAGTGATCGTGGCTGGCCGCCAGCGACAGCACCAGCGCCTCATCCATCGGTTTGACAAAGCGCATGTCCACCAGGGTGGCATCCAGCGCTTCGGCGGCCGTTTTCGCGTGGTGCAGCAGGGTGCCAAAGGCCAGAATAGCGGTACCCTTGCCCTCTCGCAGGATACGTCCCTTGCCGAGCTCCAGTGCCTGCATCTCTGACGAGATGGGGGAATCGCTCAGACTGCTGCCGCGGGGGTAACGCACGGCGACAGGGCCTTGCTGAAGATAGCCGGTATAGAGCATCTGGCGGCACTCGTTCTCGTCAGATGGCGTCATCACCACCATGTTGGGCACGGTGCGCAGGAAGCTGATGTCGAACGCTCCCTGATGGGTCGGGCCGTCGGCGCCCACCAGACCGGCCCGGTCGATGGCGAATAGCACCGGCAGATCTTGCAGCGCCACGTCGTGGATCACCTGATCGTAGGCGCGCTGCAGAAAGCTCGAATAGATGGCCACCACTGGCTTCTTGTCGGCGATGGCAAGACCGGCAGCGAACGTGACTGCATGTTGCTCGGCAATGGCCACATCGAAGTAGCGATCCGGATACTGCTGGCTGAATTTCACCAGACCGGAGCCTTCGCGCATGGCAGGGGTGATGCCGACCAGCTTCTCGTCTTTGGCGGCCATGTCGCACAGCCATTGGCCAAAGATGGCGGAGAAGGTGGGTTTGGCGGCGCTCGCTTTCGGCAGGGAACACTCGTCAGGATTGAACTTGGGCACGGCATGATAACCGATGGGGTCTTTCTCCGCCGGCTCGTAACCCTTGCCCTTCTTGGTTTTGACGTGCAGCAACTGCGGACCCTTGAGATTGCGCATGTTGCGCAGGGTCTCGACCAGCGCTTCTATATCGTGACCGTCGATGGGGCCGATGTAGTTGAAGCCGAACTCCTCGAACAGGGTGCCGGGCACCACCATCCCCTTGAGGTGCTCTTCGGCCCGCTTGGCCAGCTCCTTGACCGGCGGCAGACCGGCCAGCACCTTCTTGCCGCCTTCGCGGATGGTGGTGTAGAGCTTGCCGGACATGACCCGGGCCAGATGGTTGTTGAGCGCCCCGACATTCTCGGAGATGGACATCTCGTTGTCGTTGAGGATCACCAGCATGTCTTTATGGACATCGCCGGCGTGGTTGAGCGCTTCAAAGGCCATCCCTGCGGTAATGGCACCATCACCAATTACCGCTACCACCTTGCGACCCAGCCCTTCACTCTCGGCGGCGACCGCCATACCGAGCGCCGCACCAATGGAGGTGCTGGAGTGGCCGACGGAGAGCACGTCGTACTCGCTCTCGCCGCGCCAGGGGAAGGGGTGCAGGCCATCTTTCTGCCGGATGGTGTGGATCTGGTCACGGCGCCCGGTCAGGATCTTGTGGGGATAGGCCTGATGGCCCACATCCCAGATCAGCCGATCGAACGGGGTGTTGTAGACGTAGTGCAGGGCCACGGTCAGTTCGACCGTGCCGAGACCGGAGGCAAAGTGTCCGCTGGAGCGGCTGACAGAGCGCAGCAGATATTCGCGCAGCTCGTTGCACAGCACCGGCAGCCGATCTTTGGGCAAGGAACGCAGCTCGACCGGAGTGTCCGCGAGGGCCAGGTTGGGGAAATTGCTAATATCAACGCTCATATTGTTACTGTTATCCAGCGTTTAGTGGGTTCGCTCGATGATGTAATCGGCAAACGCTTCCAGAATGTCGGTATTGTAGGGCAAGGATTGCAGGGCTGTTAAGGCTTTCCCATGCAGTTCGCGAGCCAGCTCACGGGCATTTTCGAGTCCGAGCAGGGCCGGATAGGTACTTTTCTCCAGCGCCAGGTCAGAACCTTGCGGCTTGCCCAGGGTGGCGGTATCACCTGTGATGTCGAGGATGTCATCCTGCACCTGAAAGGCGAGGCCAATCGCGGCGGCATAGGTTTGCAGGGCAATCAGGGTTGCGTCATCGACATCGGCTTTGCACAGGGCGCCGAGCGCCACGGCGCACTCAATCAGCGCACCGGTCTTGTGGCGGTGTACCTGCTCCAGTTCGGCAAGCGTGATCTGGCGCCCTTCAGCCTGCAGGTCCAGTGCCTGACCACCACACATACCCAGATAGCCGGAGGCGCGGGCGAGGGTACTCAGCATCCGCACCCGGTTGGCCATCAAGGAGTCGGGCATGGGGTGATCGGCCAGAATGGAGAACGCCAGCGTCTGCAGCGCATCACCGGCCAGAATGGCGGTGCCTTCATCGAATGCCTTGTGAACGGTCGGCTGGCCGCGACGCAAGTCGTCGTCATCCATGGCGGGCAGATCGTCGTGCAGCAGTGAGTAGGCATGGATGCACTCCACGGCAGCCGCAGGGCCGTCCAGCAGGTCGCTCTTTACGCCCAGCATTTCGCCGACCGCGTAGACCAGAAACGGGCGAACCCGCTTGCCGCCCAGCAGCAGGCCATATTTCATGGCATCACGCAGACGAGGCGCCATGGGTGGCAAAGCTTCAAGTTTTGCCAACAGGCAGTCATCAATACGCTGGCGATGCTGACGGGAAAAATGGACCAGTGCCACTCACTCGTCTCCTTGTTCTGGCTGGAAGGGGGTCAGCTGATCACTGCCATCGGCCTTGCTCAGCAGGATCTGGATCTTCTGCTCGGCTTGCTCCAGCTTTTGTTGGCCAGCCCGCACCAGATGGATTCCCTGCTCGAACTGTTTGAGGGCCTCCTCCAGCGGTAGGGAACCTTGCTCCAGCTGATGAACGATGGTTTCCAGCTCTTCGAGAGTGGCGTCAAAACTCAGACGGTCGATTTTTTTACTGGCCATGTCCATCCTCGGGAATTGAAAAAACGGCTTATATTAACATCGACCGCCCACCGGGGGGAGGCTGAAAAACGCTGCCTCCTCAAACTCTCGATAAACTGGCCGATAATGAACCATGATTCTCAGTGGATGCATGCTTGCCGCTTGGGTCGCAATAGCAGAAAATTCAACAAACTATAATTGGGCATAAGAACCGGTGACAGGAGTAGGGACGTGGATCTAGGCAGTCTGATAGGGATAGTGCTGGGTTTCGGGGTGGTGGTGTACGGCATGCTGCTGGGGGGCCCCATGAGCATGTACGTCGACATGCCATCGGTCTACATCACCGTATTGGGCTCCATCTTCATCGCCATGATGAAGTTCAACCTAGGCCAGTTTCTGATGGCGTTTAAGGTCGCTGGTAAAGCTTTTATGTACAAGGGCGACAAGCTGGAAGACCTCATAGTTAAAGCCGTTGAGCTTGCCGATGCCGCCCGTAAAGGCGGATTTCTGGCGCTTGAAGCGGCCGAGATTCCCAATCCCTTCATGAAAAAAGGGATCGATATGCTGGTGGATGGCCATGATGCCGATGTAGTGCGCGCAGTGATGGAAAAGGATATCGAGTTGACTGCCGAACGTCACGTCATTGCGATCAAGGTGTTCCGTACCCTTGGGGATCTTGGCCCGGCGATGGGGATGATCGGTACGCTGGTGGGTCTGGTGGCCATGTTGGCCAATATGAGTGATCCCAAATCTATCGGTCCTGCCATGGCTGTAGCCCTCTTGACCACTCTGTATGGTGCGATCGAAGCCAACATGCTGGCCATCCCGATAGCCGACAAGCTGGAACTGCGAAGCGGCGAAGAGCGCCTTAGCCGTTCGCTGATCCTCGATGCCATCATGGGGATCCAGGATGGCCAAAACCCGCGGGTGATCCAGTCCATGCTGCAGAACTATCTGAACCAGTCCAAACGCAACAACGGCAGTGAGTAGGGAGCCCTATGTCTGATTGCAAATGCCCGCCTCCCGGCCTGCCCGGTTATATGGGGACCTTCGCCGACCTCATGTCGCTGCTGATGTGCTTTTTCGTGTTGTTGCTCTCCTTTGCCGAGATGGATGTGCAGAAGTTCAAGCAGATTGCGGGGTCCATGGAGAAGGCATTCGGGGTCCAGAATATCCTTGAGGTGAAAGATATTCCGAAGGGAACTTCTGTCATTGCCCAGGAGTTCCGTCCTGGCCGCCCAGAGCCAACCCCGATTGATACCGTGATGCAGCAGACCATGGACATGACCCAGACCGAGCTGGATTTTTTGCCCGGTGATGCCGAGCAGGCAGGTGGTCAGGACAAGAGTGATGGCAAGCAGACGGGGGGGGACACAGCTCAGGATGCTCAGAAGGCGCAGCAGCAGTCCAATACCCTGGCAAAGGCGCTGGCCGAGCAGATGAAAGATCAGATCCAGGATGGTGCCATCGAAATCGAGGCGTTGGGACAGCAGATTATTATCCGGATCAGGGAAAAAGCCTCCTTCCCGGCTGGCTCGGCGTTTCTGCAACCCCAGTTCTGGCCGGTTATTCGCAAGGTCGCGACCCTGCTCAAGGATGTACCGGGTGAAATCACCATATCCGGCCACACCGACAACGTGGCGACCGAGGACGAGCTGTTTCAGTCCAACTGGGAGCTTTCGTCCCAGCGAGCAGTGGCTGTGGCACACCAGATGATCAAGGTCCCAGGATTTGATCAGGGACGCTTGATTGTGCAGGGGATGGCCGATTCCCAACCATTGGTGCCCAACAATACTCCCGAGAATCGCCGGATGAACCGACGGGTAGAGATCGCTATCATGCAGGGCAAACCGACCATTTCCTCTCCTATTTCGGTACCGGAAGGAAAGTAATATTTCTTGGAGCAACAGATAAAGCGGGATCTGCATCAGGGGGCCGACATGGATTTTGTGTTGGCTTCATATTAAGATGCGCCATCCGAACCGAGTGCTGCGGCGTCCTGACAGATAGCCGCAGCTTCTATTTTCAAGCAACCCAGGTTTCGACTATGAATCATACTCCGATGACTGTTCGCGGCGCTGAGAAGCTGCGCGAAGAGCTCGAATATCTCAAGACCGAGCTTCGTCCCCAGATTATCGAAGCGATTGCTGAAGCCCGTGAGCACGGTGATCTGAAAGAGAATGCCGAATACCATGCCGCCCGTGAGCAGCAGGGGTTCTGTGAAGGCCGCATTCAGGAAATTGAAGCCAAGCTCTCCAATGCCCAGGTGATCGATGTCACCAAGATGACCAACAATGGTCGCATCATCTTTGGTGCCACCGTGACCCTGCTCAAGAGCGAAACAGAGGAAGAGGTTATCTACCGCATCGTGGGTGACGATGAGGCTGACATCAAGCAGAACCTTATCTCTGTCAACTCTCCGATTGCCCGCGCTCTGATTGGCAAGGAAGTGGACGATGTGGCGCTCGTTAAGACGCCCGCAGGTGATGTGGAGTACGAAATCCTGGACGTTGCCTACATCTGATGTAGTTAATGCGGGATGAGACGGGGGAGCACTTGCTCCCCTGTTTGTTGCGCTTCAGGCTGGTTGGTAAGCGTCGTTGAAGGTGTCCTGATGGCGCTGAAACAGCCAGTGACGAAGTCGCTCTATGTTTGCCTCGCTCATCTGGAAACTGAGTGCCCAGGTTGCACGGTCTGCATTAGATTTGACCCGTCTCACCAGCCTGGCCTGCAAGGGAAATGGCGCCTCTGTGGCGATCTGCAGAGTTCCCTGCAAGGTAGTATCCGCCATCATATCTGTGGGCAGATCTTCCACGATGAGGCCATTGAGCGAAAGGCTCAGCACTTGGAGTACTCCATGAGCTGTTTGCAGTGTCGCTTTCTGGGCAAGTCTCCAAGCTCTTGGCTGGGCAAACCCCAGCTCCCGGATCACTGGCGCAGCGAGCCGAGGCTCGACAAAGCCATCTTCTCTCTGGATAAAGGTGAGGGGGAATCGCAACTGATGGCCTGCATAGCGGGCTTCCAATACCAGCTGTTCGGCTTTTTGCAGCAAGCCAAGCATGGGGTTGTCGAGATGTCCGCTCAGAAGGTGGGTCGCCTCCGTGCATCCCAGCTCCCGCAACATGGTCAGTTCATCGTCGGTCAGAATAGGATGGTGAGCCATGGCACGTGTCCGAAACTATTCATCGCAGGTTAAGGGCTTGGCGACTACTGTGGCAAGCGACTCGGGAAGAAGTGAAATAAGGAAAGAGCAATGCTCTTTCCTTTTACTTGCGAGGCAGCTGGATTTTGGGTTCGTTGGCCTGACGATAGATGGTCAGCACATGACCCATGCTCTGTACTTTTACAGAGCCTGTTTCACGGACGATGGCATCCATAACCAGTTGTTTCATCTCGCGATCTTCAGAGGCAACCTTAACCTTGATCAGCTCGTGATGGTTCAGCGCCAGATCGATCTCCGCCAGTACACCTTCGGTCAGACCGTGCTGACCCAGCAGGACGACAGGCTTGAGGCTGTGGGCAAGGCCCTTGAGGTACTGTTTCTGTTTATTGTTGAGAATCATCGCAATTTCTTCATAAGTCAGGGTTGAAAGGGGCGTATTCTACCCCCACTTAGCCCTTAATACTAATAACCCTTGTGGTTTTTTAAAGCCGATTATCATGACCCAGAAAAAACGTTCCGCCAGCTCCACCCGCTGGTTAAAAGAACATTTCGACGATCAATACGTCAAAAAAGCCCAGAAATTGGGGCTGCGTTCCCGTGCTGTTTTCAAGATCGACGAGATCCAGGGCAAAGACCGCCTGTTGAAAAATGGCATGACGGTAGTGGATTTGGGGGCTGCCCCCGGCGGCTGGTCCCAATTCGCGGTCGAGCAGGTTGGCGAATCGGGTCGGGTCATCGCCTGCGATATTCTGCCTATGGATCCCATTGCCGGTGTCGATTTCCTGCAGGGGGACTTTCGGGAGGAAACTGTACTCGGTGCCTTGCTGGAGCGAGTCGGACCCGACAAGGTCGATGTCGTGATGTCCGACATGGCCCCCAACATGAGCGGCACCCAGCAGGTGGATCAGGCTCGTGCCATGTATCTGGTCGAGTTGGCTCTGGACATGTGTCATCAGGTATTGCGCAGTGACGGCAGTTTTGTGGTGAAGGTGTTTCAGGGGGAGGGCTTTGATGCCTATCTGAATGAAATTCGGAAACTTTTCTCCGCCGTTAAAATTCGTAAACCAGACTCATCCCGCGCCAGATCACGGGAAGTCTACATTGTGGCTACCGGTTTTAAACTGTAGTACCCTAACCTTCATCGTTAACTGTCAGTCTGCGAGGTTACTGATTTGAGTGACATGGCGAAAAACTTAATCCTGTGGCTGGTCATCGCCGTCGTATTGATGTCGGTGTTCAATAGCTTCAGCCCCAGCGATACCACCAGTCGCCAGCTGGACTATTCCAGCTTCGTTAAAGAGGTGACCCAAGATCAGATCCGTGAAGTGCGGATGGACGGTAAGGTCATTAATGGCGTCAAGCGTACTGGTGAACGATTCACCACCATCATCCCGGCGCCGGATCCCCAGCTGCTCAACGATATGCTCAATCACAACGTCAAGGTGATGGGCGAGAAGCCGGAAGAGCCGTCTTTGCTGACCTCTATCTTCATCTCCTGGTTCCCGATGTTGCTGCTGATCGGTGTCTGGGTCTTCTTCATGCGTCAGATGCAGGGCGGCGGTGGCAAAGGCGCCATGTCGTTTGGCAAGAGCAAGGCTCGCCTGATGAGTGAAGATCAGATCAAGACTACCTTTGCCGATGTAGCTGGTTGCGATGAAGCCAAGGAAGAGGTGAAGGAGCTGGTCGACTATCTGCGCGACCCGAGCAAATTCCAGAAACTGGGTGGCAAGATCCCGACTGGCGTACTGCTGGTAGGTCCTCCCGGTACCGGTAAAACCCTGCTGGCCAAGGCCATTGCGGGTGAGGCCAAGGTGCCCTTCTTCACCATCTCGGGTTCTGATTTCGTGGAGATGTTCGTGGGTGTCGGTGCCTCCCGGGTACGTGACATGTTCGAGCAGGCCAAGAAATCCTCCCCCTGCATCATCTTCATCGATGAAATTGATGCGGTCGGTCGCCAGCGTGGCGCCGGTCTGGGCGGTGGTCACGATGAGCGTGAGCAGACCCTTAACCAGATGCTGGTCGAGATGGATGGCTTTGAAGGCAATGAAGGCATCATCGTCATCGCTGCCACCAACCGTCCTGACGTACTGGATCCGGCACTACTGCGTCCGGGCCGTTTCGACCGTCAGGTTGTGGTCGGTCTGCCGGATGTCCGTGGTCGCGAGCAGATCCTGAAAGTGCACATGCGCAAAGTTCCGTTGGCGGATGACGTCAATCCGGCGCTGATTGCCCGTGGTACACCCGGTTTCTCCGGTGCGGATTTGGCCAACCTGGTCAACGAAGCTGCCCTCTTCTCTGCTCGCGAAAGTCGCCGAGTAGTCTCCATGGCTGAGTTCGAAAAGGCCAAGGACAAGATCATGATGGGTGCGGAACGTCGCTCCATGGTGATGAAAGAGTCCGAGAAGGAGATGACTGCGTATCATGAAGCCGGTCACGCCATTATCGGTCGCGTGGTTCCGGATCATGATCCCGTTTACAAGGTCTCCATTATTCCGCGTGGCCGTGCGCTGGGTGTGACCATGTACCTGCCTGAGCAGGATCGCTGGAGCCACTCCAAGCAGCATCTGGAGTCGATGATCTCCAGCCTGTATGGCGGTCGTCTGGCGGAAGAGTTGATCTACGGTGCCGAGAAGGTCTCGACCGGCGCGTCCAACGACATCGAGCGAGCCACCGAGATTGCACGCAAGATGGTGACCCAGTGGGGTATGTCCGAGCGTCTCGGCCCGATGCTTTATGCGGAAGAAGATGGCGAGGTGTTCCTCGGTCGCAGCATGGCCAAGGCCAAGCACATGTCCGACGACACTGCGCGCATCATCGATGCTGAGGTGAAGCAGGTCATTGATCGCAACTACGACCGCGCCAAGCAGATCCTGCTGGATAACATGGATGTACTGCACAGCATGAAAGATGCGTTGATGAAGTATGAAACCATCGACGCCAAACAGATCGATGATCTGATGGCGCGTCGCGAGGTTCGTGCTCCGAGCAACTGGCATGACGAGCACGGTGATACCCCGCAAGGCGGTTCCACCGTGGCTGCCGAGGCCAAGCCTGCCGATGAGGCTGCACCGGTGGCGGATGTCACTATCGACAAAGCCAACGACGCTCCGGCCAAATAATCGTGACTCTCCAAACCCCGGGCTTGCCCGGGGTTTTTCTTTATCAGATGGACGTGAAAATGCAGTTAACCAGCAAGGGGCTTAGCCTCTCTCTCGATCGTCCCCATGTGATGGGGATCCTCAATGTGACGCCCGACTCCTTCTCCGATGGCGGTAATTTCAACCAGTTTGAACGGGCAATGGCTCATGCGCGCCAGATGGTCTCTGACGGTGCGACCCTCATTGACATCGGTGGCGAGTCAACCCGCCCTGGTGCGCCCGATGTGAGCGAGCAGGAGGAGCTGGACAGGGTCATTCCTGTCGTGGAGCAGATGGCCCGTGAGCTGGATGTGATGATCTCTCTCGATACCTCCAAAGCGGCTGTGATGCGGGAGGGTTGCAAGGCGGGAGCCCATCTGATCAACGATGTGCGGGCACTGCAAGAACCTGGAGCACTGCAAGCCGCGGCCGAAGCGCGGGTTCCGGTCTGTCTGATGCATATGCAGGGGCAGCCGCGAACGATGCAGGTCGAGCCGCACTATGACGACCTGATCGGGGAGGTACGCGCCTTCTTTGATGAGCGTATTGCGGCTTGTCTGGCGGTCGGGATCCGTCGTGAAGAGCTGTTGCTGGATCCGGGATATGGCTTTGGCAAGACCCTTGCACACAACTATCGGTTGTTGGCGGCTCAAAAGGAACTACTTGATTATGACCTGCCGCTATTGGTGGGGATGTCGCGAAAGTCTATGATAGGCAACTTGCTGGGCCGTCCGGTGGATGAGCGTCTGGCGGGCAGTCTGGCATGCGCCCTTATCGGTATGCAGCATGGGGCTCGCATCATCAGGGTACACGATGTACGGGAGACCATGGACGCATTGCGCGTCGGTTGGCTGGCAATGACGGGACAAGATTTTATTTCCAGATAATAAAGAGAACAGACAATGGCAAGAAAGTATTTCGGTACCGATGGTGTGCGCGGCAAGGTTGGCGAATACCCGATCACCCCTGATTTTGTAATGAAATTGGGTTGGGCTGCCGGCAAGGTGCTCTCCAAGAAGGGCACCAAAAAGGTGCTGATTGGCAAAGATACCCGCATCTCCGGTTACATGCTGGAATCCGCGCTGGAAGCGGGGCTCTCCGCGGCAGGCCTTAAAGCCATTCTGATGGGGCCCATGCCCACGCCGGCGGTTGCCTACCTGACTCGCACTTTCCGTGCCGAAGCTGGTATCGTCATCAGCGCTTCCCACAATCCCTTCTATGACAACGGCATCAAGTTCTTCTCCGCCGATGGCACCAAACTGCCCGATGATGTCGAGCTGGCTATCGAAGCCGAGCTGGATCACGAGCTCAAGTGTGTCGAGTCGGCCGAACTTGGCAAAGCGGTCCGCATTGATGATGCAGCCGGTCGCTATATCGAATTCTGCAAGAGCACCTTCCCCTCCCACATGAATCTGGATGGGGTGAAAATGGTGGTCGACTGTGGCCACGGGGCGACTTATCACATTGCGCCTTCGGTTTTCCGCGAGCTGGGCGCTGAAGTGATAACCATGGGCTGTTCCCCGGATGGTCTCAACATCAACGATGGTGTCGGTTCGACTGCGCCTGACGCTCTGGTTGCCAAGGTACTGGAGTACAAGGCCGATCTGGGGGTTGCCTTTGATGGTGACGGCGACCGTCTGATCATGGTTGACCATACCGGCTATCTAATCGACGGTGATGAAGTGCTCTATATCATCGCGCGCGATGCCCTGCGCAATGGTCGCCTCAAAGGCGGTGTCGTCGGCACCCTGATGGCCAACATGGGTCTGGAGCTGGCGCTGCAAACCCTGGGTATTCCTTTTGCCCGTGCCAAGGTGGGTGACCGCTATGTGCTGGAGATGATGGAAGAGAAGGGCTGGCGCATCGGTGGCGAGAACTCCGGCCACATAATCTGTCTGGATCAGACCACTACGGGTGATGGCATCGTAGCCGCCTTGCAGGTGCTTACCGCCATGCGCAGTGCCGAGATGCCGCTGGCCAAGCTGCGCTCCGGCATGAGCAAGTTCCCGCAGGTGCTGGTGAATGTTCGTTTTGCCGAAGGCAAGGATCCGCTGGCCGCTGATGCTGTCATGGCTGAGGTTGCCAAGGTGGAACAGGAGCTGGCTGGTCGTGGTCGCGTACTGTTGCGTAAATCAGGTACCGAACCGCTGATCCGGGTCATGGTCGAAGGGGAGCATGAACAGCAGGTGCGTGACATGGCTCAGCGCATCGCCAAGCAGGTTGAGTCGGCGTTTTAATGAACAACCAGGGCGGCTTTTTAGCCGTCCTGGTTGTATCTTGTTCAAACGATTCAAAAATTTAAAAATAGCACTTGTCAGCTGAGCATCCACTGGATATTATCAGCCCCGCTTTCGCAAGGGAGTTGCCGATGGGACATCGCAAGCCGTTTGTAGCAGCCAACTGGAAGTTGCACGGTAGTAGGTCGCAGTTAGAGCAGTTTACGAGTCAGTGCCTGAGCGGCGTTGACGGAAAAGTAGATGTGGTTCTCTGTCCTTCCCATGTGCATCTCGACTTTTGCGCTTCACTGCTCAATGAGCAGAAGGTAATAAAGTTGGGGGCTCAGAATGTGAGTCAGCACGCTACTGGCGCTTACACCGGAGAAATCTCGTGTCAGATGCTGGTTGAGGCAGGGTGTCGTTACGTATTGGTAGGGCACTCCGAGCGCAGGCGTCTCTTTGGTGAGACCAGTTTTATAGTCGCAGAAAAGTTTGCGGCAGCCAGAGCGGCAGGCTTGATTCCCATCCTCTGTTTAGGTGAATCAGGTGCGGCGAGGCAGGCGAGAAGAGCCTTCGAGGTGATCGCTGAAGAGCTGGATATCGTCATAGAGAAAAATGGCGCGATGGCTTTCGATAATGCTATCATCGCCTACGAGCCGATTTGGGCTGTAGGTACAGGTAAATGCGCCACACCCGAGCAGGCACAAGAGGTTCATTCCTTTATACGTGGTCGCTTGGCGGAGGATACTCCGGTAATAGGTGAGAAAGTTAGAATCATCTATGGTGGGAGCGTAACGCCGAGCAACGCGAGAGATTTGTTTGCACAGCCCGACATTGATGGCGGACTGATTGGCGGAGCAAGCCTCGATAGCGATGCGTTTTTAGGAATTGTTGAAGCGGCAAAGGGTGCAAGTTAAATGTACGAGATTCTTTTAGTCGTTTATCTGCTGGTTTCACTGGCTCTGATTGGTCTGGTGATGATTCAGCAAGGTAAAGGGGCTGATATGGGCGCCTCCTTCGGCGCAGGGGCATCGAACACAGTATTCGGCTCCGGTGGTTCAGGCAGTTTCCTGACCCGAACAACAGCAATTTTGGCTACTCTGTTTTTCGTTATCAGCCTAGTGCTTGGATCTATGTCCAGCAACAAGGTCAAGCAGGGTAGTGAGTGGGAAAATCTGCAACAAACACAACAGGTTGAGCAGACCAAAGCGCCAGTGAAGAAAGATACTGACGTTCCCGAGTAAGAGTTTTGCCGTGGTGGTGGAATTGGTAGACACGCTATCTTGAGGGGGTAGTGCTCTAGGGTGTGCGGGTTCGAGTCCCGCCCACGGCACCAATTAAGCAGTGAGCTCGGGAAACCGGGTGTATTATAGCCAGTCAGTCTTGTATCGAGAGAGTGAAGTGGCTATAATCTCGCACGATTTCGGACGCGGGGTGGAGCAGCATGGTAGCTCGTCGGGCTCATAACCCGAAGGTCGTCGGTTCAAATCCGGCCCCCGCAACCAAATTTCACGCATTTCCTACGCTCAGGAAGGCGGTCGCTGCGAGGCGACAATCAGGGTAAAGCGCCAAGCCCCGATTTGACATCGGGGCTTTTTGTTATGTGCAATTTACTCTGAATCGATATCTATCTGGGCTTTATGCCCTTTTTTTGTTTTTCGGAGGGTGACTTTGGCTACGTTGGAACAACGTTTGACCGATCTGCTCGAGGCTCCGGTCGTTGCCTTGGGTTTTGAACTTTGGGGTATTGAGTTTATCCGCGCGGGTAAACACTCCACCTTGCGTGTCTATATTGACGGCGAGCAGGGTGTGACTGTCGAGAACTGTGCTGAGGTCAGCCATCAGGTTGGCGCCATCATGGACGTCGAAGATCCCATCACCGAGGAGTACTACCTCGAGGTATCCTCCCCAGGCCTGGATCGTCCCCTGTTCAAGGTTGCCCATTTCGAAAAATACGTTGGCCAAGAGGCGGCGGTAACGCTTCGGATGGCAACAAACAACCGCCGCAAGTTCAAAGGCGTAATCAAAGCTGTGCAAGGCGACATGATCACCCTGACAGTAGATGGTAAGGACGACGTGTTGGCTTTCACTAATATCCAAAAAGCGAACATAGTGCCGAACTTTGGTTAACGAGGCTATCGGATATGAATAAAGAGATTTTGCTGGTCGTTGACGCAGTATCCAACGAGAAAGCGGTACCCCGCGAGAAGATCTTCCAGGCTCTGGAAACCGCGCTGGCGACTGCGACCAAGAAGAAATATGAAGGCGAGATTGAAGTTCGGGTTGAAATCGATCGCAAGACCGGTGACTACGACACTTATCGCCGCTGGGTAGTCATTGCGGATCAAGCCGCGATGGAGAACCCCTATGCTGAAATCACCCTGGAAGCGGCACAAATTGATCAGCCGGATATCCAGATCGGTGAGTATGTTGAAGACCAGATCGATTCTGTGACCTTCGACCGTATCACTACCCAGACCGCCAAGCAGGTTATCGTGCAGAAAGTGCGCGAAGCCGAGCGTTCACAAGTAGTTGATCAGTTTAAAGATAAAGAAGGCACCATCATCAGTGGTGTGGTCAAGAAGAGCAACCGCGACAACGTCATCCTGGATCTGGGCAGCAATGCTGAAGCCGTGATCTTCCGTGATGACATGCTGCCGCGTGAAACCTTCCGCCCGGGTGACCGTGTCCGTGGCCTGCTCTATGCAGTGCGTCCGGAAGCCCGTGGTTCCCAGCTGTTTGTCAGCCGTTCCAGCCCGGACTTCCTGAAAGAGCTGTTCCGTATCGAAGTACCGGAGATCGGTGAAGAGATGATCGAAATCATGGGCGCTGCCCGTGATCCGGGTTCCCGCGCCAAGATCGCGGTGAAGACCAACGATCGTCGTATCGACCCGATCGGTGCCTGTATAGGTATGCGTGGTGCCCGTGTGCAAGCTGTCTCCGCCGAGCTGAGCGGTGAGCGTGCAGACATCGTGCTGTACGATGACAACCCGGCCCAGTACGTGATCAATGCCATGGCACCTGCCGATGTGGCCTCCATCATCGTTGATGAAGACAACCACACCATGGATATCGCCGTGGAAGCTGCCAACCTGGCCCAGGCCATCGGTCGCAATGGTCAGAACGTGCGTCTGGCCTCCCAGCTGACCGGTTGGGAGCTGAACGTGATGACCGTTGAGGACATGCGTGCCAAGCACCAGGCCGAGAACGACCGCATCATGAACCTGTTCACCAGCACCCTGGATATCGATGACGATTTCGCCGGTCTGCTGATGGAAGAGGGCTTCTCGACCCTGGAAGAGATCGCCTTCGTACCGGTCAACGAGTTGCTGGCTATCGACGGTCTGGATGAAGACATGGTCGAAGAGCTGCGCAAGCGCGCCAAAGATGCCCTGACTACCAAGGCACTGGCCAAAGAAGAGTCTTTCGATGGCGTCGAGCCGTCCGAAGAGCTGCTCAATCTGAACGGTCTGAGTCGTGAACTGGCATACGCTTTGGCGGGCCGCGGCGTGGGCACCCTGGAAGATTTGGCTGAGCAAGGTATTGATGACCTTGCTGGTATTGAAGGGCTGACTGCCGAGAAGGCGGGTGAGCTCATTATGGCTGCTCGCAATATCTGTTGGTTCGGAGAAGAGCAGTCTTAAGTAAGATCAAACGGAGGAAAATGAATGGCAGAAGTATCAGTCAAACAACTTGCCACTGACATCGACACACCGGTTGATCGTCTTCTCCAGCAGTTTGTCGATGCCGGTATCAGCAAGAGCAAGGCCGACGACATGGTCAGCGAGTCTGAAAAGCAGACTCTGCTGGCACACCTGAAGAAACAGCATGGAGGTGACGAGGTCGCCGCTCCTGCCCGCATGACCT
The DNA here is from genome assembly GCF_049170315.1 of Aeromonas sp. 604443. Lineage (NCBI taxonomy): Bacteria > Pseudomonadati > Pseudomonadota > Gammaproteobacteria > Aeromonadales > Aeromonadaceae > Aeromonas > Aeromonas sp. 604443. Next base: position 92,614 of record NZ_JAAKMI010000015.1, read on the forward strand.
TGCAGCGCAAGACCAAGAGCACCATCAGTGTTCAGGGAACCGGCGGCAAGAACAAAGAAGTGCAGGTGGAAGTTCGCAAATCTCGCACCTATGTAAGACGCTCGGCGCTGGAAGAAGAACAGCGTCAGGCGGAAGCCGAGGAAAAAGCGCGTTTGGAAGCAGAAGAAAAAGCTCGTCGCGAAGCCGAAGAGAAGGCTCGCCTCGACGCTGAAGAGAAGGCTCGCCGTGAGGCTGAGCAGGCTCGTCGTGAAGCTGAGGAAAAGGCGCGGATCGAGGCACAACAAAAGGCTCGACAGGCTTCACAGCCCGCCAAAGCAGCCAGTAGCACAGCTCAGCAAGAGGCAGAAAAGATGGCCAAGCGCGAAGCAGAAGAACTGAAGCGCCAACAGGAACAGACAGCTTTGAAAAAAGCTGAAGAACTCGCCGCGAAGAAAGCCGAAGAGGCTCGCATCATGGCGGAACAGAACGCAGCCCGCTGGGCTGAAGAAGAAGCCGCTCGTGCAAAAGAGAGCAGCGATTATCACCTGACTACCAACAAGCATGCGCAAGCTGCAGAAGACGAGCTGGATCGCAAAGAAGAGACCAGCCGCCGTACTGCCGCCGCCGCTGTCAAGGCCCCGAAAAAGGCGGGTCGTCGCGATGATGATCGCAATGATCGCAACTCCCGTGATCCGCGTGCCCGTAAAGGCAAACGTGGCAAGGTCGCTACCCCGAACGCCATGAAGCATGGCTTCAACAAGCCGGCTGCCGTGGTGAACCGCGACGTTGTCATCGGCGAGACCATCACAGTGGCCGAGCTGGCCAACAAGATGGCCGTCAAGGGAGTTGAAGTCATCAAGGCGATGATGAAGATGGGTGCCATGGCCACCATCAACCAGGTGATTGACCAGGAGACCGCTCAGCTGGTCGCCGAGGAGATGGGTCACAAGGTTGTGCTGCGTCGCGAGAACGAGCTGGAAGAGGCGGTACTGTCCGATCGTGACGAGACCTCCGAAGCCAAGCCCCGTGCACCGGTCGTGACCATCATGGGTCACGTTGACCACGGCAAGACCTCGCTGCTGGACTACATTCGTAAAGCCAAGGTTGCTGCTGGCGAGGCCGGTGGTATTACCCAGCATATCGGTGCTTACCACGTTCAGACTGATAGCGGCATGATCACCTTCCTGGATACTCCGGGTCACGCGGCGTTTACCTCCATGCGTGCTCGTGGTGCCAAGGCGACCGACATCGTTGTTCTGGTCGTTGCTGCTGACGACGGCGTGATGCCGCAAACCATCGAAGCTATCCAGCACGCCAAGGCTGCCGGTGTGCCGCTGGTTGTGGCAGTCAACAAGATCGACAAGCCGGAAGCGGATCCGGATCGCGTCAAGACCGAGTTGGCTCGTTACAACGTCATGTCCGAGGATTGGGGTGGAGACTGCCAGTTCGTGCACGTATCTGCCAAGTCCGGTCAGGGTATCGACGATCTGCTGGAAGCCATCCTGATCCAGGCTGAAGTACTGGAGCTGAAAGCGGTGGTTGACGGTATGGCCAACGGCGTCGTGATCGAATCCTTCCTGGATAAAGGTCGTGGTCCGGTTGCTACCGTACTGGTACAAGAGGGTACTCTGCGTCAGGGCGACATCGTTCTGTGTGGTCTCGAGTACGGCCGTGTTCGCGCCATGCGTGACGAACTGGGTCGCGAGATCAAGGAAGCGGGTCCGTCCCTGCCGGTGGAAATCCTGGGTCTGTCCGGCGTTCCCTCTGCCGGTGACGAAGCCACCGTTGTCCGTGACGAGAAGAAAGCCCGTGAAGTGGCGCTCTACCGTCAAGGCAAGTTCCGCGAAGTCAAGCTGGCTCGCCAGCAGAAGGCCAAGCTGGAAAACATGTTCGCTAACATGACCGAGGGCGAAGTGTCCGAAGTGAACGTGGTGATCAAGGCCGACGTACAAGGTTCTGTGGAAGCGATCTGCGATGCGCTGGTCAAACTCTCCACCGACGAAGTGAAGGTGAAGATCGTGGGTTCCGGCGTAGGTGGTATCACCGAAACCGACGCGACCCTGGCTGCCGCTTCCAGCGCCATCCTGGTTGGTTTCAACGTCCGTGCCGACGCGTCTGCGCGCAAGGTTATCGAATCCGAGAGCCTGGATCTGCGTTACTACTCCGTCATCTATGACCTGATCGACGAAGTGAAGCAGGCCATGAGCGGCAAGCTGGCCCCAGAGTATCGTCAGGAAATCATCGGTCTGGCTGAAGTGCGTAGCGTCTTCAAGTCTCCGAAGTTCGGCGCCGTTGCCGGCTGTATGGTTACCGAAGGTGTGGTCAAGCGTTCCAACCGTATCCGCGTTCTGCGTGACAACGTGGTTATCTATGAAGGCGAGCTGGAATCCCTGCGCCGCTTCAAGGATGACGTCAACGAAGTTCGCAACGGCTACGAGTGTGGTATCGCGGTCAAGAACTACAACGACGTGCGCGAAGGCGACCAGATCGAAGTTTACGAGACTGTTGAAATCCAACGGACTCTGTAAGCCGAGAGTTAGACAAAATAGGGGGCCGCGGCCCCCTTTTATCGCAGGATAGAATATGGCCAGAGAATTCAGCCGGACCCGTCGGGTCGGACAGCAGATCCAGCGTGAAATCGCGCTGATCCTGCAGCGCGAGGTGAAAGACCCGCGCATCGGCATGGTGACCGTTTCCGATGTGGAAGTGTCCCGTGACCTCAACTATGCCAAAATTTACGTCACCTTCTTGCAGCTGGAAAATGATGCCGAGCGCATCAAGGAAGGCTTGCAGGGTCTGACCGAAGCAGCCGGATATATCCGTAGTCTGCTGGGCAGTGCCATGCGTCTGCGCGTGGTGCCCGAGCTGCGTTTCTACTACGACCAGACCCTGGTCGAGGGGATGCGTCTCTCCAACCTGGTGACCAACACTGTGCGCGAAGACAAGCGTCGCATGGCCGAATCCGGCCGTGACGAAGAAGCTGAATCCGCACCGGATGACACAACTGAGGATAAAGCCTGAGATGTCTCGAAGACGTCGTTTCAAGGGCCGTGATGTGCACGGCATTCTGCTGCTGGACAAGCCGACCGGTCTGACCTCCAACGATGTGTTGCAGAAGGTCAAGCGCATCTACAACGCAGCCAAGGCCGGTCACACCGGCGCACTGGATCCGCTGGCGACCGGTATGCTGCCGATCTGCCTCGGTGAGGCCACCAAGTTCTCCCAGTATCTGCTGGAAGCGGACAAGCGCTATGAGGTGACCGCCAAACTGGGCGAGCGCACCAACACCAGCGACTCCGATGGTGAGGTGGTCTCCACCCGTCCGGTGAACGTGGCTGTCGGTACCCTGATTGAGGCGCTGGACCAGTTCCGCGGCCCCATCATGCAGGTGCCGTCCATGTATTCCGCGCTCAAGCACAACGGCCGTCCGCTCTACGAATATGCCCGCGAAGGTATCGAGATTGAGCGTGAAGCCCGTCCCATCACCGTATTCGAGCTCAAACTGCTGAGCTTTGAAGGTGATGAAGTGCGCCTTGAAGTGCACTGCAGCAAGGGCACCTATATCCGCTCTCTGGTGGATGATCTGGGTGAAGTGCTGGGTTGTGGCGCCCACGTGACCCAGTTGCGCCGTACCCAGGTGGCCAGCTATCCGTACGAGCGGATGCTGACTCTGGAGCAACTCGAGTGCATCTTCGAGCAGGCCAAGGCTGAGAGCATCCCGCCGCGCGAGCAGCTGGATCCCCTGTTGCTGCCGATGGATACTGCCGTGGCAAGCTTGCCCGAGGTGAACATGCTGGCTGTTGTGGCTGCCTATGTGAATCAGGGCCAGGCCGTGCAGGTGGCGGGTGCGCCGCACAGCGGTCAGGTTCGTATGACGGTCGGCCCGGAGCGCGAGTTCATCGGGGTTGGCGAGATTGATGATGATGGCCGCGTCGCCCCCAAGCGACTGGTACGTTATCACGACGAGGAGTGATCCTCAGGCGGTATCGGCGTGCTCTTTCCCTCTCTCGCTTCTTTCTCGTTGCGAAAATGGGCAGGGACGATTATCATACCGCCCTCATTTCACGGCTGAATTAGAGATTGGCTGTGAACCTTTAAACACTCTACTGGAGTAATACCATGTCTCTAAATGCTGAGATCAAAGCTCAAATCGTTGCCGAGCACGCTCGTGGTGCCAACGACACCGGTTCCCCCGAAGTGCAAGTTGCCCTGCTGACTGCCCAGATCAACCATCTGCAAGGTCACTTCAAAGAGCACTCCAAGGACCACCACGGTCGTCGCGGTCTGCTGCGCATGGTTTCCCAGCGTCGTAAGCTGCTGGACTACCTGAAGCGTAAAGATTCCGAGCGTTATGCTGCTCTGATCGCCAAGCTGGGTCTGCGTCGTTAATCGACCATCAGATTTCGCGAAAAGGGGAACCTCCGGGTTCCCCTTTTTTATTGCTCTTTAGCGGCTTGTTGCCATCCTCACAGAATTTGTGTCGCCGCTTACCTTTTGCATCGAATCAAGTATACTTGTGCGCGAATTTAAAGAGCCAAATTGTAAAAAGGAAATTCACGTGAATCCTATTGTTAAGTCATTCCAGTACGGTCAACACACCGTCACACTGGAAACCGGTGTGATGGCCCGTCAAGCCACTGCGGCCGTTATGGTCAGCATGGACGATACCTGTGTATTTGTGACCGTCGTAGGCAAGAAAGAGGCCGATCACGGCCGTGATTTCTTCCCGCTGACCGTCAACTACCAGGAGCGTACCTATGCTGCTGGTCGTATCCCGGGTGGTTTCTTCCGTCGTGAAGGCCGTCCGAGCGAAGGCGAGACCCTCATCTCCCGTCTGATCGACCGTCCAATTCGTCCGTTGTTCCCGGAAGGCTTCTTCAATGAGGTTCAGGTGGTTGCCACCGTCATGTCCGTGAATCCGGCAGTCTCCCCCGATATCGTTGCCATGATCGGCGCCTCTGCTGCGCTGGCCATCTCCGGCATTCCGTTTGGCGGCCCGATCGGTGCTGCTCGCGTGGGTTACATGAACGGTCAGTATGTGCTGAACCCGACCACTACCGAACTGCCGCAGAGCGATCTGGATCTGGTGGTTGCCGGTACTGCCAATGCCGTGCTGATGGTTGAGTCCGAAGCGGCCATCCTCTCCGAAGAAGTGATGCTGGGCGCCGTGGTATACGGTCACGAGCAGATGCAGACCGTGATCAATGCGATCAACGAGTTTGCCGCTGCCGTCGGCACCAAGCCGTGGGACTGGACTCCGCCTGCCGTCAACGAAGCGCTGAAAGCCAAGGTTGCCGAGCTGGCGAGCGCCGAGCTGGGTGAAGCCTACCGCATCACCGAGAAGGCTGTTCGTTACGAAACCATCGCTGCCATCAAGGGCCGTGTGGTTGAGCAAGTTATCGCGTCAGGCGTGGAAGAAGATGCCAAGAAGATTGGCGAAGAGTTCCACAGCCTGGAAAGCCGCATCGTTCGTGGTCGTGTCGTACGTGGTGAGCCGCGTATCGACGGTCGCGATCCGGAAATGATCCGTGCCCTGTCTGTCGCTACCGGCGTATTGCCCCGTGCTCACGGTTCTGCCCTGTTCACTCGTGGTGAAACCCAGGCTATGGTCGTTGCGACCCTGGGTACCGAGCGTGACGCCCAGAACATCGACGAGCTGACCGGCAACCGTGCCGATCGTTTCATGCTGCACTACAACTTCCCGCCATACTGTGTCGGTGAGACCGGCATGATGGGTAGCCCGAAGCGTCGTGAAATCGGTCACGGCCGTCTGGCCAAGCGCGGCGTTGCTGCCGTGATGCCGAGCGCCGCCGAGTTCCCGTACGTGGTGCGCGTGGTCTCTGAAATCACCGAATCCAACGGCTCCTCCTCCATGGCGTCTGTCTGTGGTTCTTCTCTGGCGCTGATGGATGCCGGTGTGCCGATCAAGGCCTCCGTTGCCGGTATCGCCATGGGTCTGGTGAAGGAAGAAGAAGGTTTCGTCGTGCTGTCCGACATTCTGGGTGACGAAGATCACCTGGGCGACATGGACTTCAAAGTAGCCGGTACCACCGAAGGTGTGACCGCGCTGCAGATGGACATCAAGATCGAAGGCATCACCAAAGAGATCATGGAGATTGCGCTGAAGCAAGCTCGTGGCGCTCGTCTGCACATCCTGAAAGTGATGGATGAAGCAATCCAGGCTCCCCGTGCCCAGATCTCCGATTTCGCACCGCGTATCCACACCATCAAGATCAATCCTGAGAAGATCAAGGACGTGATCGGTAAGGGTGGTTCCGTGATCCGTGCGCTGACCGAAGAGACCGGCACCAACATCGAGCTGGATGATGACGGCACTGTACGTATCTCCGCCGTGGCCAACGAAGCCGCCATGGAAGCGATCCGTCGCATCGAGGCCATCACTGCCGAGATCGAAGTGAACCGCATCTATGAAGGTAAAGTTGTTCGTCTGGCCGATTTCGGTGCATTCGTCAACATTCTGCCGGGCAAAGATGGTCTGGTACACATCTCCCAGATCACCGACGCTCGCGTGCAGAACGTGGCTGACCATCTGACCATCGGTGACGTGGTCAAGGTGAAGGTACTGGAAGTGGACCGTCAGGGCCGCGTACGTCTCTCCATCAAGGAAGCGAACGCTCCGACTGATGCAGCCCCGGCTGCTGATGCTCCGGTTGCTGCCGAAGCGCCTGCCGCAGAGTAATCTGTCCTCCTGAACCGGATTCTCCGGTTGCAGTAAAAAGTCCGGCGCCCTTTGGGGCGCCGGACTTTTTTATGCGCTCAGGCTCATCACGCCGAAGTTGGCTCTCTGCTCAGGATGTGGTGGGCATTGCCGGAGCCTCAAGAGGTCAGGTTAGAAAAGTGTTGCGAAGGGGGAGGGAGAACGGTGTGGGAGAAAGGAGCCTGAGGATTCAGGCTCCTGATAAGGATCAGGCCTCGTTGGCGTGGGCCTTCTGACACCCTTCGACGGCGTGAGCAATCAGTTCCAGTGCGCTCTGGTCGCACGGTGGCAACTCGGCCTCGCACTTGTTGATAGGGGTAACACGATCGCCCCACTTGATGATGGCTGCGCCCCAGGTCAGGCCGGCACCGAAGGCGGCAGTCAGCAGATAGGAATTCGGCTTGACGCGCCCCTGCTCCAGCGCTTCGCACAGGGCGATAGGTACGGTAGCGGCGGAGGTGTTGCCGTAGTTTTCGATGTTGACCATCACCTTCTCCATCGGCGCATTCATCCGTTTGGCGAGGGTCTCGATGATGCGGATATTGGCCTGGTGCGGCACGATCAGGTCGACCTGCTCCGGCGCAATACCGGCCTGCGCCAGCACAGTGCTGGTGGCCTCACCCATGCCGCGCACAGCACGTTTGAAGATCTCCGGCCCTTCGAAGTTGAAGGTGAACAGGCCATCGATATCGGCAAAACGCACCCGGTCGGTACCGAAGTTCGGTACATGCAGGATCTCCCGCGCTTCGCTGTCGCAACCCAGCTTGTTGGCGATCAGGCCACACTCCTGCTCGCTTGCCTCTATCACCACGGCACCGGCACCATCGCCAAACAGTACGGCGGTATCGCGGCGTGCCCAGTCCAGCAGGTAGGTGAGGCGCTCGGCGCCAATCACCAGCACCTTCTTCATCATGCCAGCCTGCACCAGCGAGGTAGCGACGGAGAGGGAGTAGACGAAACCGGTGCAGGCCGCGTTGAGGTCAAACACGGCGGCGTTGACGGCGCCCAGCTTCTTTTGCACCGCAGAGGCGGCACTTGGCAGCAGGTTGTCCGGGGTGGCGGTGGCCAGGATGATGCCATCGAGATCGCTGGCTTCCAGACCGGCGCAGGCCAGTGCGCGGCGACCGGCCAGGGTGGCGAGATCCGAGGTGCTGACATGGGAGATCCGGCGGGCCTTGATGCCGGTGCGCGGATAGATCCACTCGTCTGATGTATCCATGATGGTGCTGAGGTCGTCGTTGGTCAGCACGGAGGGAGGCAGGCATTTGCCCCAGCCGGTGATATTGGCGTATTTCATCTTGTTACCGCTTCTCAAGTGGATCGCCCGCGGGCGGAAAATCGTGCAATTATGCCGTACGAGACAACCACTGTCATCTTGTGGTCATGGTTATGTGCAGGGGGCTCAGCTGTGCCATCTGGTCGCAAAGGGCTGCAACGCGCGGAACATGGCTGGAAATTTTGCTTAAAACGCGGGACTCCTCTGCCCTAAGATAGGCGTTTCACCACCGATGAGGGTATCTCCTTGCTCAGAGCCAATCTCAACTTGTTGCCGACCCTCAAGGTGCTGCTGGAGACCCGCAATATCAGCCGCGCCGCCGAGCTGTTGCACCTGAGTCAGCCCTCCATCAGCAAGCAGCTTGCCCAGTTGCGCAGCGAGTTTGATGACGAGTTGCTGGTGCGGGAGGGGCAACGCTGGCTGCTGACGCCACGGGCCGAACTGTTGGCCGCCCAGCTGGCGGATTCTCTCGGTGCGCTGGAGCGGCTCTACGAGGCGCCCGGATTTGACCCGAGCCGCTGCGAGCGGGTATTTCGGCTCGCCTCTTCTGATTATGTTGCCCAGCATATTCTGCCAGATATCTGCGCCGCGCTCGCCAAAGAGGCGCCGTTGGCGGCGCTGGAGTACAGCCTGTGGGACAAGCGTCAGCTGCCGCAGTTGTGGCAGTCCGAGCTGGATCTGGTCTCCACCATCACCGAGCAGGTACCGGATCAGATCCGTGGTCTGCATCAGGGGGAAGATCGGCTGGCGGTGTTGATGGGACGTCACCACCCGCTGGCGGGCAAGGCGCTGAGTCTCGATGACTATCTCGCCTGGCCTCACCTGCAGGTGAGCGGGGGAGGCGACAAGGACAGCCCGGTGGAGCAGGTGTTGGCGCCGCAGGGACTGAGTCGGCGCTGGTTTGCCAGAGTTCCCTTCTTTCAGGCGGCAGTGGAGGTGTTGCTGCGCACCGATTGCCTGATGACCACCCCGGCCCATATCGCCTGGCAGCTCTCCTGCGGCCATGAGCTCACCTTTGTCGATCTGCCCTTTGCTACCCGCGACCAGCAGTATCATCTGCTGTGGCATCAGCGCCACCATCAGGATCCAGCCCACCGCTGGTTTCGCGAGCTGGCCTACCCCTTCCTGCGGGATCATCTGCAACGCACCGTTGGCGAGAGTCGCAAGCTGCTCGATCTCGGCGGTTAGCCGCAGTCGGTTGTGTGGCGTTATAGCCATGGGTTATGGAATCTATTCATAACTTTCACTACTGGCATAATGGCTCAGCCCGTACCCTGAGTGCAGGTCATCATATCTAGCACAAAAGAGGAAAAGCATGGAACTGACGAGTTGGCTGGCACTGGCCGCAATCTGCGTGATGGGGGCCATCAGCCCGGGGCCGAGTCTGGCGCTGATCATCCGCAACACGGTGCAGGGCGGGCAGGGGCACGGCGTCGCTACTGCGCTTGGCCACGGCCTCGGGGTTGGTATCTATGCGCTGGTCACGGCGCTCGGCCTTTCCATTTTGATCACCCAGACACCGATCCTGTTTGATCTGATCCGCTACGGCGGCGCCGCGTTTCTTGCCTGGCTCGGGGTGAAAGCCCTGCTGGCAAAACCAGCCAGTGACGAAGGGAATGAAGAGGTACATCAGTTGCGCGGTCGGCAAGGGGCCTTTGAAGGTTTTATGGTTGCCTTCCTTAACCCCCAGCTGGCGGTTTTCTTCATCGCCCTGTTCAGCCAGTTTGTGCGGGCCGATACCGGCTGGAGCGAAGGGGGCATCATGATGCTCACCGCGGGCGGGATCGATGCCGTCTGGTACGTGCTGGTGGCGCTGGTGCTCTCCCGCGGGCCGGTGCTGGCGTGGCTTAAAGCCAAATCCTTTGTGATCGATAAGGTGAGCGGCCTGGTGCTGCTCGGGCTGGCACTCAAGGTGGTTATCTAATCCTGCATTTTGCGGATACCTTAAGCGGGATCAAGGCACGCAGGCGGTGAATGGGCTAGAGTAGCGCCCATTTGCTGTCCGCCCTGATCCCGAGACCATGCACCAGAACAAGCACCCGTTAAGCCACAACAACCGGTTGGAGCTTCTGGCTCCGGCCAAGAACCTCGCCTACGGCATCGAAGCCATCAACCATGGTGCCGATGCCGTCTACATGGGCGGCCCTGCCTTTGGCGCCCGCAGCGCGGCGGGCAACACCATCGAAGATATCGAAGCGCTGGCGCGCCACGCCCATCGCTTCGGCGCCCAAGTCTTTGTCGCCTTCAACACCCTGCTGCACGATCACGAGCTGGAGCTGGCGCGGCGGCTGACCCACCAAATCTATGAAGCTGGAGCAGATGCGCTCATCGTCCAGGACATGGGGCTGCTGGCGCTGGATTTGCCTCCCATCGCGCTCCATGCCAGTACCCAGACCGACAACCGCACGCCGGAGAAGGTGAAGTTTCTGCAGGATGTGGGTTTCTCTCAGGTGGTGCTGGCGCGCGAACTGTCTCTTGCGCAGATCCGCGAGATCAGTGCGGCGACCAATGTGCAGCTGGAGTTTTTTATCCACGGCGCTCTCTGCGTTTCCTACAGTGGCCAGTGCAACATCAGCCATGCCCGTACCGGCCGCAGTGCCAACCGTGGTGAGTGTGCCCAGCTCTGCCGTCTGCCCTGCTCGCTGCAAAAGCCGGATGGCGAAGTGCTGGTGGCAGACAGCCACCTGTTGTCCCTCAAGGATATGGATCAGACCGATAACCTGGAGGCCTTGATCGAGGCGGGGATCCGCTCCTTCAAGATTGAAGGGCGCCTCAAGGGGCTCGACTACGTCAAGAACGTTACCGCCTGGTATCGCCAGAAGCTGGACGCCATTCTGGATAGCCGCTCCGATCTGGTCGCCGCCTCGGCGGGTCGTTGCAGCTACAGCTTCACGCCTGACCCCAAGAAAAGTTTCAACCGCGGCAGCACAGACTACTTCCTCCATGGCCGCCAGCAGGGGATCGACTCCACCAAGAGCCCGAAATATGTGGGTGAACCGCTCGGGCGTGTCACCAAGGTGACCCGTGACGGTATCGAGATTGACGGCAAACAGGTCACCCTCAACAACGGTGACGGTCTGGGCTTCTTCAAGCCGAACAACGAGCTGGTGGGGATGCGCCTCAACAAAGTCGAAGGTAAGCAGTTACTCCTGTCAGAACGCATGCCGGGGCTGAAGGTGGGGACCGAAATCTACCGCAACCACGATCAGGCGTTCAGCAAGATGCTGGAGAAGGCGAGCGCGGATCGCCGCATCCGGGTCGATATGGTGCTGGCTGAGTGCGATGAGGGCGTGATCCTCACGCTCACCGACGAGCAGGGCATTAGTGCCACGGTGACCCTGCCTTGCGACAAACAGCCTGCCGACAACCCGGAGCGGGCGCTGCAGCAGGCGCGGGATCAACTTGGCAAGCTCGGCAATACCCTGTTTGTGGCGCGCAAGATTGAGTTGGCATTCACTCACCCGCTCTTTATCGCCGCATCACAGCTCAACGGTTTGCGCCGGGACGGCATCGCCGCGCTGGAGGCGGCACGGGTGGCCAGCTACCAGCGCCCCGAGCGACGCATCGCCCTGCGGGATATCAACTATCCCCAGCACCGCCTCTCCTACCTTGGCAACGTGCTGAACAGCGTGGCCGAACAGTTCTTCCGCGAGCACGGGGTGGAGCGCATCGCTCCCGCCTATGAGGCGAACAAGGAGGAGCGGGAAGTGGTGCTGATGATCACCAAGCATTGCATCCGCTATAGCCAGAACCTCTGTCCGAACGAGGTGCCCGGTCTCAAGGCCGAGCCGCTGGAGCTCAAGATGGGTAAAGATACCTTCCGCCTGCGCTTTGACTGCAACCGCTGCGAAATGCATGTGATGGGCAGCCTGAAACGCTGATCAATGAGCCCCTTTCTCCATCCGGAAAGGGGCAATTTTTATCGCAGGTTCTCTGCCTACCCTCCTTTAATTGTCCCTCTCCAGCGCCAGCAGCGTTTTTTTAATCTCCAATCCCCCCGCATAGCCGGTCAGGCTGCCGTTTTGGCCGATCACCCGATGGCAGGGGACGATGATCGAGAGCGGATTGCGGCCATTCGCCGCGCCCACTGCCCGCACCGCATCGGGTTTGCCGATGGTGCGAGCGATATCGCTGTAGCTGCGGGTCTCGCCATAGGGGATGTCGCACAATGCTTGCCATACCGCTTGCTGAAATGCGGTGCCGCGGGCGGCAAGGGGCAGGGAGAAGCGCTGCAAGCGACCGGCAAAATAGGCGTCAAATTCGGCGAGGAAGGGAGCCAGTGCTCTGTGATCTTGCTGCCAGCCACTCATATCGGGCAGTGCCCGCAGGCCCGCCACAAAGTCTACGTGCACCAGACCAGATTCATTGATGGCAACCAGCAGATCGCCGCAGCGGGTCGGCAGGATATCGTAGCGGATCATGGGGTTATCTCCTGTTGTGGGTTATCTGGCTGGTTTTCGTTGCCAGTGGCACGGAGTAGCAAATCGGGCGCTTCACTCATGGCATGCCACAGCCAGCTGGCCGCATAGCTGCGCCACGGCTGCCATGCTGCGCTTTGCGCCAACCCCTCTTTTACCGGCAGCTTGGTGCCGCCGCCGAGTGCCTTTTGCAGCACCAGATCGGAAGCGGGGAAGGCATCGGTATCCAGCCCGCAGCGCAGCCGCCAGTAAGAGACCGTCCACGGGCCTATGCCCGGCAGCGCCAGCAACTGCTCGTCACTGGCTGTCGTGAGGGTCAGCTCGCCGCTGGCCAGCGCCTGTGCCACGCCGCGCAGGGTACGAATGCGGCTGCCGGGCATGCCGATACCGTCGAGATCGAGTTCGCACAACTGGGCGGGGGTCGGTAGTTGCGCCACCCCGTATTGCGCCTCGGTGCGCGCCACCAGCCGCCCGAGTATGGTGATGGCCCCTTTGACCGAGACCTGCTGGCCTACGATGGCGCGCAGCATCACCTCATACTCGTCCCAGCCACCCGGCAGCCGTACGCCGGGCCAGCGCGCTTGCAAGCGGGCGAGCAGCGGATCCTGACCGAGCAGATCACCGATCCGCTGCATATCGGCATCGAGATCCCACATCCGGCGCACTCGATAGAGCAGATCGGGCAGCGCCGCGAGCGGCAGATCATGGACGGTAAGCTGCAGGCTATGCCCCTTGCCCTGCGCGATGCGCACCAGCGCGACCCGATCGCCGACCCGGTAGCGCCGCTCATACACCTCGCCATCTACCCGCTCCAGCCCCGGGATTGCCCGCATCCGGTAGAACGCCAGCATGGCCGCTACGTCATACGGGGGGCGATAGGGCAGTTGCAGGGTCAGGGGGGCGCCGCGCGGCTCCGCACTTATGTGTTCTGGCGCGTCAGCGTGCTGCTCCTGCTGGCGCAGGGAGCGCGGGGCCAGTCCGTAGGCGTTGAGCCAAGCATCATTGAAGCGGCGGATGCTGGCAAAGCCGGCGGCAAACGCGATGTCGGTAATGGGCAGCCCAGTTTCAGTCAGCAGCCGTTTCGCGAGCAGCAGGCGGCGCGTCTGCTCCACCTGTTTTGGTGAGGCGCCGAGATGTTGCTCGAACTGGCGGCGCAGGGTGCGTTCGCTGATCCCTGCCTCAGTGGCCAGTTTGGCGAGCGTGCCCTCCGCCAGCTCTCCGCGATCGATGCGTGCCAGCAGACGTGCCAGTTCAACCGGCAGATCGCCACGGGCTGCGGGGGCCAGCTCAGGGCGGCAGCGCAGGCAGGGTCGCAGCCCATACTGCTCGGCGGCCGCGGCGCTTTGGAAGTAGCGCACATTGTGCTCGTGCGGTGGCCGTGCTGGGCAGACAGGCCGGCAGTAGATGCCGGTCGAGAGCACGCCGGTAAAGAAGCGGCCATCGAAGCGAGCATCGCGGGCGAGCCGTGCGGCGTGACACTGTTCGCGGCTGAGGGTGTTGATCACCTCATCCGGTGACGACTCAGGGCTTGGCTTTGCATTCATGGTGTTGGCGGCGTTGCTGGAATAGATGGCAAGAGAGTAAGGGGGCTCGGGGGCCATGACTAGCCAGAAACGGACAGGGATAGCAAAAATTGGCCGAAGTTTTTTTACTCTTTCGTTGCACGGTTGGGTTTCACTCTTCGCTCCGTTGTTGTCCATTTGGCAAGGCTCGGCAGAAGAGCTCATAACGGATGGGGTCGGAGGCTCGATTGGCCTAGCTTTATTTGCTTAGCGAGATTAGTGGCGGCGAAAACTGCTTATAAATTAATAAAAGATCACATAATTATCTTTTTTACATTGAATGCGGTGATTTTGTGTTGTTCAATTGAGTCAGTTAATTTCTGGTGATTATTAAGTCATCACATCTGCGGCCCAAGGCCGACCAATAACAACACTTGCCAAGGATGATAAGTGAACGACTGTAAGGCATGGCCCCATTGCCGGGGGTTTAGTCTGATCGAGTTGTTGATCGCCATGACGGTTGTCAGCATTCTCGCAGCCATCGCGTTGCCAGCGTATCAGGGTTATCTGCAACAGGGACGTCGTTACGAAGCACAGCAGCAATTGCTGGAGCAGGTGCTCGCCCTCGAACGTATCTATACCCAACAGGGGCGTTATCCCGCCACGTTTGCCACCCCTTCCAACACGGATTTCTACCAGTTCAGCTACAGCCAGCAAGATGCTGGCGACTATCTGCTCAAAGCCATTCCAACGACGCGACAACAGGATGAATGCGGCACTCTGACCCTAGATCAGACCGGTTATCGCGCGGCCAATCGCCATGACTGCTGGGGATCATAAGATGAACGTGCGCGGATTTACTCTGATTGAGTTGATGATCACGGTCGGCATCGCCGCTATTTTGCTGCTAGTCGGGTTGCCCTCCATGAGTCAGCGCCTCGCGGCCGAACGACTCGATCGCAGTGCGACCGAGCTCGCGTCAGCCTACCGCTTTGCCCGCAGCGAAGCGGTCAAGCTGACCCTGCCGGTGGTACTGCAGGGCACCGAGAACGGTGGCTGGGAGGTGATGGCTGACAGCAAGTTGCTGCGTCAGGCGGCAGCACCTGCTGGCGGCGTGGTGATCAAGCCGTTTGACCCCATCAAGATCGCGCCAACCGGCAGTAGCAGCCACGCCGAGATCATTCTGGCCAATCGCCTCGGTGAGCAGCGGGTGCTCTGCGTGGCCCCGAGCGGCCAGCTGCTGCAAGGGAGCTGCTCATGAGACACACCGCGCCTGCTCGCCAGCAGGGTTTCAATCTGGTGGAGATCATGGTCTCCATGGTGTTGGCGGTGATGGTGTTTCTCGGTCTCGCCAAGGGGCAGGTGGTCTCGTTGCAGCAGGCGCACTATAGCCTGCAGAGTACGTTGGCCACGATTGAGGCGAGCAACAGTGTGGAGCAGATCTGGGGTTCGCTGTGCGAAGTGCAGCGCAAGCCGGAGCGGTTCACCCAAGGCGATTTTCTTGCCCGCTTCACCCTGCACGAGGGCCACCAGCTGGTGCTGCCTAGTCGCTACAGCGACCACTTTGTGGTCGCCATCGAGTGGCGTGATGCGCGGATCTCCGGTGCCAGGCGGGTTGAGCTGAACGCAGGGTTTCCGCCACTATGCTGAACGTTCCCTTCCGACAGCGAGGTGTCAGTCTCGTCGAGCTGATGATCTCCATGGTGCTCGGTCTGATGCTGATGCTGGCGATTTTTGCCGGTTACGTGCCCATCAAGAGCACGGTCGAGCAGAGCAAGGCGCTGGAGCAGGCGAACGAGGTGCTGCGCTTTGCCACTCTCACCTTTACCAACAGCATCAAGCAGGCGGATCAGCTGATAGCGGTCACCCCTGATCGCCTGACGCTGGCTTTCAAGGTAGAGGGGGGCAGTCAGGTGCTCTCCTGCCTTGGCAACCAGAAAACCGCCGATTTTACCGAGCAGTATCGCTTCACGCCGCCGGTACTCAGTTGCGATGACGGGGATGGCCCGCGTCTGTTGCTGGCCCATCTTCAGGATCTTGAATTCGGCCAGCAGGGTGCACTGGTCAATATCCGCATCTTGCCCGAAGGGCTGCCGAGCTATCTGGCGCCTGGGGTAGAGGTGCAGGTGGCCCGTCGCAAGGCGGTCTGGGCGGCAGCGTTGGCCACATCCGGTGCCAACGCCACAGCAGGGGGAGCGGGATGAACAAGGGATTGCAGGGGCAGCGGGGAGCCGTATTGCTGGTGGTGCTGGTGGTGAGCCTGCTGTCGAGCCTGCTGGTGTTTACCAGCATTCAGGAGAATCAGCTGCAAACCCGCCTGAGCGGCAATTTTCACAAGAAGATCAATGCGCAGCTCAGTGCCGAGCAGGGGATGAACGACAGTTATCGCGCCCTGCATCAGGCGCTCGGCGCTGAACCACGGATAGAGTGGGATCAACTGGTGCAGAAGGTGCCAAGCAATGGCGAAGGAGCCATGGCGGGCAGCCGCTTTCGCATCGATCAGCTGGATGCCTCTACAGGCAGCAAGTTGGCGTTGCAGAGCCATGGCCGTTATCTGGAGGGCAATGCCAGCCTCAACGCCCTGTTTGCCCTTAAGCGCAAGCCGGGCAATCTCATCTTTCAGGATTCGGTGGTGGCGTGTGAAGGGTTGAGCCTCTCTGGGAGCGGTTTTATCGACAGCTACGATTCGCGCAAGGGGGCGTACAAGGAGTCTGTTTCCGGGACTCTTAATCAGGGGCAGAACGCCAAGGTGGCGACCGTCAGCGACAAGGCCAATGTGGTGCTCGCCGGGCACTCCCCCATCTGGGGTGATGTGCGGGCGACCGGCTCGGTGACCTTAAACGGCTCTTCACCTGTTGCGGGTAATGTACTTGCTGGCGGCGATATCACCATTTCTCCCTCTGATGGGGTCGTCAGGGTTGAGGGCAGCGTGAACGGGAGTGGAAATTTTGCCTTGCAAGGGGGGCATATTGCCGGAGCTGTTGCGATCAATGGGGATGTTTCTATGGGTCATGGCACAAGCATTGCTGGCGACAAGTTGAACTATGGTGGGAACGGGGCATTCCTTGATGCCAAGCATCAGAAGTATCTGGAGCCCCAATACCGAACTCATCCCAAGCTACCGCCTGTTGCCGGGCAGGTGTGTGACCCGCTCAATGTGGCCGCGCTGCCCAAATCGTTCCCCCCTGCAACATTGCCCATCAATGGTCCCCTGACGCTCGGGGCCACCCAGCAGATGGTGCTGACCACGGATCCTGCCACCGGCTCGGTCACCAGCAGCAACCAGCAAAAGCCTGGGCTGCCGTTCCCCGGCAAGGGGGAGCTGTTTGGCAAGGAACAGACTATTTACAAGCTCGACAGCCTCAATATGGGGGCCGATGCCAAGCTCACCATCAAGGGGGATGTGGTGCTGCTGATCGACAAGGATTTCACCATGACAGGCAGCAACAAGTTGACGGTGAGCGAGGGGAGCAGCCTGACCCTGATCGTCAGCGGCAAGGTCGATCTCGGGGCCGGTGCCGAGGTGACGGCAGCCAAACAGGGGCTGACCGCTGGCAGTACGCCCGCTATCTCCATCTATTCTGCGTATAGCGGCAAGGATGGGGTCAAGCTGTCGGGCAATACGCCGCTCTATGCCGCTCTCTATGCCCCGCTCACCGAGATGAAGATCAGCGGAAGTGGCGGTCTGTACGGGGCGGTGCGGGCAAAACACTTGACCGAGAGTGGCGCGGGCGGTGTGCACTATGACGAGGCGCTGGGCATGGCAGATTTGGGGGACGATCAGGGGCCGCCTCCGATACTGGCACTGCGGCAGTGGCACTTTGTGCAGTGAGGCTGGCGAGCCGCTAAAAAGGATCGAATGGGGCGCGCAACTGTGAGAAGGTGGAAATCTGTCCACCCAGTCGTTCACTGTTGAGGAGTGCTCCATGCCAGGCCCAGCTCGTGCCGGTGCCCTGATCTATGCCAAGGATCCGGGCCTGCTGACCCACTTTTACCGTACGCTGCTGCAGATGGTGGTCTGCAGTCAGGATGAGCAGTTGGTGGTGCTGGAAAACAGCGATATCCAGCTGCTGATCCACGCCATTCCCGAGCCTTATACCGGGCAAGTTGTTATCAAGCGGCCGCCGGAATTGCGGGAAGAGGGGGCCATCAAACTGTTCTTCACCGTCTCCAGCCTCGCCTGGGCAGAAGCGAAGGCGGCGGATCTCGGTGGCGGCCTGCTGCCACAGCAGTGGACAGGGCCCGGCTTTGTGGTGCGCAACGCCTTCGACCCTGAGGGCAATATCCTGCAACTGCGCGAGTTGCTGGGTTCCCCTGATCCTCTCTGAATTCTCTCTTTTTACAGCATGGTGGTGGCGTGCTGTGCCATGCACCGCCATAAAAACGGGGCCCTGTAGTGGTTAACTAAAAAGGGCCCCGTTCTGCTGTTAGCTTACTGCGCTCATTACTTCAGGTAGCGCTGTTCCAGATGCTGGCGCAGCCAGTGTGGGTTGAGCACTTCACCGGTGGTACGGCGCACCAGCTCGTCGGTGCTGTGCAGGCTCCCCTGTGACCAGATGTTGCGCCCGAGCCAGCCGAAGATCTCCGGCAGGTGGCCCGAAGCGATCACCTCACCCATGCTGCCCAGCTCTTTTTCGAGGGCAAAACGCAGCTGGGCGGCATACATGGCACCCAGGGTGTAGCTCGGGAAGTAGCCAAACGAGCCGTCGGTCCAGTGAATATCCTGCATGCAGCCATTGCGGTAGTTGCCCTTGGTGGAGAGCCCCAGCCACTGCTGCATCTTGGCGTCCCACAGCTCGGGGATGTCGGCCACCTCGATCTTCCCTTCCACCAGATCGCGCTCCAGCTCGTAGCGCAGGATAACGTGGGCCGGATAGGTCACCTCGTCCGCATCGACCCGGATAAAGCCCGGCTCGACCCGGCTGTAGAGCTTGGCCAGATTGTCCGGCGCAAACGCCGCCTGTTCGCCGAAGTGGTGACGAATGCGTGGTGCCAGCAGCGCGAGGAAGGCCGGATGATGGCCCAGTTGCATCTCGCAAAACAGGCTCTGGCTCTCGTGGATTGCCATGGAGCGCGCTTCGGCCACCGGCTGACCCAGCAGATGGCGCGGCAGCCCCTGCTCGTAACGGGCGTGACCGGTCTCGTGCACTATGCCCATCAGGCTGGAGACAAACTCCTGCTCGTTATAGCGGGTAGTGATCCGCACGTCGGTCGGCACGCCGCCACAGAAGGGGTGACTGCTCACATCGAGCCGGCCGTGGGCGAAATCAAAGCCGAGCAGCCCCATTACCTCCTGACCGAGCGCTTGCTGGGTGGGGATGGGGAAGGGGCCTTGTGGCAGCAGCAGGGCATCGCCCTTTTGTTGTTCACTCACGGTCTGGATAAGAGCCGGCAGCCAGCTGGCGAGATCGCCGAAGATCTGATCGAGCCGTGCGCTGGTCATGCCCGGCTCATAGAGCGCCAGCATGGCGTCGTAGGGGCGCACGCCAAGCGCATCGGCCCGCAGTTGCGCTACTTCACGGGAGAGTTTCACCACCTCCTCGAGATTGGGGGCAAAACCGGCCCAGTCGTTGTTCTTGCGCTGGCTGCGCCAGGCGTGTTCGCACTTGCTGCCGGCGAGCGACAGCGCTTCGACCAGCTCACCGGGCAGCAGGCTGGCATCTTGCCACTGGCGCTTGATCTCACCGAGGTTGGCACGTTGCACTTCATCGAGCGGCTCACTCTCGGCCTTGGCAATCCAGTCGCCCAGCTCGGGAGCGGTGCGCTTCTGGTGGATCAGCAGACCGAGTTCGGCCATCGCTTCGGCGCGGGCATCGTTGCCCCCTTCCGGCATCATGGCCGCCTGATCCCAGCCGCAGATGGCGGCGAGGTGGCTAAAGCGGTGGATCTGCTGCTGATGTTGTTCAAGCTTTTGATATGACATGGGATTGTCCTTGTTATCGTCCCTGATGGTATGCCGCCCCGTACCTGGCATGATCGGGGCCGTTCGATGCTAACACCGCCGCTGCATCGTTGACCACCTTAGCGCAGGTGGGCCAAAGGCGTGGTGGCGAGCGGCGGATTAGCCGAGCCGCTTCTGGTGCCGTTCGCGGTTTTCTGCTTTTTTGCGTTCGCTTTTACGCAGCAGCACGTATAGAGCACCGCTGCCGCCGTGGCGACGCTCGGCGCTGTGGATCGCCATGACGGCGGGCAGTTGCGGCAACCAGGCGCTGACATAGCTTTTCAGCAGGGCGCGCGGGGTGCTGCGCTCCCCCTTGCCATGCAGGATAAGCAGGCAGCGGATATCCCGGACTTCACAATCCGCAATGAACTGCACCAGCGTCTGGCGCGCTTCGTTGAGGGTTTTCTGGTGCAAGTCCAGGCTCGCCTGCAGCTCGTATTTGCCGAGCCGCAGCTTCTTGTAGACCCCCTCCTGCACCCCATCACGCTTGAAGCCGACGATTTCGTGCGGATCGCGCATCTCGATGGCCTCCATGGTGAGGTGGTCGAGGGCGAGTTGCTCGGCGGTGGCAGCCTGACGGCGAGCGAGCTGCGCCTCGGTCGGGGCGGATTTGGCCGCATGGGGATGGATATTGTCGCTGCGAATGGGCCGCACGTCGGCCACTTCATTCATGAATAGCGAGAGTTCGTCGTTATGAGACACGGCAGGCTCCCCATAAGAAAAAGTGGGGGCCATTATAACGGCCGCAACCGGCACAGAAAACGGGGAAAGGGGCAGGGGGGATAAGGGAGGGCCAGCATGGACACTGGTGCATCCTGTCCTGGGAATCACAGTCGCGAACCATAAAACATCACAGGCGGTCAGTGTGAACTGCCGCCTGTGGTCAGAGGATTATTTTCCCTCTTTGGGCTGTTGAGAATGGGGTTGCTGTGAATGAGGCGGTTGCGAGTGCATCACCTTGTAGATGAAGTAGGCCGCGTAAGAGCTGATGAGCAAGAAGGTGCCGATAATCACCAACATCGACATCAATCCCACGCTGTTGCCAAACATCAGGTCCAGCCAAAAGTCCATTTTATTGCTCCTGTCACACGGTTGATGACAGGCATGATAAATACCTCTTTGCCCCGTCTGGGATGATCCCGATCAACTCCCTTTCAGGTTATTTAATAACCAGTGCGTTCTGTGATCGTTCTCACTGGACTCTTTGTTCTTGAGCCTGTGCCGGGCTAGGGGTGGTGAGTGGAGTAATGTGCCACC
This sequence comes from Aeromonas sp. 604443, assembly GCF_049170315.1. NCBI lineage: Bacteria > Pseudomonadati > Pseudomonadota > Gammaproteobacteria > Aeromonadales > Aeromonadaceae > Aeromonas > Aeromonas sp. 604443. The sequence continues at coordinate 113,705 of NZ_JAAKMI010000015.1, forward strand.
CCTGCTGCTCCAGCAGCGCCAGCAAACCCTGTTCGCCGTAAAGGTGCAGGGCGCCTACCACGATAAAGCTCTCGTTGGGCAGGGTGGACCATTTCTTCAGCCAGTTGTGGTTGCGCTCGGCCAGCAGGGTCTGCTCCATCCAGCTCTGTAGCGCGGGGGGAGCCATCTCCTCCTTGAGCAGATTGATAAGCGTCGCCTCATCCCCTTGCTGCCACGCCTTCATCACGGCGGCGAAACCTGTCTCCAGCATTGGCAGCTCATCCAGGGTACTGGCAAGCATCAGGGTCTGGTTGTCACCCACGCTGGCCAGATAACCGAGCTGCTCCAGCAGGGTTTCAAAACCCACTACCGGTTTGCCCTCTTTGGCAGCCCGGGTGGCAAAGTGCTGGTCTATCCCGAGCTCACTCTTGAAGTCGGAGCGGGCCATGGCGGCCTGGGTCAGGGTAATGGCGGCAAACCAGGGGCGCAGAGTGGCGAGGGTAGCTTCGTCGATGCCATAGCGGGCACCCGCCATCAGGGTCCGTTGATAGAGCTCGGCAGGCAGATGATCCTTGAGCGGTTTGCCATCCACCAGTCGGGTGAGGGAGCCGGTCTGTTGCCACTGATCCGGTGTGATGCTGTTCATGTCCACCTCCATCACCAGTGCGCGACTCTGCAGCCAGGCACGCTCCACCGGCTCGGGCATAGGATAGAGTGAAGGCTTGCCCGCATGGATGGAGCCCAGCAGCCAGTGTTGCTGGTTGCCCTTGCTCACCCGATAGAAGGCGGGATCGGCAAAGGCGTGCAGCGGTAGCAGCAGGCAGAGCAGGAAGGCAAAGAGGGTGCGATGAAATCTCATGGGGATCCTTAATATGCGCCGGGTGACTTCTCTTGCTGACAATAACCCCTATGATAAGTCCTCATTTCAGATAACCAAGAGGTTTGCCATGCCCCATCTTCGTTTTCGCGCCGTGACGCTCGATACCCTGCAACAGGTGAGTGGCCCGCTGCTGGCCGAGCTTTGCGAGCTGACCGGTGGCAAGCCGGAGTTTGTCACCATGGAGCGGGTGGAGAGTTGCTGGATACGCAACGGTGAGCCAGAGACGGGTTTTCCGTTTGTCGAGCTGCACTGGTTCGAGCGGCCACAAGAGATGCAGGACGCCGCCGCGCGCCTTATCACGCGCCATTTGAAACGGGTGCTGGGGGAGCAGATCTATGTGGTGGTGCAGGTGATCCCTCTGGTCAAGAGTGCCTACTACAGCAATGGCGAGCACTATTAATGGCGAGCACTATTGAAGAGAGGAACAAACCAGGTTGGCGGGACGGGTGACGCTGCTACCCGGCTAACGCCACTTGGGCGACCGGGTACTTGGTCGCCAATCACGGGATCAGGCCGATTTTGCCAGCAGTTTATCGAGCCAGCGAGTGGGCAATACCCGTCGCAGGAAGGCAAACAGCCGGGTCGGAGTGGTCACCGGATAGCGCGCTTTGGGATGGGCGTGGGTCAGCGCATGGAGCAGCGGAGGGATGCAGGCTTCGCTCGGGAGGGTAAAGCCGCTGGTGGCCCCCTCTTTTTCCAGCCGCGTCAGGGTCTGGCGGTAGGCCGACTGATGACGGCTCTGAGCCGGATCGATGTGGCGCAGGAAGGCGTTGCGAGCATTGGCACGAAAACGGGTATCGATGGGGCCCGGTTCAATCAGGCTGATATATACCCCGCTACCCGCCAGTTCGAGGCGCAGAGTGTCGCTATAGCCTTCCAGCGCAAATTTGCTGGCGTTGTAGGCGCCGCGATACTTCATGGCAACCAGTCCCAGAACCGAGCTGTTCTGCACTATCCGTCCCTCTTTGGCCTCCAGCATCGGCGGCAGCACCTGACGGATCAGATGGTGCCAGCCAAACAGGTTGGTATTGAACTGCTCCCTGAGCGCTTCGGTGGGCAGATCTTCCAGCGCCCCGGGTTGGCCATAAGCGCCATTGTTGAACAGGCCATAGAGGCGCCCGCCTGCCAGATGGAGCGCCGCACTGGCACCCAGCTCGATGGAGGCAGAATCCGCCAGATCCAGCTGTACTGCCAGCAATCCCTGTTGCTGCAGACGGGCCACATCTTCCGCCTTGCGCGCCGAGGCAATCACGGTAAAACCGTGCTGCCCGAGCGCCTGTGCGGCGGCGAGGCCAATACCGCTGGAACAACCGGTGATCAAAACAAAACGGGGCATGATGGCGTCCTTGTGACTGCTGACAAAAGCGTGCTGGTGAGTGGATAAAACCCTTATCCGGCTCGCATGTTAGCCTGCCAACCGGAAAAAAGAAAACCGGGCCAAGTGGCCCGGTTTGCTGACATCGTATTGCCGGATTACATGAAGGTAAGCGGCATGATGATGTGGAACTTGACGTCGTGCTCGGAGGCGAAGATGTTGGGGTAATCGGTCCAACCGCCGCCCTGGCTGATGTCGTTGTTATAGTCGGTGTAGTGCAGTTTGAACAGGGTGCCTTTCAGCTTGCCATCCTGCACGGTATAGCTGACATCGAAGTTGACGGCCCACTCGGTATCCTCGCCGTTGGCTGCTTTCTTGCCTTGGCCATTTTCGATATCCCAACCGTAGGCGCCGGATACACCGACAGCCCAGCCCGGCGCACCAACCAGATCATCCAGAGAACGGGTCACGCCGAAGAACAGTGCTTTTTCGTTGTTGGCGTTCCAGTCAGAGCGGGAATCCCACCAAATTTCGTTGGCGCCCTGAGAGTTGGCGTAGCCACGGGTCAGACGGGGCAGGTAGTTGCCTTCCGCACCTTCAGCCTTGGTCCACAGACCTTCCAGACGGAAGCCGTATTGGGCGTAGTTCCAGGCAGCGGTCAGTGCTTGTTGCCATGCCAGGCCGTCGTAAGTTTCAATCTGGGAGCCGCCCTTGGTGTAGGTCTCGGTCTCGGAACCGTAGAACTGGTAGCTGGTGGCGAGGCCGCCCAGTACGTCAAACTTGTGAGCCAGTTTGAAGTGGTAGCTGTCCATGTAGCCTTCGGACTGACCGAAAGAACCGGTCACGGCAGTGCCATTTTCAAAGGTGTAACGAGCCGCGATACCGTGGATATAGTCGATGACGTTTTCATCAGCGAACGGATCCATCCACGCTTTGGCGCGAGAGAAGACCTGAGTCTCTTTGTACCAGGGGGCCTTGTACTCGTCAGCGATGGCGTAGGTCAGGTAGAGACCGCCAAAGTTGCCTTCGACTTGACCACCACGATAGGTACCCGGCTGATAGGACCAGTTAACACCGATTTGGCCAGGGACATACAGCTGGGTGTAACCACCCTTGGCAGTCACACCGCCGTCCAGGAATTTCAGCTTCAGAGCTGCGTTGGAGAGGCTGAAGCCACCCTCGGGAGAGCCATCTTTGTAGTTGTTGCCCCAGGAGTTGCCTGCAAAGGAGAATTCGTTCTCCTGGTTGACCGGATGGTTTTCGGTAACGGCCAGGTCATAGGCACCGAAGCCGCCCAGATCCAGACCAACAGTGTCCCAGGCATAACCGGAGTTGAAGTTGAGAGCTGCCTGGACGGTGGAATGGCTCAGGTTGGACTGGTACTTGCCTTCTTTCTTGGCGGCAGTCGGGTCACCATCGATGCGCTGACGATCACGCTGGAAGTAGAACAGGCCACCGGTCAGTTTGGAGTCTTTTACGAAGGTTTCATAGGACTGGCCATATTCCGGGCTCATCATATCCTGGGCTGCCAACGCCATGCCGGGGGCGACCAGAGCGGCTACCACAGCGGCACTCAAAGCGGCGCGCTTGAAGATCACTTTTTCCATTTTTATTGCTCCTGATTTTATGGACTTAGCTTTTTTCCGGCAGCTGGCATCGGGCCTACCGCTCGGTATTGGCATTGCAATCAAAACCCCGAAGGGCAAAAAATCTTCTCTTGGTTATCTGCAAACCCGGATGTCTTGGCACATCTGTAGTTGGCAGTCCTGATCATCACATGTTGTTTTTTTTGTTCCGATTCTTGGCTATCGGACAACTCCAAGAGTACGTTCGCGGTGCGAAATATCAATGAAAAGTTCCCTCAACGTTTCAAAAGTATGACCGAGTGCAAATAATCATGGGCAAGGTCGTAAACAGCCTCATGGCCGGTATCACGGTAATGAGAGCGTTTTCTTGGAGGTGTGGCCAGCGCCGGTGCGGGTTTTCATCAGATACGGGGGAAGGGAAGCTGTTAACCTGCAGGCAACATATAATTTTGTGCTACAAAAAAACTTTCCCTCTGGTCGAGGGAAAGTGAATTGGTGGGGATGTGGGGCGAATAGGGTCAGCCTTGCTGGCCGAGGATGCGGGGGATCTGTTGCGCCTGATGGTGGATATGGGACGAGACCTGCACCGAGAGTTGGCTTACCTGACAGGCCTGCTGACGAATACGGGCGATCAAATCGGCAAAACTGGCCAGCTTGTGCTCCTGACTTTTGGCATTGTCGGCGCCCTGCAGGGCGATCACTGCGGTGTTGCGGGCGATCTCCCGCACCGCCTGGGTGGTCTGGCGCAACTGCTCGGCTTGTGCCCGTTGGCGGCTTGACTCGCTGGTGATCCGGTTCAGCACGGTGCCAAGCTGTTCACCAGATTGGGTCAGACGCCGCAGAATCTCGGTGATCTGGTTGAGGGATTGCTGGGTATTGGCCGAGAGGTGGCGCACCTCATCGGCGACCACGGCAAAGCCGCGCCCCTGTTCCCCTGCACGGGCCGCTTCGATGGCGGCGTTGAGGGCCAGCAAGTTGGTCTGCTGGGCGATATGACTGATGACATCGACAATGTCCGTCACATCGGCAACCGAGCGGGTGAGGGCTTCCAGCGCCTCATCGCTCTCGTCAATTGCCAGCCCGGTCTGACGAGTAGCGTGCAGCATGCTGCCCACCAGATCTTCGCTCTGGCTCATCGCCTGTTCGTTATGGTGGGCATGCCGGGCGATGTCGGCGGCGACCTGATGGACCTCTCCGGCCAGCTGGTTCAGCTCATCCATCATCTGACCGCTCTCGTCGACTACCAGCTCGGTGGTGCGGGTGCTGTGGTGGATCTCGTCAACCTGGCTGACCATTCCTTTCAGACTGAGGGATACCGCAGACAGCTGCCCCTCTTTCTGTTGTTGATCCTGCTGCAGGCGACCGATCAGCCGATTGTAGCTGGCAACGATATCGGCCAGCTCGTTGCGATCACGCCCGGCAGATAACGGCTCGGCCTGCCCAGTCTGATCGAGCTGCAGAAAGGCTCCGCGCAGTCGCAACAAGGGAGCGAGCAGCCAGCGTCGTTGCACCAGTGCAAACAGCAGGGCGACTACCACCAGACAGAGCGCCAGCGTGCCGAGGATGGTGGCCAGCTCCTGATTGACGGCTTGCCGCTCGTGGGCAAGTTGTTCCCCCATCTGTCTGGTCGCTTGCAACATGGCCATGATGTCTTGCTGCACGGTCTGGCGGCCAGCCTGTTGCTGTTGTAGTGCCGTGCGGCTGTTGGCCAGCTCCTGCGGATAGCGGCCCAGCAGCGAGCGTAATTCGCTGCGCGGTTGATCTCCCAGCTCCTTGCGTACCGGCTCCCCCAGGGTGAACTCATCGGCGGGCGCATCTTCATACAGGCCGAGCAGCGGCAAGGCTTGCAGCGCTTGCGCCTGTTTTTGCTGTGCCTCCAGCTCGAAGCGGATCCCTTCGAGCAGCTTCTCATTGCCCTGTTCCATATAGCTTTGGCGCAAATGGGCGAGGCGCGGCAGGCCCGCCAGGATCTCGGTTGCACCGCGGCGATATTGCTGTGCTGCGGCAGATTGTTCCGTGCTGGCACCTTGCTCCCCATAGCGGATCAGCGCCATAGCCTGGCTGCCCAGCTCACTCTCCGCATTTTGCAGCAGCAGCTGGCTGTTGCCCGAGAGCTTGCCTGCGGCCTGATAGTCGTGCGCGATGCGCTGCGCCATCTGTTCGAGTTGCTGTCTGAGCGGTGCCGCCACGGCATCATCCTGAGCGGCCAGCGAGGAGAGCGCTTGCTGGCGGATCTTCTCTGCCGCGGTCAATTGCTGTGGATCGCCGCTGTTGAGGTAGTCACGCAGGCTGTTTTGCAGGGTCACCGTCACCAGTTGTTGCAGCGTCTCGTGCTGATGCTGGGCCTGATTGGTGCGGGCAAGCTGTTGCCAGCCGTGGTAGAGGGCCAGCGCCTGTCCTCCCGCGACCAGTAACAGAACCAGGGAGGAGAGGGTGGCGTAATGGGCGATTTTCACTGGGTGATTCCTGTCAGCACAGACCATGGGGGAGCATGGCCGAGCCTAAACAGGGATGGTGGCGTTTTTATGACAGCGCGGGTCAGGTGGCCCCATTTTGCCGATTTAACTGGCTGGGGATACCTGCGCGCTGTTGCGTTGGCCCAACATACCGAGCAGGGCGCCCCCCATGATAAGTGCACCGGCCAGCAGATGGCGCGAGGTTAGCTCCTCTCCGTTCAATGTTACTAACAGCAAAGTACTCAGCAGAGGGGTCAGGTAGGCAAGGGCTCCGATCCGGCGTGGATCGCCGTCTCGCAGTGCCAGATACCAGGTAACGAAGGCCGCCCCCATCGGGCCCAGTGCCAGCCCGATGATCAGCCACCAGTCACTGGTGGGGAGCTGCGCGAGCGGCAGAGGCCCTTCGAGCAGACGGGCAAGCAGCAGCGCCAACAAACCTGCGGGCAGACAGGCTGCCGCAGTGACCACGGCGGGGGCTGGCGGCAGACGGCGTGATAATACCGAGTAGGCTCCCCAGACGACTGCCGCGCCCAGTGCCAGCAGGTATCCCGGCAGATAGGCCTGCTGCAGTTGCAGCTCGCCGTTGACCATCACCAGCATGGAACCCGCCAGACCAAAGGCGCCAGCCAGCAGGTGACGGGCATGGAGTGGATGGCCGGGCAACAACAGTGGGGTGAACAGAATGATGCAGAGCGGCCAGAGGTAGTTGATGAGGTTTGCTTCCAGCACCGGGGCATGGCGAAAGCTCATAAAGAGCAGCAGATGGTAGAGCAGCAATGCCGTAACCGTCACCAGCCAGGTAATCGGACGAGCATGCCACTGGCGCCAGAACGGCAAGGCCCCGACCCCGCAGAAAAACAGCACCAGCCCGACCAGTACCAGCGGTGACACGCTGGTAACCCGTGACGTCAGCGCCGCCAGCGAGGCCCACAGCACAATGGTCAGCAAGGCAAAACCGGTGGATCTATCCCACCAGGAACATCCGGACATCCAACACTCCTTTGCAAGATGAAGCTGCTGGCTTTGCCGCAGGGCTCAGCCAAAAAGAAGCAGTCTATCAGAGAGAGGATAGATGCCGAATGCTGCGTGAATACAATTGCTTGTGACTTGGTGAGGATTTTGATGGTGCAAGCTGAGTGCTGCTGGACGTCGAACCAATCGCCAAAGAGATGAGTGAATGCGAAAAGGGGATGATGGGTGGCGTCCCAGGCAGGATTCGAACCTGCGACCTCGCCCTTAGGAGGGGCGCGCGCTATCCAGCTGTGCCACTGGGACGTGCGGGCATTATATAAAAATGCCAATAAAAATAAACAACTGCGTATGTCTGTCTATCCAGTTGCTTACATTCTGGCCGGATTGTGCGTTTGTGCTCTGGGGGTCAGATAAACAAGTTTGTGGTGTCTGAATAAGAAGGGGTGGGGGGAGGAAGATACTGGTATGCAATAAATTGACTTTGAATTCACTTGTTGCCGTGAGGTATGGCTACCTCTTGTTGTGTTGTGCCACAGGTGTTGAGCTTTTGTCGCTTTATTTTGTTTTAGTGAAATTTTTAGCTTAATCAGTTGGGTAGCTATTAATAATGGCCAATGCTCCCTTGTATTTTAAAGATGAATCATGAGGCCATGGCTCAGCGTCAGGTACGGTCAGTAGCGGGTTTGGAATGGTCTTGTTTGCTTAGTTATATAAATTGCCATAGAGTTAATTCGCGATTAGTTATCGCCGAAAATAAAGTTGTGACAAGGGCAAACCGATTGAAAAGTCGGGACGCAAAGCCTCCGGTCTAAAGGCGTTGTTGAGCTGGGATAGCGGGGCCACCACAGTGTTATGCTGGCTGCCTTTGCCAAGGGGTAGTCGTGTTTGTGTTGCCTGTCGTGTTGTGTTGCCCTTTCGTTTGTCCATAACGTAAAGGAAAACAATATGCTAAGTCCAAAACCCGCATCGCTGGCCATGATGGTCGGCTCCCTGCTTGCCTCATCTGCCGTTTATGCGGCCGCGCCGGGCAAGCCCACCATCGGCTGGGGTCCCACCAAGTTCGCCATTGTTGAAGTGGATCAGGCGGCAACCTCCTACAACAATCTGGTCAAGGTCAAGGATGCCGCCGATGTGGAGGTGAGCTGGAACCTCTGGAGCGGTGACGTCGGCCAGACTGCTGGGGTGCTGCTTGATGGCAAGGAGGTGTGGTCTGGCCCCTCTGCTGCTGCAGGCACGGCCAAATTCAAGGTGAACAAAGGTGGGCGCTACCAGATGCAGGTGGCCCTCTGCAATGCCGATGGCTGTACTCTCTCTGATGCCAAGGAGATCGTGGTCGCCGATACCGATGGCAGCCACCTGGCGCCGCTAAAGGCCGCGTTGCAGGAGAACAACAAGCCCTACGCCAACAAGTCCGGCAAGGTGGTCGGTACCTACTACGTGGAGTGGGGCGTCTATGGTCGCAAGTTCACAGTGGACAAGATCCCGGCCCAGAACCTGACCCATATCCTCTATGGTTTCACCCCCATCTGTGGCGGGGATGGCCTCAACGATAGCCTCAAGGAGATCGAAGGGAGCTTCCAGGCGTTGCAACGTGCGTGTGCCGGTCGTGCCGACTTCAAGGTTGCGATCCACGATCCTTGGGCCGCCGTTCAGATGCCGCAAAGTGGCCTGACTGCCTATGACGAGCCTTACAAGGGTAACTTCGGTGCCCTGATGGCGCTCAAACAGGCTTACCCTGACCTCAAGATCCTCCCCTCCGTCGGCGGCTGGACCCTCTCCGACCCCTTCTACTTCCTCGGCGACAAGAGCAAGCGCGATACCTTCGTCGCCTCAGTCAAAGAGTTCCTGCAGACCTGGAAATTCTTCGATGGCGTTGATATCGACTGGGAATATCCGGGTGGACAGGGCGCCAACCCGAAACTGGGCAGCCCGAGCGATGGCGCAACCTATGTGACCCTGATGAAGGAGCTGCGCGCCATGCTCGATGAGCTGGAGTCGCAGACTGGTCGCAAGTATGAGCTCACCTCCGCTGTCGGCGCCGGTTACGACAAGATTGAAGATGTCGATTACCGCGCGGCCCAGCAGTACATGAGCCACATCTTTATGATGACCTACGACTACAACGGCGCATGGAGCAATACCGAGCTGGGTCACCAGACCAACCTCTACGCGGCGAGCTGGGATCCCAACACCAAGTACACCACCGACAAGGCGGTCAACCTGATGCTGGCGCAGGGGGTTGACCCCGGCAAGCTGGTGGTTGGTGCCGCCATGTATGGCCGTGGCTGGACTGGCGTGAGCGGCTATCAGGGCAACAACCCCTTCACCGGCAAGGCGACCGGCAAGGTGAAAGGCACCTGGGAGGATGGCGTGGTCGATTACCGCGACATCGTCAACAACCGTATGGGCAGTGGCTGGGAGAAGAGCTACGACGAGGTGGCCGAGGCTCCCTATCTGTTCAAGGCTTCGACCGGCGATCTCATCACCTATGACAACGACCGCTCGGTCAAGGCCAAGGGGCAGTATGTGCTGGCCAACAAGCTGGGTGGCCTCTTCTCCTGGGAGATTGATGCCGACAACGGCGACATCCTCAATGCCATGCACGAGGGTCTGGGTCACGGCGAGGGAACCACTCCGCCAGCCAACAAGCCGCCGGTGGCCAACGCGGGCAGCGATCTGAGTGTCACCGGCCCGACCGAGGTGACGCTGAACGGCTCCGCGTCCCACGACCCGGAAAATGGCGCCCTCACCTATAGCTGGAAGCAGGTCTCCGGCCCGCAGGCCACCTTGCTGGATGCCACTCAGGCCAAGGCCCGGGTTGTACTCGATGCGGTGACCGCCGACATCAATCTGGTGTTCGAGCTGGCAGTGACCGACGACCACAACCTCACCGCCCGCGATCAGGTGGTGGTCACCAACAAGGCGCCGCAGCCCAACCTGCCGCCACTGGTTAGCCTGCCGGCTACCGCTTCCGTGGAATCCGGCAAGCAGGTGACCCTCAAGGCGACCGCATCTGACCCGAACGGTGATCCGCTCACCTATCAGTGGACGGTACCGGCCGGCCTCACCGCCAGCGGTCAGAACAGTGCCACCCTGGTGGTCACCGGTCCGAACGTTACCAGCGATACCGCCTATGACCTGAGCCTCACCGTCTCCGACGGCGCGCTGGATGCCAGTGCCGCCACCCGTCTGACGGTCAAGCCGGTCAGCGGTGGTGGCGGTTGCTCGGCCACTGATCCGGATGCCGCCAACTGGCCTGCCTGGCAGGCGAGCAAGGTCTACAACGGCGGTGACAAGGTGAGCCACAACCAGCTGGTGTGGCAGGCCAAGTACTGGACTCAGGGCAACGAACCGAGCCGTACCGCGGATCAGTGGTTGCTGGTGAGCAAGGTGCAACTGGGTTGGGATGCCAATGTAGCTTACAACGGTGGCGAGATCACCACCCATAATGGCCGTCAATGGAAAGCGCAATACTGGACAAAGGGCAACGAGCCCGGCAAACACGACGTCTGGCAGGATGTGGGGGCCGCCAGCTGTAAATAAGGCTTGAGTTGTGGCGGGGCATGCTGGTCATGCCCCGCTTTTGCAACCCGCGGCGCTGAACATTGGTTGCTCTGCCAATCCCTCTTTTTCTGCTCTGTCTTGTATCCGGTCAGGCCGACTTGTGGTGCCGGCATGAAGGCTCTCCCCAAGTGATGGCTGCACTGCTCTCTGATAAGGTGTGAACCTGATTCGTGGTAACCTTTCCGCTGTTGTAATTACACTGCTGGAAAGTCTGCGGCCGAATATTTTCAGGTTGCCCAAGAGGCTAGCATCCCGCTGTTGGCGAGACAGGCCAGCGGGTCGGTATCGCCAGGATGAGGGCTTGCTCAACTTCGCTTGCTCTTTTTAAATCTCTGTCCGTCGTCATGCTGTCCCTTCATGCAGTACCTAATCGACGGCATTTGGCTGTTGAACAAGGATGGCAAGCATCATAGCCAGCTTCCCGGATGCTGGTGTTATCCAAGCCAGCGCTCCCGGCAAGGGGATTTCATGGTGTCATACCTGGATCAGGCCGAGATCCTGCAATGAGCCGATGCAATAAAAGATGGGGCCTGCGGGCCCCATTCTTGTTTGGTGGAGTTCAGGTTTGGCCGTGGAACATCTGGCCCGGACAGGACAGCGCCTCGAAAGGGCTGTGTGATGATGTGCGTTGTTGTTTTATTACATTTTCCGTGAAAGGCTTTCAGCAATTATTTGCCGTAGCGGAAGTAGTATTCACGGGTGGAGGGGGCATAGGCATCTTTCTCTACAACGCCGTTCTTGGTGGTTGCACCGCGCAGGTGGAACAGGACTGCCAGATTCTCAAACATGGTTTACCTCATCGCTCTGTCATTTATGGTTATGGTATGTGACCTAGGTCACGGTTTGATCCTATGGTCATTTGTGAGCCAGATCAACTTTCTATGTTGTAAATTTACAAAAATCATGGAAAGGGTTTTCAAATGCAATGCCCTTTATGGAAAGGCTTTCCCGAGGTGACGGGGGAGAAGCTGATTACCAGCCACCATAGAGAGGTCTGAGAGCGGGGGCGTTGCAAGGGGAAAGAGGCTCGCTGCACGGCCTCTCCTTTATAGGTGCTTGAGCCAATTTGTGACATAAAACAGAGAGATAGCACGCGCCTTGCTGGTAAAAACAGCGAACTGCTGCAATTTTGACTAAACGAATCAGTCGCGGTTATTTTAGGGTTGACAGCAAAGCGGGTGATGCCTATCATGCGCCTCCGTTGCCGGAGATAACTTCGTCAGCACCGAGGTGAGTTGGGGTTATAGCTCAGCTGGGAGAGCGCTTGCATGGCATGCAAGAGGTCCGCGGTTCGATCCCGCGTAGCTCCACCAAATTCTCCTCGAACAATCTGGAATCAAAGGGGTTATAGCTCAGCTGGGAGAGCGCTTGCATGGCATGCAAGAGGTCCGCGGTTCGATCCCGCGTAGCTCCACCAGATTCTTGATTGTTGTATTGAATACCCAGGGCAGTGTGGTGTGTATCACCCAAGCCGACCTTTGTGGGGTTATAGCTCAGCTGGGAGAGCGCTTGCATGGCATGCAAGAGGTCCGCGGTTCGATCCCGCGTAGCTCCACCATTATTTAGGATGAATGGCCGCCAGAATCATTCATTCAGTACCGAATTTGGGGTTATAGCTCAGCTGGGAGAGCGCTTGCATGGCATGCAAGAGGTCCGCGGTTCGATCCCGCGTAGCTCCACCATTATTTAGGATGAATGGCCGCCAGAATCATTCATTCAGTACCGAATTTGGGGTTATAGCTCAGCTGGGAGAGCGCTTGCATGGCATGCAAGAGGTCCGCGGTTCGATCCCGCGTAGCTCCACCA
>NZ_JAAKMI010000016.1:0-108668 GCF_049170315.1 Aeromonas sp. 604443
GAAGGATTCGAACCTTCGAAGGCAGAGCCGTCAGATTTACAGTCTGATCCCTTTGGCCGCTCGGGAACCCCTCCACAAGTGCGAGGCGCATACTAACAGATCTTCCGGTTTTGTGAACCCCCAAGCAGGATTTTTCCATTAAAAGAATTGGATTTGTGGCCGATAACCAGTGAAATCGCCATTTTCGAGAGTTATCTCATGCTGCCCAGTTCAATCCGTAATCACCTGCTCGTCGATGAGGGCCAGTTGGGGCAGCGCCTCAACCGTGACCTGCAACATGGCGATCGGGCGGATTTCCGGTTGCATCTGGCCCTGCTGACCGACGCGGTGGAGGAGCAGCCCTGGTTTGATGCCAAACCGGCGGCCACTTCCCAGAGCCGTGACTGGCGTATGCACTTTGACCTGAGACCGGCAGAGGTGCTGGTGGCTGAAGGGGCTGGGAGTGACTGCAGTGCCATCAATGAGCGGTTGCAAAAGGGGGGAAGCATGGTGGATGTGCGGCTCTGGCTGGCGCTGCAAACGCCGCCGCTGGCGGTCAAGCAATCCTTGCTGGATGAGGCTGTCTACGACAACCTGTCACCGCTGGCGCGGGAGCGGTTGCAAGGAAAGCTGGCCGATGTGCCGAGGCAGGAGGATCCGCTGGTATTGCTGCCGATCCTCGATCGTTTGCAAGAGGGGGTGGATACCCGGTTGCACTGGCTCAGTTGATGGCGCCTGTTCACTGGTGTAACGCGATGCTTGTCGGAAAATCACAGGCAACAAAAAGGCGGGTAACCCCGCCTTTATGCTCTTTGGAATTTTTAGCCTTGCGGCATGCTATCAAGCGTCAGCTTCATCCGGTTGCGGCTGCTCTTTGAGCGCGGCATTGGCACGACGGGCAATCGGCTTTTCGGTGTGACGGTTGAGTTGGCGCTCCAGTTTTTGCCCCAGTTCGTTGATGGCGGCGTAGAGATCCTCATGCTCTGCCTGGGCAAACAGTTTGCCGTTGGGGATGCCAGCACTGGCTTCGACAGTGAACATCAGACGCTCTTTGGAAACAATCACATGGGGTGTGATGAGAGGCACCTGAAGACGTTCGAGCTTTTCAAAACGGGATTCGATGCGCTCGCGGATAGCCGGGGTGATGTCGATGATTTTGCTGGTAATTTCGATTTTCATATTGGCCCCCTTCGGGTCGTCTTGCTTGTGTCTTCACCTTCAGATTACTCATTGGTAAAGATTGAAACGTGATCCATGTCACATAAAATTCCCTTGGCTATTCAGCAACTTATAAATTGTGATCTTTTCCGGTTTCGTGCCAAAAACAGCTTGAGCTCCATGAAACTGGCAGGCAGTATGACGGGAATAGGATCGTTTCTGTCCCTTCTTGGCAGCACTTCGTGTCGACCTCATGTCCGGTTTCCACTGCTTGATATCGCATGTTTGTACTCTTCCCTCGCAACCTCTGATCTCATGAGCGGATGCAGGGGGCGTTGCTATGCCTGATTGGACATCAAACGTGGTTGGTTGTTGTGTTGGAGTGGTAAATGAAGCAGCAGGCCACGCAAGTCATGTGGTTTTTCGATCGGCAACATGATCAGTGGAGTCTCTCTGATCAGGAGGCCTACCAGCAGTGGCAAGGGGAGGGCAATCATCCCTGGGCCGCTCGCCTGTTACCGGAAGATGAGGCAGGCTTTGCCGACTTTCTTGTCCGGCTTCATGAATCACATCTGCCTGAGCAGTTCATCGGTCATCTGAAAGATGATCAGGGGCAGCTCAACCATGTGCTCTGGAGCGGCCAGTTTGTGCCCACCCAGCAGATCTGCTGTGGCTGGCTGGCCCCTCTTGATACCGCCAACAGTGCGGTCTCCTCCCTCAATCTCTCTTTGCCGTTGCTGCAAACCACCCTGCTCACCCAGTTGGCGCAGGCGCTCTCTGCCCGCACCGGGCTCGATTTCTTCAATACCCTGGTCAGCCAGTTGGCCCATATCCTCAAGGTGGATGCGGTCTGGGTGGGTGAGTTGTGCGGTGCCGACCGGGTCAAAGTGCTGGCCGCCGACGGGCTGGCGCAGAAGGATTATCCGCTGGCGGGATCCCCCTGTCAGGAGCTCTACAAGCAAGGGGCCATCTGTTTCGAGGTGATCGACCAGTCGCAGGAGTATCAACCCTGGCTGGCGGCCGGGCAGACTTACTACGGTCAGCCGCTGTTTGATGCCAGAGGCCAACTTCTGGGCCATCTGGCGCTGCTCTATTCGGCTCCGGCAGATACCAGCAACCTCACCTCGGTACTCAATACCTTTTCGGTACGGATGGTGGCCGAGCTGGAGCGCCTGCAATCAGATGCCCAGATGCGCCTCTCTGCCGTTGCATTCGAGACCCACGAAGGGATCATCATCACGGATCCGGGGTTCAAGATCCTGCGGGTCAACAACGCCTTCAGCCAGATCACCGGCTTTGACAGCCAGTCGGTGCTGGGCCTGCATCTGGAAGAGGATCTCTGGCCAAATCTGGGTGGGCTCGGTTACGAGCTCAATACCCTCAGCCGCTGGCAGGGGGAGACCCAGCGTCGCCATGTCGATGGTCACTCCTATCCCCAGTGGGAGATAGTGACGCCGGTGCAGGACGAGAAGGGGGTGATCAGCCACTTTGTCATCTGCTTCGAGGATATCTCCGAGCGCAAGGCGGCCGAGCGACGCATTCAGGATCTCGCCTATTACGACGAGCTGACCGGATTGCCCAATCGCCGTCAGCTCCACGAGACTCTGGTGCAGACCTTCAACGAGGCGACCCGCGATGGCTTGATTGGCGCCCTGCTCTTTATCGATCTCGATCACTTCAAGACCATCAACGACTCCCTCGGCCACGCTACCGGTGACTGGCTGCTCAAGGAGGTCGCCGCCCGTCTCAAACGGTTGGTGCGACAGGGGGATTGTCTGGCCCGCCTCGGTGGTGACGAGTTTGTGCTGCTGCTGCCATCGCTCTCGGCCAGCCCGCCCCAGGCGGAGATGCAGGCCGATATCATTGCCGAGCGGCTCATCACCGAGATTGCCGCTCCTTATACCTATGTGGGGCAGGTGCTGCACATCGGCGCCAGCGTTGGCATTACCCTGTTTCCGGATCGGGAGCAGGGGGTCGATGATCTGCTCAAGCAGGCGGATACCGCCATGTATCAGGCCAAGTCCGCTGGCCGCAAGACCCGTCGCTTCTTCGATGCCTCGATGCAGCAGCAGGCGGATCGCCGTTTGCTCATTCACAACGAATTGCGCAACGCCCTCAGCCAGCAAGAGCTGACCCTCTACTATCAGCCCCAGCATATGGTCGATGGCGGCGATATCATTGGTGTCGAGGCGCTGATCCGCTGGCAGCCAGCCGGTCGCTCGCTGGTCTCGCCGGCCGAATTTATCCCCATCGCCGAGGAGACGGACCTGATTGTCGATATCGGCAACTGGGTGCTGCACGAGGCGTGCGCCCAGTATGTGCTGTGGGAGGAAAACGGCATCCACATTCCGCAGATCTCGGTCAACGTCAGTGCCAAGCAGTTCCATGCCACCGATTTTGTCGAGCGGATCCACGATGTGTTGGCGCAAACCGGCATGGATCCGGCCTGCCTCAATCTGGAGATCACCGAGTCCGTGGTGCTGGGTCATGCCGAGGACACCATCAGCAAGATGACCGAGCTCAAGGAGCTCGGCATCAGCTTTGCCATCGACGATTTTGGCGCCGGTTACTCCTCCCTGAGCTACCTCAAGCGGCTGCCTGCCGATGAGCTCAAGATCGACCGCTCCTTCATTCAGGACATCCCGAAAGATGGCGACAACATGGCCATCGTCGAGGCGGTGATCGCCATGGCTCGACATATGGGGTTCAACGTCACGGCGGAAGGGGTGGAATCCCGCCAGCAACTGGAGTTTCTCAAGGCGCAGGGGTGCAGTTTCTATCAGGGCTATCTCGCCTCCAAGCCGCTGCCGGTGCCCTATCTGGAGAAATATGTACAGCGGCTGACCAGACCGGAGCAACTGCGTGAAATGCAGCTGAGCGAGGCAGAAAAATAGTCCTTGCTCCCCGCTGTAGCGCTGCCCGGCAACGGGTAGAATGAGAGGCAGTAGACCCACCGCCAGCGGGCGGTGTATTGCCCTCAATGGAGATGCTCAGTGAAAGCTGTATGGGGAATTGTTTTGTCGGCGCTGTTCGTGCCGACCCTGATGGCGCAGACTGCCGACCAGACGCTCTACCGTCAGGCGTATGACGCCGTACGGGCCAATGATCAGGCCCGTTTCCAGCAAATTCGTGCCCGGTTGACCCATTACCCCCTGCTCCCTTACCTCGATTACTATCAGCTCGCCTTTCGTCCGGGGGCGGCGGATTACAACGATGTGACCCGCTTTATCCGCCAGCATGGAGATACCCCCCAGTCCAACCGGCTGGAGCGCAGCTATCTGACCTATCTGGCCCAGAGCCAGCAGTGGTCGCAGTTCCTGCGCTTCTATCCGGCCAAGCCGAGCTCCACCGATCTGCTCTGCATGCACTATCAGGCGCTCTATTACACCGGCAAGCCGAAAGAGGCGTTGCAGGGGGCGGGCAAGATCTGGATGAGCGGTCAATCCCGTCCCGATGCCTGCTCCCCGCTGTTCCAGCTGTGGCAGGCATCCGGTCAGCGAACCCAGGAGAAGATCTGGCAGCGGATGACGCTGGCGTTCGAGGCGGAAAACCCCAACCTGATCCGCCACCTTGGCGCAACCCTGGGTAGCGGCTTGCAAAGCTATGGCGATCAGATGGTGACCCTGTTCGAGCAGCCTGCCAAGGCGATGAACCCGGCCTATTTCAGCAGCAATCCTTATTCTCGCAAGCTGCTCTCCCTCGGTTTGACCCGCTATGCCAATCAGGAGCCGGAGTCGGTGCTGCGCCAGCTTGCGCTGTTTCGCAGCCGTTTCGGCCTGACCCAGGCCGAGGTGAAACCGGTAGAACGTGCCATTGCCCGCCGCCTGCTGCTGGATCGCTCCATTGCCCAGCGTAGCTGGGTCGACAGCACGGTGAAAAAGCTGGCGGATCCCGACATTACCGAGCTGCGGGCGCGACTGGCCATCTGGGAGCAGGATTGGCGTGGCCTCTCCGGCTGGGTGAAGATGATGCCGATGGCCCGTCAGAAAGAGGATCGCTGGCGCTACTGGATGGCGCGCTCCCTTGAGGTGCAGGGGCAGCAAAAACCGGCGCGGGATCTCTATCTGGAGACCGCCAACCTGCGCGGTTTCTACGGCTTTATGGCCGCCCAGCGCACCGGCGTGCCCTATCGCATCAAGAACCAGAGCGTCAAGCATGTACCGGACTGGCGCACGGCCAGCCAGCGCTGGCCCTTCCTGTTGCGGGTGCGCGAATTGCTCTCGATGAACGAGATTGCGGCGGCCCGCTCGGAGTGGATCCACAACATGGATCGCAATCCGGTGGCCCAGCGCATCGAGTTTGGTCATATCGCCCTCAATCAGGGGTGGCACGAGCTGGCCATTCTCGCCAGCATTCGCGCCGAAGCGTGGGATGCCCTCGACCTGCGCTTCCCGCTGCCGCTCAAGCGCACCTTCTCCCAGATGGCGCAAGAGCGCACCATGAACACCAGTTTGCTCTATGCCATTTCCCGTCAGGAGAGCGCCCTCTATCCGCTGGCCCAGTCGCCGGTGGGGGCGCGCGGTCTGATGCAGCTGATGCCTGCTACTGCCAAAGAGACTGCCGGCAAGCTGGGGGTGCCCTATCGCAACGAGCAGCAACTGTTTGATCCGACGATGAATATTCGTCTGGGGAGCGCCTATCTCAAGCGCTTGCTGGATGTCTATGACGGCAACCGGATCTTGGCGGCTGCCGCCTACAACGCCGGGCCGGGACGGGTAAAACGCTGGCGAGAGCAGAGTGACAACAAGCCGATGGACGTGTGGGTCGAGAGCATCCCCTACAAGGAGACCCGCAACTACGTGCAAAACGTGTTGTCGTTCGATCTCATTTATCAGCACAAGCTGCAGCAGCCGCTGCGCTTCATGTCAGAGCGGGAGCTCAATCACGCCTATTGAGTCGGGGGCCGCCAGCCGGCCCCTGTTTTCAAATTTCCCTGCTGCCGGGTATCATCGGGTAAGGTTTTGTTACCAAAGGAAACATGCCTGGTGACCTGGCTCCGGGAATTGCATCAGGCCGCAGGGTATACTCGGGCGTCGGCACCGACAGGTTCCCCCACAATAAAGGAATGGATAGTGGCAACGATTAAAGACGTTTCTCAGCTGGCAAATGTGTCTATCTCCACCGTGTCGCGGGTTATCAACAACACGGCACAGGTAGCACCGGAAAAGCGTGAGGCCGTACTGGCGGCCATGAAGGAACTGAATTTTCGACCCAACAGTTTTGCCCAGGCACTGGTCAGCAAGCGTTCCAACTGCATTGGCGTGCTGGTTGGCGACCTCTGCGGCGGCCCCTTCTTTGCCCAGATGATGCGTGGCATCGAAACCATGGTCGATCAGGCCAACAAGTTCACCATCGTCATGTCTGGCAACCACGATATCGCGCGCGAGCGTCACGCCATTCAGGCGCTGCTGCAGCGCCAGTGCGATGCGCTGATCCTCCACAGCAAGGCGCTTCCGGACGAGGAGCTGAGCGAGCTGGCGGCAGGCTCTACCCCCATCGTGTTTATCAACCGTCAGGTGCCGGGCTTTGAGGATCGCTGCGTCTGGCTCGATAACCAGGCGGGGATCACCACCGCGTGCCAGCACTTGTTGGATGCCGGTCATCGCAACATCGCCTTTATCACCTCCGATGATGAAGAGTTTGTAGATGGTCAGCAGCGGATGGCCGGTTACACCCAGACCCTGGCCAGAGCCGGGATCGCCTTTGATCCTGCACTCGTCAGCCGCGCCTTTGCCGACGAAAATGGCGGCTATGTGGCGATGAGTGAACTGCTGGCCCGTGGTGTCGAGTTCACGGCCGTGCTCGGTTTCAACGACGGCATGGTGGCGGGGGCGATCTCTTGCCTGCTGGAGCGGGGTTACAAGATCCCGCAGCAGGTGTCGGTGGTGGGGTTCGACGATATCCCCTACGCCCGCTACATCTATCCCAAGCTCACCACAGTGCGCTACCCCATCGAGGAGATGGGCAGCCGCGCTGCTGAACTGGCGCTGCGCCTGCTCGATCACAAGCCGGTAGACGGCCTGGCGCTCAAGTTTGAAGCCCAGCTGGTGGAGCGTGAGTCAGTCGCCTGACGTGCGTCAAACAGTGAACAACAGTGTGGCCCCATCGGGGCCACACTGTTTTCTGAGTTATCTGAATAATCCGCCATTTATCCTGCCAGGGCGATCCGCTGCTGGCGGCGCGCCTCAACCCCTTCTGCCACCATATCGAGCAGCTGCCTTGTCTGTTCCCAGCCGATGCAGCTATCGGTGATCGACAGGCCGTAGCGCAGCGGTTTGCTGCCGATATCCTGACGCCCTTCACAGATAGAACTTTCCACCATGATGGCGGCGATGGCATGGCTACCAGCACCCAGCTGGTCGGCAATGTCACGGGCAACCAGCAGCTGGCGGGCATGTTGTTTCTGGCTGTTGCCGTGGCTGCAATCGATCATCAGGCGAGGGGAGAGATGATGCTGGCGCAGCAGCTCGCCAGCCTCTGCCACATGACTGCTCTGATAGTTTGGCTGGCGGCCACCGCGCAGGATCAGGTGGCAGTCGGGGTTGCCATGGCTGCGCACCAGTGCCAGCTGGCCATCACCGGAAGGCTGGGTATAGAGGTGGGCCGCCCGGCTGGCGAGGATCGCCTCGACTGCGATCCGGATATTGCCATCGGTGCCGTTTTTAAAGCCGATGGGGCAGGGAAGGGCCGAGGCCAGCTGGCGGTGGAGCTGGGATTCGGTGGTGCGAGCGCCAATGGCACCCCAGCTGATGAGATCCCCCAGATAGAGCATGCTGGTGAGATCGAGAAATTCGGTGGCACAGGCGAGCCCTTCCTGTCCAAGTGCAAGCAGTAACTCCCGGGCCTGGGATAGTCCCTTTTCAAGTTGATCGCTGCCATCGAGGTCGGGATCGAAGATAAATCCTTTCCAGCCGAGCGTCGTGCGCGGCTTTTCGAAATAGGTGCGCATCACCAGTTGCAGCTGCTCCCCGTATTGGCCCTGCAGTTCAGCGAGCTGGCCACCATAGTCGCGGGCGGCGGCCGGATCGTGAATGGAGCAGGGGCCGATCACCAGCAGCAGGCGGTCGTCCTCTCCCTGCAGAATATGGCGGGCTTGCTGGCGGCTGTGTGCGATTTGGCGAGCGAGCCGTGCCGGACAGGGTCTGGCCTTTAACATCTCGTCAGGGGTGGGCAGGGTGGCAAGGGGTGAAGCATTCAGAAGTGAGGTGAACATGAGCGATCCTGATGAAAATGGAAATCTGCATGCTCTTTGCTGTCCAGTGGGGATCTTCCCCTTATTCTCTTGGTTAACAGAGCGCGGGCATGGGCCCGCGCTGTTGGCTTTATGAGCTTTAGAAGCGGGCTGAGCCGCTGACGTAGTAACTGCGACCCGGTTCGACGTTCTGGAAGACGGTGTCTTTCTCTTGCAGGCGCACGTCGGTCAGGTTGTTGATCCCCAGTCGCAGGTCAAAGTTCTCGGTGACCTTGAAGCCGGTGCCGAGATCGAAGGTCTGATAGCTGGGCAGCTTGTGCAGTACGACAACCTTGTTGACGGTCTGCTCGGCAAACTGGGTGCCGGTGTAGGTGGTGCCGACAAAGGCATTGACCCGCTCGGTGGCCTGCCAGGTGATCTTGGCATTGGCCTTGTGCTCAGGCCGCTCGGGCAGAGCCTGGCCCTGATCGCCTTCAGCCTTGAGGTAGGTGTAGTTGGCGCCGAGGTTGATATCGTCGGTCAGATTGAGCTTGCCGGTCAGTTCCAGCCCCTTGGTGGTGGCTTTCTCCAGGTTGTACCAGGTGCGGTCAGTGGAGTTCGGCAGCTGTTTGAAGGTGAGCATGTCGTCGATATCGGAGTAGAAAAGGGTGGCGCTGGTCTCCCAGATCCCTTGCCCTGCGATGACGCCCAGCTCGTAGTTGGTGCTGGTTTCCGGCTTGACCTTGTCGCTGCCATAGATGCGGCAACTGCCGCCGCAGCTCTCGATGCTGTAGCCATTGGAGTACTGGTGCGGTGCCGGCGCCTTGAAGGCCTGGCTGACACCGCCTTTGACGGTCACCACATCGTTCAGCTCGTACACCAGATAGCCGCGCGGGGTGAAGTGACTGCCGTAGATCTCGTGGTGATCGTAACGGCCGCCCAGAGTCAGGGTCAGGCTGTCGGTCAGGCCGATCTCGTCCTGAGCAAACAGTGCCTCTTGGGAGTGACTCTCTTTACCGCCGATATCCTTGTAGCTCACCGCATCCACCAGCTCCCGATCCAGATATTCACCACCCAGGGTCAGGTAGTGGTTGGCCAGCGCCAGGTTGGTGTAGCCCTTGAGGGTGAAGGTGTTCTCCTCCAGTTCGCGATGCTGCGGGGCCGAGTAGCTGGTATTGAAATCATCGATCTGGGAGCTTTCATAGTTGGCCATGACGGTGGTGTCACCCCAGCTCCAGTTCCCCTTGTGAGTCAGGCCAAACAGGTTGCGATCGTTCTGCTGCTGGCGGCTGTGCACCTTGTTGCCGGTCTTGCGGAAGATATCGAGGGGGCGCTCATCCTGGTTGTAGAGATAGTCAAACTCGAAGCGCTGCTGCTCATCCACCAGCCAGCTCAGGGTGGAGGCAAAGTTGCGGGTCTGCTTGGCTTCGATGAGCGGAATGCCATCGGCCGCTTCGGTGGGGGTCCAGGCTTGACGGTCATACACCTCGCCGTTCATCCGGATCAGCAGGTTGTCGGTCAGCGGGCCGGTAAAGCCCAGGTTGGTTCTGTGCTGATCGCCGCCATCCTTGCCCTCGATGGCTTTGAAGTCGGCATCGGCTGCCCCTTGCCAGGTTTTGCCCGGCTGCTTGGTGATGATGTTAATGACACCGCCGATGGCATCGGAGCCGTAAAGTGCCGACATGGGGCCGCGGATCACCTCGACCCGCTGGATCATGCCAAGGGGGACCGGGGTGTTGTCGAAGTTGCCACCGCGCCACAGGGCATTGGAGGAGGAGAGGCGTTTGCCATCCACCAGCACCAGGGTGTACTTGCCGGACATGCCACGAATACCGATATCGCTGCGGCCATTGGTATCGGTCTCGGCCTGGATGCCCACCTCGTGGCGCAGCAGGTCGGCAAGGTCATTGACCGGTGCGGCCTTGATCTGTTCGGCACTGATAACCGAGATGGATGCGGGGGCCGAGCGGGTATTGTGCGCCGTGGTGGTGACAGTGATCACCTCATCAGCTTGAGGGGCGTTGCTGGCGGCGATTGCTTGCTGGGTCAGCAGGGTGACTATGGTGGTGGCCAGCAGGCTGGGGGCAATAAAACGGGAGGTTGAGGATTTCATTATTTACATCTTCCATAACATTCAAATGATAAGCGTTATCATTATCAAGTTGAATTTGCTCCGATCGCAACTCTTTTTTATCAATGATGTTCGGTTTCGTTCGCCCCTCTTTTTTGACTAAAAAGAAGTTGATGAAATTGATTCTCATTTGTGTTGATCGTTTTTTCACTCCTTGTTAGGATGCCGCTCACCCTGCGACAGGGTGGGTCAAATGACTCACTTTTTGTCGTTTCAGGCAGTGATTCATTCCAAGGAGTAGCACCGTCATGTGTGACCATGCACTGGAAGGAGAGTGGCCCGCCGCAACTGCCGGGCTGGATAAAGTGTGCTGTTTTGCCAGCGGTGACAGGGTACTGGTCGCCTCCGGTATCCACGACAGTTTTACCGGCATCCCGCCGGAGAAGCTGCTCGCCCATCTGCGTCAGTTGCGCCAGCAGGGGATGGTCAATCCCATCGCCATCGGCGCCATTCCGTTTGATACCCAATCCCCCTGGCATCTGGTGATCCCGGCGCAATCGCAGTGGGTCAAACGGGATGCGTTGTTACCCGCCCGCTGTTGCCAGCTCCATGGCGAGGTGAGCGAAGTGACCGGCTCTGCCCACTATCAGGGGGCGGTACGGGCAGCGTTGCAGCAGTTCAGCGAGGGGCAACTCGAGAAAGTGGTGTTGTCGCGCGCCATTGATGTGCAGAGCGCAGAGCAGACCTCCCCCGCACACGCCTATGGCTCTCTGCTGGCCCAGAATCCGGGCGCCTATGTGTTCCAGATCCCGCTGCCGGAGGGGGAGACCCTGCTTGGCGCGAGCCCCGAGCTGCTGGTATCACGCAGTGAGATGGAAGTGGTGAGCAATCCGCTGGCGGGCTCCCGTCCGCGCCACGCGTTTTCCGATCAACAGGTGGCAAGTGCCGAACTGCTGGGGGCCCAGAAGGATCGCTATGAACATGCGCTGGTGGCCGATGCAGTCGCTGCGGCCCTCGCTCCCTTCTGCCGCGAGCTGGACGTCCCCCTGGAGCCGCAGGTGATCGCCACTCCTACCATGTGGCACCTCTCGACCCGCATCGCCGGACGGCTCCATGAGCCCTCTCCCGTGCTGGCTCTGGCGCTGGCGCTGCACCCGACGCCAGCGGTATGCGGCACGCCGCTCTCGGCAGCACGTCAGGCCATCGCCCGGCTCGAGGGGTACGATCGCCGCTTCTACTGCGGCGCCGTCGGCTGGATGGATGCCGATGGTAATGGCGAGTGGGTAGTCACCATTCGCTGTGGCGTGCTGGCTGGCAGGCAACTGCGGCTTTATGCTGGCGCCGGGGTCGTGGTGGGCTCCTCGCCGGAAGCGGAGTGGCAGGAGACCGCCGCCAAGCTTGGCACCATGCTGCGGGCGTTTGGCCTCGAGAGCCGGGAGCCGGAGGTAACTGCATGAAGCCGCTGGTACCCTTTACCCCCTGGCCCGCCGAGCTGGCTGCCCACTACCGGGCACAAGGTTGGTGGCGCGGACAACCGCTCACCGCCCTGCTCGATGACTCCGCCGAACGTTATCCCGAGCGCACGGCCCTGATCTGCGGCGAGCGCACCCTCAGTTATGGCCAGTTAAAGCGTGAGGTCGATGCGCTGGCGGCGGGGCTGGCAGCGCGCGGGCTGGGCCATGGCGATACCGCTCTGGTGCAGTTGCCCAACTGCGCCGAGTTCTATATCTGCTGGTTTGCCCTGATCCGCTGCGGCGTAGTGGCTGTGCACGCCCTCTACAGCCATCAGCGGCGCGAGCTGGTAGCCTTTGCCCGCCAGATTGAGCCTGCCTTGCTGGTACTCAGCCCCTCTCACCCCGGCTATGCCGGTGAAACGGGAAGCCTTGTGGCCCTTGACGAACTGGTGGCGCCTTCTTGTCAGATACTGCTGTTCGAGCAGGCAGAAGGCTCCGATCTTCAGTCAGGATTTGCATGGTGTCAGCCTGACCCCATAGCCCGTGCTGATGGTTCGCCGCTGACGGCCATCGCGCCAACTCCTGCCGATCAGGTCGCCTTTTTCCAGCTCTCCGGCGGCAGCACCGGCACCCCCAAACTGATCCCCCGTACCCACGATGACTATGGCTACAGCGTGTGCCAGAGCGTAGCGGTGTGCGGCTGGGATGAGCGGGTGATCTATCTCTGTGCCCTGCCTGCGCCCCACAATTTTCCCCTGAGCTCCCCCGGCGCACTCGGGGTGTTTTATGCCGGTGGCTGCGTGGTGCTGGCAAAGGATCCTTCCGCAGCAACCTGTCTGCCGCTGGTGCAGCGCCATCAGGTCAACTGGGCGGCATTGGTGCCACCGGCTCTGGCGCTCTGGCTGGAGGCGGCCAGCCACTATTCGCAGACCTCTCTGGAGTGTGTGCAGGTGGGCGGTGCGCGCCTCAGCCCGGCTCATGCCGAGGCGGTGGCGAGCCGCCTTGGTTGCCGCTTGCAGCAGGTGTTCGGCATGGCCGAGGGGCTGGTCAACTACACCCGCATCGAGGATGACCAGTGGCACATCGTCAATACCCAGGGCCGTCCAATGAGCCCGGGTGACGAGGTGGAGGTGCGAGGCAGCGACGGGCGCCCCTTGCCCGATGGCGAGTGCGGCGAGCTCTGGACGCGTGGCCCCTACACCTTTCGCGGCTACTTCAAGGCTGATGCCCACAATCAGCGTGCTTTTGATCGGGACGGTTTCTACTGCACCGGCGATCTGGTCTGCCGCTTGCCCGGCGGCCATCTGATGGTGGTGGGACGCAACAAGGATCAGATCAACCGGGGCGGAGAGAAGATCGACGCCCTCGAGATTGAAGAGCTGTTGCTGACCCACCCGGAAGTGCGGCAGGCGGCGCTGGTCGCCATGCCTGATCCCATGCTCGGGGAGCGCAGCTGCGCCTTTCTGATGTGCCGCGAGCCCCTCAATCTGCCCCGCTTGCGCCGTTTCCTGCGCGAGCAGGGGGTAGCCGATTACAAACTGCCCGATCGCCTGGTGCTGGTGGAGCAACTGCCCCACACCCCGGTCGGCAAGATAGACAAACAGACGCTGCGCGAGCAGCTCGCCAAGGAGTGTGCATGACCATTCAATCCCTCGCCGCCTATCCGCTGCCTACCGCCGAGGAGCTGCCCACCGGGCGGGTGAACTGGCCCTTCGAACCGGGCCGCGCCGCCTTGCTGGTCCACGATATGCAGCACTATTTCGTCGACTTCTACGGGCCGGACAATCCGCTGATCAATCAGGTCATCGACCATATCGCCACCCTGATCCGTCAGGCGCGTGCTCTCGGCATGCCGGTGGTCTATACCGCCCAGCCCGCCGAGCAGAGCCAGGCCGATCGGGCGCTGCTCAACGACATGTGGGGGCCCGGATTGACCCGAGCGCCGGAGCGTCAGCCGATTGTTTCGGCGCTGGCCCCCGAGCCGCAGGATACGGTGCTGACCAAGTGGCGCTACAGCGCTTTTTGCCGTTCACCGCTGGCCGAGCTGATGGCCGGATGGGGGCGGGATCAGCTGGTGATCTGCGGCATCTACGGCCATATCGGGGTGATGCAGACGGCGGTCGATGCCTTTATGCGGGATATCCGCCCCTTCCTGGTGGCAGATGCCATCGCCGACTTTTCCCGCGAAGATCATCTGCTGGCGCTCTCCTACGTCAGCCGCAATGCCGGTCGGGTGATTACCGTGGCCGAGGTGATGGCGGCCAGCAAACGCCCCCTGATTCGCGAGTCGCTGCGTGCTCAGGTGTTGGCGCGGCTGCCCGCCGAGATGCAGCATGAGCAGCCCACCGAGGATGACAACCTGCTCGACTACGGTCTCGACTCGCTGGCGGTGATGGGGCTGGTGGAAGAGTGGCATCAGCAGGGGCTGGTGGTGGAGCTGGCCGAGCTGGCTCGCACGCCGACCCTGGCCAACTGGTGGGCGCTCCTCTCCCGTCAGCTGAATGTCAGTCAGGACACGGCTTATCAGGCCAACGAAGAGCACGTCAGCGAACCGGAGTGCACCCCATGAGCGAGTGGCAAGGCAGAACCGTCTGGGTGACCGGCGCGGCGCAGGGAATTGGCCATGCGGTGGCGGGCACCTTTGCCGAGGCAGGGGCCAGCGTGGTGGCGTTCGATCTGCAACTGGCCGAGGCACTGCCCGGCAACGTGAAGGGAGTGGTGATCGATGTGAGCGACAGCGAGGCTGTGACCCGCTGCTGCGAACAGCTGCTCGACGAGGGGCTGGGGCCCGATGTGCTGGTCAATGTCGCGGGCGTACTGGCGACCGGCAGGATCGATGAGGTGGATGACGCCCTCTTGCAGCGCACCTTTGCCATCAACACCTTCGCCCCCTTCTACCTGATGCGAGCCCTGACCCCGTGGTTTCAGGGACGGCGCAGGGGCGCCATCGTCAATGTCTCCTCCAATGCCGGTCGGGTGCCGCGAGTGGGGATGGGCATCTATGGCGCCTCCAAGGCGGCGCTGACCAGCCTGACCCGAACTGCTGGGTTGGAGCTTGCCCCCTACGGCGTGCGCTGCAATCTGGTGTCGCCGGGCTCGACCCGAACCCCGATGCTGTACGGCATGTGGCAGGAGGGGGAACAGCGCGAAGGGGAGCTGCGCACCATCGCGGGCCTGCCTGGGCAGTTCAAGCTGGGGATCCCCCTTGGCAAACTTGGGACCCCCGACGAGGTGGCTGCCTGCGTGCTGTTTCTCGCCTCTAATGCCGCCAGCCATATCACCCTGCAGGATCTGGTGGTCGATGGCGGTGCCACTCTGGGGGTCTAGCCCGCGCGCAGCCGATCTGGCAGGTGTGACACTCTACTTTATGGAGGAGGCCTGGCCTCCTCGCTTTTCAGCCATACGGGCAGGGGCAAGCCGCTGCCCGCTCTATGTTTGCGCAAGGACATTCCCATGGAACAGACAATGGCGATGCGCGCCACCCATCAGCGTGGGGAGCAGCCGCGCTGGTCGCTTACCACAGCTCAGGCGGGCATCTGGTTTGCCCAGCAAAAATATCCGCAGAGCCCCGCCTGCAATACCGGCGAGTACTGGCTGCTGGAGGGGGCGCTGGCTCCCCATCACTTCACCCGCGCTGTGCGTCAGACCATCGACGAGATCCCCGGTCTGCACTGCGCTTTTGTGGCCACTGCCGATGGCCCTCAGATGGTGGCCAACCCCGCCTGCTGGCAGCTGACCGAGCGGGATCTGCGCAGCGAAGCCGACCCGCTCGCAGCCGCGCAGGCCGAGATGCGTGCACAGCTGGCCGTCCCCTTCAATCTGGCCGGGGGGCCGCTGTTTGCCACCATCCTTTATCGCCTTGACGAGCAGCAGTGGGCCTGGTTTATCGCTGTACACCATATTGCCATCGACGGCTTTGGCCTGAGCCTGCTCTGCCAGCGGGTGGTGAGCTGGTATGAGGCGCTTTGTGCCGGCGAGCAGCCTGCCTCCTGCCGTTATGCGACTCAGCAGGAGTTGCTGGCCGAAGAGGCGGCCTATCAGGATTCGCCGCGCGCCGCGCGGGATCGCGATTTCTTCACCCAACAGCTAGCTGGGGTGGAGAATCCTGCGTCGCTCTCCCGCCGCTCGGCGCAAGGGCCGGGCCCCACATATCGTCTTGAGCAGCGGCTGGCTGGCCGCCAGTGGCAGGCACTGGTAGAGCGGGCGAGTCGCTCGGCCTGTCACCCCTACAGCTTGCTGCTGGCGGCAGTGGCCAGCTATGTGCAGCGAATGAGCGGCGCTGGCGAGGTGGTGCTGGGTATTCCGCTGATGGGGCGGCTGGGCTCAGCGGCGGCCGATACCCCTTGCATGAAGGTCAATGTGGTGCCCCTGCGCATCGAGCTGAGCGGCACCAGCCGGGTAGGGGAGTTGCAGGCACAGGTCGAGCGGCAATTTGCCGCCCTGCGTCGTCATCAGGGCTGCCGTCAGGAGTGGTTGCAACAGCGTCAGCCGGGCCAGCCGCTGTTTGGCCCTCAGGTCAATCTGATGCCCTTTGCCCGTACCCTCAGCTTTGGTGAAGGACACAACCAGGTACGTGGCGAGGTGCAGGTGCTGGCGGCGGGGCCGGTGGAGGAGTGCGCCTTCTATTTTGCCGAGGAGGCAGGCGCGATGACCCTGACCCTAGAAGCACATCAGGGGCGCTTCAGCCAACAGGAGAGCGAACGTCATCTGGCCCGGCTAGTAGCCTATCTGGCGGCCTGGAGTGAGGCGGGTGACGAGGCCCTGGCAGTGCGCTTGCCGCTGCTGCTGCCCTGTGAGCAGGTTGAGCTGGCGCGCTGGAACCAAACCGACCA
The DNA here is from genome assembly GCF_049170315.1 of Aeromonas sp. 604443. Classification (NCBI taxonomy): domain Bacteria; kingdom Pseudomonadati; phylum Pseudomonadota; class Gammaproteobacteria; order Aeromonadales; family Aeromonadaceae; genus Aeromonas; species Aeromonas sp. 604443. Next base: position 16,666 of record NZ_JAAKMI010000016.1, read on the forward strand.
TCCGTTGCCGACCACCACCCTGAGCGCACTACTGGCCGAGGGGCTGGCGGCGGCAGATCAGAGCGTCATCGCGCTGGAGTGTGGCGCCGAGCGCTGGAGTGTGGCCGAGCTGCGCCAGCGTACCCGCCAGCTGGCCAGCTATCTGGCGGGGAGGGGCGTGGGCCCCGGTTGCCGGGTGGCGGTGGTGATCCCGCGCTCTTCCGAGCTTATTCTCGCCCAGCAGGCCATCATGGCGGTGGGGGCCGTCTATGTACCCGTTGACCCGGACTACCCGGCGGAGCGGATCGGCTACATTCTCGCCAGCAGCGATCCTGCGCTAGTGCTGACCAGTCGCACCTTGCGGATGCCGCTCGATGTGGTCGCGCCACTTGTCTGCCTCGATGCCCCCGGTGTGGCTGAGCAGCTGGCGACGATAGAAGTAGCGGGGATAGCACCTTGTGATCTGCCAGCCCCCAAACCGGAAGATGCGGCCTACATCATCTACACCTCCGGCTCGACCGGTCGGCCCAAAGGGGTGGTGGTGAGCCATGGCGCCATCGTCAATCGGCTGCTCTGGATGCAGCACATGTATCCCATCGGCCCGGCGGATCGGGTGCTGCAAAAGACCCCGGCCGGTTTCGATGTCTCCATCTGGGAGTTTTTCTGGCCCTTTATGACCGGTGCGCGGCTGGTGCTCGCCAAACCGGGCGGCCACAAGGATCCCGCCTACCTTGCCGAGCTGATTGAGCTGGCGGGGATCACCACCTTGCACTTTGTCCCCTCCATGCTGCAGATCTTCGTCGCACAAGCCGAGCTTGCATGTTGCAGGTCACTGCGGCAGGTCTTCTGCTCCGGCGAGGCGCTGCCCGCGGATCTGGTGCAGCGCTGGTATGGAACATTTTCAGCCCCCCTGCACAATCTCTATGGCCCGACCGAGGCGGCGGTGGATGTCACTTGGTACCCCTGCCGGGCAGACGAGGCGGTGACCAGCGTGCCCATCGGCTATCCGGTCTGGAATACCAGCATCCACATTCTCGACCCCTGGTTGCAGCCGGTGCCCCCCGGTGTGGCGGGGGAGCTCTGGATCGGCGGCGTGCAGGTGGCGGATGGCTACTTTGGTCAGCCCGGGCTCACCGCCGAGCGCTTTATTGCCAACCCCTTCGGAGCGAGACGGCTCTATCGCAGCGGCGATCTGGCCGCCTGGCGCGAGGATGGCGCCATCGAGTATCTGGGGCGCCTCGATTTTCAGGTGAAGATCCGTGGTCAACGCATCGAACTGGAAGAGATCGAGCAGGTGCTGCTGCGCCATCCCCGGGTGGCGCAGGCGGTGGTGCTGGCCCCCGAATTTGCCCCCGGCGATCGCCGTCTGGTGGCCTATGTGGTGGCCACAGATAGCAGCGAGTTGACGCTGGCCGAGCTGGTCCCCACCCTTGGCGCCGCCTTGCCCGATTACATGGTGCCGGGGCTCCTGGTAAACCTGGCTGAGCTGCCGCTCACCCCCAATGGCAAGCTGGATCGCAAGGGGCTGCCGCTGCCCGACATGGCGTCGGCGGTGGGTCAGTCGCTGCCGAAAACCCTGCTGGAGGAGCGGCTCTGTCGCCTCTTCGCCGAGGTTCTGGGGCTGGCGCGGGTCGGCGCCGACGATAACTTCTTTGCGCTCGGTGGCCACTCCCTGCTGGCGGCGCAGCTGGTGGTGCGCATTGAAGAGTCGACCGGACAGGCGCTCACTTTGGCCAGTCTGTTCGAAGCGCCGAGCCCAGCCCAGCTGGCGCGTCGTCTTGGCGGCGAGCGGGAGGCCATGCCCATGCTGTTGCCCCTGCGGGCGCATGGTACGCAGTCCGGCACATCGTGCCCCACCCTCTTTTGCGTCCACCCCGCAGGGGGGCTCGGCTGGTGTTATGCGCCGCTGGTGCCCCATCTGCCAGCCGACATGGCGGTCTATGCCTTGCAGGCAAGGGCGCTCTGCCAATCGGATGCGCCGCTGCCTGCCAGCTTCGACGAGTTGGCCCTCGATTATGTGACCGAGCTGCGCCGTCAGCAGAGCGAGGGGCCCTACTGGCTGCTCGGCTGGTCACTCGGGGGCATGCTGGTGCACCGGATGGCCGCCATGTTGCAAGAGCAGGGAGAAGAGGTGGCCATGGTGCTGCTGCTCGATGCCTACCCCTGTCAGCAGTGGCAGACCCAGCCGTTGCCTGACGAGCAGCGGATGCTCGATGCGCTGCTGCGGATGGGGGGGATTGCGGTTGCGGACGAGGCGCTGGACTCCCTCACTCGAGACGAGGTGGTGGCCCGACTGGGGGCGGAGGGGAGTGCGCTGGCCATGCTCGACGAGCAGGTGGTGAGCGCCATGATTGAGCTGGTGGGCCACAACAACAGGCTGATCCGTGAGCCGGTCGACTATTGCTACCACGGGGAGGTGATCTTTATCGAGGCGTCAGCCTCTCGCCAGCCCTGGCTGGATGGACGTGGTTGGGAGCCGCTGACAAAAGGGGAAATCCGCTATGAGCGCTTCCCCTGTCTGCATCAGGAGATGGTGCATCCCGACTGGCTGGCGAAGATCGGCGCCCTTATTTGTGAGCGGGTCGATGGGGTCGGGCAGCAACCGCACATCCGGCAGGAGGAGGACGCATGACCCCGGTTGCCGCCATCCGGGAAGCCTTGCAGGCGGGCAAGCTGGTAGGGCTGGGGGAGCCGCACTGGCACCCGGATTTTATCCGGCGCCAGCACGCTTGGCTGTGTGATCCGGCGCTCTGGGGAGTCATGACCGATCTGGTGCTGGAGTGCGGCAACCGCCGCCATCAGAGCTTGCTCGATGCCTGGCTGACGGGGCAGAAGAGCTGGCAGGGTGAGCCGCTGACGCTGGCACGGCTCTATCCGGTCTGGCTCGACTCCTGTGCCTTTCCCGCCTGGATGGCCCCCGAGTTTCCGGCCTTCTTTGCCGCCCTGCGCCAGAGCAATCTGGCGCGCCCCGAACATGTGCGGCTGCGGGTGCATCTCTGCGAGCCCTTATTCGAGTGGCAGGAGATGAGCCCGGAGCGGTGGCAGCAACACAACAGGGGGCGGGATCAGGCGCTGGCCGACTATCTTCTTGCACTTCCCGCCCGCGGCGTGGTGGTGCTGGCAGGGGCGCGCCATATGCTCAAAGTCGCAGGGGATCCCCACTTTGCGCAACCGACGCTGGGCCAGTTGCTGGAGGCCGCACGGCCGAGTTGGCTGCAGGTGCTTCATCCTTGGCCAATGGCTGATGGAAAGGGAGATGAGAAAGAGGAGCGAGTGTGCGAGCTGGCCGGGATCGCGACTGCCGACCTCTATCCCCACTGGCCGACGCATCCGCCGCTGGAGACTCTTATCGACAGGTTGGTGCGCGTGGCTGACCGGGGACGGGAGATGCGAATTTGCCCGACCTTGCTGGCCGAGCCCTGGCGTAGCCACTTGCTGAGTCGCGTTCACTTGCTGCCAGTTGGCATGGCCCGCCAGCTGCAACACTGGCTGGCGTAACTGCTGGTTGGAGTAACGGCTGACTGAAGTAACTCAATGGGGGAGCAAGGCTCCCCTTTTCATATTTGGCATCCTGCGTTCAGTGCTGCAAAGTTGCACCATTTACGGTATACCTTGCCACTCATCGCCGAAAATTCATCTCCTTCGCTACTTTAAAGAAGTTTCTACTGGTCTTACCTGAGTAAATCCCTTTGCTTTTTATTTAACAAGGTATTTACATCTAGGTGTCACCAGCATCGGTGACGCTCACAACGGCAAGGAGCCAGTTATGACCCATGTCGACATCCCTTTCCTTCGTTACCTCGATGCGGAAGGGTGCCCGGTCGCCACCTTACCGACCTGGCTGGACAAGGCGATACTGCACACCTTCTACCGCAATATGGTGATGGTGCGCAGCTATGACAAAAAAGCGATTGCGCTGCAACGAACCGGCAAACTCGGTACTTTTCCCTCCCATCTCGGCGCAGAAGCCGTGGGGATTGGCATTGGTCTGGCCATGCAGCCGCAGGATGTCTACGTTCCCTACTATCGAGACATGCCCACCCTCTATGTGCGGGGCGTGCCGATGGAGAAAAACCTGCAATATTGGGGGGGGGACGAGCGGGGGAGTTATTTTCTCAAACCCGATGGGACTCCCTCTGAAGATCTCCCCATCTGCGTCCCCATCGCCACCCAGATCACCCACGCCTGCGGTATTGCCTCGGCTTTCAAACTGCGTAATCAACCGCGGGTTGCCGTAGTCACTATCGGCGACGGCGGCACCTCCAAGGGGGATTTTCTGGAGGGGCTGAACTGCGCCGGGGTCTGGCACCTGCCGATGGTCATCATCGTCAACAACAACCAGTGGGCTATCTCGGTGCCGCGCAAGCTGCAATCGAGCGCTCCTACGCTGGCCCAGAAAGGGATTGGTGCCGGGGTGCGCAGTCTGCAGGTGGATGGCAACGATGTGGTCGCGGTCTACGATGCCGCGCGCAGTGCCGTCGAACGGGCCCGCAGCGGCAAGGGGCCGACCCTGATAGAAGCGGTCAGTTATCGCCTCGGCGATCACACCACGGCCGACGATGCCACTCGTTATCGCGATGGGGCCGAGGTCGAGGCCGCCTGGGCCAAGGAGCCGGTCAAGCGGCTGCGCCAGTTTATGCACAGCCAGGGCTGGTGGGATGAAGAGCAGGAGCAGAGCCTGCTGGCGGAAGCCACCCGGGAGGTAGAGCAGGCGGTCGCCCGCTATGAGGCGATGGCGCCCCAGCCGCCGGAGGCGATGCTCGATTATCACTACGCCAGCCTGCCCACCGAACTCTTGCCCCAGCGCGAGCGAGTCATTGCCAAGGGGATGAAGCAGGAGGTTGGCCATGAGTGAGATCAGTTTGCTGGAAGCGGTCAACATGGCCCTTCACTACGAGATGGAGCACGACCCTGATGTGGTGGTACTCGGCGAGGATGTGGGAGTCAACGGCGGGGTGTTTCGCGCCACAGTGGGACTGCGCGATAAGTTCGGTTTCAAGCGGGTGATCGACACGCCGCTCGCCGAGGGATTGATCGCCGGGGTGGCGGTTGGCATGGCCACTCAGGGGCTCAAGCCGGTGGCTGAGTTCCAGTTTCAGGGTTTCATCTTCCCCGGGATGGAGCAGATCATCTGTCAGGCGGCGCGGATGCGAAACCGCACCCGTGGCCGCCTCTCCTGTCCCCTCGTCTATCGCTCCCCGTATGGCGCGGGCATCCATTCGCCGGAGCATCACAGCGAGAGTGTCGAGGCGCTGTTTGCCCATATTCCCGGGCTGCGGGTGGTGATCCCCTCCAGCCCGAGGCGTGCTTATGGCCTGCTGCTATCGGCCATCCGCGATCCGGATCCCGTGATGTTTTTCGAACCGGACCGCATTTATCGCTCGATGAAATCCGAGGTGGTGGATGACGGTGTCGGCCTGCCGCTGGATGTCTGCTTTACCCTGCGCCCGGGCCGGGATATCACGGTAGTGGCCTGGGGAGCCTGCATTCAGGAGGTGATGCGGGCGGCGAACCTGTTGGCCGAGCAGGATATCCAGTGTGAGGTGCTGGATCTGGCCACCATCAAGCCGCTGGATATGGAGACCATCCTCACCTCGGTACGCAAGACCGGCCGGTTGCTGGTGGTACACGAGGCGTGTGGCAGCTTCGGGGTCGGGGCCGAAATTGTGGCGCGGGTGACCGAGCAGGCACTCCCCAGCCTCAAGGCGCCGCCCAAACGGCTGACCGGCGTGGATGCCGCCGTTCCCTACTATCGCAACGAAGCGTATTACCTCATCACCGAGCAGGATATCGCCGATGCCGCTCACCAGCTGATGGAGAACCAGTGGCTATGAAATTTTTCAAATTACCGGATCTGGGTGAAGGGTTGGCCGAAGCCGAGATCGTCGAATGGAAGGTGAGTGCCGGTGATACCGTCGCGGTCGATCAGGTGCTCTTGTCGGTGGAAACGGCCAAGGCGCTGGTGGATGTACCCTCTCCGGTGGCCGGGGTGATCGCCCGTCTCTGCGGCGCCGAGGGGGATATCCTCCATATCGGTGCGCCGCTGGTGGAGTTCGAGGGGGGCGAAGATGATGGCACCGTGGTGGGCAAGGTGAGCGCCCATCAACAACATATCGAGGATCACTTCGTGGTGGGGGCCATTGCCCCGGGTGGCACGCTGGTACAAGCCATGCCAGTGGTGCGCCTGCTGGCACAAAAACTGGGTCTGGATATCGACCGGATCAAGGGAAGTGGCAGCGGCGGCATGGTGACCGAGCTGGATGTGCAGCAGGCATTCGAGTCACAGCAGAGCAGTGGCAACGAATTCCTCAAAGGGTCGCGGCGTGCCATGGCCAAGGCGATGGAGCTCTCTCATCAGACTGTGGTGCCGGTCAGCATCACCGATGAGGTGGATTTGCGTCACTGGCGGCCTGATGAGGATGTGACGGTGCGCCTTATCAAGGCCATTGGCGTGGCGTGCCGCGCCGAGCCCTCGATGAATGCCTGGTTTGATGGCGACACCCTGTCACGGCGGCTGTTCAAAGAGGTCAATGTGGCCATCGCGGTGGATTCAAAGCATGGCCTCTATGTGCCGGTGATGGAGAACGTGGCCGAGCGGGAGGGGGCAGATATCCGGCAGGGGCTGGATCGGATGATCGCTGATGTTAAGGCGCGCGCCGTGCCGCGCGAGATGTTGCAGGGGGCGACCATTACGCTCACCAACTTCGGCGCCATCGCAGGCCGTTATGCCAGCCCCATCGTCACGCCGCCGCAGGTGGCCATCATAGGGGCAGGCAAACTGTTCGAAAAAGTGGTGTTCATCCATGGTGAAGCGCGTCCCGTCAGGGCATTGCCGCTGTCGATGACATTTGACCACAGAGCCTGTACTGGCGGGGAGGCGGCTCGTTTTCTCAGAGCGCTGGTCGAAGCGTTGGAAGCAGCCACCTTATAACGGTTTGTGCCCTGCCGTTGGCAGGGCACAAATTTGTTTGCGTAATCTACAAAGCCACGTATAATCCAAACCAGCTTGAAAGGGCGATAGTTATGTCAATGAATACGATGTTTCACATCTTGTCCTGTTGTTCATAAGTTAATCCCGTTTTTTGAGCTTTACCCGCTGAAAAGCATAAGTAATTATTTTGAATACAGGTTTAAAAGATATGTCTAACATGATCACCGGTACCGTTAAGTTTTTCAACGAAACCAAAGGTTTTGGCTTCATCCAGCAAGAAAACGGCCCGGACGTTTTCGTTCACTTCAGCGCCATTCAAGGTAACGGTTTCCGTACCCTGGCTGAAGGTCAGCGCGTACAGTTCTCTGTGACCCAAGGTCAGAAAGGCCCGCAGGCTGAGAACGTAACCGCTCTGTAATTCTTACAGAATTTAAGAAAGCCGTGGTACCTCTGGTGCCACGGCTTTTTGTTTATCTGGCTTCTGCTACTGACTCCCATGTGCTGAATCATGCTGTTATCGCTCCTGCTTGCTGCCACCTTGACTCTGACGTCCGATGCGCCGGTACCGGTTCAATCCGCGATGGAAGCGCAGGTGATCTGCCAGCAATTCGTCCAGGTCCGGATGGGCACTGCACAGCAACCCGATGAGGTGAATGCGCGACTGGTGCCTGAAAGGGAGGGGGAGTGGCTGGTGGATGGCAAAGTAAAAGGACCCGAAGGTCCTTTGCTGTTTGCCTGTCATCTTCACCAAGGGGAGCGCTGGGAGCTACTCAACTTTTCGCTCTGGGCACCACAGCCGGTCAAAGCGGTTTGAGTGCAACCAGCAGATGTTGCAGGTGTTCAACCATGGTCATGCCAAACGGGGTGAGATAGCCGCCATCTTCTGCGCTGATGAGCCCCTGTTGGTGCAGACGGGCTGCCGCCTGGCACAACTCTTCAGACATATCGCTGCGTAATTTAATCCCTAGGCTCATGTTGGCCGGATCAAAGCATGCCAGTATTTTCAAATCGTTCACGAATTCGTTAGAAACCTGGTCGATCCCAATCATGGATTTACTCCTTACGCTAAAGATGTATGCAAACTAGCATCCCCGGATCCACTTTAGTGGGCGCTGGCTCAAATTATTGATCTTTGGCTGGATGCTGCGTTTCAAATGCTGTTTTTTTCGGCGTAATCAGATGGTTGGCTGACAGCTTCGCCAAGGGCCGAGCCGGACCAAACGTGGTAGGATAGGGGAATTCTTTATATCGGACGGTCCATTGGCGGCTGTTCGCCCAGTCCAAGGTATTGCTCATGGTCAAGATCACGCTGGTATCCCTGCTGCATTCACACACCGCCACTTACCCTGTTTACCCAGTCTCCTTGCTGACCTCCTTGTTGGAGGGCCATGAGGGAGAGGTGTGGCTACCTGCCCGCAAGGGGGGCGACATTACCCATCTTCGCAAACATGCTAAAGGGGCTCGCGCCCGCGAGCTGGCAAATCTCGATGCCGGTTGGTGCGATTTTATATCTGGTCAGGAAGGGGCGACTGCGGAGCTGGATGCGCTGGCCAACTACGACACCGAGATGATGGACAACTTGCAGATGTACTGGCATAGCGCGGGCAAGATCAACAGCCCGATCACAGATAATTTGTTCGAACTTCGTCGCGAAGTGGTGGATGAGGCCCATGGCGAAAAGCTTGCCGCTCTCTGGGAGCAACAACAACAGCAGCGATTTGAGCAGTTGATGAAAAGTGCGGCTGACGGTCGGGATCAACTCTGTTTCGTCGAAGTAGAGTCTGCCTACTGGCTGCGACAGAAGTTGAGCGAGCAACCTGATGTAGAGCTGATCACCCCGACCTTTTAATCCGGTCTGGAAGGTGGGTGAAACGTTTTATTCGCCGCCCTGCTCTATCCTTATGAGCGTTGCTGTTTCCCCGACGGGAGTCAGGAGGCGGCAAGCTGGACAAGCTGACCACAAGATGTGAACATGGCGCCCTTTATCGAGAGAGAGACTTGGCCAATGAGCTATGAACTGAGCGACACCGAGCGCAATGCCGCGCTGCAACTGAACGCTGACTACCGTTACGATCACTTCATCAGCAAGCTGGTCGAGCATGAAGAGCTGTTCGTCCTGACTGACGAGCATGGCGTCATGATGCTGACCACCGACGATGAAGATTGCATCCCGGTATGGCCGCACCCGGAGTACGCCAAGGCGTGGGCCGAAGGTGAGTGGGCAGATTGCAAACCACAGTCCATCACCCTCAAGGTGTGGCTGGAGCGGTGGATTGACGGCATGGAGCAGGATGAACTCTGTGTAGCCGTGTTCCCGACTCCGGATCAGGAAGGTATCGTGCTGGAGCCGGCCGATGTGGCTGATGCCATCGCCCAGAAGCAGGCCAAGCGCGGCTGATCACCGAGCTATTTGCAACATCGGTTGCCAACAAAGACCCCGCTATCTGGCGGGGTCTTTGTTTTAGGTCTGTTTGCCAAATGAGTTGTCGCTATCAGGGCTGGCGATAGGTGGTGTCGATGATGGGCTCGGCCGGGAAAGTCTTGCCACTCTTGATGGCTGCCCTGGTCTCGGATTTTAGCTCTTCATCGATCCACAGCAGACCGCCATAGCTGTAACCGCTGTTGTCGCCACCGAGTGGCCAATAGAGCTGCTCGCTCTTGGGCGTTGCTGGTACTTTTGGCAGTTTGACCCAGCGCCATGCCCCTTCCCGGGTGTAGGGCACCTGATATGCAGGCACGAAGCTGGCCAGCTCATAGAGCCGCTGCTGGATCTGCCGTGACAGGGCCGCTTTTTTGGCAAAGTCGAACTCCTTGTCATACTGCTCCACCAAGGCTGTGATGGCGTCGTCATCGATGTTCATGATGTTGTTGGTCTGGGGCTTGTTGGCGTTGACCTTGTGGAAGAACTCCCAATAGGCGGGATAGCGGCTACCCGCCCAGGCCATCCAGGCGCTCTGGTGCTTTTTCTCCAGCATCGATTTGAAACCGGCCGATGCATCCATCAGGTTGAGCTCCAGATTAAGCCCCGCCTTTTTGGCCTCTTCCCGCAGCAGTGTGAGCCGCTGGGCGTGCTCTGCGGTGGTGTAGGTGATGGCGAGGGTCAGTGACTGCCCCTTGTCGTTTTGCAAAATCCCCTGCGGCCCCACTTTGTTAAAGCCTGCCTTGGCAAAGTATTCCCGTGCCAGTTGGGGATCGAACGGACGGGCCTTGATCTCGCTGTTGGTAAACTCCCCCTGACCTGAGCCATAGCTGTTGAGGCGTTGGTAATCCCCCCGCAGTAGGGTAGCGAGCATTCTGTCGAAATTGAGGGCATGCTGGATGCCGAGGCGAACATCGAGATTGCGCAGCAGCGGATCGGCGGTGTTGAGATAGAGCCCCATCGGCGGTTGCGGGGTCTGGTTGTAGAACCAGCGCCGCTCGATATACCCCTTCTCGAACTCGGCGGTGTTGGTCTTGTCGTGCCACCAGTTGGGGATCACCAGCGGGAAGCTGTCGAGATCGCCGCGCAGGAAGTGCTGCCAGGCGATGTTCAGAGCCCTGAGCACCTTGATCTCGATCCGCGCAGGATTGAAGCGATGCTGGAAGTAGCGCTCGTCATCCCCCCACCAGTTTTCAATCCGCTTGAAGGTGACCGATTTGCCCTTTTTCACCTGATCGATCTGATAGGGACCGGTGACCGGCAACACCTTCCAGTTGTACTCCTTGACCCAGTTGGCGGTGAGCTTGATGGCGTGGCTCGGCTCCGGGCTGATGGGCAGCGATTCGAGCAGATCCTGGCGGCTCTTTTCGGTGCCGCTGGTGATGGCCAGGGTGTGATCATCAAACTTGGTTATGTCTGCTATCTGGGTGCTGTAGTAGTTGTTGTACCAGGGGTCGTTGATCTCCTTGCTGCGCATCATCTTGAGGGTAAAGAGCCAGTCATCGGCGGTGACCGGTTGGCCATCTGACCAGCGTGCCTTGGGATTGATGCGAAAATAGAGGGTCTTGTTGTCGGCGCCGAAGGCCCACTCGTTTGCCAGCATCGGCATGGGGTTGCCGGTGACGGGATGAGTGCTCAGCAGTGGCAGGTTGGTTTCCCGCACGTAACCGGCAAAGCCGCCGTTGGAGTCGGGGCCATATTTGCGCAGGGTCAGGGGGAAGCTGGTCATAAAGGTGCGAAAGGTGCCGCCGCGCTTGGCGGCCGGATCGGCATAGAGAGGATCCTGGTTGTTGCTCTCCCACTTCAAGTCAGCGGGCAGCGTGGCACTCCAGCCAAACGGGCTCCAGCACAGGGTCAGGGTGATGGCGGTGGCGCGAATGATAGGGGAGAGTCGGCGCTCCCCGGCGATGATGGTCGATGGCATGTCCTTGCTCTCCTGAAGTCTGCTTCCTGCAGATCACACACTGGTGATGTCAGTCCCGATGGGGACTGGCTCATCATGGAAATTTTATCCTGTCAGGTCAATGAAATAGCGTAAATGGGCAGGCGCTCATCATGTCGCTCTCTGTGGTTTGAACCAGCGCAGTCGGCTACCCAGCAGATGGACCACAAAGCCGAGCAGCACCAGAGCTGAGCCCAGCCACTGCAAGGGTGTTGGATGTTCATCGAGCAGCAGCGCTGCCGTGACCATGCCGACACAGGGGATCAGCAGGGAGAGCGGTGCCACCTGCGCCACCGGATAGCGCATCAGCAGTCGTCCCCACAGGCCGTAACCCAGCCAGGTCGCGACATACGAGAGATAGAGCACGCACAGCAATCCCTGCCAGCTGAAGTCGCGCAGGCTGCTGGCCATCAGCTCCGGCCCTTCGAACAGCCAGGAGAGGGCGAAAAATGGCAGGATGGGCACCAGACCGCCCCAGGCGATCAGGCTCGGCAGCGTGGTCTGGTAGCGCAGACCAATCTGGCGATTGATGACGTTGCCAAGGCCCCAACAGGCGGCGGCACACAGCGTCAGGACAAACCCTAACAGGGTCAGGTTGCCTTCACCGTGAGTGGCGATGAGATAGAGGCCGAATCCCGCCAAGGGCAGCGCCACCCAGTGGTGGGATTGCCAGCGCTCCCCCAGCCAGATCATTGCAAAAAGCAGGGTGAATACCACCTGGGATTGCAGCACCAGCGAGGCCATACCTGCGGGCATGCCGAATTTCATGGCACTGAACAAAAATGCGAATTGACCGAGGCTGATGGCGCCGCCATAGGCCAGCAGCCAGCGCCAGGGCATGGCAGGTTTGGGTACCAGCAAGATGGCGGGGAAGACCACGCCGATAAAGCGCAGCGCACCCAGCAGCAGTGGGGGGATCCCCTCCAGCCCCCACTTGATGGCCACGAAGTTAAGCCCCCAGCAGAGGATGACCAGAGCGGCCAGAAACTTGTCTTTGGTGTGCATGCGGTGTCCTTCGGTCTGTGGCCTCTGCCATGAGAGGCCAAAAGAGGACGAGCATACCCCCGCCAGGGTGGGCGCCGTCAAGCCGACCGGCGGGGGAGCAACCCGGCAACGGGGGCCAGGTGCGATTCAGGCAGAGACGCAGTGCACTGTGATGCCGCGTGCGGCCAGGGTGGCCCGCATGGGGGCGGGCAGGGCATCGTCGGTAACCAGCACGTTGATCTGGCCCGGCGCGCCAAGCTGGCTCGGGTGGATGGCGCCAAATTTGCTGCTGTCGGTGATCACCACATTGGTCATCCCCTTGGCCAGCACGCTGTTGACCACGTCGGCCCGCATCATGTCGCGGCCGGTAAAGCCCATCTCGGGATGAAAACCGTCGACCCCGATAAAGGCCTTGGAGAAGTGCACCTGCTCGATGCAGAGGCGCGTGAGCGGCCCCACCACGCTCTCGCTCTGATGCTGGAACAGCCCGCCGAGCAGCACCACCTGAGCCGGGGTATCTTTGAGCAGATGGGCGATATAGCTGCTGATGGTGATGATGGTGACCCGTTTGTGCAGGGCCAGATGGCGCGCCAGCATGGCGTTGGCACTGCCCCCTTCGATAAAGACCGTCTCGCCATCTTCCACCAGCTGGGCGGCCCGCTCGGCGAGGCGCTCCTTGAGCAGGTAGTTGATGTTCATCCGGGCATCGGGGTCATCGGTCTCCAGCGCCATGGCCGAGCCGTGTACCCGTCTGAGCAGTCCCTGTTTCTCCAGCGCGGTGAGGTCGTTGCGCACCGTCACCTCAGACACACCTGTGTGTCGGGAGAGTTCACTCACGCTCATCTTGCGAGCCTGATGGACCAGAGTGAGGATCAGTTGGTGGCGTGGATTCATGGTGCGCTCGCATGCAAGGTGGTGGATAGCGGAAAGCCACCCGAGGGTGGCTTGCCAATCATATGACGTCACAGGCGCCATGGGGAGCGCCCCGTCAGAGACTGTGCTCGGTGCGGGCGATGATATCATCTTGCGCATCCGGGGATAAGGCGGTGAAGAAGGCTGAATAGCCCGCCACCCGTACCACCAGATCCCGGTATTGATCCGGATTGGCCTTGGCTGCCAGCAGGGTTTCCCGCGAGACGATGTTGTACTGCACGTGCCACCCCTTGTGCACCTCGAAGAAGGTGCGCAGCAGGCTCATCAGCTTGGCCTTGTCCCGCTCGTTCTCAAGGCTCGCCGGACTCAGCTTCTGGTTGAGCAGCACCCCGCCGAGGATGGCCGCCGTGGGCAGCTTGCCGATGGAGTTGAACACCGCCGTCGGGCCGAGACGATCCGAACCCGACGAGGGGCTGGCCCCTTCCGCCAGCGGCGTGCGGGCGTGGCGGCCATCCGGGGTGGCCATGGTGGCGGCACCGAAGGGGACGTTGGCCGAGATGGAGGAGGTGCCGGCATAGTAGGTGCCGCCGATGGGGCCGCGGCCGAAGCGGGTGTTGTGCAGCCCCTTGAGCTCGTCGATGTAGCTCTGGTAAGCCTTTACCAGCAGCATGTCTACCTCATCCAGATCGTTGCCATATTTGGGGGCGGCATTGGTGAGGCGCTGGCGCAGCTGCTCCCCCGCCAGTCCTGAAAAATCTTGCTCGAGTGCTTCGGCCAGCTCTTGCTGATCCACTATCCCCTGTTCGAACACCAGTTTCTTTAGGGCAGCCAGGCTGTTACCAAGGTTGGCGATCCCCACCTGCAGACCTGAGACCCAGTCATAGACGGCGCCCCCCTCCTTGATGGTCTTGCCGCGCTCGATGCAGTCATCCACCAGGGCGCTGCAGAGGATGTCATGGGCTTGAGCCTCCAGCACGCTGTCGACCACGCAGTCGATCTCGATGGATTTGCGGGTGAAGTAGCGCACCTGCTCATCCCAACGGGCCATCACCTCGTCAAAGTTGCCAAAGGTCCCTTCCCGCAGCGACTGGGATTGGGGCAGGAAGACCTTGCCGGTGGTGGCATCGCGGCCACCATCAAGGGAGGCCAGCAGGATGCGGGCGAAGTTGATAAAGCTCATGCCGGTGCAGCGGTAGCCCCACTTGCCGGGCACGGCGGTCTCGATGCAGCCGATGGCGGCGTAGTGGTGGGCATCCTCCACGCTCACCCCGAGCTTGATGAACTCGGGGATCACCACTTCGTCGTTGTTGAAGGCGGGCATGCCAAAGCCGCAGCGGATCACCTGAATGCAGGCGTCGAGGAAATCCTCGCTCATCCCGGCATGGTAGCGCACCGAGAGGTTGGGTTGGGTGGATCGCAGCTGGCCGCAGGACTCCAGAATCGCGTAGGAGAGGCCATTGATCGCGTCATGGGCACTGCCATCCCGCCAGTTCTGGCCGCCGATGGTGACGTTCTGATAGAGCGGGTTGCCGGCGGAGGCTTTGGAGTGGGTGCCGGAGCGGATCTTGTTCACCTCCAGCAACTTGAGCCAGCACCCTTGAAGCAGCTCGATGGCGCGCGTCCGTGGCAGGGATTCCGACAATTCCACCTCGCGGCGATACCAGGGGTAGAGATATTGATCCATCCGGCCGAACGACACCGAGTGGCCATTGGATTCGATCTGCAGGATGAGCTGGATAAAGTAGCAGAGCTGCAGTGCCTGCCAAAAGGTCTCGGGGGACTGGTGGGCGATGTGGGCGCAGTTGAGCGCGATGGTCTCAAGCTCGTTTCGGCGCTCGGGGCGAGATTCTTGTGCTGCCATGTCACGGGCAAAGGCAGCGTAGCGCCCGATGTGAGCGCTGACCGCATCCAGAGTGATGGCGACGGCGTGCAGGAACTGCTCGCGCTGCAGATCGGCCCAATCCGCCAAATCCAGCCGACTGCGGCGCTCGGCCACCTTGGCCTTGAAGCCATCGAGACCCAGCGTGAGCAGCTCCTCATAGTTGACCGCGAGGTGGGCATCCCCCGAGGTCATGTTGCCCTCGGCCTTGATGATGCCGCTCTCCAGCAGCGCTTTTTGCTCGTCGGTAAAGAGGCCGAAGCAGCGATCCTGCACCGTCTGGCCGCGCCAGAAGGGGGTGAGGGCGTGGATGATCTCCTTGTCGGTTTCGCTGACTGCAAAACCGGCGCCGGGACGGTCTGCCAGCTCGTCGACCTCCTTCTCAATCCAGCTCACCGTGTATTCGGGAAAGAGCGGCGCCGCCCGTACCTGACTGGCCTGATTGCCGACGATCAGCTCGTCGTGCTTGATCCAGATGGTGCGCTCCTTGAGGTGATGAGCCAGCGCCAGGGCGCGGCGCACCGGCAGCGGCCGGGCGAGATGAGCCTGATAGGCCTCGGTGTAGTGGCGGGCACGCTCGGTGCAGACCGGCGGCTGAACGATGTGGATCAGGCTCTCTTTGTGGGCGCGGATCCGCGGGCTGAGGGTATTGAGGTCGAGCTGGGTCATGATCTTATCCTCTGGTCACAGGGGTCAGCCCCTGACGTTGGGCGTATGCATGGGCAAAGTGGAGTAAATCGGGGTCCTCGAGCGGTGTCTCTGGCGCCTGATAGGGCAGATCCAGCAGGGCATATTTGCCCATCCCCAGGGTGTGGTAGGGGAGGAAGTGGATCTCCTGTACCGTGCCGAGGCTGGCAGCGGTGTCGGTGATGGCGCTGATCGATGCGCGGTCGGCATTGAAGCCGGGAATGAGCGGCACCCGGATCTGCATCGGCACGCCGTGCTCGGCGAGGCGTTTGAGGTTAGCGATGGGCAGCTCCACCTTGCCGCGGGTCCAGTGGAAGAAGCGTTCTTTATCAACGTGTTTGAGATCCGCCAGCACCAGATCCAGTGAGGGGAGGCTTGGCTCAATCTGATGCCAGGGCACATGCAGGCAGCTCTCGACCGCGGTGTGCAGCCCTTCGGCCTTGCAGCGGGCCAGCAGGGACGCGGCAAAGTCGGGCTGCATAAACGGCTCGCCACCGGAGAGGGTGACGCCACCGCCGCTGTGCTCAAAGAAGGGGCGATCCCGCAGGATGGTGTCCATCAGGGTGTCCAGCGTTTCATCCCGGCCGCACACCTGCAGCGCTTCGCTCGGACAGAGGCCGCGCAGCCGTTCCATATCATCGGCCTTGAGGGCAGAACGCCTGAGCTGGATGCCATCGCTGTCACGCAAGATTGCCGGACAAGCCTGGCTGCAGAGCTGGCATCCCTCGATGCACTGGCGCCGGTCGAGTAGTATGTCCGGCTTGGGAGAGCGGCTTTCCGGGTTTTGACACCACCGACAGGCCAGCGAGCACCCCTTGAGAAACACCAGGGTGCGAATGCCGGGGCCGTCGTGAGTTGAATATCGTTGCAGGTCGAAAATCATACCGCCTCCTTTTGTATACGCATTTTATTTGCTTTCATTCGAAAGTTGATTTGATTTCGATCAAGCTATTTGCAGATGTTTTATCGCTAGAATGGTGATATATTGAACATCCCGTTAAGGAGTTAGAGATGGAGCTGTATCTCGATACCGCCGATGTGGCGGCAGTGCGTCGCTGGTCACGGATCCTGCCGTTGGCCGGTGTCACCACCAATCCTTCCATTACCGCCGCCGGGGGATTGCCGCTCTGTGAGCTGCTGCCCGCCTTGCGCGATGTGCTGGGGCCCAAGGCGCGCCTGTTTGCCCAGGTGATGGCCAAAACTGAAACCGAGATGGTGCGCGAGGCGTTCGCCCTGCGTGAGCTGGACCCGGATCTGGTGATCAAAATCCCGGTATGCGCAGAGGGGCTGGCGGCCATCAAGAGCCTGACCGCCAACGGTGTGCCGACTTTGGGCACCGCTGTCTATACCCCGCTGCAGGGTTGGCTGGCGGCGGTGGCGGGGGCAGAGTACGTGGCGCCCTACGTCAACCGGCTGGATGCCCAGGGGGGTGACGGCATCGCCACCGTGCAGGAGCTGCAACAGCTGCTTGCGCTGCACGCGCCGAACAGCAAGGTGCTGGCGGCATCGTTCCGTACCCCGCGCCAGGCGCTCGACTGCCTGCTGGCCGGTTGCCAATCCATCACATTGCCGCTCGATGTGGCCGAGCAGTTGCTGAACGTGCCGGCGGTGGATGCGGCATTGACGAAGTTTGATCAGGATTGGCAGCGCGCCTTCGGTCGCTGATTGCCTGATTGCAGTGACAGATGGGGGAGGGTGAGGAGACGCAGGAGGGGATTGGGATTGACCGACTAGACTTGTAATAGGCAGTCAGATGCGCTGGCTGCCTTGCGATCTACCGGAGGTATCCCATGAGCGACCATCTGCTGCTCCCCCATGGTGAAGATCTGCGACGTGCGGTGCGCTGGCTCAGTGAGCACCACCAGTACGATATCGCCGCCATCGAAGAGGCCAGCCTGCGTTTCGATCTCTCGCCGCTGGATGAGGAGTTTCTGATCCGGCACTGGCTCGATAGCCAGCGCCAGTCGTGAGGACAGAGTTAGAAGAAGTTGGTGAGGTTGATGCCAAACTCTTTGGGGTCGACCGTGCACTCGATGCTCTCCTTCACACTCGATCTGGCCAGATCCAGCCACTGCACATCGAGGTAGTGGCGCTGGGAAGCGTGATAGATCACCTTGACCACCGGCTTGAGCGGCTGCTGCTCGTTGCGCTGCATCACGATGGCCAACCGCTGGTTTGAAAGCTGTACCAGCGTTCCCACCGGATAGACCCCCATGCATTTGATGAACTTGGTGACCAGTTCGGCATCGAAGTGCTGGTTGACTCCCTTTAGCAGAATGCGAAAGGCCTGGGTGGGTTGCATGCCAGCCTTGTAGACTCTGTCGGCAGTTACTGCGTCATAGACATCGACAATACCGCTCATGCGGGTATAGAGGGAGAGTTCATCCCCCTTCAGCCGCTGCGGGTAGCCAGTACCATCGAGCCGCTCGTGGTGGTTGGCGGCTACTTCCAGCATGGTTGGGGTGATGCCGGGGGTATTGCGGAGAATGTCGTAGCTATGCACCACATGCTGGCGCATGATGGCAAACTCCTCGTCGGTCAGCTTGCCCGGTTTGTTGAGCACCTCGTCCGGCGTCATGATCTTGCCCACGTCGTGCAACAGCCCTCCCAGAGTCAACTCCTTGAGCACGCTGCGCTCCAGCCCCAGATAACGGCCGAAGTTGGCCAGCAGAATGGCCACGTTCATGGAGTGCTCCATCAGGTAGGCATCCTTGGCGCGAATACGGGCCAGACAGAGCATGGCATCGCCGTGGGTGAACATGGTGTCCACCATCTCTTCGGCGACTTCGGCCAGCGGGGTGATGTCGATGGGTTCACCCGCTTTGAGGTGACGAATGAACTTGCCTTGCAGCTCGCGCGCTTCCTGATAGAGGCGGCGGATTTTAAGCTCCCGTCCTTCGCCGTTGGCACTGGCCCGGCGCCCTACCTGGGCGCTGTTGGCATTGAGATCGGGGGAGGTAACGGCGTCACTCTCGGCACTGCCCAGCTTGCTGCGGGCCAGATCGATGCGTACCGTGAGCACCCCCTGACGCACCAGATTGGCAATTTGCGCCACGCTGGTCACCAAGCCCATCTGGGCGATCTCCATCCCACCTGTCTGGCTGGCGATAGCAATGACATACATGCCGGGTTTCAGCTGGTTGACGGGAATGACGGGATAGGATGCTTGAGACTTCATGAGGGCTTCCTGACTCTTATTATTATGAGTATCGTTCGGATGGGTCACACCGGAGAAGTGTAACATCGGATGACCAGTTCGTCATAATTGGCAACCCCTTAACAGTGGCGTTGTCGCCCCCGCCCGATATAATGACGCCCCTTTACTTGTTGGACTCCGAGGTTGTGAATGCGGCTTGATAAATTTCTGTGCGATTGTTCCGATTTGACCCGCTCGCTGGCAGGCAAACTGATCCGTCAGGGTGAGGTCATGGTGGATGGCATTGTGGTCAAGCAGCCTGCCTTTCATATCAATGAGCAGAGCCAGATCGAGTTTGACGGCGTGCTGCTGACGCTGGAGCAGCGCAACCGTTATTTCATGCTGCACAAACCGGAAGGGTATGTCTGCTCCAACGAGGATCCGGATCACCCGACCGTTTTCTTCCTGATGGATGAGCCGGCGATGGGCAAGCTGCACGTGGTGGGGCGCCTTGACCTCGATACCACCGGACTGGTGTTGGTGACCGACGATGGTCAATGGTCCCATCGCATCACCTCGCCGCGTCGCGAATGTGCCAAAACCTATCACGTCTGGCTGGCCGACCCGGTGAGCCCGGATGCAATCGAGTTGTTCGCCGAAGGGGTCTACCTGCGCAACGAGACCGATAAAACCCGTCCAGCCCAGCTGGAAATTCTCGGTGAGTGCGAGGCCAGGCTGACAATTCACGAAGGCAAGTACCATCAGGTCAAGCGGATGTTTGCCTCCATCGGTAACAAGGTCGTTGGCTTGCATCGCGAGCGGATTGGCGGCCTGACGCTGGATGAGACGCTTGCTCTCGGTGAATACCGTGAGCTGACCGTTGACGAGATCGCCCTGTTCTGATCAAGCTTGTTGCCGGGTGTCAGTGAGTGCTGAAACCCAGCACCAGTGCCGTACCCAGGGTGGCAATCAGTGCCCCCACCCAGGCGGCAATGGATGGCCGCTCCCCCGAGTGCCACCACAACAGTGGCAGCAGCAGTACCGGCGTGGTGGAGGAGAGAATGGCCACCATGCCAACCTCGCCCTGCCGTAACGCAATCAGGATCAGCGTCATGCCTAGCGTCATCGCCAGGAAGCCATTAGCGATGATCATAGCTAGGACCCTACGGTTGATAGGGTTTAACGGACGTGCGATAGGCATTCCTGCCAGTTGCAAGCTGCAGTGTGCCAGCAACGCGGTGGCCATTCTGACCCCGGACGCGCTGACGGCATCGACATTGCCGCTCACCATCACAGGTTTGGCGATGATCACACCGAGACTCTGGCAAAGCGCAGCGGTGAGACCCAGCGTGATGCCTATTCCCAGGCCGCCACGGATCTGCTCCCACTCGTTATTGTTGCTGCGCCTGCCAAACAGGATCGCCAGCATCACGCCGACAAAAACCAGCAAGGCACCCAGCAAGCGCCATCCGGTCAGTGGCTCATTAAACAACCAGAGCCCCAGCATGGCTGAGAAGAGGGCATGACAGGAGAAGAGCAGGCCGCTGCGTCTTGGGCCCATCCTGTTCATGCAGGCATAGAGCGCCGTATCACCAATAAAAATGCCGATAAGTCCGGAGAGGGCGAGCAGTGGAAGTGTGCCGGCGGTGAGGGTTTGCCAGCCGCCGCTGAGCAGGCTGATGCTGCCGAGCATCAGGCTGACCAGAAACATGCGCCAGCGGCTGTAGGCAAATGCGCCGAGATGACGGGCCGGTTTGACCGAAATCAGCGCTGCAATTGCCCATAAACTGGCCGAGGCGAGGGCCAGCCACTCATAACCCATAAAAACTCCTGAAAAAAATCTCCCGAAAGACTCCATCTCCCGGGCAAGCCCGATACAATACGGGGCGTTTTCGGGGATAACAAGCGCGGCATCAGGCATTCATAAGGCGAGCCGTCGGCCTTCCCCCTCCTGCAGTAGTTTTATTCGAGGTTTTGTCATGAGGTCTGGTTTCTTCCCCACGCTGGCGCGACGCTGGCTCCCCCCCCTATTGCTTGCCGCGCTGGCCGTTCCACAGGCTCATGCAACAGCCGTTGTACAGCAGCCTCCTGTGGCCGACCGGCAGATGTTGGTCAAAGGCAATGGTGCCGAACCGGAATCCCTTGACCCGGCACTGGTGCGCTCCGGTTTTCCGGGGGAAGCCGTGTTGGTCGATCTTTTTGAAGGGCTGGTCAGTGAGGATGGCCAGGGGCATATCGTCCCGGCTCAGGCACAGCGCTGGGAGGTCAGTGAAGATGGGCTGGAGTGGCGATTTTTCCTGCGCCCCCAACTGAAGTGGTCCAATGGCGAGCCGCTGGTAGCCGCTGATTTCGTCTATGCCTGGCGCCGTCTGCTCGATCCGGCCATCAACTCCCCTTCTGCCGGATTGCTGTTGGCCATGGGGATCAACAATGCGCAATCCATCTATGCCGGCGCACTGGAGCTCGACAATCTTGGCATTGAGGCGCAAAGCGATCAGATCCTGAAAGTCACCCTGGAGCGGCCGGTTCCTTATTTTTTGCAGCTAATAAGTCAGCGTCCCTTTGTACCGGTCAATCGGCAGGTGATAGCCCAGTTTGGCAAACAGTGGACCGAGCCCGGCAAGCTGGTGAGCAATGGGGCGTATCGTTTGGCTAGTTGGGTGCCTAACGAGAGACTCGAAGCCGAACGCAATATCCACTACTGGGACGATCGCCACACTCGCATCGGGCGAGTCACCTACCTGCCGATCACCTCGCAACATGCGGAGCGGCTGCGTTATGAGGCCGGTGAAATCCAGCTGACCAACAAGGTCTCCCTCGGCTATTACCAGAAGATGAAGCGCGGATCCCCGGAGCGGCTCTGGGGCGTGCCGCTGTTTGGCACCTATCTCTATGCGTTCAATCTGAAGCGCCCCGAACTGCAGGATGTGCGGGTGCGTCAGGCGCTCTCCATGGCGGTTGATCGACAGCAGCTCATTGGATCGGTGAGCGGGCAGGATGAGCAGGCAGCATGGTCGCTGTTGCCGGAGATGCCGGGTTACCCCCGGGTGATATTGCCTGTGGCGCTTGAAGATATGCCAACCCGCCAGGCCAAAGCGGCAGCGCTGCTGTCAGCGGCCGGGTATAACAGTGCGAATCCACTCAAGCTGAGCATTACCTACAACAGCGCAGAAACCCACAAGCAGATGGCGATGGCCATTGCCGCCATGTGGCAGAAGCTGGGGGTACAGGTCACCCTCAGCAGTCTGGAGTGGGGCGCCTATCAGGTGGCCAAGGATAGCGGTGATTTCCAGGTGGCCAGAAGCTTCCTGTTTGGCGATTACGTGGAGCCATCAGCCATGCTGGGCAGCTTCCGTTGTCAAGATCTGCGCAACGAGAGCGGCTACTGCAATCCCGACTTTGATCTGATGCTGGAGCAGGCAGCCAATACGCTGGACAGCGCGAGCCGGGTTGAACTCTACCGGCATGCCGAACAGTTGCTGCTTGAGGAGGCGCCGATCCTCCCCGTGTATCATTACAATCAGATGAGACTGGTCGATCCCGCGCTGCGAGGGCTGCCCAGCCAGAATTTGAAAGGGACGATTGCCACCAAGGATCTCTATTTCAGCCCGCAGTGAGGAGCATTTCATGAAACTTGCCATCATTTCCGACATCCACGGCAGCATCATTGCGCTGGAGCGGGTGCTGACCCAACTTGACTCCTGGCAGCCGGATCACTATCTGCTGCTCGGCGATCTGCTCAACCATGGCCCGCGTAATCCTCTGCCGGAAGGGTATAACCCGGCGGCAGTGGCTGACAGGCTCAACGAGCTTGCGCCACAGATCATCGCGGTGCGGGGCAATTGCGATTCCGAAGTGGATCAGATGCTGTTGCGCTTTCCCATCACAGCCCCCTACAACCAGTTGCTGATCGATGAGCGGCGCTGGTTTGTCAGCCACGGTCATCTTTATCGCCCGGACGAGGTACAGCTACCGGCGGGTAGTCTGTTCATGAGCGGCCACACCCATGTACCTGTGCTGGAGTGGCAGGGGGAACGGATATTGATGAACCCGGGGTCAATCTGTTTCCCGCGCGGCGAGCTGCCAGCCAGTTATGGAAGCTATGAGGATGGGGTACTGCGCGTCAACGCGTGTGAGGATGGGCGGGAGTTGTTGCGCCTCGCGCTTTAAAACGGAGAGCAAAAATGCAAGGCCTGATAAGAGATGTCAGGCCTTGATACTGTAGGAGCGGGTGCCAGAGCGAGTATTGCCTTTGGCGTCATAGGTCAGGCTGTTGCGATCACGCAACTGACTCAGAAAGGTTGCCAGACGACGGTTGGAGACGATGCTCAATTCAAGCAAGCGACCGTTGATATCATTTTGTGCCTGGCAGGCATCCAGTTTTGCACGAAGCTGCGCCATCTCGTCGGGATAGGCTGCTAGCTGCAGTGCCAGTTCCGGCATCTCTGCCAGTGTCTTGTCCAGAGTTTCTATCGCAGCAAGCAACTGCTGTTTGCGCTCGGTCAGTGCAGGCAGGGCCAGTGCCTGATGCTGCTCGAGCAAGCTGAACTCCTCTTCCAGAATGCCTTGCATCTGGCTAAGGTAATCATCTTGGGTGTGCAGTAACGAAGGTAAGTCCATCATCCCAGAACTTTGTCCAGATTGGCCTCGAAACTGAACATCTTCTTGGCTACAGCGTCGCTGTTAACCTGATATTCGCCACTCGCGACGGCTTTTTTCAGTCGTTCAACCTTGCTCTCGTTGCCGGTTGAGGCGGTATTGAGGTTCTGTTGCATTTTTTGCAATTGTTGCGCCTCACTGGTCAAGGAGACGGAGTCCAGCTTGACAGTGGTCGCTTTGTTTTCGGGCGATGAGGTGACTGACTTGCTGCCTGTCCCTTGGCTATTAGCGGTATTTTGCAACCGATTATTCGCCAAGTTGTTGATATTGTTGATGGCCATTTTAGTTACCTTCGTCTGCTTTAAGATTTGCTTACCTGTTTATCGGTGCGGCAGGTCAAAACTTTAGAAAAAAAATTGTCAGGCTCCAGATATCAAAAAGTGACTGATGCGGCACCGACTGCTGTGACTTTACCTTCCACCGTTTTGCCGGAGCGAATATTGACGAGTTTGATGATCTCTCCGAAACTGCCATCTTGCAAGGCTCGGGCCATGGTTTTGATCTGGAAGTTGCTGTTTTCGGCTGTCAGGGTGACCTGATCCCCTTTACATATCACGCAAACCTGGCTCAAGCGGATGGGCTGTCCCGGTTTGATCTCCCGCTTGCTGCGTACCCCAATCAAAGGGGCCGGGTTGGTCAGATAGTCACCACGGATCAGGGTTTGATCCTGAAACGCCACTACCAGCTTGCTTTCATTCAGCAGATCCCCTTTGGCAATGGGGTCGGTGACAGTAACAAAGGGTTTTTGAATACTGACCCTTACCGGTAAGTAGACATCCCAGGGTTTTTCTTCCTCACACTTCATGTAAACAGTTGTATTACGACGAATTTCCATTTTTGCTGGCAAGCTGATGGTCAACAGATCATCGCAACGGGTTAGCGGGAGTCTCTCATCAAGGGTCGCGGCAGTGACCTCTGCTCTGGCATCCAGCGGCAGATCGAGTTGACCATAAACGAACTCTTGTGCCTGCTCTCTCAGATAGGTTGTGACATCCGAGGCATGGCTCGAGGATATGCTGCCAAAAAAGAGGCTGATGAGTAAAAGTCGGTTAATCATTTTCGCTCGTCGGTCGATAAGTTGTTCACGCATATCACCATATTTAACTATGATTGCTTCAGAATCTGTTTGTTGTCACATCGATAGTCTGACGCAATCCATCACGCATGCATGATTAATGCCAAGCGTTTTTAGGGAGTGTTTATGGCCAGTATCCTGGACTCGGTCAACCAACGTACCCAGCTAGTGGGGCAAAACCGGCTGGAATTGTTGTTGTTTCGTCTCAATGGACGTCAAAGATTTGGCATCAACGTATTCAAAGTGCGTGAAGTGTTGCAGTGCCCCCCCTTGACCGTGATGCCCAAGTTGAACTCCTGTATTCGCGGAGTGGCTCATATTCGTGGCCAGACTATCTCGGTCATCGATCTCAGCATGGCAATGGGCAAGCGCCCCATTGAAGATTTGAGCAAGTGCTTCATTATCATCTCCGAGTACAACCGCTCCATTCAGGGTTTTTTGGTGCACTCGGTCGAGCGCATCATCAATATGAACTGGGAATCTATCCTTCCTCCCCCCAAGGGGGCTGGTCGCATCAACTATATGACGGCGGTTACCGAGGTTGATGGCGAGTTGGTCGAGATCCTCGACGTTGAACGTATTCTCAACGAAATATCTCCGGTTTCTACTGAGGTCAGCCAGGAGCTGGTGGAGGCCAGTGTCGAGCATCCGACCTTGGGACGTCCCGTATTGGTTGCTGACGACTCTTCGGTTGCGCGCAAACAGGTACAGCGTGCGCTGGAGGCGATCGGAGTTGAATGCGTGCTGGCAAAAGATGGCCGCGAAGCATTGAACATGCTGCTGGAGATGACCAAAAATGGCCCTATCAAGGATCAGATTGCGCTGGTGATTTCCGATATCGAAATGCCCGAGATGGATGGCTATACATTCACTGCCGAGATCCGGAATAATCCCAATCTCAAAGATTTGCATGTTATTCTGCATACCTCGCTCAGTGGTGTATTTAACCAGGCTATGGTGCAAAAAGTTGGTGCAAACAACTTTATTGCCAAGTTCCAGCCTGATGAATTGGCCAAAGCCGTACAAAACGCACTCTAATTTAAAGAAGAACAGCTGCATGAAGACACTTTCGGATGACTTATACAAACAGTTCAGCAACTTTCTTGCGGTTCAGAGCGGGATCGTGCTGGGTGATAACAAACAGTATCTGGTGAAGAGCCGTCTTTCACCTTTGATGGCACAGTTTGGCATCGAGAGTCTGTCTGAACTGGTCACCCGTGCAATGAGTGTACGAGAGCGTGACCTGAAAATGGCGGTTGTTGATGCGATGACCACTAACGAGACCCTCTGGTTTCGTGATACATATCCGTTCCAGCTGCTGACCGACAAGATTTTTCCTGAATTGGGCAAAAGTGGTCGCCCTGTCAAGATTTGGTCTGCTGCCTCATCTTCGGGACAGGAGCCATATTCTATCGCCATGACGGCGCTGGAGCAGCAGATGAAGAAGCCGGGTACCTTGCCCGGTGGAGTGCAGATTGTCGGGACAGACATATCGACTACCATGCTGAATCAGTGCAAGGAAGGGGTATATGACAGTCTGGCTTTGGCACGCGGATTGTCGCCAGAGCGCAAGAAGATGTTTTTTGAGCCCTATGGTGACAACAAAATGCGGGTGGTAGAGCGAGTCAGAAAATTGACCACCTTTCGGCCGCTCAATCTGCTGGAGAGTTATAGTCTGCTCGGTAAATTTGACATCATTTTTTGCCGTAACGTGCTTATCTACTTTGCACCGGAAGTGAAGTCAAAAATCCTCAACCAGTTTGCATCCAGCCTCAATCCTGGTGGATACCTGATGCTGGGAGCGTCGGAATCGCTGGCGGGTTTGACTGACCGATTCGAGATGATTCGGTGCAATCCCGGAATTGTTTACAAGGTCAAATAACGTTGCAGCCCATGGTATTCAATGAGTTGTGATTGGTGACATTGTTATAAGAGAAGGAGGCACAGTGCCTCCTTCTCTCTTTATGGCTCCATTCTTATAGCTCAATTCGTGATGGCATTGCACCATGTTCCTATCTATCGCGCAGCAGATCCTTGCACTCCGTTTAAAGGCTTTTATAGCTAGGCTCGACGGCCCGCAGCATTTTGAAAATCGTCTGGCACATCTCTTGCAGGCAAAATATACCAAGCAGGAGGTGTGCTATGGCTTTTTCATTCGACAAGGCATTTGGTATCCATCAATACACGCTGGGTGTTCGCGCCAAGCGTGCCGAGGTGTTGTCCAGCAATATTGCCAATGCGGACACGCCAGGTTTTAAAGCAAGGGATATCAACTTTGCACAGGCATTGCAGGATGCCCAGCATAAACAGGGTTTTGGCCTGGTAACAACCAGTGAAAAGCACTTTGCCTTGAATATGGATGCCCCCGGTACTGTTCAATACCGCAATCCGTTGCAGCCTGATACGGGTGATGGCAACACGGTGGATGTGCAGCAGGAGCGGAGCGAGTTCTTGCGCAACAGTCTGGAGTACCAAACCTCCTTGGAATTTATGAATCGCAAGATCAGTGGCCTGCTTAAAGCCCTGAAAGGAGAGCAGTGATGAGTTTGTTCAAGGTCTTTGATATTGCCGGCTCGGCCATGAGTGCGCAGTCCGTGCGTCTCAATACGGTTGCCAGCAATATGGCCAACGCGGACAGCGTAAGCTCCAGCGTGGAAAACACTTACCACGCAAGGCGGCCAATTTTTGCCGCTCAGCTCGATCAGGCCATGTCAGATAAGCAGGGATCGGTCGGCGTTGAGGTGAAGGGCATTGTCGAGAGCAAGGCTCCACTGCTCAAGGAGTACAACCCTAACCACCCGATGGCGGACAAGGATGGCTTTATCTTCAAACCGAACGTCAACATGGTTGAAGAGATGGCTGACATGATCAATGCCTCGCGCAGCTACCAGACCAATGTACAGGTTGCAGATTCGGCCAAGAAGATGCTGCAGCAGACGCTCCAGCTTGGCAAATCCTGATAGGAGGGATGCAACATGGTCGACACCACAAACAGTGTGAACGGCATTGGCCGTACCACGACCCAGACCACAGGCACCACAACGACGCCGAAGAAAGAGCTGGATCAGGCTTCGTTTATGAAACTGCTGACCATGCAACTATCATATCAGGATCCCTTCAAGCCGGTGGACAATGCCCAGATGCTCTCCCAGATGGCTTCCATGTCTACCTCGGAGGGGATCAGCAGTCTGTCTACCCAGATGGGCAAGCTCAATGAGCAGATGATCTCCAGCCAGGCTCTGCAAGCATCTTCTCTGGTTGGCCAGAATGTACTCTTGCCCAGCAATGTGGGCTATCTGGACAAGGAGGGCCCTGTTTCCGGTGTCGTTCAGGTTGGCACGACCAATCAATACGCGGGTGTCAAGATTATCGTTGAAGACGAGGCGGGTCAGGTCATCAAGGAATTTAGCCTGGAAGGAGAACAGAAGGGCAATGTGGAGATCGCCTGGGATGGCACTGACAAGGCGGGCAACCGGGTCAAGCCAGGCAAATACGTGATCAAGGCCAGTGGCAGTGTGGATGGCAAGGCAGAAACTATTCCCACATACGCTTATGGCAAGGTCGACAGCGTTGCCCTGGGGAATGCAACAAATCCCACAATGCTTAATTTGAAGGGACTGGGGAGCACCCTGCTGAGTTCCGTCCTGCAAATATCAGGCACCAATCCAAACCAGACGGCTACTCCGTCAAAAACCACGTCGACAGCATCGATCTAAGGAGCTGGATATGTCATTTAACAATGCCTTGAGCGGTGTCAACGCGGCACAAAAAGACTTGAACGTCACCGCTAACAACATTGCGAACGTCAATACAATGGGCTTTAAAGAGTCCCGTGCCGAGTTTGCGGATGTCTACGCCAACTCCATCTTTGTCAATGCCAAGACTCAGGTCGGTAACGGTGTGGCGACCGGTGCTGTTGCCCAGCAGTTCCATCAGGGTGCGCTGCAATTTACCAATAACGCACTGGATTTGGCCATTCAGGGGAACGGCTTCTTTGTCACCTCTGATGGTTTGACCAACCTGGATCGCACCTACACCCGTGCCGGTGCATTCAAGCTCAATGAAAACAGCTATATGGTCAACAATCAGGGCCACTATCTGCAAGGCTACGAGATCAACGCCGATGGCACACCCAAGGCGGTCAGTATCAATGCGACCAAGCCGATCCAGATCCCTGATCGGGCGGGTGAGCCGATCAAAACCAGCAAGATTGATGCAAGTTTCAACTTGCCTTCCACCGCATCGCCCCTGCCTGCAGGTAATGGTGCGGGGGATGCCTCCACCTTTGACCCTAAGGATTCCAAAACCTACTCCTCATCCACCTCAGTGGTGATTTATGACTCGCTCGGTGAACCTCACACTATCACCCAGTATTTTGTCAAAGAAGCAGATCCAGCAGACCTGACCAAGCCAGCCAGCCCGACAGCTTGGCGCATGTATCTTTATCAAGGTGACAAGCCGGTCGATATCGTCGGAGGGGTGACGCCAACAATGGCCACAGGGTTGAATCCTGCACCTGCCGGTGCCCGAATTACCTTTGGTGCCGATGGTAAAATGATTACTCCGACCACACCGGCAAACATCCAAACGGAGCAGTTGGGGGCAGCAGGAGCGGGAATTATTACCAATGGTGCGGATCCTACCCAGCAGGTAGATATCACTTTCGGCACTGTGACCCAATATGCCTCACCGTTTGAAGTCAACAAGTTGTCACAGGATGGTTCCACTGTCGGCCGTTTGACCAAGGTCGAGATCACGCCGGATGGGATTGTCTCTGCAACCTACAGCAATGCCACCACCATCAAGGTAGCCATGGTGGCCATGGCCAAATTTGCCAACTCGCAAGGGCTGACCCAGGTGGGTGATACTTCCTGGCGGCAATCCCTGCTCTCCGGCGATGCTTTGCCGGGAACGCCCAATTCAGGCACCTTCGGTACCATCAAATCGTCGGC
Source organism: Aeromonas sp. 604443 (assembly GCF_049170315.1). NCBI lineage: Bacteria > Pseudomonadati > Pseudomonadota > Gammaproteobacteria > Aeromonadales > Aeromonadaceae > Aeromonas > Aeromonas sp. 604443. Next base: position 46,182 of record NZ_JAAKMI010000016.1, read on the forward strand.
GCTGGAGCAATCCAACGTAGATTTGACCTCCGAACTGGTTGATCTGATCACTGCCCAGCGTAACTTCCAGGCGAACTCCCGCTCTCTGGAGGTCAACAGTTCGCTGCAGCAGACCATCTTGCAGATCCGTTAATTCCTCTCAGGCGACGGGGCACCTTGGGTGCCCCGTTTTTTTATCGTTCTCTACTGTCGAATGGCGTGGCATTCCCCTTCTGTTGGCATCCAAATTGCAGTTCTGCTGTCAGAGTCATCTGTTTGACGGAGAATCCCATGGATCACCTGCTTTATATCGCCATGTCCGGGGCCAAAGAGAACATGAACAGCCTGGCTGTTCGCGGTAATAACCTCGCCAATGCCAATACCACCGGCTTTAAATCCGATTTCGAGCAGGCCCGCAGCATGCAGGCCTTTGGTGAGGGGCTGCCCAGTCGGGTATTTGCCATGACGGAACGTCCCGGCCAGAACCTGCAGCATGGCATGTTGATGACCACGGGGAGGGATCTTGACGTGGCGGTGGATGGTCCCGGCTGGATTGCGGTGCAAGATCCGAAGGGGGGGGAGGCCTATACCCGTATGGGAAATCTGCAGGTCAATGCGACTGGCAACCTGCAGACCTCTACCGGCTTGAACGTCGTGGATGACGGTGGTCAACCCATCGTGCTGCCAATGCCGATGGAGAAGCTGGAGATTAACCGGGATGGCACCATCAGTGGCCGTCCTGAAGGGGCCGCCGCGAATTTGTCGGAAGATTTTCAGCGGATCAAACTGGTTAACCCGGCCGCCGATGCGGTAGAGAAGGGCCAGGATGGGCTTTTTCGGCGCAAAGATGGCCAGAATGAGCCTGCCTCTGCCAACGTTGGCCTGATCGCCGGCTCCCTGGAGGGGAGCAATGTCAATGTGGTGGATGAGATGACCAACCTGATCCGGTTACAACGACAGTTTGAAACCCAGGTCAAGATGATGAAAACGGCCGAAGAGAATGACGAGGCCCAAACCCAGTTGCTGCGTATCAGCTAATCAAGGAGTTACCTATGAATCCTGCACTCTGGATCAGCAAGACCGGGTTGGATGCTCAGCAGACCAATATTTCGGTCACCTCGAACAACCTGGCGAACGCCAGCACCGTTGGTTTCAAGAAATCGCGGGCCATTTTCGAGGATCTGCTCTATCAAAACATCAATCAGCCCGGCGGCCGTTCGTCGGCGGATACCGAGTTGCCCTCCGGCTTGATGCTTGGCGCGGGCGCCAAGGTGGTGGCTACCCAGAAAAACCACAGTCAGGGCAACGTACAGACTACGGATAATTCGCTGGATCTGATGATCAGTGGCCGTGGCTACTTTGAAATTCAATTGCCCGACGGCAGCCTGGCCTATACCCGTAATGGGCAATTCACCCTTAACAGCGAAGGCACCATAGTGACGCCGGGTAACGGTTATCCCCTGCAGCCAGAAATCCAGATCCCGGAAAATGCCCAGAGTGTCACTGTCGGCACTGATGGTCAGGTCTCGGTACAGCTGAAGGGGGATGGTGCTTCTCAAGTGGTCGGACAGATCACCCTGTCAGATTTTGTCAATGCCAGTGGTCTGCAGCCGATGGGTGAGAACATGTTTCTGGAAACCCAGTCCAGCGGTGCAGCCATTCAGGGAACTGCAGGGGCGGATGGCATGGGGGTCTTGAAGCAAGGGATGCTGGAAAGCTCCAACGTTAACGTCACCGAAGAGCTGGTGAATCTGATCCAGGCTCAGCGGGTCTACGAGATGAACTCTAAAGTCCTCTCTGCGGTGGATGGCATGATGTCCTTCCTGATCCAGCGGACCTAATGGGGAGAGCCATGATGAAAAGCGTATGGATGCTGGGGTTGCTGGTGTTGGGGGGGTGTAGCAGTACTCCCAATACACCCAGGCCTGATGACCCCGAGTTTTCCCCCGTATACGGGGAGTCGGAGCCAGTCTCGGTGAGACCGACAGGTGCTATTTTTCAGCCGGATCAGGTTAATGGCATCTATTCGGATATCAAGGCGCACAAGGTGGGTGACATCATCACCATCGAGCTGGCCGAGTCCACTTCCGCCTCGAAGAAGGCAAATACCCAGAGTGGCAAGGATAACAAGTTCAATCTGGATCCGGTGACGCTGGGGGGCGTGCCTGTCACTGCCAGCCCCTATGATCTCTCCGCATCCATCGCTCAAAGCAGTGCCTTCAAGGGGCAGGCCAAGGCGGATCAGAGCAACAGCCTGCAAGGCAATATTTCGGTCAGTGTGGCCAAGGTACTGCCCAATGGCAATCTGCTGGTACGGGGCGAGAAGTGGATCATGCTCAACAATGGCAATGAGTATATCCGTATCACAGGTCTGATTAGACCGGAGGATGTCACCTCGGATAACAGCGTGTCATCCCAGAAAGTGGCGAATGCCCGTATCTACTATGGTGGTACCGGCGATCTTGCCAATACCCAGGAACAGGGATGGCTTACCAGCTTTTTCAATGGTCCCTGGTGGCCGCTCTAGGAGATGTTATGAAGTCACTCCGTTTGGTTACTCTGCTCTGCTGTCTGCTGCCTTTGGGGATGGCTAATGCCGCCCGGATAAAGGACATCAGCTCGGTAGAGGGGGTGCGTAGCAACCAGTTGATCGGTTACGGTCTGGTCGTGGGTCTGCCAGGTACCGGCGAGAAGAACAACGCCTTTACCGAGCAGACCTTCCGCACCATGCTCAACAACTTCGGCATCAAGGTCCCGGACAACATCAAACCCAAGATCAAGGATGTGGCGCCGGTGGCGATCCATGCGGATTTGCCGCCGTTTGCCAAGCCGGGCCAGACTATCGACGTCACTGTCTCTGCCATCGGTGAGGCCAAGAGCCTGCGCGGTGGTACGCTGCTGCAGAGTTTCCTGAAAGGGCTGGATGGGCGGGTCTATGCAGTCGCACAGGGCAGCCTGGTGGTAGGCGGGCTGGGTGCCGAGGGGGCTGATGGCTCCAAGGTAGTGGTCAATACTCCGACCGTCGGCCGGATTGCCAATGGTGCAACCGTAGAGCGAGAGGTGCCCAACTCATTTAGTCAGGGAGATACGATTACCTTCAACCTCAACCGCCCCGACTTTACTACTGCGCGTCGGCTGGCTGACGTAGTCAACGATCTGGTGGGGCCCAATACCGCTCAGGCTCTGGATGCCACCTCGGTCAAGGTCTATGCCCCGCGGGATCCGGGCCAGCGAGTCTCCTATCTGGCGACTATCGAGAACCTGGAGGTGGACCCGGCCAACGAGGCGGCCAAGATCATCGTCAACTCCCGCACCGGCACCATCGTTATCGGCAGTCAGGTGAAGCTCAAACCGGCGGCCATCAGCCACGGAGGCCTGACGGTGACCATAGCCGAAAACCAGCAGGTCTCTCAACCCAACCCGCTGGCAGGGGGCGAGACCACGGTCACCAACAACTCGACCATCAATGTCCAGCAGGAGCCCGGGCGGATGTTCAAGTTTGATACCGGTGCGACTCTGGACGATCTGGTCCGAGCGGTCAATCAGGTCGGGGTCGCCCCCGGTGATTTGATGGCTATCCTTGAGGCGCTGCAGCAGGCAGGTGCCATCGAGGGGCAACTGGTCATATTGTAACTGGCGGCAAGTGATTGCCACGGGTGGCAATGAGGTAAGCAAAATGGCGGAGTTTGACACCAACAGCGGCATGAATCTCGGGGTGGTGCAGGATATCAAGAACCTGGACCGTCTGCGCCAGATGAGCCACAGCAAAGAGGGACAGGCCGGGGCACTGCAGGGGGCTGCGCGCCAGTTCGAGTCAATCTTTACCCAGATGTTGTTTCAGAGCATGCGTCAGGCCAACGGGGTGTTGACTCAGGACAACCCGATGAACAGCAGCTATACCCAGTTCTATGAAGGGATGCTGGATGAACAGCGAGTGGCAGACATGTCCAGCAAGGGGGGGCTTGGATTGGCTGATATGGTTGCCAGGCAGCTCTCACCGGCGACATTTGTCCATCAGGATGGCCGGGTGCTCAAGATGCCGCAACGGACGGAACGGGTCTATAAACCCTACGAGCCACCCAAGACGGCTGCCACTGATTTGATCTCGGCATCAAAAGTTGGCAAAGATTTTGCTGAAAAAGAGATGACCGAGGGGGTCAAGGAGAGCCACGCACTCACTATGCCCCGTCGACCGCACCGCAGCATTCCGCCCATGGGACGCATGGCCAGCGAAGAGGGCAGTGCCGCCAGTAGTGGGGGCAAAGAGTTCGATACGCCGGAAGAGTTCGTTAATCGCCTGATGCCGCTGGCCAAGAAAGCGGCCGACAAGTTGGGGTTAAGCCCGGCGGTACTGGTCGCTCAGGCGGCATTGGAGAGCGGCTGGGGCAAACGGGTGATCAAGGATGGTGAAGGGCAGATGACCCATAACCTGTTTGGCATCAAGGCCGATCCTCGCTGGGAAGGGCCCAAGGCGGTAGTCAGCACCCTGGAATATGAAGAGGGAGTGGCGTCCCGCCAGAAAGCGGCGTTTCGTTCCTATGGCTCGTTTGAAGAGAGCTTCAACGACTATGTGGACTTTCTCACCTCCGGTTCCCGCTACAAGGGGGCCCTGGCCAGAGTGGACAGTCCGGATCGCTACTTCGAGGCGCTGCAACAGGCGGGTTATGCCACCGACCCGCACTATGCCAGAAAACTGAAACAGGTATTGCGCAGTGATGCCATTGCCCGATACAACGAGATGGAGCTGTAACATATGGCAAGCGATCTGCTTGGAATTGGTACATCGGGCGTGCTGGCACAGCAGCGCCTGCTGCAGAGCACCAGTAACAATATCGTAAACGTCAATAGCCAGGGCTATGTGCGTGAGCGTACGCTGGTGTATACCAATGCCATCGGTCTTGGCACAGGTGACATCAGGACCGAGCGGGTAATCAACAGCTATATGCAGGGAGAAGTGCGTCGCGATACCTCTGCCTTTTACGCATCCCTGACTCATTACGAGCAGCTGGCCGGCGTGGATCGCCTGCTGGGAGACACCAGCAATAGCGTAGGGGAGACCATCACCTCTTATTTCAAGTCCTTTCATTCGGCAAATGAATCACCCGCCGAGATCGGTGGCCGCAAGGTAGTGATGACGGAGCTGAGCGGTATGGTGAACCGCTTTCACACACTCTCGGCCCAGCTCGACAAGCAGAGCGATACCCTCAACACCCGTATTGAAGATGAGACCAAGCAGGTCAACAGTCTGCTCACCAGCATCAATGATCTCAACCAGGCGATCATCCGTACTCAGGGGTCTCCCGAAGAGAACCTGATGCTGTTTGATCAGCGTGACGAGGCGATCAGGCAGCTCTCCGAGAAGATGGATATCCGTACCGTAACCCAGGCTAACGGCAGCGTATTGGTCAATATGAGCACTGGTCATTCGCTGATCCTGGATGGGGGCGTTGCCCAGTTCAAGGTGGTGGCGGGCGATCCCGATTCCCGTGATCAGGAGTTGCAGCTGACTCTTGGCGACAATCAGGCTCTCATCGATCACGATACCTTCGGGGGGGCCATGGGAGGGCTGTTCAAGGCGCGTACCGACCTGGAGCCGACCAAGCGTGAACTGGGCCAGCTGGCCGTTGCGATGGCGGATGCCATGAACCAGCAAAACCGTCTCGGGATGGATCTGGACAACGAGTTGGGCAGCGATATTTTCACCCTGCCAACCAGCAAGGGATTGCCTTATGGCGACAACACAGGGTCGGTCGGAGCGAATGTCAGCTTTGTACCCGGCAAAGGAAGCTCTGTAACCCCCTTCGACTATGAAGTGCGCTTTAGCAGTGCGACCGGATATGAAGTGTTCTCGCTGGACAAATCTGGTAATCGCACCTCTGTGGCGACGGGCACCACGCCGCCAGCAACGTTTGAACTGGCTGGCCACGGGATCTCGATCGATCTCACCGGTACGCCAGCGGCAGGAGACAAGCTGCTGCTGCAACCAACCAAGGGGGCTGCTGCCGGGCTGGCTCAGCAGATCAACCGGCCGGAAGACCTGGCCTTGGCTGCACCTCTTAAAGTACAGAAGACTACCAACAACATCGGCAGTGCAGACATCAAGCTCGATGGCATCTTCAATACCGGAACGGGTTCCGGTTTTGGTACCAACAGCCTGGATCCCGCCGCTCCCCAGATCGTCAAGATCGGCAATAACGGCAATTATGAGGTGTATGCCGGTGATGGCACTACCTTGATCGGTGTCGCGCCGGCAGCCAGCAAAGGGCAGAATTTGATGGCCTCGATAGTAAACCCCTTTCCGGGTGGGCCTGCGGTCTACAGCAACCCGAAACAGAGCCCGGGCTACGAGTTCAGCATTACCGGCACGGTAGAACAAACCGACAGCTTCCAGCTTAGTTACAACACCAATGGTTTTGCTGATAACAGCAATGGTCTGGCAATGGCTGAGTTGCAGAACAAGGATCTGGTACGCAAAAGCACCAATGGTGGGACGACCAACGACAAGATGACCTTTAACCAGGCTTACTCCGGGTTGGTGATGGAAGTGGGTAACAATACCAGTCAGGCAAAAACCCTGCTCAAGGCTAATGAATCCAAGCTGATCCAGAGTACCGGGATCTACGAGAGCGTCTCCGGGGTCAATCTGGAGGAGGAAGCGGCCAATCTGATCCGTTTCCAGCAATCTTACGCGGCATCCGCGCAGGTGGTCAGTACGGCCAAAACCATCTTCGATACACTGCTTTCGTCCGTGAGGTAACGTCATGCGCATCACTACAAACATGATCTACGATCGGAATCTTTACTCCCTCACCAATACCAACGAGCGACTGGACAAGGCCTATCAGCAGCTGCAAACCGGCAACAAGTTTCAGAGCGCCGGTGAGGATCCGGCAGGCATGAGCCAGAAGATGGCGCTGACCAAAGAGATTGAACTGTTTAAACAGTACGGGGTGAATGGCAGTTTGCTGCAGAACAGTCTGGGGCATGAAGAGACGGTATTGGACTCTCTCAATACTGCGATGCTCAGTGCCCAGACCCTGATCCAGAAATCCAATAATGGTGCCATTAGCCTGGATGACCGAAAGGCCATTGCCAGTGAACTGGAAGGGTTGCAGCAGCAAATGTTTGACCTGATGAACAGCAAGAACTCATCGGGTGAATTTATTTTCGGGGGCAATCAGAGCAAGACCCAGCCCTATGTGAAAGATGCCAACGGTAAATACATTTATCAGGGAGATCCTGGCCAGCGAAATATTCAGGTATCGCCCACAGTGCAAATTGCTGCCAATGACTCCGGACAAGATCTGTTTGAAATCGTAGCAACCAGAAGAACCGCCAGTGCCACCAGTGCGAATATCAAGGTAGGGGTCGGGGATCAGGGGGATTTTGATAATTTCTATAAATCCAGTTACGACCCGGCACTGCCCAGCAACACCTACACAGTCTCCACCACAATTGGCCCGCCCGATACCTATGATATCAAGGATGCGGGTGGCAATACCCTGCAGACAGGTAATTACACTCCCGGTACCAAAATACCGTTCAATGGTCTCGAACTGACACTGGATCAGCCTGCAGGTGGTGCAGCACAGCAGTTTGCTCTCAATCCTCCCAAGAATGACAACGTGTTGAACGGGATGTCAGACTTCATTACGGCTCTGCGTGATCCCAATATTTCAGCCGAGAGTTTTGAGCAAAAAGTGGCCGATGCCACCGTTCATATGAAAAATGCCCGTTTGAACATTGATCATGGGCTGGGTGAACTGGGTGGCCGGATGAACAGTCTGGAGCAGGTGATGGGTTCCAACGAGGGGTTGAGCACCCTCAATGCCGAGGCGAGAGCCAAGGTGTCGGAAGCCGATCTCTATGAGGTAATTTCAGCACTGTCAAAAGAGGATGCGGCATTGAGTGCCTCGCAGCTCTCGTTCAGCAAAATAAGTCGTCTGACGCTATTTGACTATATTCGCTAAGAAAAGGCCCCTATGGGGCCTTTTTGCTATGCATCCCCGGCAGAGTTCCCCTGATATGTTCCGACAATTGTAACAAGCTGTTGCCATACCCTGTTTCCTGGTTGAGGCGGGGTTGACCTCCCTGTGGGATTGGATAATCATGCCGCCCGCACAACAGAGGGTTGTGCATATTATTTGCAGCATCTCGTTAGGCGAGGCTCCTGTATAAACACAGGCCACTGATCTCACGACGTCCAGAGACGCCCAAGATCAGGACAGTTTTCATCGGATTAAGGTGTAAACCCAAGTGGCTTCCGGCATGCCGGATACGTTATGCAGTGCTAAAGCTGGTACGTGGGGATGATGACACGCCGAACGGCGTCATTTCCTGCCTATTACTCGTCAATCAAATTGCTGTTTTCTTTCAGACAGCGAACGGTCTCCGCTCGCGCTCAGGCTTGCCTGAAATCACATGAGGTTCTTTGTGATGAAGAAAACACACACCATTCTCAACCGTCATCAACTGCTCGATCTCGCCAGCCTGCAAGGCTGGCTGGAACACAATCTGGATCCGGTTCAGCGCGCCGATCAGCTGCTGACCCTGCGTCCGGAAGAGCTCAACTGCATCTTTGACACCTTGCCTGCGTCAGAAGGGGCAGAACTGATCGCTTCTCTCTCCGCAGAGAGTGCCGGTCGCCTTTTGCTGCGGCTCCATGGCAGCATCGTCAGCGTGTTGCAGGAGGCTATTCCCCGTCGCGAAATGGTGGCTATCCTGCGCAAACTGAGTCGTCAGGATCGCACCATGTTGCTGGCTCGCTTCCCGACCCAGGCGCAGGCCATCTACTACTCACTGCTGGATTGGCCGCCTGAGTCCGTCGGGGCCAATATGCGCCACGAGTATCTGGCAGTGAGCGAACAGGATTCCGTCGGCAAGGCCAAGCAGCTGATCCACGATGCCTGGGACAATGCCCAGCTGTTCCGCCACATCTATGTGGTCAACGTGGATGGCCGTCTACAGGGGAGTATCTCGCTCAAGAGCTTGCTGATTGCTGACCCCGAGGCCAGTGTCGCTAACCTGATGGACCGAGAGACGGTGCGGATCAACGCTCGGGCTGATCAGGAGCTGGCGGCGCGCCTGCTGATCGACCGCGACCTGTCGGTATTGCCGGTCGAGGATCAGGGGCGACTGGTCGGTATTTTCCACGTCGATGATGCCGCCGACATCCTGGAGCTTGAATCTACCGAGGATGCCGAGATGCAGGGTGGCTCATCACCGCTCGATACCCCTTACTTGCAGGCGACCCCCTGGCAGTTGTGGCGCAAACGGGTGGGCTGGCTGCTTATCCTGTTCGTGGCGGAAGCTTACACCGGCACCGTGCTGCGGGCATTCGAGGAGCAGCTGGAAGCCGCCATCGCGCTGGCCTTCTTCATTCCGCTCCTGATCGGTACTGGCGGTAACAGCGGCACCCAGATCACCACCACCATAGTACGTGCCATGGCGGTCGGGGAGGTGAGTCTGCGCAATCTCGGCACCGTGCTGAAAAAGGAGCTCTCCACCGGTCTGCTCATCTCGGGGGCCATTGCCATGGCGGCCTGGGTACGGGCATGGAGTCTCGGCGTCGGTCCCCAGATTGGCATGGTGGTGACCTTTACTATCATCGCCATCGTGCTCTGGAGTGCCACGGTCGCATCCATTATTCCCATGGTGCTGCGTCGTTTCCGCATCGATCCGGCGGTGGTCTCTGCACCCTTCATCGCGACGCTGGTGGATGGTACCGGCCTTATCATCTACTTCGAGATGGCCAAGCTGTTGCTGCCCGAGTTGCAGTAACCGGGAGATTGAGATGCAAAAGGCAGCCATTGGGCTGCCTTTTGCATTTATCTTTTTCCGGTTTAGCCGAGCTGGAACAACAGTGGCCAGCCCTGCTCCTGGCAATAACGATGCTCCTTCTCCAGATTCTGCATCAGGAGACGGTTCTCCTCGCACCAGTCGATCGGCAGGGTCACGACCAGCTGATCCCCTTGCACTGCGACTTTCCACTCAGGCAGCAGGTTGTCCTGACGCTTGTGGTGAGCGGCGACTGCGAGGCGCAGGATGCGGATGCAGCGCAGCACCGTCTGCATGTCGTGGTTGGGTAGGGGCGGCAGCTCGGAGAGCTTGAGCCCCTTGCGCTGAAAGCGTACCAGCGCAGCCAGCAGCGCCTGATCGTCCTGGTTGAAGCCAGGCAGGTCGGTGTGTTGCAGGATATAGGCGGAGTGGCGATGAATGCCGCTGTAGTTGATGGCAAGGCCAATTTCGTGAAGCCGGGCCGCCCAGCCGAGGATGGCTCGATAGGGCTCTATCTCCATCTGCCAGGGCTCTTGCAAGGCATCAAACAGGGTCAGCACGCTCTGCTCCACCCGGGCTGCTTGTTTGCGGTCCATCCGGTAGTGGATGCCTAGCGCCTGTGCGGTACGCTCGCGAATATCGTGGTGCTGCAAGCGCTCCTCGAATTCATAAAGCAACCCTTCACGCAGCGCACCGTCGGAGTAGTCGAGCCGCTCGATGGGCAGCGAGGTAAACAGCCCGAGCAGGATGGCGACCGCAGCGGCAAACACCTCCTGACGCTCCTCGGTAAGCCCGACCAGTTTGAGGTTATCGACTCGCTTGCGCTCAATCATCAGCGCCTTGAGCCGCTCCAGCCCCTCCAGCGTAATGCTGCCGTCAGTCAGCCCTTCGCCTTGCAGTACATCCCGTACCGTACGAATGGAGCCTGAGCTGCCAAGGCAGCTCTGCCAGCCCAGCTTGCGGTACTGGTTGACGATGGGGGCGAGCTGGTGCTGCGCCTCCAGCACGGCATTGGTGAAGTGCTTGTCGCTCAGCTTGCCGCTGGCGAAGAAGCTTTGGGTAAAGCTGACGCAGCCCATCTTGCGACTGGTGAGGGCCTTGTGTTCAAACCCTTCACCGATGATGAGTTCGGTGCTGCCGCCGCCGATATCGATCACCAGTACCTGGCCCTCGATATGCTGGGTATGGGCAACCCCCTGATAGATGAGCCGTGCTTCTTCCTGCCCGCTGATGATCTCGATGGGGTGGTTGAGCACCTTGGCTGCTTCACTCACAAATTCGCGCGCGTTGCTGGCACGGCGCAATGTGTAGGTACCGGCGATGCGGATCTGATCCGGTTTGATGTTGGTGAGCCGCTCGGCAAACAGCGACAGGCAGGCGAGGCCGCGTTCCATCGCCTCCGGGCTCATCCGCTTTTGCTCATCCATCCCTTCCGCCAGCCGCACCCGCTCCTTAATGCGATCGACGATGCGAAAACGCCCTTCGCTCAGATGGGCGATCACCATATGAAAACTGTTGGAGCCGAGATCCACGGCGGCATAGAGACTATTGTCCATTGTTTGACTCGATACGTTTGAGATAGTCGTAAATAGCCACCTGAGAGCGGATCTTGCGGCGGTTGCCCCGCTTCACATATTCGTTCTGCTGGTCGGCATCGATGACCCGCGCCTTGCAGGTATCACTCAGTTGTAGCTCGAGAATGTCCATGATGCGCTGCTTGAGCCGCTCGTCATAAATGGGGGTGCCCACCTCGATCCGGCCGTCGATATTGCGGCTCATCCAGTCGGCGCTGGAGATATAGAGCTGGGGGTTGCCCTTGTTGTGGAACACCATCACCCGCGGGTGCTCGAGGAAGCGGTCGATGATGCTGATCACCTTGATGTTGTCACTGAGGCCCGGTACGCCCGGACGCAGGGCGCACATGCCACGGATGATCATCTGGATCGGTACTCCCGCCTGACCGGCGGCATAGAGGCGGTTGATGAGATCCTTGTCCACCAGATTGTTGATCTTGAGGATGATGCCGCTCGGCTGGCCCGCCTTGGCGTTGGAGAGCTCGTTGTCGATGAGGCGATAGAGCTGACGGCGGCTGTTGATGGGGGAGACCAGCAGGTGGTTGAACTTGTAGCGCCGATAGGGGTACTCGATGTATTCAAACACCCCTTCCACTTCGGCGGTGATATCCGGGTTGCGGGTGAGCAGCGAGAAGTCGGTGTAGATCTTGGCGGTCTTCTCGTTGAAGTTTCCGGTGCCGATATGGGCATAGCGCACCGCCTCGCCATTTTCGTGACGGGTGATGAGGCAGAGCTTGGAGTGGATCTTGAGGCTCGGTACCCCGAACACCACCTTGACTCCGGCATCGGTAAGGATGTTGGCCCAGTCGATGTTGGCCGCCTCGTCGAAACGGGCGCGCAGCTCGACCACCACGGTCACCTTCTTGCCGTTGTTGGCGGCATCGATAAGGGAGTGGATGATCCGCGACTTCTTGGCCACCCGATAAATGTTGATGCGAATGGCGCTGACCGCCGGATCGAACGCCGCCTGGCGCACTAGCTCGGTGAAGTGGTGGAACTTGTGATACGGGTAGTAGAGCAGAATATCCTGCTTGGTGATGGCATCGAAGGCGTTGACGAAGCCGTCAAAATCGCGGCAATCGAGGGCCGGCAGTTTGGGGTTTTCCAGATAGTCACGACCCACGTTGGGGAAGCCGATGAAATCCTTGAAGTTGTGATAGCGCCCACCCGGCATGATGGCGTCGTAGGAGCTGATCTGCAGCTTGAGTTTCAGGAAGCTTATCATGGCGGCGGGCATCTCCCGCTCGTAGACGAAGCGCACCGGCATGGCGGTGAGGCGCTGCTTCAAGCCGTCACTCATCTTGTCCACCAGGCTCAAGTCCAGCTGGTCGGAGAGATCATATTCGGCATCCCGGGTCAGCTTCACCGCATAAGCGGCAATCTCGTCGTAGTCGAAGAAGCCTTTGAAGATCTCGTCGAGGCAGAAGCGGATGACGTTATCAAGAATGATGATCTGCTTCTTGCGGCGGGTCCCTTCCGGCGGCAGCTGGAAGAAGCGGGGCAGGTCGTCGGTCGGCACTTCCACCAGAGCGTACTGGATCACCTGACCGTTCTTCTTCATCTCGATGGCCAGATAGGTGTACTCATCCTTGAGGAATTTGACCGGATTAACCTCTTTGTTGAGCAGGATCGGGATGATGTGGCGCAGCACCTTCTCCTTGAAGAAGACCCGCAGCCATTTCTGAATGGCATCGGAGAGCTGGTTCTCGTTGACCAGAAAGATGTTGTGGCGGGCCAGCGCAATCAACAGCTCCTTATAGGTGTTGTCGAACGCTTCACCGAGCGCCATCACTTTTTGCTGGATGGCGCGCAGCAGCACTTTCGCTTCATCGTCGCCACCATGTACTTCATTGATGAGGATGCGACGCTTGACGTCCGATACCCGTACCTTGAAGAACTCATCCTGGTTGGAGGAGAAGATCCCCAGAAAACGAACCCGCTCGATGAGGGGCACCGTCTTGTCCATTGCCTCTTGCAACACCCGTTCATTGAATGAGAGCCAGCTTAGCTCTTTCTCTTCATACTGCTTGTCGGTGCTCATCTTGTGCCTCTGTTTCAGGTCGCGTCTGCGCGGCAGTTATGGCGTTAATATATGACAAATAAATGACAGTATTGTTACTGCTCGCTGAACGCTTCGTCGATGTCGACCACCAGATCGTCGGAGAGGGATTCCAGCGCGGTGATCAGCTTATCCATCGCGAGCCCGTCGGGCAGGGCAACCAGCGCATGGGCATAGAAGAGCGGGGCGCCGGAGTGGGGAGCCGGTTCACAGCCGGTGGTGAGATCGGCCACGTTGATCTCGAGCTGGCGCAGGATGCTGGCTACTTCATGGACGATGCCGGGGCGGTCGTTGCCGGTCACTGTCATCATGACTTGATGGGCTGGCTCGGCGGTAGGTGTCCCTTCGGCAAAGCTGATGGTCAGACCCGGTAGCAGGGCCAGTGCTTCGCACAGGCTGCGATAGTGCTCATCGGGGACAGAGACATGGAGGATACCGGCAAACTGTCCCGCCAGTTCGCTCATGGCGCTGCCCAGCCAGTTGCCCTGCTCGCTGCTGATGACTGCAGCCAGACTCTCGACGATCCCGGGTTTGTCTGCACCGATCACGGTGACCACCAATTGCTTTTGCATCCTGCTCTCCTTGAAATGGGATTTCTTGCTCTATCCCTATTGTGCCTGCTGGGGCTGGTCATATGAACCCCCGCCTGCTGACAAATAGATAAAAAGACGGGACTTTTCACTTTCTATACACGGGTCTGCTGCCTTGCTCCGTGGCGGCTGTGGTAAAGTAATTCCCCTTTCGTGTCGTGAACTGGATCGTGCTCTCATGAATACCCTTGTCCTATCGGGATTGCTGTTGCTGGCGCTGCTTGTGCTGGCGATCTTCTGGAGCAGAGGCAGACAGCAAAAGCGCCTGCCCTATGATGTGCAGGAGACCCTGTTCAGTCCCGCCGAGCGATCCTTCCTCGGGGTGCTGGATCTGGCGGTGGGTGACAAGGCCCGGGTCTTTGCCAAGGTGCGGGTGGCCGATGTGCTGACGCCGCAGGCCGGGATCGGCAAAAGCAAATGGCAGCAGTACTTCAACAAGATCAGCGCCAAGCATTTCGACTATCTGCTTTGCCACCCTTCTGATCTCTCCTTTATCTGTGCCATCGAACTCGATGACAGCTCCCACCGCCATCAGAAGCGCAAGGCGCGGGATCTCTTTCTGAAAACCGCCTGTGACAGTGCCGGTCTGCCGTTGCTGCAGATCCCGGCAAGTGCCAGCTATCTGGTGGAAGAGCTGCGCGAACAGATCTTGCCGCTGCTGGTCAAAACCAGCGAACCATTGATCGATGATCTGCCGCACGGGGCGCGGCGCGAGCCGACGTTCAACCCTCTGCTGCTGGATGGTGTGGATGTTGGTGCCGGGATGCGTGGCCGCACTGCCCATGCCGAGGCTGTCTCGCCCTCGTCGCTCCACGAACCTGCCATCCGGGCCAAGGGGATGGTGGAGACACCACAGAGTGAGGGTGAGCTGGTCGATGGACTGTTCGCCGATGTAGAGGAGGACGAGGAGCTCGAGGTGCAGCATTGCCCCCGTTGCGATGCGCCGCTGGTGGAGCGGGAGGCGAAAAAAGGCCCCCACGCCGGTCGACTCTTCCTGGCCTGTAGTCGTTTTCCCGAGTGTCGTTATGCGGCGCCGCATCACCACCACAGCCACTGAGTTCATCTGACCGTGCTGCATGCTGCCCTCTGACGAGGGCAGTTTTCTTTCCGCCATTGGCGGCGTTTGCTAGCGGCGCCAATGCAGAAAATTCCTCGGCAAAATTTATCTAATCTCCCGTTTCTATCGATACACTTAGCCTGAATACGACAATTTTTGACAATGTGTCGGTTTTTTGGCACTTTGTGTGCCTGCAAAAAGACAGTCAGTAGCTGTTTTATTACTAAATAAAACAATAAGTTAGTTCAGGATATCGCGAGGGATGGATATGGTGGAGATGGGCGTGTTGATTGTTGATGCCGATGCGCAGCGGCGCCAGCAGTTGGGAACCGTGCTCTCGTTTATGGGGATCCTGTGGCAGGATGTCGCAGAAGGGGACCTGGATGTCGCCATCGAATCTTCTGGTCCACTGCAAGGGGTGCTGGTGGGTGAACTGGCAGGTCGCACCTTGCCCGAGTTACTTGCCGCTTTCCCTCGTACCCCCTTTATCTCGCTGGTTGAGGCGGAACTGCCCAACAGCAACTTTATCGGTGTTGCCCAGGCCCCCTTTACCTATGAGTCGCTGACTCGTCACCTGCACTTCTGTCAGGCTTTTGTCTCTCTCCATCCCCGTCAACAGACCCACGACAAGGGGCAGACGTTGCTGCGTTTGCTGGTGGGCAAAGGGAAGGGGATCCAGGAGGTTCGCCGCCTCATCAGCCAGGTGGCCGAGACCGATGCCAACGTGCTGATCCTTGGTGAATCGGGAACCGGCAAAGAAGTGGTGGCCCGTGCCATTCACGAACTCTCGGCCCGCAGTAGTGGCCCCTTTGTGCCTATCAACTGTGGTGCCATTCCTGCCGAGTTGCTTGAGAGCGAACTGTTCGGTCACGAGAAGGGAGCCTTTACCGGCGCCATCGCAGCTCGTCGCGGTCGTTTCGAGCTGGCGCAGGGGGGCACTCTGTTCCTCGACGAGATTGGCGACATGCCGATGCCGATGCAGGTCAAACTGCTGCGGGTATTGCAGGAGCGGCTGTTCGACAGGGTCGGTGGCGGCAAGCCCATTCAGGCCGATGTGCGCATCATTGCGGCGACCCATCGGGATCTGGAGGCATTGATCCGCAGTCAGGGTTTTCGTGAAGATCTCTACTACCGCCTCAACGTCTTCCCCATTGAGACCCCGCCACTGCGGGATCGCATCGATGACATTCCGCTGCTGCTGCAGGAGTTGCTCAACCGTCACGCGGAGCAGCACCACAGTGTGATCCGTCTGACCCAGCGGGCGCTGGAGTCGCTGATGCAGTACCCCTGGCCGGGCAATGTGCGCGAGCTTTCCAACCTGCTGGAGCGGCTGCTTATCCTCTACCCGCAACAGATCGTCGATGTGGCGGATCTGCCGAGTCGTTATCGTCTGTTGCCGAGCGAGCCGCGGGATGAGCGGCTGACCGAGATGGATGAGCGGGATGCGCTGGCGGCGGTGTTCCAGGAGCCGCCGGAGCTGGATCACCCCCTCGCCTCTGCCCGCACCATGCAACTGCCGGAGGAGGGGGTCAATCTCAAGGAGATGCTGGCCGACCTTGAAGTGGAGCTGATCCGCCAGGCGCTGGAGTCGCAGGACGGGGTGGTGGCCCGCGCCGCCGATCTGCTCGGCATGCGCCGTACCACCCTGGTAGAGAAGATGAAAAAGTACGGGATGAGCAAGGACGTCTGAGGGTCAAAGCCTTGACGCAAGGCGGTAATCCATTGGTTTTAATAGATTAATTTAGTGGCATGGAAATTGAATAACCTGACCAGGTCGCCAGTTTGAGGTCAGGTTTATGACAGCCCAACAGCAGGATATCCCACTCCAGTCTCACGAAGTGAGCCAGCTTTACGCCATCTTCAAGGCGCTCCCGACCGGGGTGCTGTTGCTTGATGGCACTGGCATCATCACTCGTGCCAATCCGGCGGCGATAGACCTGCTGGGGGAGCCGCTGGAGGGGGAACTCTGGCGTCACGTCATCACCCGCTGCTTCGAGCCGCGCGAGGATGACGGCCACGAGATCTCCCTGCGCGATGGCCGCCGGGTCCAACTCTCGACCCAGCCGCTGCAGGATCAGGCGGGCCAGCTGGTCTTTATCAACGACTTGACCGAAACCCGTCAGTTGCAGGATCGCATCAACCACATGAAGCGGTTGTCGGCCCTTGGCAATATGGCCGCTTCGTTGGCCCACCAGATCCGTACCCCGCTCTCGGCCGCCATGCTCTATGCCGCTAATCTGGCCAACCGCACCCTCAAACCTGAGTCCCGCACCCAGTTTCAGCAAAAGCTGATGGCCCGGTTGCAGGACTTGGAGAAGCAGATCAACGACATCCTGCTGTTTGCCCGCAATGGCGACAATCAGGTGGTCACCCCCATCTCGGTGCAGGGTCTGCTGGCTGAAGTGCAGGCGGGGGCAGAGGCGTTCTGCGCCCAGCAGGGTTGCGAGCTGCACATGGAGGCACCGGAGCCCGATCTCTGCCTGCTGGCCAACAGCAGTGCCCTCTCCGGAGCCATCAACAATCTCATCGCCAACGCCCAGCAGGCGGGGGCAACGTCGCTTCTGGTGAGCGCGGTGCGCAGCGGTGCTCGGGTCGAGATGCGGGTGATCGACAATGGCAAGGGGATGCCGGCCCACCTGCTCAGCCAGATTTTCGAACCCTTCTTTACCACCCGCTCCCAAGGCACTGGCCTCGGGCTGGCGGTGGTGCAATCCGTCGTGCGTGCCCATCAGGGGGAGGTCGGTGTGGCCTCGGTTCCCGGTGAAGGCACCTGTTTTACTCTGTCGTTCCCCCTGCATCAGCAGCAGGTGCAACTTGGAGGTGCAGCATGAGCCTTGTTAAGGAGCTGTGCCTGCCGAGAGGGAGCCATATCAATGCGGCCAGGTTGGCTGTCGTGGGAGGTGTAGCATGACTCAGGCCCGGATCCTGGTTGTAGAAGATGACAATGGCCTGCGCGAAGCGCTGGTGGATACCCTTTTGCTCGGCGGTTATGAGTGCCGCGAAGCGGACAGCGGCGAGCGTGCTCTGCTGGCCCTCTCCCGTCAGCCGTTTGACATGGTGATCTCCGATATCCAGATGGGAGGAATGGATGGCCTGACCCTGTTGGCTACCATACGCCAGCAGTATCCGCAGGTGCCGGTGCTCCTGATGACTGCCTACGCCAACATCGACGGCGCGGTGCGCGCCATGCGTGAAGGGGCCATCGACTATCTGGCCAAACCCTTTTCGCCCGAGGTGTTGCTCAACCAGGTGAGCCGCTATGTGCCGGCCCAGAAGGTAGAAAAACGTGCCGTGGTTTATGGCGATCCCAAGAGCGCCGAGCTGTTCCAGCTGGCGACCCGGGTGGCCAGAAGCGAAGCGACCGTGATGGTGACCGGCCCGAGCGGGACGGGTAAAGAGGTGCTGGCCCGTTACATTCACGACAACTCCAGCCGCGCCGAGCAGCCTTTCGTCGCCATCAACTGCGCCGCCATTCCGGAAAACATGCTGGAGGCGACCCTGTTTGGCTACGAGAAGGGCGCCTTCACCGGTGCGGTACAGGGGTGCCCGGGCAAGTTCGAGCAGGCGCAGGGGGGCACCCTGCTGCTTGACGAGATCACCGAGATGGATCAGGGGCTGCAAGCTAAATTGCTGCGGGTGTTGCAGGAGAAAGAGGTGGAGCGGCTCGGCAGTCGCAAGATGATCCCGCTGGATGTGCGGGTCATCGCCACCAGCAACCGGGATTTGAAAAAAGCGGTGCAGGATGGCCTGTTCCGCGAAGATCTCTACTATCGCCTCAACGTCTTTCCGCTGCGCTGGTCTGCCCTCTGTGAGCGGTCCGGCGACATTCTGCCGCTGGCGGAGCACCTGCTGGCACTTCATGCCAGTCAGCAGGGGCTACCGACACCACAGCTGACAGATGCCTCGCGGGAACGGCTGCTGGCTCACCCCTGGCCCGGCAACGTGCGGGAGCTCGACAACGTGGTACAGCGAGCGCTGATCCTCAGCCCTGATGGAGTGATCGATTGCAGCCACCTCATTCTGGAAGAGGTGGACGAGCAGGAGATGGAGTTTGCCGTTGCAGAGCGCGCTTATGGCGGTGATCGTCTCGGCAGCGAACTCAAGCAGCAGGAGCACCAGATCATTCTCGACACCCTGCAAGAGTGCAACGGCAGTCGCAAGGATGTGGCCGACCGGCTCGGGATCAGCCCGCGTACTTTGCGCTACAAGCTGGCCCAGATGCGGGATGCCGGCATCGACTTGCCTGCCTGAATCAGGCTGGTGCCTCAATAGAGGGAAGTATCACTGTGTGGGAACCGTCATGGTCTTGATGACGGCTCTCGATTATCATAGGGCCCTTGGCGTTTTGAGCCGGGGCCTTGTTTTTATTGGTAAAACAGGGAATCGCGCCGTTATAAAGGGACCCTTATGATCTCTCATCGAAAATTGGAAACCGTACTCAACCACCTGCTTGAGCCCCACGCCATCAAGGATTACTGCCCCAATGGTCTGCAAGTGGAGGGGCGCGAGCGCATTCGCAAGGTGGTGACCGGTGTGACCGCCAGTCAGGCCCTCATCGATGCAGCCGTGGCTGCCGATGCCGATGCCATTCTGGTTCACCACGGCTACTTCTGGAGCGGTGAACCGGCCCAGATCACCGGTATGAAGCAGCGCCGCATCAAGACCCTGCTGGCCCACGATATCAACCTGTTTGCCTACCACCTGCCGCTCGATGTCCATCCCGAGGTGGGCAACAACGCCCAGCTCGCCAAGCTGCTCGATATCAAGGTGCGTCGCGGGCTGGAGCCGTGGAACAGCAAGAGCGTCGCCATGGTGGGCAAGCTGGAAGAGCCGATGAGCGGCAGCGATTTTGCCAAACTGATTGCCGAGCGTCTCGGTCGTGAGCCGCTCCACTGTGGCGACAGCGGCCCCGAGCTGATCCGTTCAGTGGCCTGGTGCACCGGCGGCGGTCAGAGCTACATCAATCTGGCGGCGGAGCAGGGTATCGATGCCTTTATATCTGGCGAGGCTTCCGAACAGACCATCCACACCGCCCGCGAGATGGGGATGCACTTCTACGCTGCTGGCCACCACGCCACCGAACGTTACGGCGTCAAGGCGCTGGGAGAGTGGCTGGCGACGGTGCACGGGCTGGATGTCACCTTTATCGATATCGACAATCCGGTGTAGGGTCGCTTGGCCGAGTAATCCGACCTAACCGCTGCCATCGTGCGGTAGGTAGAAATGACAAGGGAGGCCTAAGCCTCCCTTGTTGTATCTGACATGCAGTTGTTAGCTGTTACTCGCAGGCGTAACCAGCGGGGCCCAGCAGGGCGCCATCCAGTTGCACGGCGCCATCTACCATCTGCAGCCTGCCTTCGCAGAACCAGCGTACCACCAGCGGGTAGATGCTGTGCTCCTGCGCCTGTACTCGTGCCGCTACCTCGTCCGCCGTGTCCCCTTCAAAGATGGGCACGCGGGCCTGCAGGATCACCGGGCCCCCGTCCAGCTCTTCGGTGACAAAGTGGACGCTGGCGCCGTGTTCACTGTCACCGGCATCTATGGCGCGCTGGTGGGTGTGCAGGCCCTGATACTTGGGCAGCAGGGAGGGGTGGATATTGATCATCCTGCCGGCGAAATGTCGCACCAGATCGCCGCTCAATATCCGCATAAACCCGGCCAGCACCACCAGATCCGGCTGATAGTCTGCCATCAGCGCCAGCAGGGCGGTGTCATACTCCTCCCGGCTGGCAAACTGCTGCTGGGCCAGAATGGAGGTCGCCACGCCAGCTTCTTTGGCGCGAACCAGACCATAGGCATCGGCCTTGTTGCTGATGACGCCGACCACTTCACCGACAATCTTACCGCTTGCGCAGTGGTCGAGGATCGCCTGCAGATTGCTACCGCTGCCGGAGATTAGGACGAGGATCCGCATCATTTGATGACGACCTGCTCCTCACCGTCTGTTGCCTTGGCGATATGACCGATGTGCCATGCGTTCTCGCCTTCCGCTTTGAGCAGGGTCAGCGCCTTCTCCAGCTGATTGGCAGGCAGGGCGATGATCATGCCGACGCCGCAGTTGAAGGTGCGATACATCTCGTGACGGGTGACGTTGCCAGCCTGCTGCAGCCAGCTGAACACCGCCGGCCACTGCCAGCTCTGCTCGTCGATCACAGCTTGAGTATTGGCAGGCAATACGCGGGGGATGTTCTCCCAGAAGCCGCCACCTGTGATGTGGGAGAGGGCGTGGATCTCGCACTCCTTGATGAGCTTGAGCACAGGTTTCACATAGATGCGGGTCGGCTCCAGCAGGGCGTTGGCCAGGGTGGTGTCACCCAGCGGCTGATGCACGTCGGCTTTGGAGACTTCCAGAATTTTACGGATCAGGGAGAAGCCGTTGGAGTGAGGGCCGCTGGCGGCCAGGGCGATCAGGGCATCCCCTTCACCGACCTTACTGCCGTCGATGATTTCGCTCTTCTCCACCACACCGACGCAGAAACCGGCGATGTCGTAGTCTTCCCCTTCATACATGCCCGGCATCTCGGCGGTCTCGCCGCCCACCAGGGCACAGCCTGACTGCTCGCAACCGGCACCGATCCCGGTGACCACCGCGGCCGCGGTGTCCACGTCCAGCTTGCCGGTTGCATAGTAGTCGAGGAAGAACAGCGGCTCGGCGCCCTGTACGATCAGGTCATTGACGCACATGGCCACCAGATCGATGCCCACGGTGTCGTGCTTCTTCAGGTCGATGGCCAGCCGCAGCTTGGTGCCCACACCATCGGTACCGGAGACCAGTACCGGCTCCTTGTAGCCCGCAGGGATTTGACACAAGGCCCCAAAGCCGCCAAGACCACCAAGGACTTCAGGACGACGAGTGCGCTTTGACACGCCCTTGATACGTTCAACCAGTGCATTGCCGGCATCGATATCTACGCCAGCATCCTTGTAGCTCAGTGAGGTTTTGTCAGTCACGAGTATTCCCCGTCATGTAAAGAAGTGGAGGGTAAAATTCGGGGCGTATTCTAACAGTGGCGGTGAAAAACCAGAAAGGAAATCGTTTGCGCGTTTTTGCGCGGAAATGCTCTACAAGCGGTGGCTTTTGTTGTATGATTCCGCGATTTTTTTGCGGCAGGTTAGAGGAGATAATAATGAAAGTCGTTGAAGTCAAACACCCCCTGGTCAAACACAAGATCGGTCTGATGCGTGAAGGCGATATCAGCACCAAGCGTTTCCGTGAACTGGCCAAAGAAGTGGGCAGTTTGTTGACCTATGAAGCGACCTCTGACTTCGAAACCGAGAAGGTTATCATCGATGGCTGGAATGGGCCAGTAGAAGTTGACCAGATCAAGGGCAAGAAGGTAACCGTCGTGCCTATCCTGCGTGCCGGCCTTGGCATGATGGATGGCGTGCTGGAGCACATGCCGAGTGCCCGCGTCAGCGTGGTCGGTATCTACCGCGATGAAGAGACCCTGCAACCGGTTCCCTATTTCGAGAAGATCGTCAGCAACATCGAAGAGCGTCTGGCGCTGGTCATCGATCCGATGCTGGCCACCGGTGGCTCCATGATCGCCACCATCGATCTGCTGAAGAAGAAAGGCTGCCAATCCATCAAGGTGTTGGTACTGGTTGCCGCGCCGGAAGGGATCAAGGCGCTGGAAGCCGCTCACCCTGACGTAGAGCTCTATTGCGCTTCTGTCGACCAGGGGCTGAACGAGAAAGGCTACATCGTGCCGGGTCTGGGCGATGCAGGCGACAAGATCTTCGGTACCAAATAAGTTAATGCCTTGACCCGCTTCCCATGTGGAAGGGGTGATCGGAGCCGGCGCATCGCCGGCTCTGCTGTTTGTGGCCGCTTGTGCCAGCCTTGCCGCAGGATGCGCCTTGCCGCTACCATAAGCACACTCTCCCATTTCGAGACTCTGTTCATGTTCAAACGTGTTGTGACCGCCCTCTGCTGCGGCTTGTCATTCATGGCCTCGGCCGCTCAGGTGACCGACCTCTATCAGGGCAAGGCCCCGACCAGTGGTGACATGGTGGCCGCTCAAGGGAAGGCACTGGGTCAGGTGCTGATCAAGGTGACCGGCAAGCGCGACATCCTCACCCAGCCGGTGGTGGTCAAGGCGCTGGCGGCCCCGGGCGACTATGTCAAAAGCTATGGCTATCAGGATCAGGACTCCGTCAAATATCTGAAGGCCGAGTTCAAGAGTGACAAGGTCAACAGCCTGGTCTCCGAGAGCCAGTTTGCCCTGCTTGGCCCGGCTCGTCCCCAAATGGCCATCTGGCTGGTGGTGGATCAGGGTGAGCGTCGCTTGCTGGCGGATCAATCCAGCGATGGTTGGGCGCAAGCCTTGCGCGAGCAGGCCCAGACGTTGGGGCTGCCCATCAGCATTCCGCTGATGGATCTCGATGACAACATGGCGGTCAGTGCCACCGACGTCTGGGGACGCTTTGCCGACCCGATTTTGCAGGCAAGCCAGCGCTATGGCGCCGAGATGGTGGTGCTGGGCAAGCTGACACCAGAAGGTGACAAGTGGAGCATCGATTGGGGACTCTACGGCCCCAAGGCGGCCGGTGAAGTGGCCGAGCTGACCCGTGGCAATAGCACCGGCACTCAGGCCGAAGTGGCGCAAGGGTTTGCTGATACCCTAGCGGCCTGGCTGGTGAAAAACTACGGTGCCCGTATCTCGGGTCCGGCAACCAGCCAGACCCTAGTGGTAGATGGCCTCTCCGAAGTGGACAGCATGATCGCCGTGCAGAAGATGCTGCAGGGGATGGCCAACGTCAGCAAGGTGGCGATCGGCAAGCTGGAGGGGGACCAGGTCACCTTCAACTTTACCCTGCAAGGGGATCAGGCCGAGCTGGTACGGGCGCTGCAACTTGAGAGTCGTTTGCGCAAGGTTGACGATAATGGCAGCGGTTTGCGTTACCAATGGTCGCAGCCCTGATTTTATAAGGCTTTTGTAGACCGCCCGGCTTGTCCGGGCGGTTCTCTATCTGCCTTTGCGATGATACACTTAGCCACAAATGTCACAGTCAAAGCCCAACGAGTGAAGCAACCGGCCCAACTGTCTTTAGCCGTACAACTACCGGATGATGAAACCTTCGTCAGTTTTTATCCCGGCAACAATGCTCATCTGATCACCGCCCTCAAGAATGCGGCCATCGGTCAGGGATCGCCTTTCCTCTATTTCTGGGGAGCCAAGGGATCCGGACGCTCTCATCTGCTCCATGCCACCTGTGCCGAGGTCAATGCCCGCGATGCGGCGGCGGCCTATCTCTCCCTCGATCAGTTTGAACAGCTCGATCCCAGCATGCTCGATGCCCTCGAAAGCCTGCCGCTGGTCTGTCTCGACAGCCTCGAGGCGATCGCCGGCAATGCCGTGTGGGAGCGGGCGCTGTTCGATTTCTACAACCGCTGGCAGGAGAAGGGCGAGGGGACGCTGGTGGTCACCGGCTGCAGCGCACCGCGTAAACTGGGACTGCAACTGCCGGATCTCGCTTCGCGCCTCGACTGGGGTGTCAGTTTCCATCTCGAAGAGCTGGATGATGAAGGCAAGCTCAGTGCCCTGCAGCTGCGTGCCGAGCTGCGGGGCTTCAAATTGCCCATCGATGTGGGCCGCTTCCTGCTCAACCGACTCTCCCGCGATATGCGAACCCTGCTCACCACTCTCAATCAGCTCGACAACGCCTCATTTCGCGCCAAGCGCAAGCTCACCATTCCCTTTGTCAAAGAGATCCTCGAGCTCTGATCCTCTCTGCGGTGTGCGGTTGTGGCCTGACTTTCGTTTGAATGGCAGATAAAAAGAAACCCCGACATCAGGCCGGGGTTTTGCTATCTCAAGGGGGCTCTGTCTATCAGTGGAACTGATCTTCTTCGGTAGAGCCGGTCAGTGCGGTCACCGAGGATTGGCCACCCTGAATCACGGTAGTCACCTTGTCGAAGTAACCGGTACCGACCTCCTGCTGGTGGGCCACGAAGGTGTAGCCACGGCTGGCGGCAGCAAATTCCGGCTCCTGCACCATCTCGACGTAGTGCTTCATCCCTTCGCCACGGGCGTACTGGTAGGCCAGTTCGTACATGTGGAACCACATGTTGTGGATACCCGCGAGGGTGATGAACTGATACTTGTAGCCCATGTCGGAGAGCTCCTGCTGGAAGCGGGCGATGGTGGCATCGTCCAGATTTTTCTTCCAGTTGAAGCTCGGGGAGCAGTTGTAGGCCAGGATGCGATCCGGGAACTTGGCCTTGATTGCTTCGGCAAATTTACGCGCTTCGTCCAGATCCGGCTTGGCGGTTTCACACCACACCATGTCGGCGTAGGGGGCGTAAGCCAGACCGCGAGCGATGGCCTGATCGATACCGGCACGCACCTTGTAGAATCCTTCAGCAGTGCGCTCACCAGTCAGGAAGTCTGCATCGTACGGGTCGGCGTCGGTGGTCAACAGGTCAGCGGCGTTGGCGTCGGTACGGGCGATCACCAGGGTGGTGGTGCCGCACACATCGGCTGCCAGACGGGCAGCAACCAGCTTCTGCACCGCTTCCTGAGTCGGTACCAGCACTTTGCCACCCATATGACCGCACTTCTTGACCGAAGCGAGCTGATCTTCGAAGTGCACGCCAGCGGCGCCCGCTTCAATCATCCCCTTCATCAGTTCGAAGGCGTTCAGCACACCGCCGAAACCGGCTTCCGCATCAGCCACGATCGGCAGGAAGTAGTCGATAAAGCCCTCATCCTGAGGTCCTACCTTGTTGGCCCACTGGATCTGGTCGGCACGGGCGAAGGAGTTGTTGATGCGCTCCACCACGGACGGTACCGAGTTGGCCGGGTAGAGGGACTGATCCGGATACATGGTGGAGGACAAGTTGTTGTCCGCCGCCACCTGCCAGCCGGAGAGGTAGATCGCCTCGATCCCCGCCTTGGCCTGCTGCACTGCCTGACCACCGGTAAGGGCGCCGAGGCAGTTGACGTAGCCTTTCTTGGCGTCGCCGTGGATCAGACCCCACAGCTTGTCGGCTCCACGCTGGGCCAGGGTGTGCACCGGCTGCAAGCTGCCGCGCAGGTTCACCACATCTTCGGCGCTGTAGCCGCGTTTGATCCCTTTCCAGCGGGGGTTTTCCGCCCAGTCTTTCTCGATAGCCTGGATCTGTTGCTCACGGGTCAGTGCCATATCAGTTCCCTCTTTCATTGATTTCACGTTTCCATTGACTTGTTATTGGCGAGCCCCGCTGGGGGCCCGTGATTCAGAGCCGCTCGTAACCGGGCAGCGTCAGAAAATCGATCAGGGTATCGGCGCAGGTGATCTCTTCCATCAGTTCGCCTGCCTCGGCAAAGCGTCCTGTCTGCCAGCGCGTGGTGCCCACCTCGGCTTTGACCACCTCCAGCTCCTCGGCCAGCATCTGGCGGAACAGCTCCTTAGTCACCACCTTGCCGTTCGACAGGCTCTTGCCGTGGCGGATCCACTGCCAGATGGAGGTGCGGGAGATCTCGGCGGTGGCGGCATCTTCCATCAGACCGTAGATGGGCACGCAACCATTGCCGTTGATCCAGGCCTCCAGATATTGCAGGGCAACCCGGATATTGGTGCGCATCCCCGCCTCGGTGCGCTCGCCCTCACAGGGGGCCAGCAGGTCGGTGGCGGTGATGGGGGCATCCTGCTCGCGCAGCACGCCGATCTGGTTCTTGGCACCAGCCGCAATGGTGGCGTTGAACACCGCCATGGCGGTATCAGCTAGGCCAGGGTGGGCGACCCAGGTACCGTCGTGGCCGTTGTTGGCTTCGCGCTCCTTGTCGGCCTTGACCTTGGCGAAGACCTGCTCGTTAACGGCCGCGTCCTTGGCCGGAATAAAGGCGGCCATGCCACCCATCGCCAGCGCACCGCGCTTGTGACAGGTCTTGATCAGCAGCCGCGAGTAGGCGGAGAGGAACGGCTTGTCCATGGTCACCACCTGACGATCAGGCAGTACCCGATCCGGATGGTTCTTCAAGGTTTTGATATAGCTGAAGATGTAGTCCCAGCGGCCGCAGTTGAGGGCGACGATGTGATCTTTCATCTGATAGAGCAGCTCATCCATCTCGAACACGGCCGGCAGGGTTTCAATCAGCACGGTGGCCTTGATGGTGCCGCGGGGCAGGCCGAACTTGTCCTCGGTCCAGGCGAACACCTCGCTCCACCAGCGCCCTTCCAGATGGCTCTGCAACTTGGGCACGTAGAAGTAGGGGCCCGATCCTTTGGCCAGCAGCGCCTGATAGTTGTGCAGGAAGTAGAGAGCAAAATCGAACAGGCCGCCGGGGATGGGCTCGCCATCGAAGGTGACATGTTTTTCCGGCAGGTGGAGACCGCGTACCCGGCAGATGAGGACGGCCGGATTGGGAGTCAGGGTATAAGCCTTTCCTTCCGGGCTGGTGTAAGAGATGGTGCCGTTGACCGCATCGCGCAGGTTGATTTGGCCCTCGATCACCTTATTCCAGGCGGGAGCCAGTGAGTCCTCGAAGTCCGCCATGAACACCTTGACGTTGGCGTTGAGGGCGTTGATCACCATCTTGCGCTCGACCGGGCCGGTGATCTCCACACGGCGGTCTTGCAGGTCGGCGGGAATGCCGCGAATGGTCCAGTCACCTTCACGGATGTGGGCGGTTTCCGGCAGGAAGGCCGGCAGCTCGCCGCCATCGATACGGGCCTGGCGTGCCACACGTTGTTTCAGCAATTCCCCTCTTTGGGGAGCAAAACGTTCCGCCAGTTCGGAGACCAGAGCCACCGCGTCCGGCGTCAGAATTTGCGCGTATTCGGGTAGCATCTCGCCCTGGATGCGAAGGCGGGCGCTGCAGTGGGTCTGAGCCGGTGCCGACATAAGGTTCACTCCTTTGAGAATTACATTTTGAACTTACTAACTACGACTAAAGTCGAATCCCTGTTCCTGAAACGTTCCCGCAACAACGGGGTAACACGATTGATAAGGTGCGAAATATTGTTGAGTACGTCAACAGTTTTTTTTAAACACCTGTTTTTTGGATATGGTTAAGTTGATGTTTTTTATTGTTTTATTGGGTTGGTGTAAAAGCTCTACGCAGATGGTTATGCTCCTGCTTTTTCCCATCGGACAACGGCTAATTTGGGCCGTTACCCTGACCCTTATTTTGTAACTTATTACGTAATAAAATTACAAATGCAAAAACAAATCCCGACCTAACTCCAGGCTTTGCCAAAACAGCCGTATAAAGCGCGTTTGAATGTGGTAATGAATGTTTTGCTAATGCTAGACCTGATTGGTGAACGTGCGTTTTAAACTTGGTGTGGTGATGCAGGCTCTGTTGGCACCAGAGGTTGCAGCGATGGAAAGTGAAGCGCAATAACGTAGGTTTGTATCAGTTGTCGGGGGGAATGCCGGAGAGGGAAGGGTGAGACACATTAGTCAATAATACTGCCATCCTTGATAGAATTAGCAGTTTGTCGTTTTTTGCAGATTTCTCGCCAAGGGCCTGAAACTGAGTGCGTTGAACAGGCGATGTGCTGGTGATTGAGCGGCCATCTGGCCGGGCTCAATAGTCATCATCCGGTTCGGCCAGATCGATCACATCCAGCTGGATGACCTGTTCGTCTTCGCTTTCGGTGTGGCAAGGGGTGTCATGAGGAACGGAATAAAGTGTAATGGCGGGTGCGAAATCGGTGTTCTGGTTCATGCCTGGTCCTGTGTTGCACGCAAGCCGGACAGTGATCCCTTCACTCGTGTTTCCACCTCCCTGTGTTGTCTACCGGCGGAAAGTTGCGCATCTTAATGAGTTCGGCAAAAAGATTCAAGTGGTTCTGAGTGATTTTTGTGCTTGATCGGCGGGGGCGTCAGGAGGATAAATCGGAAGCAAAAAAATAGCCCAGTCGTTTGACTGGGCTATTCTCGGGGAAAATGGTCGGTGTGAGAGGATTCGAACCTCCGACCCTCTACACCCCATGCAGATGCGCTACCTGGCTGCGCTACACACCGACGGAGTCAGACTCGGCTGACGGGGAGGAAGTCTAATAGCATGGCCAAACGGGTGCAACTCCTTTTTTATCATAGAGATGCCGATTGCTTCTTTATTGCTCAGTCGGGATCCGGCTTGGGTCTGACGTGCAGATTTGGCATAATCGCCGCCCTGTCTCCGCGAGCTATCATGCCTGCTATCTATGGAATTATCTGACTGGTGTAGGGTCGCGGGAATGCAAACGGCACAATTGAACAATATAAAGAGGGGATGGGCGTGAAACCATCAGAGGTCCCAGAAACACTGGGTCAGGCTCCGAGTCAGACCGCGCAGGATGAACAGTGGATGCGCCATGCCATGGCATTGGCCGCCCGGGCCGAAGGGATTGGCGAGATCCCGGTCGGTGCCGTTCTGGTGCTGGATGGTCAGGTGGTGGGCGAGGGGTGGAACCGCTCCATCAGCGAACACGATGCCTGTGCCCATGCCGAGGTGATGGCAATTCGGGCAGCGGGCCAGCAGCTGGCGAACTACCGCCTGCTCGACACCACACTTTATGTGACGCTGGAACCCTGCTGCATGTGTGCCGGTGCGCTGATCCATAGCCGGGTCAAGCGGGTGGTTTACGGCGCACGTGATCTCAAGACCGGTGCTGCGGGGTCTGTGTTCGAGATCTTGCAGGACCCGCGCCACAACCACAGTGTCGAGCTGACCGGCGGTGTGCTGGCCGATGCCTGCTCGGCCCAGTTGTCGGCCTTCTTCAAGCGTCGCCGCGCCGAGAAAAAGGCGGCCAAACTGGCGCTGCAACAATCAAACGATGCCCTTTCCTGAATCATTTGGGGGCAGCACAGGCTGCCCTTGCTGATTATTCTCACAAATATCTCTTTATAAACAATATATTGTGTTCACTTTCCCTCGAAAGGACCCCCGCCCATTTTTCCACTAGCAACCTCGGTTAAAGCGCTCTCGATGTAACAAAACTGTCATGCAACCGCCATATAATGCCGCCAAGCCTAGCTTACATTGAGGTCTTGCATGTCATCGGAATCGTTAAACCTGGTCATGGCGGGCAGTAGAAAACGCCGGATCAAGGATAAATTGGCCAAATATGGCGTCACCACAGGCGGAGCCCTGGTACTGGTGGCGCTGCTGCTCATCTTCTTTTATCTGCTCTATGTGGTGAAACCCATCTTCAATGGCGCCTCCATGGAGCCAACTGCCTCATTTACTCTGCCTGCAGCAGGGAAGACCGCCTGGCTCGGCGTGGAAGAGCAGAACGAGATCGGCTATCGCTTCAGCGATAAAGGACTGGTCAACTTCTTCGCGGTGCAGGGAGATGACAAGATCAAGGTCGGGCAATCCCTTGGTCATGCTGAGGTCACCGGTGATGTCACTGCGGTGGCGCCACCGTCCCCTGGTCAGAAGCTGATCGCCTACGGTTTCGCCGATGGCAAGGCGCAGGTCGTCCAGCCTGCGTTCAAGGTCTCCTATCCCAACGATGTGCGGGTGATCGAACCCAGTCTGCAATATCCCTTTGGCGAGGAGCCGGTAGTGGTCGATCCGCAGGGCAAAGCGCTCAGTGCCATGGTGTTTGAGGCCACCAAGGACAAGATGGCGACCGCCGCCGTGACCGAAGATGGTCGTGGCGTACTGATGGTGATGAGCGGTGAGGAGAACTTCCTCTCCGGCGAGATTGAGTGGAGCAGTGAGAACTACACCATTCCGTCCCTGCCGCGCCATGTGGATCAGATGCTTTTGACCCCCAATCTGCGGATCCTCTTTGTGCGGGAAGGCAATCGTCTCTCTGTCTATGACATTCATGACCTGAGCAATATATCCGTGCGCAACGTGCTGGAGATCAATGCGCCAGATGCCAACGTGACCCGGGTCGAGCTGCTCTCCGGTGCCTCCTCCCTGCTGGTGGGCAACGACAACGGCATCATCTCCCAGTGGTTTGAAGTGGCAAAAGATGGCAAACGCCAGTTCACTCAGATCCGTGACTTCAAGGGCGATGGCGCGGTGGATCTTCTGACCCCCGAGCACTATCGCAAAGCCTTCATCAGTGCCGACAAGGACGGCATCATCAGCTTCTTCCACGCCACTGGCGAGACCAAGCTGCTGACCGAGACGGTGGAAGGGGGTGAACTCTCTGCCCTGGCCATCTCCCCCCGTCACAACCTGTTGCTGATGCAGCAAGGGGAGACCTTCAAGCTTTTCTCGGTGGAGAACGATCACCCCGAGGTGACCTGGTCGGCCCTGTGGCAGAAGGTATGGTATGAAGGGTATCCGGAGCCCCAGTATGTGTGGCAATCCACCTCCGCCAGCAACGACTTTGAAGCCAAGCTGAGCCTGGTGCCACTGGTATTCGGTACGCTGAAAGCCTCTTTCTACGCCATGGTGTTTGCGGTGCCGCTCGGTGTCGCCGGTGCTATCTATACCGCCTACTTCATGTCGGCGGGGCTGCGCAAATACGTCAAACCGACGGTGGAGATCATGGCGGCGTTGCCGACCGTTATCCTGGGCTTCCTGGCGGGTCTGTGGCTGGCGCCCATCATAGAGGGGGCGCTGCCCGGGGTGATCCTGCTGTTGATCCTGCTGCCGATGGGGATGCTGTTGACCGCACTGGTCTGGAACTACCTGCCGGAGCGTGGCAAGTCCTGGCTGCCGGAGGGATGGCACGCCATCCTGCTTATTCCAGTGCTGCTGCTGATTGGCTGGGGGGCCTTCGCCCTGAGCCCGCACATCGAGAATGCCTTTATGCACGGTGATTCGCGCATCTGGCTGACCCACGAAATGGGTATCAAGTTTGACCAGCGCAATTCGCTGGTGGTCGGTATCGCCATGGGCTTTGCGGTCATCCCCACCATCTTCTCCATCGCCGAAGATGCGGTCTTCTCGGTGCCCAAGCACCTGACCCAGGGCTCGCTGGCGTTGGGGGCTACCCCGTGGCAGACCCTGAGCCGGGTGGTGATCCTCACTGCCAGCCCGGGCATCTTCTCGGCGGTGATGATGGGCCTTGGCCGTGCCGTGGGCGAAACCATGATCGTACTGATGGCTACCGGCAACACCCCCATCATGGACTTCTCCATGTTCCAGGGGCTGCGTACTCTGGCCGCCAACATTGCGGTGGAAATGCCGGAGTCGGAAGTGGGCAGCTCCCACTATCGGGTACTGTTCCTCGCGGCCTTCGTCCTGTTTGTGTTCACCTTTATGTTCAACACCCTGGCCGAGTTTGTCCGTCAGCGGTTGCGTGAAAAATACAGCTCGATGTAAGGGGCGGCTCTGTAATGGACAAGGAATCGACAATGGGTAAGTGGTTTAAATCAGGGGCCCCCTGGATCTGGATGACCGGCGGAGCCGTCAGCCTGAGTCTGGTGGCGGTACTGGGTCTGCTGCTGCTGATCGGATGGCGTGGTCTGGTCTACTTCTGGCCGCACCCCATCTATGAGTGGCAGTTGGAGGACGCCAGCGGCAACAAGAGCGTGCTGATCGGCGAGATCAACGATCGCGAGCTGGTGCCGGTGGAGCGACTGCGCGCCGCAGGTCTGCCGCTGGAGGGGGAAGAGCGCGAGCTGCTGACCCGCTATCTGGTCAAGACCGGCAACCGTGAGTTCGTCGACCTCGATTTTCGCTGGGTATTGGAGACGGACATCAAGTCCCAGAGCCAGCCAGCCGAGCTGGCCATGGTTGAGCGTGCCACCAACGGTAACTTCTACGGTTATATCGTCGGGGTAAAAGAGGATGGCCGCGAGCTGACTTCGGATCTGCATCCTGCCCTGCAGCGGGTGCTGGCGAGAGCCAATGCCCTCTCCGAACAGGCCAACGATCTGCAAAAAGGGGACATCGGCAGCATCAACTATCAGCTGGAGCGGCTGCGCCTGAAAGAGCGCAAGGCCGAGCTGGAAGAGAAGCTGACCGATCAGCTGAAAGCTCAGCTGGAGCGTGAACGTCAGGCCCTTAACGATCGTTATCAGGTGCTGGAAAAAGAGCTCTTCTCACTGCGCAGTCAGGCTGACCGGGACAGCATCACCGTCAAGGATATGCGTGGCGAGCTGGTGACCATGCCCATGTCCAGGGTACTGGATGTGGTATGGCCCAACGACATGAGCCTGCTGGCCAAGGTGGGTCACTGGTTCCACCAGATCGGCAAGTTTGTATCCGACGATCCCCGTGAGGCGAACACCGAGGGCGGCGTCTTCCCGGCCATCTTCGGCACCGTCTTCATGGTGTTCCTGATGGCGATCATCGTGACCCCGCTCGGCGTGGTGGCGGCGGTCTACCTGCACGAGTACGCAGGCAAGAACAGCCTGACCAAGATCATCCGCATCGCGGTGATCAATCTGGCGGGCGTGCCCTCCATCGTCTACGGCGTGTTTGGTCTGGGCTTCTTCGTCTACACGCTCGGTGGCTCGCTGGATCAGCTGTTCTACCCGGAGGCGCTGCCGAGCCCGACCTTTGGTTCACCTGGCGTGATCTGGTCGGCGCTGACCCTGGCCATCCTGACCCTGCCGGTGGTGATCGTCTCCACCGAAGAGGGGCTGGCGCGGATCCCGAGCACCATCCGTCAGGGCTCGTTGGCACTGGGCGCCACCCAGGCCGAGACCCTGTGGCGCATCGTGCTGCCGATGGCGAGCCCGGCCATCATGACCGGCCTTATTCTGGCGATTGCCCGTGCAGCCGGTGAAGTGGCGCCACTGATGCTGGTGGGGGTGGTGAAACTGGCTCCGACCCTGCCGATGGATGGCAACTTCCCGTATCTGCATGTGGAGCGCAAGTTCATGCACCTGGGCTTCCACATCTATGACGTCGGCTTCCAGAGCCCCAACGTCGAGGCGGCCCGCCCGCTGGTCTATGCCACCTCCTTCCTGCTGGTGACGGTGATCGTGGGTCTCAACCTGACCGCTATCGGTATTCGTAACCACTTGCGCGAGAAATTCCGGTCGCTGGAACATTGATAGGCCAGCCACCACAGAGACGGGCAGGGGACAGGGTTCCCTGCCAGCCAAGCGTTCCGGCCGCGGGCGATGAGATTGCCCGCCGCCACCGACAGATTTTGAGGTAACAGATGATCAACGTAACGACTACGTCTACCCAGCACACCGCGCTGGACCTGCTTAACCTGAGCCCGGAGCAGACCGCGCTGGAGGTGAAGGATCTCAACCTGTACTACGGCAGCAAGCAGGCGTTGTTCAACGTCAACATGAAGATCCCCAAAGGGCAGGTGACCGCCTTCATCGGCCCGTCAGGCTGTGGCAAATCGACCCTGCTGCGCTGCATCAACCGGATGAACGATCTGGTGGAGATCTGCCGCATCGACGGGGAGATCCTGCTGCACGGCCACAACATCTATGACAAGAGCGTGGATGTATCCGCCCTGCGCCGTCAGGTGGGCATGGTGTTCCAGCGCCCGAACCCGTTCCCCAAGTCTATTTACGAGAACGTGGTCTATGGTCTGCGCCTGCAGGGGATCAACGATCGCCGCACCCTGGATGAGGCCGCCGAGCGCTCCCTGCGCGGTGCGGCCCTGTGGGACGAGGTGAAGGATCGTCTGCACGACAACGCCTTCGGTCTCTCCGGGGGTCAGCAGCAGCGTCTGGTGATCGCCCGCGCCATCGCCATCGAGCCGGAAGTGTTGCTGCTCGATGAACCGACCTCGGCGCTCGACCCCATCTCCACCCTCACCATCGAGGAGTTGATCAACGAGCTCAAGAGCCAGTTCACCGTGGTGATTGTGACCCACAACATGCAACAGGCCGCGCGGGTGTCGGATCAGACCGCCTTCATGTACATGGGCGAGCTTATCGAGTACTCGGATACCAACACCATCTTCACTACACCGGCCAAGAAGAAGACCGAGGATTAC
This sequence comes from Aeromonas sp. 604443, assembly GCF_049170315.1. Taxonomy (NCBI): domain Bacteria; kingdom Pseudomonadati; phylum Pseudomonadota; class Gammaproteobacteria; order Aeromonadales; family Aeromonadaceae; genus Aeromonas; species Aeromonas sp. 604443. The sequence continues at coordinate 81,015 of NZ_JAAKMI010000016.1, forward strand.
ATCACAGGTCGCTATGGCTAAGGCGTGGTTGAACAAGGGTTATGGATATGAACATGATGAGCATCAATAAACAGATTACCGGTCAGTTCAACGGCTAAGGCATACTCGGAGCATCAAGGATTATTTGTATGGACAATATGAACCTCAATAAACACATCTCCGGTCAATTCAATGCCGAGCTAGAGAGCGTGCGCAATCAGGTGCTGGTGATGGGCGGTCTGGTAGAGCAGCAGCTCACCGACGCCATTGCGGCGATCCACGATCAGGATCTCGATGCGGCGCGCAAGATCGTGGCCAACGACCACAAGGTCAACGCGATGGAAGTGGCGATCGACGAGGAGTGCACCCGCATCATCGCCAAGCGTCAGCCGACAGCCTCCGACCTGCGACTGGTGATGGCCATCATCAAGACCATCACCGATCTGGAGCGCATTGGCGACGTGGCCGACAAGATCGCCCGCATGCTGACCGACAACGCCAACAAGCCGCAGCCGCCGCTGGTGTCGCTGGAGAACATGGGCCGTCGTACCATCAAGATGCTGCACGATGTGCTCGACGCTTTCGCCCGCATGGATCTGGATGCGGCGCTGGCGGTCTACAAGGAAGATGACAAGGTAGACCGCGAGTACGAGTCCATCATCCGCGAGCTGATGACCTATATGATGGAAGATCCCCGCACCATCCCCCAGGTGCTCAACGTCCTGTGGGCGGCGCGTGCCATCGAGCGGGTCGGCGATCGCTGCCAGCACATCTGCGAGTACATCGTCTACTACGTGAAAGGCAAGGATGTACGCCACACCAAGGCGGACGATCTGGGCACCTTGCTGGGCAAGGGCTAACCGGAAGTGAATAAAAAGGCGCGTGAAGCGCCTTTTTTGTTGCATAACTGGTCGGAGTAAGATAAAGCCCCCAACTGGCTGTTTTCTGATAGAATACTCCCCCTGTGTGAGTCCCGGATGGGCTCACGGTCCGGTCTCCCGGGCCCAGTTTGCCGTCTTGTGCTAAGGCGGGTGTAGCAATAGGTTAATCATGAGTTTTGCCGATAGTTTGTTCTTTTTAATGCTGCTGGTTGGCGGCAGTGTGTTCTTCTCCCTCTCCGAGATCTCTCTCGCCGCGTCTCGCAAAATCAAATTGCAGGTGATGGCGGATGAAGGTAATCGCCAGGCCGAAAAGGTGCTGGCCCTGCAGGCCCAGCCGGGCAACTTTTTCACCGTGGTGCAGATTGGCCTCAATACCGTCGCCATTCTGGGCGGTATCCTGGGTGAGTCTGCCCTCAACCCCGCCATCAAGGGGATTGTCTCCCAGTTCTACCAGGGACCCTGGCTTGGCGAGATCAGCTCCGGTGCCTCCTTCGTGTTCGTCACCGGCATGTTTATCCTGATCGCCGACCTGATGCCCAAGCGTCTGGCCATGACCATGCCCGAGCAGATTGCCGTGGTGGTGGTGCGCCCCATGCTCTTCTTCGTCACCGTGTTGATGCCGCTGGTGTGGGTCTTCAACGGATTGGCGAACTCCCTGTTCCGTCTGATGCGCGTCTCCACGGTGCGTAACGACGAGATCACCTCCGACGATATCTATGCGGTGATGGATGCCGGTGCCGAGGCGGGGGTTATCCAGCGCGAGGAGCATCAGCTCATCGAGAACGTGTTCGAGTTGCAGTCCCTTGGTGTCACCTCTGCCATGACGGCCCGCGAGAGCCTCATCTACTTCACCCTGCAAGAGAGTGAAGAGAGCATCAAGGCGAAGATCGCCGAACATCCCCACAACAAGTTTCTGGTCTGTGACCACAACCTCGACAGCATCAAGGGCTTTGTCGATGCCAAAGAGCTGCTGATCCGCGTTATCGGCGGCCAGAGCATCGACCTTATCGGTGGCAACCTGGTGCAGAACGTCATCATCATCCCCGATACCCTGAACCTCTATGAGGCGATGGAGTACTTCAAGAATCATCGTGGCGACTTTGCCGTGGTGATGAACGAGTACGCGCTGGTGGTGGGGATCGTCACCATGAACGACCTGATGAGTACCGTCATGGGTGAGTGGGCCACCCACGTGGTGGAAGAGCAGATCGTCCAGCGTGACGAGAACTCCTGGCTGGTGGACGGGGTGACCCCCATCTCCGACGTGATGCGCGCCTTCGATATCGAAGAGTTTCCCGAGAACCAGAACTACGAGACCATCGCCGGCTTTATCATGTATATGCTGCGCAAGATCCCCAAGCGCACTGACTCGGTCAAATACGCCGGTTACAAGTTCGAAGTGGTAGATATCGACAGTTACAAGATTGATCAGCTGCTGGTTACCCGGGTCGAACCGGCTGTGGCCGAGAAGCCAGCTCAGGAATCGTAAAAGGAGCGACATAAGAGTCATGAAGATGCAGTCTCATTCCCGTGCGCTGGCTTGTGTCGCGCTCGCCCTGGCACTGGGTGCCTGTAGCCAGAGTGCGCCGCGCAAAGCCACAGTGGCAGCCAAGCCGGTTGCCCCCAAGCCTGCCGTGGTCGTGCCGCAGCCGGATCCCGATGCGGTGGTACAAAGCGGCATGGCCGAGCCGAGCCCGGTCTTTGACGAGCAGTACCATGGCCCGGACCAGGGGTCGCTGGAGTCGGTGACCGCCCTATTTGCCCGTGGCTACATCGAGTCCGCCATGCGCGAGACCATGCTGGCGGCGGTGCACAACGACTATCCGCTGCTCGGCATGCGGGATGTGCGGTTGACCGATCCGGTCTCCAAATTCCTCACCTCCGAGCATGCGGCCACCACGGCCCATGACTACCTCTATGCGGGTGTGCAGCGTCGCCTCGGTCGTCCTCTCAGCCCTGCCCAGTGGGAGCAGATCTGGCGCGGTCTGCCGCAGCAGGGTCGGGTCTCCGACTGGGTCAAGCAGATCAAGCGAGTGCTGGCCGGGCGTTAAGTCGCCAGCGGATCAAGATTGTGATGAGGCCACCTTCGGGTGGCCTCTTGCATTTCTGCGTTTGCCTCGCCGTTTGCACGCTGATTTCTGCTGATACTGATTGCCGCCCGTGGCACTTTGTTTTATCTTGCTTTGGCCGTCTAAACATCCATATGTTTTTATGGCTGTATAATAAAAGGGCTTCCCAGGATGAAGCAGGACGATCTGCAGCGATTCGATGCGAAACCGCAGATCAACAAAACAAACAGATAAATACGCAAATAAACAACGCACATAACAAAGAGACACGACAGATGGAAACCAGGGAATTGTGGGTGCTGGATGGGGGCATGGGGCGCGAGCTGGCACGGCGAGGAGCACCGTTTCGTCAACCCGAGTGGTCGGCGCTGGCCTTGATGGAGGCGCCAGAGACGGTGCGTGACGTGCATCAGGCCTATGTGGCTAGCGGTGCCCGGGTCATTACCACCAACAGCTATGCGCTGGTGCCGTTTCATATCGGCGATGAGCGTTTCTTTGCCGACGGGGAGGGGTTGGCAGCGCTGGCTGGTCAGCTGGCCCGTGAGGTGGCTGACGAGCAGAAGGGCGCTGTGCAGGTGGCGGGTTCTCTGCCACCGCTGTTTGGCTCCTACCGTGCCGACCTGTTCAAGGCGGACCGGGTGAGCGATCTGGCGACGCCGCTTATCCGGGCGCTATCCCCTTATGTGGATATCTGGCTGGCCGAGACCATGAGCCTGATTGCCGAGCCACTGGCCCTGAAAGCGCTGTTGCCTGACGATGGCAAGCCGTTCTGGGTCTCCTTCACGCTGGAAGATGAGGCGCCGGGCAACAAGCCGCGACTGCGTTCCGGCGAGCGGGTGGCCGATGCGGTGACCTCGCTGGTAGCGGCTGGAGTCGATGCCATCCTGTTCAACTGCTGTCAGCCTGAGGTGATTGAGGGAGCCCTCGAGGTTGCCTGCACCCGATTGCAGGCGCTGGGCCGCGCAGACATTCGCCTCGGTGCCTATGCCAACGCTTTCCCGCCGCAACCCAAAGAGGCCACCGCCAATGATGGGCTGGATGAGATCCGCGCCGATCTGGGGCCGCTGGATTACCTGGGTTGGGCCGAGCGCTGGCGCGCGGCCGGGGCGAATTTGATCGGCGGTTGCTGCGGTATCGGCCCCGAGCATATTCAGGCGCTGAGCAGCCGGTTGCGCTAAGGAGCCCCTTATGAAAGAGAGCAAGATTGGGCTCTGGTCACTCACCGCGCTGGTGTTCAGCTCCATGGTGGGGGCGGGGATTTTCAGCCTGCCCCAGAACATGGCCGAGGTGGCGGGGGCGCGCGCCGTGCTGATCGGCTGGGGCGTGACGGGTGTGGGCATCCTGGCGCTCGCCATGAGTTTTCTCTATCTGTCGCGGTTAAGGCCGGATCTCGACGGCGGTATCTACAGCTACGCCCGCGCCGGTTTTGGCGAGCTGGTGGGATTCTTCTCCGCCTGGGGTTATTGGCTCTGCGCCACCATCGGCGTGGTGGGCTATCTGGTGATCGCCTTTGCGGCGCTGGGCAGCTTTATCGACACCCCCGAGCAGGTCTGGTTTGGCGAGGGCAACACTCTGGCGGCGTTTGTCGGTGAGTCCTGCATCCTCTGGGCGGTGCACCTGCTGGTGGCCCGTGGCGTGCAGCAGGCGGCGCTATTCAATCTGGTGGCGACCCTGGCCAAGAGCCTGCCGCTGCTGCTGTTTATCCTGTTTGCCTGCTACTGGTTCGATCCGGTCACCTTCGCGGCGGATCAGCAGGGCAGCACCCTGGCGGTGCCGGTCTCCGAGCAGGTGCGCAACACCATGCTCATCACCCTCTGGGTCTTCACCGGTATCGAGGGGGCTGCGGTGCTGTCGGCCCGCGCCAGAAACCGGCGGGATGTGGGTACCGCCACCGTACTGGGGGTCGTGCTGGCGCTGCTGCTCTATGTGCTTATCTCGGTGCTGGCGCTCGGAATATTGAGCCGACCCGAGCTCGCAGCGCTGCCCAACCCCTCCATGGCAGGGCTGATGGCCCAGATGACCGGCTCCTGGGGCAAGCTGCTCATCAGCGTCGGCCTTATCGTCTCGGTGCTTGCCTCCTACGTGAGCTGGACCCTCTTCTCGGCCGAGGTGCCGTTCAGCGCGGCACGCCACGGCGCGTTTCCTGCTATCTTCCGGCGCCAGAACCGCAATGGGACGCCTATCGCCTCGCTCTGGCTCACCAGCCTGACGGTGCAGACTTGCCTGCTGCTGGTATGGCTGCTCGGCAAGGGCTACACCAGCTTGCTGCTTATCTCTACCTCGATGATTTTGGTGCCCTACCTGCTGATCGGCCTGTTCTTGCTCAAGCTCTCGTTCAGCAAGAAGGGTGAGGGCGGGCAGGGCAGCGGTCTGATGCGGGCGGTAGCGCTGGTATCGAGTTGTTACGGTTTCTGGCTGCTCTATGCTGCCGGGGTGGAGTATCTGCTGCTCTCCTTACTGCTCTACGGGCCGGGTCTGCTGCTGTTTCTCTACAGCCGCCGTCAGCTGGGCGCAGATCTTTGCCTGAGTGGTCGCGAACGGCTGTTGGCCGGAGTGACTTTGCTGAGCCTGATCCCCGCCGTCTGGTCGTTCGCCCATCTCTGACATCGAAGATATGGCTGACCATAAGAGAGCGCCACCGTGGCGCTCTCTTGTTATCAGGGACTGGTTATCAGGGGCTTGCTATCCGTGAGTTGCTATTCGATGCGAAGGCTCAGCGGCTGGCTGGTCCGGCCGGTTTGCCAAACAGCACTGCGAGCTTTTGTCGCCAGGTTAGGCCACGGGCGTCGCGCAGCATGTCGCGCCACTCGTGGAAGGTGAGAGTGAGGGGATTGAAGCTGTGGATCGGCTTGGTGATGCCAAAGCGGCATGGCTCGGCAGGATCTTCCTCGACAAAGGTACCAAGCAGCCGATCCCAGATGATCAGCACCCCGGCGAAGTTGCGGTCTATGTACTTGGCGTTGCTGGCATGGTGCACCCTGTGGTGGGAGGGGGTGTTGAAGACCCACTCAAGCCAGCCGAGTTTGCCCACCACCTGGGTGTGGACGAAGAACTGGAAGCCCAGACTCAGCAGCACGGTGGCGACCACCGCCTCAGGCGGGAAGCCGATGACAATCATCGGGATCCAGAACAGCCACATGCCGGAGATCGGGTACATCAGGCTCTGGCGAAAAGCGGTGGAGAGGTTGAGCCGCTCCGAGCTGTGGTGCACCACGTGGGAGGCCCACAGCCAGCGAACATGGTGGCTGGTGAAGTGGAACAGCCAGTAACAGAGATCCTGCAACAGGAACAGCAGTAGCACACTCCAGAGATTCAGCTCGATATCGAACAGTCGCCAGCCCCAGAGGGTGTCATACAGATAAGCAATGGCGATGGCCGCCAGCGCATCGCCACCCTGATGCATCAGGGCCAGCGCGGCGTTGGCGAACAGATCCCGCCACTGGTAGGTGGCGGTGGGAAAGGCCGCGCCATGTTTGCGCAGGTAGAACATCTCCCAGCCGATAAAGGCCAGAAAAATCGGGGAGAGGTAGAGCAGAAGCAGTTGCACATCCATATGCGGCCATCCATTCAGAGCAATTGCTCTCCAGCATAAAGGATGGGTTTAATAATTCATTAACATTTTTCTGCCAACGAAGAGATGGCATGAAATATGGCGCGGCAGCAGAGGAAGGCGCGCTGGATGGCTATGCTTGATGCAGGCTTTTTCAGGAGGTGCTGGCTTATGCGCGTCTGGTGTTGCTTGTTGCTGGGGTTGTGCATGATGGCGCACGCCAAGACCCGGGTCGAGATCCTGGCGGATGCCGCCTATCCCCCCTACTCCTGGCAGGAGGGGGAGGAGGTCAGGGGGATCTATGCCGACATCATCCGCGAGGTGACCTCTGCCATGCCTGACTATGAGGTGGTGCTCAAGCCGATGCCGTGGCGGCGCGGTCTGAGCATGGTGGAACAGGGGACCGCCTTCGCTATTTTTCCACCTTACTACATGCCCGATACCCGCCCTTACATGTGGCCCTACTCCCAGCCGATGCTGGATGAAGAGCTGGTGGTGATGTGCGGCGCCAGTGTGGCAGCCAATACCCCGCAGGCCAGGTTTCCGCTCGACTATCACGGTTTGCGCTTTGGCATGAACGCCGGTTTTGCCGTCGGCGGTGATGCCTTTTGGCAGGCGGTAAAAGAGAAGCAGATCGACGTGGAGGAGGTGAAAAGCAATCGGGAGAACCTGCTCAAGATTGTCCGCGGCCGGGTCGATTGCACCATCAATGATCGCCTCTCCCTGCTCTATGAGTTGCTCAACATGATAAAGGCCGATCAGCTGGCGGTGGCCGATATGTCCCTGCTCAAACAGGGGCCGGTGCTCAGCAAGGAGCAGGGGTTTCTCGGCTACAGCCGCAAGGGGGAGTATCCCTACAAACAGGCCTTTATCGACCAGTTTGACAAGGAGCTCTATCAGCTCAAAAAACGTGACGGGGTGAAAGTGATCGTGGAGCGCTATCTGGGAAAGTCCCCGCGCTGAGCCGATGAGAGGGGCACTCGGGTTCAGCTGGGTTAAGCCTGCTCAGCGTGACAGACAAGAAGAGGGACCTTGCGGTCCCTCTTCGTTTATCCAGCAGAGCGTGTTGGCTACAGCACCTGACTCAGGAACTGGCGCAGGCGTGGGGAGGGGGGATTGTCGAAGAATTCGGCCGGTTTTTCATCCACTAGCAGTTCGCCACTCTCCATAAAAAGCACCCGATCCGCTACCTCACGGGCAAAGCCCATCTCGTGGGTCACCACCACCATGGTCATCCCCTCACGAGCCAGCCCCTTCATCACATCCAGCACTTCGCCCACCATTTCGGGGTCGAGCGCACTGGTGGGCTCGTCAAAAAGCATGATACGCGGCTGCATGGCGAGCGCCCGGGCGATGGCCACCCGCTGTTGCTGACCGCCGGAGAGTTGGGAGGGATAGCTGGCCGCTTTCACCGACAGCCCCACTTTCAGCAGCAGCGCCTTGGCTCTGTCTTCGGCCTCACGGCGCGACAGGCCACGCACCTTCTGCGGGGCGAGACAGATGTTATCCAGCACCGTCAGGTGGGGAAAGAGGTTGAAGGACTGGAACACCATGCCCACCTCTTCTCGCAGCTTGTTGACATCGCCCGGCTGGGTCAGGCAGATGCCGTCCACCACGATATCGCCGTCGTTGATGGTCTCCAGCTGGTTGAGGGTGCGCAGAAAGGTGGACTTGCCCGAGCCGCTGGGGCCGACGATCACCACCACTTCCCCTTCGGCGACCTGGGTGCTGACATTTTTCAGGGCATGCACTTCGCTACCGTAGAACTTCTCTACGCCGGTCGCTTTGATGATGGGATCAGTTGCTGTACGCATATTTCGCCTCCAGAAAACGAACCGGGAAGGCGCGGGGCGTGCCGGTGATGGCAGCACTTCTCGACTTCTGTTGAGCCTTGATAATGGGATCAGTTGCTGCGCGCATATTTCACCTCCAGACGGCGTACCAGGAAAGAGAGGGTGCCGGTCAGCACCAGATAGAGCAGGGCCACGGTGAACCATACCTCGAACGGGCTGAAGGTGGAGCTCACCACCTCGCGCCCCGCTTTGGTCAGATCGGTGATGGAGATAACCGAGACCAGCGAGGAGTCCTTGATCAGGTTGATGAACTGACCCGCCAGTGGCGGCAGTACCCGCTTGAACGCCTGCGGCAGAATGACATAGCGCATGGTCTGGGCCGAGGTCATTCCCAGGCTGCGGCCCGCCTCCATCTGCCCCTTGTGGATGGAGCTGATACCGGCGCGGACGATCTCCGCCACATAGGCACCGGTAAAGACCGCCAGCGCGGCGACCCCGGCGGTGAAGCGATCGAGGTTCAGCACGGTGCCGATAAAGAAGTAGACGATGAAGATCTGCACCAGCAGCGGCGTGCCGCGGATGAGCTCAACGTAGGTGACCGCCAGATTGCGCAGGGCCGGATTGGGGGATAGACGCGCCAGCCCGGCTAGGGTGCCGAGCAGGATGGCGAAGATGCCTGCTACCAGCGAGAGCTTGACGGTGACCCAGACGCCCCAGGCGATGGGGCCTGCGGTCCAGCTCAGTTGGGTGTCGAGGGTATCGCCACGTAAAACGGTATCCCCTTCGGCGACTTGTACGCCGGTACTAGCGATGGCTTGCCGCACATTGGGGTCGAGATCGTCTTGCAGGAACAGCTTGCCCTTCTCGGCCTCGCTGGTGCCCGCCATCACGGTGCCGTCAAATTCGGCCAGATTCTTCTGCTCCGCCTGATAGGCGATGTATTGGGGAATGCGTTCCCAGCGCCAGGTGTAATCCACGGACTGGACAGCCTTGTAGATGCCGAATACGGCAACCAGCAGCATCAGCAGGAAAACCCCATGCCAGAGTAGCTGATTGGGTTGTTTTTCCATCTGTCTTGTCGGTTTGGGTGTGTGCACAGTCACAACCTCTTCTCGTTATTGTGTGGGGAGCTGCGTGGTGCAGGGGCGGCATGTGCCGCCCCCCGGAGGTTATTTGAGCTGATTCAGCCAGGCGTTGGATTCGAACCACTTCTTGTAGAGACGGTCGTAGCTGCCATCGCCCTTGATCTGGCGCAGGTAGTTGTTGAACCAGTTGAGGGTGTCCTGATCCCCTTTGCGGATGGCCCAGGCCAGCGGCTCGAAGGTGAACGGCTTGTCGAGGTGCACCACGGCGCCCTGATTCTGGGAGGCGAAAATAGCGTTGTAGGGCAGGTCATAGACGAACGCATCGACCTTGCCGTTGATCACCTCCAGCTTGGCGTCATCCTGAGTTTCAAACTGCAGCAGGGTGGCTTTGGGGATCAGGCGCTTGACTGCCTGCTCGCCGGTGGTGCCGAGCTTGACCGCGATCTTGTATTTCGGGTCGTTGAGGTCGGTGAAGGATTTGATTTCGCCCGCCTTCTCTTTGCGCAGGACGATGGTCTGGCCGACCACGATGTAAGGATCGGCAAAGTTGACCCGCAGGTTGCGCTGGGGAGTGACGGTCATGCCGCCCATGATGACGTCGAACTTGTTGGTCAGCAGCGCCGGAATGATGCCATCCCAAGCGGTGTTGACGAATTCGACCTTCACGCCCATCTCTTTGGCGACCATCTTGGCGAGATCCACATCAAAGCCGATGTATTGGCCCTGCTTGTTGGTCATCTCGAAGGGTTGATAGCCGGCATCAAAGCCGACTCGCAGCACGCCGCGTTCTAGCACGGCATCCAGGGTGGAGGTGGGGGCTGGGGTCGGGGCCGCCGTGGCGATCCCGCAAAACAGCAGGGTAGAAAGAATCAGTTTTTTGATCATAAGTGACGTCTCTGTCGGTGGTGTGTTCGGCCTTGAACCTGATCCCGTGCGACTCCGTGGCACAAGAGACTGCTGCATCCGGCAACAGGCAAGACAGGATGAATGTCTTGAGCGGGACAAAAGCCCCATATGAGATGCTATGAATAGTGGTTGAGTGAAAAATGTACCAAAAACAGATTGTGTCAGAAGACTCAACAGGTTAGAGACATTTATTGCTCATGGCTTCATTCATAAAATCACACGAAAACAACATATCTATCTAATTGAGTGGGTTCAAGCCCAAATTATCCCCAAGACATTTTGTTACAAAGCCTGGGTGCCGCTTGCGGCTCTTATTGAGTTACTGGGCCCCGTAAGAGGCTTTTTATGGGGTTAAGACGAATACGCATTGGTGGGATATCACACGCATTGCTCTGTTTGTCAGCAAACGAACGGGCTTTATTGTGAAAACCATCAAGTCGCACTGGGTCTTGGCAAACGCTTCTCATATACTCAGTTACCCTCTCTGCATGGCTTTGGTATGGACGCCTCACTACTGCTTAAGCTGGATATTTTTACCTTGATGATCATGGCCTTGTGTGGCTATTGTCTCGGTTTCCTCACTCTTACCATCATTCGCGTTACCCACAACGATATTCCCGGCGTCGGGGTCTGGTGGTGGTCCAGCCTGTTTGCCATGCTGGGTCAGGCGGGATTTGCCAGTCTGCTGCTGACACCCACCCCCTATGGCTCCTGGGTGGGCAATGTGTTCCTGATTTTTCATGTGTCGTTGCTGCTGGTCGCCCAACGCTGTTTCTTCCGTCAATCGCCGGGCTGGCCTGTCTGCTGGGGATTCATCCTGCTGTTTGCCGCCATCATGACCTGGTCGGTCGCCATCGATGGCCGGATTGCGGTGCGGGTGATGATCAGCAGCGCCACTTTCCTCATGCTCAGTTCGCTCATCATCTGGCAGCTCTGGCGTCACGGCCGCCCTGATTATCAGGTGGCAGTCTGGGTGCTGATTGGCCTCAATCTGGTGCTGATTGCCATGACATTGATGCGGATGTTTACCGTGTGGGGCGAGGTGATCGAAAGCCCGTTCCAGCGTCAGTTGTTCAACGTGTTGCCCTATGTCTCCATGCTGGTGGGTAGCTCCATGCTCACTTTCGGGGTGCTGCTGCTCTGCAACCAGCACCGGGCGCTGGAGCTGCGCTATCAGGCCAGTCATGACCCGCTGACCGGCTTGTTCAATCGCCGTGGTTTTATGGAGCGTCTGGCCCGGGGACGCCCTGCACAACAGGGGGCGTTGGTGGTGCTCGATCTGGATGACTTCAAGCAGATCAACGATCGGCATGGTCATGAGGTGGGTGATCGGGTGCTGGAGCGGGTCGGGTTGGCACTGCGCGAGCTGGAGGGGGTATTGGCGGGCCGCTTTGGGGGTGAGGAGTTTGTGCTGCTGTTTCGCCATGTCGCCGCAGACGAGGCCATCGCCCGTTGCCAGTCACTGCTGGTTCAGCTTGCGGCCAGCGAGGTGGAGGGGATTCATATCACCGTCAGCATGGGTATTGCTTACTGGCAGGGGGAGTGGCACTTTGACAGCCTGTTCAGCCGTGCGGATGACGCTCTCTATCGGGCCAAGCGGGAAGGAAAGAACCGGGTCTGTCAAGCTGCCTGATGCAGGAATAGGTTCAGGAATAAAATCAGGGCGCGGTGATCCGCGCCCTGTCTGCTTGCCGGATATAGCTCGTTAGCTGCCACCCGCTAATCTGCATTCGCTTGAGGGGGTCTCGGTGCCTGCGCCTTGAGGAAGGGGAGCAGCAGCAGGGCCGAGACACCTGCCGCCACCGAGATCACCACGAAGAAGCCGTTCCAGTGCCAGATCTCCATCACCTTGGCCAGCGGATAGCCTGACAGCGCCGCCCCCATGTAGGCAAACAGGCCGACAAAGCCGGTGGCGGCCCCCGCCGAGTTTTTGTGGGAGCACTCCGCTGCCGCCATGCCGATCAGCATCTGCGGGCCAAACACGAAGAAGCCGATGGTGAAGAAGCATGCCGCCTGCATCACATAGCTGAAGAAGGGCATCAGCCACAGCGACCCCACCGCCAGCAGGATCCCCACAGCAAAGATGAGGTTCATCGGGCCACGGTTGCCATTGAACAGCTTGTCCGAGCCCCAGCCCGCCACCAGGGCGCCGATAAAGCCCCCCACCTCGAACATGGAGATGGCCGAGTTGGCGCTCATCAGATTGAAGCCGCGCTGCTCGGTCATGTAGAGGTTGCCCCAGTCATTGATGGCGGTACGCACCACATAGACCAACACGTAGCAGCAGGCGAGCAGCCAGATATAGGGGTTGCCCAGCACATATTTGCGCAGGATCTGGCGATGGGAGAGCCCCACATCCTGAGTCTGCTGGGCCAGCTCCATGGCATCCTTGCGCCACTCGCCTACTGTCGGCAGTCCCATGGCACTCGGGGTATCCCGCAGCCGCCAGCAGAGGAACAATCCCGCGATGATGGCGATAAGGCCGGGCACTATCATGCCGTAGCGCCAGCCATGCTGCAGGGCGATGGTGCTGACGATGAGAGGGATGAGCGCGCCACCGACGTTGTGGGCGGTGTTCCAGGCCGACCACCAGACTCCGCGCTCGGTACGCGAATACCAGCTTGTGAGCAGCTTGGAGCAGGGGGGCCAGCCCCAGCCCTGGAAGAAGGCGTTGGCGACCCAGAGGGCGGCAAACATCCAGAGTGCCGACGAGAGGCCGAATAGTATGTTGATAACGCCGGTGGCCATCAGTCCGACACCCATGAAGTAGCGCGGGTTGGCGCGGTCACTGATGATGCCGGAGAAGAACTTGGAGCAGCCGTAGGTTATGTAGAACAGGGTCCAGAGCATGCCGATGTCGGACTTGTCCAGCATGCCGCTCGCCAGCATGTCCGGCATGGCGAAGTTGAAGCTCTTGCGGGTGAAGTAGAAGACCGCGTAGCCCAGATACATGGTCAGCAGCAGGTGCAGCCGCCAGTGGCGATAGGTGGTGTCGATCTCGGCCTGATCCCGGATAAGGGGCCGGGGCGGCGCGCTTCTCATAAAACTCAGCACAGGCTGGCCCTCTGGTGGTGATTAGCCATGGATCTCTTCCCGTCTGCGACTGGGCAGGTTGACCGTCAGCTGGGTGCCGTGGATGCAGGAGAGTTGCAGACTGCCTCCGAGGGCCTGTACCCGTTCGCGAATGCCGAGCAGGCCATAGCCCTGTTGCGGGCGGCTTTCCGGCAGACCGCGGCCATCATCTTCCAGCACCAGTTGCAACAGATCGCCGCTGGCCCGGACGCGAATGGTGACCGAGTGGGCGTTGGCATGTTTGACCACGTTGTTGAGCCCCTCCTGACAGACCCGAAACAGGGTGACCCGCTGGGCATCGGAGAGATCCCCATCCGCCAGCTGCCACTCCAGCCGGGTGACGATGCCGTGACGCTCCAGCTCCAGCTCCCGCAGCAGCGCCCGTACCGCCTGTTCCAGAGTCATGTCGTCGAGCTGGCGCGGGCGCAGCCGCCCGAGCAGACCGCGCACAGCGTCGTAGATCCCGAGCGACAGTGTGTCGATCAGAGCGCTGCTCTGGCCCACCCCGGTATTGTCGGGGGCGAGGCGGCGCACGATCCCTGCCTGGGTACGAATGGCTGTGATGGTTTGGCCGATATCATCGTGTAGCTCGCGCGCCACCTCCTTGCGGATGCTCTCCTCGGTCTCCAGCAGCCGTTCGGTGAGCTGGCGATTATGGGCGAGCTGGCGGGTCAGCGCCTGATTGAGTTCGCGCTGGCGCTGGATCCCGGCGCCGAGCAGCAGGCCGGTAAGGCTCTGGGCCAGCAGGGAGAGCAGCAGATCGAGGGGGTGATCGTGCCAGGCCTGACTGGCCAGCAGGGCGATGGTGTTCATCAGGGTAGCGAGCAGCGCCCCCTGCCAGCCGTAGCGCCACGCCATGGCGATGATGGGGATGGCCAGACAAAACGGGGTAAAGCGCACCAGCGAGTTGGGCAGCCCCAGCTGCAACCAGAGGCTCAGCACGAACAACAGTAGATACCAGACCAGATGGCGAAAGCGCCAGTCTACCGGCTGATCCACCAGCGCAGGGCCGAGCGGCACCCAGGTAGCGCGGGTAAGGTAGTGCCAGATCAGCATGCAGGTGGAGGTGAGGGTGAGCCCGCCGGTGAGGGTGAGCAGCAGGGCCGAGAGGCCATCTTCTCCCGCCAGATGCCAGAGCAGGGATTGCAGCAGGGCTGCCACCGAGACGGTGGCGAGCAGCAATAGCAGTTGCTGCCAGTCGTTGCGCACTGGCTGGCGGCGGGCAATCAGCAGCGGCAGCAGGGTGAGCAGACTGCCGATCAGCAACCACTGCCAGTGGGGCAGCCCCACTTCCAGATTGAGCCAGTAGAGCAGTAGCCCTTCGCACAGCAACAGCGGCGGCCAGTAGTGGCCGGGACTTTGCAGCAGTAACCCGAGGCGCAGGCCGAAGGGGAACAGCAGCACCGCCAGCGCCGGGCCACCCGCCAGATGCAGGCTGATGCTCCAGAGGCAAAACCAGCCGGCGGCAAAGATGAAGCAGGCCGCCAGCGCGATGGCGACATAGCTGGCAAAACGGGAGATCACCAGCTATCCAGCATGCGGTGGGCCAGCTCGACGTTGTTGCTGACCTTGAGCTTGTCCATCAGGTTGGCGCGATGGACGTGGACGGTTTTGGGGGAGAGGCCGAGCTGCTCGGCGATGGCCTTCACCACCAGCCCCTGTGCCAGCAACTGGGCAATCTCCCGCTCCCGATTGGTGAGGGGATCCCGGCTGCTGCTGGCCAGTTTCTGGGCGATGTCCGGCGTCAGATAACACCCCCCCTGGGCGGCGGTACGCACCGCGGCGATCAGCTCGTCCGGACTGCAGCGCTTGGAGAGAAATCCCTTGGCACCGGTTTGCAGCGCCTGCTCGATGAGGGCGGGGCTGTCGTGCACCGAGAGCATCACCACCGCAAGGCCGGAGGGGAGCTGCTTGAGCAGATCCAGCCCCGATTGGTCGGGCATCGAGATGTCGCAGACGCAGACGCGCGCCCCGCTGCCGGGCAGGCCGGCAAGGGCATCGCTGGCGGAGCCGAATTCGGCGACCACCTGCAGGTCGGGCTCCAGATTGAGCAGTTGGGCAAAACCGGATCGGACGATCTGGTGATCGTCGATAAGGGCAATTTTTATCATGATGTCAGCCTGAAATTCGGTGCGTCATGACCATGACGCGGCCAACAAGATACCTGCCCCTCGAGTCAGGCTCAAGCAGCAGCAGGAAAAGGGGCTAAAAACCGGGGAGCAAGGTGAACAAAGCTTGATCGGGATCAGCTGGCAAGGGCGAGCAAGCGGGCTGATCAACAGGGGATGACCAGCCCGTGGGACTCAGCGGTGCAGCTCGCCGGCGCGCTCCGGCTGATAGACCACTTCCAGAATTTCGACCTCGATGGTGCGACCGGCCGGGCCCGGCCAGGCGATGCTGTCGCCCACTTTCAGACCGAGCAGGGCGCTGCCCACCGGCGCCAGTACCGAGATGTTGCTCTCGTCGCCCTTGGCATCGCGCGGGTAGACCAGGGTGAGGCAGAACTCGTTGCCGCTGCTCTGCATCTTGAAGCGTACCTTGCTGTTCATGGTGACCACGTCCGGCGGCATGTCGGCCGGTTCGCGGATCTCGGCGCGGTCCAGCTCCTCTTGCAGGGCGAGATGCTGCGGGTGGTTGCCGAGCAGTTGTTCGATACGGTCCAGATCAAGGCTGGAGATAACCAGATGAGGTTGTTTCATAAGATATTCCTTATCAATAGCGGATAGGCCCATACCGGCGGGTGCAGGTTGGCCATCACGCAAAGTGTTACAAAAATGGATTCAACAGGTTCAATCGATTGAAAATGCCATGCCCCCAAGCGACTCGCGGCCGAAGGAGCGAGGCGGGGGCTCAGCAGGGTGTGAGCAAATGCGAGGAAATAGCGAGTATTTTCATGGGGCTACCATAACCATTCTGGCCGGCCTTGGCAACCGTGATTGAGTGACTACTCAGGAACCTGATAGTTGTACTGACGGATGATCCGCGCCAGTGTGCCATCATGGCGCATCTCGTCAATCACGGCTTGCCAGCGACGCCCTTCGGTGAAGGGAAAATCCTTGCTGGCCGCGATAAATAACTGGGTACGCATCAAGGATTCGCCTTTTACTATCTCATCGATGGAAAATCCGCCCGTCTGCTGGTTGTAGAGGATGACGTTCCAGGCTGCGACCCAGGCATCGATGCGTCCTCGTTGCAGTTTGAGGGCATTGAGGTCTTCGGTGGCGACGGTTTGGCTGGCGAGATTCAGCCTCTGCTTGAGCAGATACTGGCCGAAGGAGTGACGCAAGGTGCCCACCTTGAGTGAAGGAAGCGCGTTTATCATGAGCGGGGTGGGATGCTTGTGGCGATTGCTGACAATGAGGAACTCTTCATCAAGGATGGGGGAAACCCAGTAGTAGAGATGCTCCCGTTGAGAGCTGCGTACTGGCGGTATCAGCAGTACATCCTTGCGATGGGCGGTTTGGGTGAGGGCTCGGGCCAGCGGCATCAACTCGATGGTGAGCGGTTCTTTAAGGCGTCGCGCGGCCTCTTCCATGATCTCGATGGCGACACCGCTTGGTTTGCCGTGAGAGGAGCGAATGACGTAAGGGGGCAACTCGGCCGCCACCAGCACAATAGCCTGGGCACCGGTGTTCACCAGCAATAACAGCAGGGCAAAAAAGGGCAGGCAGAGAGCGCGCATCAAGGTCGTGAGCCAGAGTCGAATATGCAGAGTGTAACATTCCTGCCTGCGTTGTCGTTGTGCCCGCTGAGAGGTTGGGATCTCAGTCGAAGAAATCCCGCAGATCGCGCACTTCGTAATCAGCGAGTTGCTGCCAGGGGAGCTGAGCAGGCAGCTTGCGCAGGGTCACCTCCATCCGGTAGCTGCGATAGCCGTCGAGACTGGCCGATTCGACCACCAGCGGGATCTGCCACTGACTCGACCAGAGAATGCGGGTTCGTTGCTGCCCTTCGCGTTTTTCATACCAGCGGGCCTGCTCGGGGGCGGCCTCATCCAGCGGAGTCATCCCCTCGATCAGCACCGGGTTGACGAGATGGCGGATCCGCAGCCAGTCGGGCTTGAAGGCCACCTGGCCATACTCTTCCACCGGCACTTCAACCAGCTGGTTGTGCCAGCTGTCGGCATAGCGCAGCTGAAGTTCACCCTCATCACTGCGGCTGACCCAGCGGGCCGCCATCTGGTGGGTAAAGTGCTTGTGGCCGGGCGTGGCGTCGTGAGTGGCATGATAGGCTCGGGCAAGGGGGAGGGGAATGAGCCGCTGGCTCCACACCTGATTGCCCACGCGCAGCCACTTCTCTTGCCAGACACTCTCTCTGGCGATGCCATCGCTGCCGGTATTCCGGTCGTGATAGCTGATCCGGGCGGCGAGATCCGGGGGCGTGTCGTCAGCATGCAGGGGGAAGGCGAGGGGGCTGCCAAGCAGCCATAACGAAAGCAAAAGTCGCATCATCATCTGTCGCTCGAAAGAGCCGGGGCCCGGGCCGCTGAGTCGATTGCTCAGATGCACCCGGGCCCCTGCTGCTTACAGGCCGAGCGCCTCCCGCAGTTTGCCAAACACCTTGGTGTTATCCAGCGTGCCTTTGAAGCGGTTGCTGCCGGCGCCATCGGCAAACAGCATCACATCGCCGCCGCCGTGGGTTTCCGATGTCAGTTTGACGCCGGTCTCCTGCAGGTAGTCATTGGCCATCACCTGATCGCTGGTGAGGACCGGGCGCACATCGGGGCGGTTGGGGCCGTTACCGAACACCAGGGTGGTGAAGGGCTTGCCATCCACATCGTTCTGGGTCGAGCCATCGCCATTTTTAACCAGGTCGAGCACCGGATTGCCCTTGGCGGAGTAGCCGTTAATGGTCATGGTATGGTCATGGTCGGCGGTGACCACGATCAGGGTATTGTTGAGATCCACTTTACCCAGCGCCGTCTTGACCGCCTCATCCAGAGCCACCGCGTCGGTGAGCGAGCGCTTGGCATTGGTGCCGTGCAGGGCGTGATCGATCCGGCCGCCTTCTACCATCAGGAAGTAACCCTGACTGTTCTTGCTCAGCAGGTCGATCGCTTTGGCGGTCATTTCGGAGAGGGACGGCTGGGTATTGGCAGCCCCCTTGGCGACCCGATCAAGCTCGTAGTCCAAGTGGGATTTGCTGCTGAACAGACCGAGCACCTTACCGCTGGTGACCTTGGCCAGTTCACTTTGGGTGGTGACATAGCTGTATCCCTGCGCCTTCATCTCGGCGGTCAGGTCGCGGTTGTCATTGCGACCGCCCTTGTTGCTGGCGCTGTAGGGGGTCCAGTGGTTGGCACCACCGCCCATCAGCACATCGACCCCATCCCCAAGCGCCTGGTTGAAACCAGTTCCTCCCGGAACAGCTTGTGCGGCGATGTCATAAGCGGCATCCCGATGGCAGATGTGGGCGTAGGTAGCCGCCGGGGTGGCGTGGGTCAGCTCAGTAGTGGTGACGGCTCCGACCGATTTGCCTGCCGCCTTGGCCAGCTCCAGGATGGTGGGCACCGGCTTGCCATTATCGCTGCTGCAATTGTTGACGGTTTTGTTGCCATTGACGTCTTTGCCGGGGGCGACGGCTTTGGTGTCGCTGCTCATGGCGATCACCTCGTTGTTCATCTTGACCCCGGTGGTGTAGGCCGCCATGGAGGGGGCCGAGTCGGTGGTCTGGGCATCGTTGGAGAAGGTCTTGATGCGGGCACTGCGCGGCAGTTTCATCATCTCCAGATTGCCCTCTTCTCCCACCTTGAACAGGCGGGTGGCGGTGAGCACGGTAGGCCCCATGCCATCACCGATAAAGAGAATGACGTTTTTGGCATCACCGGCCTGTGCCTGGGAGGTTGCGCCCAGTGCACTGAACAGGGCGGCGCAGACCAGCGTGTGCTTGATGGATGTGTTCATCTGTTTGCTCATGAAAGTGCTCCTTACAGCTTGGCCGCAGCCTTGATCTTGCCGAACACGGCGGTGTTGTCGAGTGAGCCATGGAAGCTGTCAGCCCCCTTGCCGATGGCGCCGAGGAAGACATCTGTGCCGCCGTGGGTCTCGTTGCCGATCTCGCCCACCTTGACCACCACTTCCTGGTGGTAGTCATTGGCGGAGACGGTGGCATCGTCGAGCGGGGCGACGCTGCTGCGCGGGCCATCCAGCCGGTTGTAGCCGTTGCCAAAACCTATGATGGTGTAGGGCATGCCCTCGCTATCCTTGCTTGGCTCGCCAGTCTCGTAGTTCTTCACCAGCCCGAGTACGCCGGGGTTGTCGGCGGTGGTCTTGCCGGTGCGCTTGGCATAGCCGTTGAGCACGAGCGTGTGGTCGTGATCGGCGGTGACCACGATCAGGGTGTTTTTCAGCTCGGGGTCGCTCTTTTTCACCTCGTCGATGGCGGCTTTGATGGCGTTGTCGAAGGCGATGGTGTCCTGCAGCGCCCGCTTGGCGTTGGTGTCGTGCAGGGCGTGGTCGATGCGGCCCCCTTCCACCATCAGGAAGTAACCCTTCTCTTTGCCCTTGAGCTGCTTGATGGCGGCCAGGGTCATCTGGGCCAGTGACGGCTCGCTGGCAGGGCGGTCCAGGTCATATTTCATGTGGCTGGAACCAAACAGACCCAGCAGCGGCTTGCCCGCATCGGCCTTGTTCAGCTCATCCAGATTGCTGGCAAACTGGTAGCCCTTGGCCTGCATTTCGCTGATGAGGTTGCGGCCATCCTCCCGCTTGCCCTTGTCGGCTTTGGGCAGGAAGAAACTGCTGCCGCCACCGAGCACCACATCCAGCCCCTCCTTGAGGGCGCTGTTGTAGCCTTTGCCGCCCGGTACCAGCTGGACGGCGATATCTGCCTCCAGATCCCGGTTGCAGATATGGGCATAGGTAGCCGCCGGGGTGGCGTGGGTCACCCGGGTACTGGTTACCACGCCGGTACCGCGGCCATCGGCTTTGGCCAGCTCCAGCAGGGTCGTCACCGGCTTGCCGGCGCTCTTGCTGCAGTCGCTCTCATAGGTGGCGTCGCCGTCCATGCTGATGACGCCGTTGTTGCTCTTGACCCCGGTCATGTAGGCCGCCATGGAGGGGGCCGAGTCAGTGACCTGGGCATCGTGGGAGAAGGTCTTGATAAAGGCCGTTTCTGGCAGGGTATCGATGGTGAGATCACCCTCTTCGCCGACACCGTAGATGCGGGCTGCCGTCAGGGTGTTGAGGCCCATGCCGTCACCGAGGAAGAAGATGACGTTGGTGGGTTGGGCTGCGGGCTTGGTCGCCACCGTGTCATTGTCTGATTTGCAGCCGGCAGCCAGGGCGGCGCCGATCATCACTGCAAGTCCTGCCATTTTTCTCATTGGGGTTCGCTCCTTGTAAAACCTGAGCGCAGCCTAGAGGGGGCAGATGACACTTTTACTGACTATCGGTGACGGTTGTGTGAAAAAGTGATGAAAATGTTACACTATATCAATGTGTTATCTGTCAATTGAGCCAGTTGGTCCGGTCGCTTCCGGCAAGGTCGCTCCGCCTCGGCGGTTTGCTGATTTGATGAGGTGATGGTTAGAATGACCTGTCAAAAGAGGCCCGCAGCAGGTAAAATGCGCCCCCTTCGTTCGATGCCCGCGGCAGAGCGCCTGTTGTTCCATGCGCCCGCCCGCAGCCCCCACAGAGAGTAACGGATATGTCCATCAACTGGTTCCCCGGTCACATGCACAAGGCCCGCAAAGAGATTGCCGAGGTCATGCCCCAGGTCGATGTGATCATCGAGATGCTCGATGCCCGCATCCCCTTCTCCAGCGAGAACCCGCTGGTGCCCGAGCTGCGTGGTGATACCCCGGTGATCAAGGTGCTGAACAAGGCGGACCTGGCCGATCCGGCGATCACCGATCTGTGGGTGGCGCACATGGAAAAAGAGAAGGGGATCAAGGCGCTGCCGCTGACGCAACAAGAGCCGGAGAAGATCAAGCAACTGCTGACCCTCTGCCACGAAATGCTGCCGGAGCGCAATTTTGAGCTGCGCGGCGTGCGGGCGATGATCATGGGGATCCCCAACGTGGGCAAGTCCACTCTGATCAATACCCTGGCGGGGCGCATCATCGCCCGTACCGGCAACGAGGCGGGGGTGACCAAGTCCCAGCAGCGGATCAAGCTGGATAACAACGTTATCCTGACCGATACCCCGGGTTTCCTCTGGCCCAAGCTCAACCCGCCCTCCTGTGGTTATCGTCTGGCCATCACCGCGGCCATCAAGGACACAGTGTTCGACTATGCCGATATCGCCATGTTCGCCGCCGATTACTTCATCAAGGCCTATCCGGAGCGGATCAAGGCGCGCTACCAGATTGACGAGTTGCCCGAGACCGAGATCGAGCTGCTGGAGATGATCGCCCGCCAGCGGGCGTTTATGCGCAAAGGGGGGCTGGCCGACTTGCACAAGGCGTCCGAGATCCTGATTAACGAGTTCCGCTCCGGCTTGCTTGGCCGCATCTCGCTGGAGACGCCGGAGATGGTGAGCGTCGAGATTGTCGAAGCTGCCGCAGAAGCCGAGCAAAAAGCCAAAGAGAAGGCCGAGCGGGAAGAGGAGCGTCAGGCCCGCGCCCGTCGCAAGTACGCCCGCAAGCGTCAGAAATAATTATCCTCAGATGTCCCGAGCTTGCCTGACAACGAGCGAGCTTGTGTGACCGAGATGACGGAACACGAAGAGGCGACCCCAGGGGTCGCCTCTTCTGTTTTATCTAGAGAAATCTCCTCCCACTCTGATGGCGTGTCCGCGCCATATAAAGCCATGCCATCAGCCAAAACGATGGCGCGCCGTCTCAAACAGCGACATATGAAGCGGGATCAGCTGTCGCCAGTCGCGGCGATAGCCGCCACCGGGCACCGCCGCGATGGGCAACCCATGCTTGATTGCACAGCCAAATACCATGGCATCGCGCAGGCGAACCCCTGCATCGCTCAAGGAGAGATAACCAAGCTCGTCGGCATGATGCACATCGACGCCCGCCTGATAGAGGATGAGATCCGGCGAATAAAGCCGCAGTGCCAGCGAGAGTGCCTGTTGCAGTGTGGTGAGATAGGCATCGTCCGTCATGCCGCTTGGCAGCGGAAAGTCGAGGTGAGAGGCGGCTTTGTGATGGGGAAAGTTGTGCTCCCCATGAAGGGATAGGGTGATGATATCGCGCCGTCCGGCGCACAGGGCCGCACTGCCATCTCCCTGATGCACATCGAGATCGATGATCAGCACCTGTTCACAGCGCCCCTCGTCGAGGCAAGTCTGGGCGGCAATCACCAGATCGTTGAACAGACAAAAACCGCTGCCGTGATCCCGATGGGCGTGGTGGTAGCCGCCGGAGATCTGCAAGCCGCAGCCCTGCTCAAGAGCATGGCGGCTGGCGGCAATAGTGGCACCGACCGAGCGCAAGGTGCGCTCCATCAGCATGGGTGACCAGGGAAAACCGATCTTGCGGATGGCGCGCTCTTCAAGCTGGCCGCTCAGGGCCGCTGCGACATAATCGGCATCGTGAATGCGACAGATTTGCTCCCGGGTGGCCGACGGCGCTTCGCCAAGGGGGTAACCCTGCACCTGCAGGCGCTCAAACAGCCCCTGATACTTGGCCAGCGGGAAGCGATGGCGTTCGGGCAGGGCCAGGGAGGAGTAGAGGGGGTGATAGAAAATATGCAGTGACATCAGGGCATTGTTCCATCGATGCAGAGATGAACCTGGATATGAAAAAGGGGAGCCAAGCTCCCCTTGTCATTCCCGACGGGTCAGGATGATGTTTCCGGATTACTGCTGCTGGATAACCCAGATCTGGAAGGCTTTGCGGGTTTCCGCATCGGCCTTGTTGTACCAGTTTTGCAGTTGGGTCAGGGCTTCCGGATTGCTTTGCGCCTTGCTGGGCGCGGCTTGGGCCGGTGCGCTGGCGGCAGCCATCACGGCAGCAGAGGAGACGGCAACGGTTTTGGGCTGGTTGAATGCTTTGCCCATGTTGATCAGCTCTTGCTGATAGTCACGGGTCAGCTGGAAGCCCTCTACTTTCGGCATTACGAACTGTTCACTGCTCACTTGCTGTCCTGTGACCTTGTCTTTCAGCGCCACTTTCTGATCTTTCAGGAACTGTTTGGCTTCTGCTTCATTGCGGGGCTTTTTATAGTCCAGCACCAGCTGCTGATTGTCGGCTGCAGTGAAGTTCAGCACCAGCGGCTCGGCGGTCACCAGCTTGATTTCGTTACGGCTGGAGTAGTTGCCTTCAAAGGCGACGACCAACTGGTGCTTGCCGGCAGAGAGGGGGAAGGTGCTGGTTTTGTCGAGCAGCTGGGGGTTGATGGATTGGCCATCAATCAACTGCACGATGTAAGGGGTGGATACTTCCAGTTTGGCATCAGCCAAGGCGCTACCGGCCCACAACAGACCAGCCAGCGCCGGTACCAGAACAGTCAGTTTCATTTCATCTCCTTGAACAGTCAGGCGATTGCCCACTGAAAACAGGGGCTCATTTTTACAGGTTTGGTCTACTGCGGCAATGGCTCTTTCTGGAGGTGTATGTTCGTGCAGTTGTCAGTTCATTTATCAATAACGGCATGCTTATTTATTCGATCCGCCGTGTAAACGGGGGGAGGGCATCAAGTAACCCCTTGCCATAACGTTTGGTCAGCAGACGCCGGTCAAGAATGGTGACTCGCCCCCGATCGGCCTCTTTGCGGATGAGGCGGCCACAGGCCTGGATCAGTTTGCGCGATGCCTCCGGCACCGTCAGTTGCAGAAAGGGGTTGCCTCCTCGCTGCTCCACCCACTCGGCGGTAGCCTCCTCGACCGGCGAGTTGGGCACCGCAAAGGGGAGTTTGGTGATCACCAGATTGGTGAGGTAGTGACCCGGCAGATCCAGCCCCTCCGAGAAGCTGCCGGTACCAAACAGGATGCTGGCTTGACCGCCATCGCATTTCTGCTTGTGCAGGGTGAGCAGGGCATTGCGGGAGGCTTCCCCCTGCACCAGCAGTGACAGTCCCTTGGCTCGCAAGCCAACGGCCACCTCATTCATCTGGCGGTAGGAGGAGAAGAGCACCAGACTCGCCTCCTTGCCCGCCAGAATACGTGGCAGCACGCTGATGAGTTCATTGGTAAAGGCTGGTGAGTTGGGTTCGTGCTCCATCTTGGGCAGATAGAGCTCGGCTTTCTGGTAGTCAAAGGGGGAGCGCAGGCGCAGATAGCGGGTACCGTCGTGCTCCTTGAGCCCCACCTGATGGCGAAAATAACTAAAGGAAGAGAGTGCTGTGAGGGTCGCGGAGACCAGTACGGCTCCCAGACATTTCGACCAGAGCCACTCCTCCAGCAGATAGCCCACCTCTATCGGTGAAGCGTGCAGCCAGATATCGCCGTCATCGCTCTTGGCCATCCAGCGGGCGAGCGGGGTTTTGCCGGTCGGCACATGGCGCCCCAGCATCTCCCAGAGGGCGCAGAAACTCTCCAGCCGCTGCAGATGAAAACCGCTCTCGGCCAGCAGGGGTTCGGCCTCCTTGCGGCGGATCTCGCCATCTTTCAGCGCTTCACCTATGGCCCCTTGCATCCGATCCAGCGCTCGCAGCGCCTTCTTGCTCGACTCCTTGAGATTCTCCGCCAGCATGGGCAGGGGATCCGGCAATACCCCTTCGACGAAGCGGTAGTGGGGTTCCGTGCCAAACAGCCGATCGTTGGCGCTGAGCCACTGCTCGACCGCCTTCAGATCAGGCTGGATGGTGGCCAGTGCATCCTGCAGTTTGAGTTGGGGGTCGAGCAGGCTCTCCTTATTAAGAGTCCGCGCCAGCTTGCCTGCACTTTGTACCAGCTTCTCCAGCCAGCGACGCGAGCCTTTGACGCTGGCCGACGCTGCGCCGTGATCCCGGGCGATGGTGGGCAGGTGATGGGCCTCATCCAGCACATAGATGCACTCATCAGGGGGCGGCAGAATGATGCCGCCGCCCATGGTGAGATCGGAGAGCAGGAGTGCATGGTTGACGACCAGCACATCGGCGCTCTCCATGTCGTTGCGGGCGCGATGAAAGGGGCAGTGCTGGTGATGGCTCAGCGCCTTGTTGCAGGTGTGGCGGTCTGCGGCGATGCGATCCCAGCAAGTGTCGGGAATGGGCTCCGGCCAGTTGTCCCGATCCCCGTCCCACTTGCCATTGGTGTAGGTCTGCCACAGCGCCTGGTAGCGATCCTTGTCGCTGTCCGATGGTTTGGATTTGCTCAAACTGCCAAAGTCGAGCTCGAAGTTGGCCATCTCGGCGCCACTGGCTGCCTGCTCCAGCAGATGCTCGCAACAGTAGCGTTGACGCCCCTTGACCAGCATAAAGCGAAACGGAAGCTCGCTGTGGCGGTGGTAAAAAGGAAGGTCTTTGTGGATCAGCTGCTCTTGCAGGGCCACTGTGGCGGTGGAGATCACTAGCTTCTTCTGGGTGAGTCGCGCCACCGGAATGGCGCCCTGCGCATAGGAGAGGGATTTGCCGATACCGGTGCCCGCTTCGGCAACCAGAATACGGCGTTGTTTGTCGTACTCGCCGGTCAGGGTTTTGGCTATCTCGGCCACCAGAAAGTTCTGCTCTTTGCGCGGCACAAAACCGGGTAATCCATCCGAAATCTGGCGATAGGTTTGACGAATGGTTGCTTTGAGGCGAGTAGAGAGCATGAAGAGAAGGCCAGTTAGGGGTTAATAGAAGGACAAGGATACCCGCAACCCCTCGGTGAGGTCGAGGCAACAGCCATTATCACGGCAGTTTTACGCTGATCAGACCACTTTGGTTGTTTATCAGGTAGTTAGCGTTATTTGCATGCAAAATAGACTATTTGAGTCCAAATAATCAGCAGGATTCATTGTAAACGTTTTCCTTTTACCTTGCCGTCAGGTGAGACTTGGCTCACATTTTTGCCTCCATGACTATGGTTTGCGTAAAAAGTTCCAAGTTTTTTCATTGCGGTTCAAAAAATCCGGTGCTAGTCTCGGCGGCATAGTGATGCAAAGAACATCGCTAACACAGGGAATAACAACAACTTAGTGTTTAATTACAGTAGGCATTGGAAACTATGAAAAAGACAATTCTGGCTATTGCTATTCCGGCTCTGTTTGCATCCGCCGCTAACGCCGCAGTGATCTATGACAAAGACGGTACCACTTTCGACGTATACGGCCGTGTACAGGCTAACTACTACGGTGAGCACGATGATACCGATGGCGAGCTGATTGGTTCTTCCCGTCTGGGCTGGTCCGGTAAAGTTGCTCTGAACAACACCTGGTCCGGTATCGCCAAGACCGAGTGGCAAGTTGCTGCTGAAAACTCCGACAAGGGCAGTGACGGTAAGTCTAGCAAGTTCGATGCTCGTCATATCTATGCAGGCTTTGACGGCACCCAGTACGGTAAAATCATCTTCGGTCAGACCGACACTGCTTTCTACGACGTACTCGAGCCGACCGATATTTTCAACGAGTGGGGCGATGCGGGTAACTTCTATGACGGTCGTCAGGAAGGCCAGGTTATCTACTCCAACACCTTCGGTGGTTTCAAAGGTAAAGTTTCCTACCAAACCAATGACGACGTAGCGGTCAAGATCACTGACGTTGGTCAGAAGGTCAAAGAAGATGCCATCTTTGGTTCCGACGTTAAGCGTAAGAAAGCTTATGCCGTTGCCGCCGGTTACGATTTTGACTTCGGCCTGGGCTTCAACGCCGGTTATGCCTACTCCGACCTGCAAAACAAAGTTAATGGTCAGACTGGTAAGAAAGACGAGTGGGCTATTGGCGCGCACTACGCTATCAATGGCTTCTATTTTGCCGGTGTTTACACTGAAGGCGAAGTGAAGAACAAGAGCCTGGGTCTGAAAGATGACGGCCGTGGTTACGAGCTGGCTGCTTCTTACAACGTAGATGCTTGGACCTTCCTGGCTGGTTACAACTTCAAAGAAGGCAAGGCCAACGCTCAAGCTGCCGGTTCTACTTACAAGGATCTGGTTGACGAGACCCTGCTGGGTGTTCAGTACGCTTTCACTCCGAAGCTGAAAGCTTACACCGAGTACAAGATCCAGGGTATCGAGAAGCATGACGACGAGTGGACTGTTGCTCTGCAGTACAACTTCTAATAAGTTGAACAAGAGTAATATCCAGGCTTGAGTCTTTGACCAGGCTACAAATGGCCGAGATAATTTCTCGGCCATTTTCTTTTTTGGCGACAGCGGATTGGCGCCATGATAAATCGCCGGATTGCTGTGTTAAGTGATCTTTGGCAAACCATTTGTCTCGGTTAATCTCTCCTGCTTCCTGCTTCCTGCTTCCTGCTTCCTGCTTCCTGCTTCCTGCTTCCTGCTTCCTGCTTCCTGCTTCCTGCT
>NZ_JAAKMI010000017.1:0-81095 GCF_049170315.1 Aeromonas sp. 604443
AAGTCCCACTGGTTTGCACACCAGAACCAACACAAAGCCCAGTCTGACGACTGGGTTTTGATGTTTTTAGCGTGTTAAACAGCCTGTATTAGCATTTATCTGCAGGAAGAGAACTAAAGCCCTGTCATTTCCTCCATTTTCTATCTATATCAAGCCCTTATCTGATGGATTACTGGCTATTTTAACTGGTTTACTTTTGGCCAAACTCTGTTCATGGCGCGCGATTAGGGTTGTATCTCGCTTATAACTCGGTAGAGTAAGGGCATCTTGAGTTTGCCTGTCCCGCGCCGAGTTTGCCGGGTTCCAGGTGTAACTTGGCCAGTTTTTATCAACCTTAAGTCAGTGGTATCGATATGGAACAAGTAAACAAGTCCACCTTCAGCGATGTACTGGAATATGTGCGTATGTCCCGTCGCCAGAACAAACTCAAGCGTGAAATTGCGGATAACGAGAAAAAGATCCGTGACAACCAGAAGCGCGTGCTGCTGCTCGACAACCTGAGCGACTACATCAAGCCGGGCATGAGTATTGATGATGTGCAGGCGATCATCGCCAACATGCGTGCCGACTATGAAGAGCGCGTGGATGACCACATCATCAAGAACGCCGAGCTTTCCAAAGAGCGTAAAGAGCTGAGCACCAAACTGAAGGGCATGAGCTCTCACAAGTAAGCGTTCAGCTTTTGCTTAAAAGACACCGGCCACTGGCCGGTGTTTTGTTATCAGCTCTGATCTCTGCCACTCCTGCAACAATCGGCTCCCCTTTTTAGAATTGCCCTGTTACCATCACTACAAAGCGGTCAATAGTTTCAAGCCATTGACTTGAAAAGACTAAGCTTGAGTGAAACACAATAAATTGCGCAACCATGGTGGGGCTGATATGGGCGCATCAGAACAGACGGATTTGACACAAGTGGCATCTCAAGATTCATCTGTCCAGACCTCGGACGGGAACCCAAAGCGCAAGCGCCGTCCCTGGTGGCGTTGGCTGTTCTGTTTTCTCTTTTTATTGTGCCTGGGGGCGGTGATCGCTCTGGTTGGCTATGAGATGAAAACCTCGAAGCTGCAATCTCAGGAGATATCCCGTTATGCCGCCAAGCTCACCTATCAGGTCGAGCCTGGCCAGAGCAAGCAGATCGCATTCCCTGAGGATGGCCCGTTCGACAAGCGGCTCGGCTATGTGCAACTGCCGATGATGCAGGAGCGTTTGCTTCAGCGGGGCTATGAAGTCAGCAAGCAGGTGCATTTCTCCGACGCGCTCTATGACTACGCCAGTCGTGGCTTCTTCGTGCCCTATACCGAGAAGGTGCAGGCTGGCCTGACGTTGCACGATTGCCGCGCAGAACCTTTCTATCAATTCAAGTATCCGACCCATCACTATCCGGATTTTGACTCAATTCCGCCGCTCGTCATCCAGTCGCTGCTGTTTATCGAGAACCGCGACTTGCTGAGCAACGAAGAGCCGTTGGCCAACCCGGCGGTCGACTGGCCCCGTTTTGCCAAGGCCGCGCTCTCTCAAGTGGGCAAGGCGCTCGATATGCAGGATCAATCTGCCGGTGGCAGTACCCTGGCGACCCAGGTGGAGAAGTATCGCCACTCGCCGGATGGCCTGACCCTGTCGCCGACCGAGAAGATCCGTCAGATGGCCTCTGCCAGCGTGCGTGCCTATCGTCTCGGGCCGGAAACCCTCGAAGCGCGCAAGCTGGTCGCCTGGGCCTACCTCAACTCGGTACCGCTCTCGGCTGCGCCGGGATATGGTGAGGTGCATGGTTTGGGGGATGGTCTCTGGGTCTGGTTTGGTGCCAATGTCGATGACGTGAACCGTCTGCTGGACCCCGCCCGCAACCAGAACGCACCGCTGGCCGAACAGGGACTTGCCCTGCGTCAGGTTGTCTCTTTGATGATTGCGCACCGCCGTCCCTCTTACTATCTGGCTCAGGGGCGAGAGGCGCTGGCTACCCTGACCGACAGCTACCTGCGCCTGTTTGTGCAGGAGGGGATGATCACGCCACCTCTGATGGAGGCGGCGCTCAAGGCCAAGATTACGTTCCGGGACTTCCTGCAGTCCCCGGCTATCACCCGGGTGAACAATAACAAGGGGTTGCAGGTTGCCCGTACTCGCCTGAGCCGTCAGCTCGGGGTGCAGCTCTATGACCTTGACCGGATGGATCTGACCGCCGATACCAGCCTCAACATGCCGCTGCAGAACGAAATCTCCCGTTATCTGCAACAGCTGGCCGACCCGACGTTTGCCGCTCAGGTGGGACTGTTTGGTGAGCGCCTGCTCTCGCCGGAGAAGACCGGCGATGTGCGCTACAGCTTCACCCTGTTCGAGAAGTCGCCGGATGGGTTCAAGGTGCGGGTACAGACCGACAACACCGATCAGCCGTTCGATATCAACGAAGGCTCCAAGCTGGAGTTGGGCTCAACCGCCAAGTTGCGGGTACTGACTACCTATCTGGAGATCGTGGCCGAGCTGCACGACAACTATGCCGGGATGCCGGTCGAGAATCTGCGCAAGCTGGCTGCCGTCTCTCAGGACAACCTCAGCCGTTGGGCCATCTCCTATCTGATGACGGCTCAGGACAAGAGCCTGCCTGTGATGCTGGAAGCGGCGCTGGATCGCAAATACTCCGCCAGCCCCAACGAAGGGTTCTTTACCGGTGGCGGCATGCACACCTTCAACAACTTCCGCCGCGAGGATAACAATCGCATTCCGACGTTGCGTGACTCTTTGCGTGAGTCGATTAACTTGCCCTTTGTACGGCTGATGCGGGATATCGTGCGCTACAGCCTCTACAAGGAGGGCAACCGTGCCCAGTTGCTGAAGGACGACAAGGATCCCCGTCGTCAGGAGTATCTGGCCAAATTTGCCGACAAAGAGGGCCAGACCTATCTGCTGCGCTTCTGGCGCAAATATCGCGGCAAGACTCCCGAGGAGCAACTCGATACCTTCCTCGACGGTCTAAAGCCGAGTGCGGTACGTCTGGCGGCGGTTCACCGCTACCTGATGCCGGAAGCCAGTGAAGCTGCATTTGCTGCCTTCCTGGCGGAGCGGTTGCCGCGGGAGAAGTTGAGCGCCAAGCGGGTCAATCAGCTCTACGTCAGCTATGGCCCGGGCAAGTATTCACTTCCGGATCAGGGCTACATCGCCCGGGTTCACCCGCTGGAGCTGTGGCTGCTGGCCTATCTCAAGGAGTTCGACAAGGCCACCTTTGCCGACGCGGTGGCGGCCAGTCGTGACGAGCGGCAGGAGGTCTACAGCTGGCTGTTCAAGACTCGCCATCGCAGTGCTCGTGACAGCCGGATCCGCACCATGCTGGAGGTTGAAGCCTTCCTCGATATCCATCAGCGCTGGGCCAAGCTCGGTTATCCGTTCGACCATCTGGTGCCTTCGCTGGCGACCGCGTTGGGTAGCTCCGGCGACCGCCCGGCAGCACTGGCCGAGCTGATGGGGATTATCCAGAATGGCGGTATCCGCTCGCCAACTTTGCGTATCGAACACCTCTCGTTCGCCAAGGGGACGCCCTTCGAGACCGAGTTTGAGCCGCAGCACACCGAGGGAACCCGGGTGATGCCGGCAGAGGTGGCGGCCGCCTTGCGCAGTGCGCTCTCCAAGGTGGTTGAAGGGGGCACGGCAAGACGTATCGCCGGAGCTTTTACCCTGCCGGATGGCACTGTGTTGCAAATGGGGGGCAAGACCGGGACCGGGGATAACCGCATCGAAACTGTCGGTCGTTATGGCAACGTGACCAGCTCGCTGGCGCGCAACCGTACCGCGACCTTCGTCTTCTATCTGGGTGAGGATCACTTCGGTACCCTGACCGCCTATGTACCGGGTAGCCAGTCTGACAAGTTCCGCTTCACCTCGGCGCTGCCGGTGCAGGTGCTCAAGGGAATGGCTCCCCTGCTCACGCCTTACCTGCAACCGGGCTCCCATACCCAGTGTCTGGCGAACCAGTGATGCGAGCGAATTAACGCTCATCACGCAGATAACTGACCAGAAAAAAACGGGGAGGCTGACAGCCTCCCCGTTTTTATTTCCTTATTGGACACAGCGACGCTCGATTGCGATCAGGCGTTCAGTACGAACTGCTCGATCACCTGAGCCACACCATCTTCATCGTTGCGGGCTGTGGTGTGCTGGGCGAGAACCTTGATCTCGTTGGTGGCATTGCCCATCGCAACTCCGAGGCCTGCGTACTCGATCATGTGGCGATCGTTGCCCGCATCCCCGACGCAGATCACCTGATCGGCGGTTAGGCCCAGGTGCTCGGCCAGCGCGGCGATGCCGGTTCCCTTGTTGCTCTGCTTGTTCATGAACTCGAGGAAGAAGGGGGCACTCTGTACCACGGTATAGCGCTCATAGAGCTCTGCAGGCAGTCGCTCGATGGCCCGGGAGAGCCGGGGCGGCTCGTCGATCATCATCACCTTCATGATCTGCTCGTCGGCAGGCAGGGTGGCGAAGTCGATCAGATTGATCGGCATGCCGATCAGGCGAGATTCGTGCTCGGTGTAGGTACTGACACGGGGGCTGATCAGTCCACGGGTGACCGAGAAACCGTGGACGTTCACTTCCAGCTCATCAGCCAGTTTGGCGACGGCGCTGGCGTCACTGCCGGTCAGCAGCTGGCTGCGGATGATGCGCTGATCGGCAACCTGCTGTACCAGAGCGCCGTTGTAGCAGATGACATAGTCATGCTCTGTGGTGAGGCCGAGCTCTTCCAGATAGCGGCTCATCCCTTCCAGCGGCCGGCCGGAGGCCAGCACTACGGTTACCCCTTTGGCGCGCGCGGCACTGATGGCGGCGTGGGTGCGGGGAGTAATCTGGCCCTGCGGGTTGAGCAGGGTGCCATCCATATCCAATGCGATCAGCTTGTACATCTCTCACTACCTGAGTCTGGCTGGCCCGCCCGGTGGGGCCAAGGAAGTGGCGAGTGTAGCGAAAATCGACGGCGGGATCACGGTCGATGCGGATGGTTCAACTAGCTGTGCCCCTCGTAAGGGGTCATCTCCAGCTGCTCGTCGTGAATAGTCAGGCGGGTAGGGCCTCGGGTGATGGTGACTTTGCGTTTGAAGCAGGCCATCTCGACCTCGATGCCGGAGAACAGATGCTGGGTGGCGATCACCTCCATTTGTGCCATCAAGCTCTGCATCTCTTCATGGTTTGTCGTGATCTGTTCGTGGATGAGGGTCAGCTCTGCCAACTGGTGATCCCGGATTGGTTTGAGTTTGCGCAGGGTATCCGGATTGCGTTTATCGCCGGGCAGTTGCAGCAGCTTCATCACCAGCGCCTTGATCTTGTCGAGTTGAGCCTGGCACTCCTGCTGACGAACCTTCAGCTGGGTCTCCTGCTCCTTGTGGGTGAAATAGCCACCGAGGATCTGCAACCGGGTATGGTTGGCGGCCTCGGCCCCCAGGCTGGGGGCCATGATGAGACGGTTGGCTATGCTGGTGCCACCCAGCAGGGTGCCTTTGCGCATGCTGCTGTCACCCACCTTGATATCCTGCCCGCTGCGGCTATAACAGTGGCTGAGCTGACTCTGGATCTGGATGTCGCCCCCGGCTTCAAGTTGCGCATACTGGGCGTAGCTGGCGTGGATCTCCCCCTGCGCATTGAGCTGACAGAGGTACTCCCCTTGCTCGTTGCGGCGTCCTATGATGCCGTGGCGAACCGTGATGCTGCCGCCGGCCTCGATCACGCCCCCTTCAATAAATCCACCGATGACGATATCGCCGCTGACCCGCACCTTCATGCCTGGATTGACGTCGCCATTGACGATTAATCCCCCTTCAAAGGTAATGTGGCCGTGGCGAACATCTACCTGTTTGACGGTGAGCACTTCATCCACCTTCATGCCCGCTTTCTCCTGACAGGGCAGGCCTGCCCGACCGGCGATCAACAGATCGGGATCGTCGGGGGAGATAAAGGTGCCCTCGCCAGCGCTCATCGGGCTGTCCTTGCCATTCTTGGCGGGCAGCTCCTGGCCTGTCACGGTAAAGCCGGGCACTCCCTGGGTGGCCGGATGACGTCGCATCAAAGGCGCCCCGGCTTTGACGGTGACGATGGAGCCGAGATCCCGCAGGTCGACTTTGCCATGATCCAGTTCCTGTGGTTTGAGGATCCGTTCGGCCGGAGTCTCCACCAGCCGCTCGTAACGGGTGTCCTCACCATTTTGTGCAGGTTGACCACGAGCGATGACCAGCTTGAGCAGGGTGCCGGGGGATGCCTCCTTGGCGGACTGGATGGCGGCGGTGAGCAGGGCGTCACTCACCCCCAGTTTGATCTCGCTCTGGCCGATTGCCTCTTGCAGTTGTTCCAGCGTGATGTACTTGCCACCCCAGTCTGCGGTGATCTGGGCGATGGCACTCATTCGATCTTTCTCCACCATCATGGCAAGTCTGGCATCCTGGCGCTTGCCAATCGGTATGGGGCTGGTAGGTGCGGGGGCTACGGGATTGCTCAACAGGGTATTGAGCAGGCTGATGGCCTGTTTGATCCCCTCGGGCAGCGGCTGATAGCGGCGACAGTTGGAAGCGAGCAGCAGAGCCTGCACATCCTGTTCCGTGACAGGTTTGGTGAGACCGGCGGCAATCCGCAGGCAGACCAGTTCCATATCGCTTGATAGCAGCAGCCACTCTTTGCTTAACACCGCATCTCCTTGCCTGGTGGGGAGAGGGGGGCTCGGTTTTCCCCTCTACTGTCATTTAATCTCTCTGTGATGAATAAAGCGAGTCGCCAACCCTGAGAGTGGGCAGTATTCAGATATTTCTTCTGAATGGTCAATGAATTGAGGTCGGATCGGTGACAAGAGACGGATAAATCGTGGTCGTATAAATGGCGTTCTGTTCGGTGATGACGCCAAGAGGGATGCCGGAGAGTGACCGGATATATCAGCCAGCGGCATGGCCTGCACTGGCCGGGTGAGGGATTGTGGTTAACCGCCGCGTTGTGTCGTTCTGTCCAGCGTGAGGTACTTGCCGAGTACCGGCTCGTCCAACAGGTGGCGGCGCAGCATGTCGAGGGCGGCAAAGGCGAGGATCTTGCGGCGGCTCTCCGGGTCGGGGTGGCTGACCTTGACTGTCTGACCGATGTGCATGCCATCGGCGCTGAGCAGCAGTGGCACTCCCTCTGGCCCCTCTCGCCCTATGGTCAGTTGCAGGCCCGCATCGGCGGTCGGCAATTGCGCCAGCTCATCGGCCAGTTGTGTACTGAAGTTGGCCTCCAGCCGGGGATGGCCGTGACAAAGCGCCAGCAGGGCGCCGCCACTCTCTCCCTCCAGCAGAGACAGCGGCCTGCCTTGCAGCAGCGCGAGGATCTGCTGCGCCGGTTCCGTATCTCCGTAGCCAACCAGCCAGGGGCGGACCGTATCCAGCAGTCGGCGCTCGGCACTCTCCATATCAGCGGCACTGGCGCCGTGGCCGATCAGTTTCAGCTCGATAAGGGGCATGGAGGATCGGTAACCCAGCTCGATACCCATCGGCCAGGGGGCGCCATCCAGCATATCGCTGAGGGCCGACTCCGAGACGCCGAAGGTGTAAAAGCGACGCAGCTCGGTATCGATCTGTGCCCCGGCCAGCTGTTTGAGGCGCGGCAGAATTTGCTCGCGCACCATCTGCTTGAACTCGAACGGCACGCCCGGGGTGAAGAAGAGCTGGCTCTGGCCACTTCGCACCACAAAGCCGCAGGCGGTGCCGACCGGGTTGTCGAGGATCTCGCACCCCTGTGGCAACCAGGCCTGTTTGGCATTGCTTTGTGCCATGGGGCGGCCACGGCTGGCGTAGCGCGCTTCGATGGTAGCGAGCCAGTCGGGGAAGAGGGTGAGCGGCTGGTCAAAGGCCTCGGCTGCCGCCTGAGCGGTGAGGTCGTCGGCGGTGGGCCCGAGCCCGCCACACACCAGCACCACCTCTGCGCGGCTGGCACTCTCTTGCAGCACCGTTTTCAGGTCGGCGAGGTTGTCCCCCACCGTCAGGCGACGGCGCACCTGCCAGCCCTGCTCCAGCAGCAGAGCGCTGAGCCAGGCCGCGTTGGTATCCACCACCAGACCCGTTACTATTTCGTCTCCGGTACTGATGATCTCGATACGCATGGCGGGCTCCTTGGGTGAAACGGGTGACAACGGTTGGCCTCTGGCCAACACAATCAGGCTTTGTTGTGCTCGAAGTAGTAGCTGATCCGGGTACGCGGATTGAGATACTCGAACACGGCGGGCGGCAGCCGTTTGGGGTGGATCACCTTGGCGATCGACAGTTCGGCTTGCTGCAGGTCGATGATGGCGGCTTCCTGACGGGGAATGCGCGGATCGTAGACCAGCACCGAGGGGTAGAGCAGGCGGGAAGCGTTGACCGACATTACCAGCCCCACCTGACCGTTGGAGAGTTGCACCACGCTGCCGGGGGGATAGATCCCCATCAACCGGATCAGCATGCTGAGGTACTCCGGATTGAACTGGGCCTTGCGCTGCTTGTAGAGGCCGCTCAGGGCCGAGTAAGGCACCTTGGCCTGCATGTGGCAGAGGTTATCGTACTCGTTGATCAGAGACACCATCTGGGTGAGCTGATCGAGCTGGCCACCCTTGAGCCCTTCCGGCCCGCTGCCATCGAGATATTCGTGGTGGTGCAGCACTATCCCCTTCGCTTCCGACGGGAAATCCTTGGCCAGATTGAGCAGATCCAGCCCGTAGCGCGGGTGCTGGGCCATCAGGTTCTGCTCCGGCCTGGTGAGCGGCTCGGTCTTGCGCAGGATCTGGCTCGGGATCTTCAGTTTGCCGATGTCGTGGAACAGCGCCCCCATACCGATATGGCGGATCTGGTCGGCCGACATGTTGCACTCCTTGGCCAGCAGCATGCTGAGTACGCTGACGTTGAGGGAGTGGAAGTAGAGGTTGTTGCCATCCTCGCTGTCGGAGACCAGATGGAGCACCATCTCGTCCACCGAGAGCAGCTGTTCTGTCATGGCGTTGACCAGCTCCTGCGCCTCGCCGATGGCATTGAGGGGGCGGGACTGGAGCTTGCTCATCACGCTGCGCACCTGGGCCAGCGACTGCTGAAACTGTTTCTCGCACTGCTGCAGGTTGCGACGATACTGCTGCAACTGCTCGATGCGGCGGTCCTTCTCCTGCTGCATCTGAGCCTGGCGCTGGGCGGCGTCTGCGCTCTCTTGTGGTTGAGGCTGTACCTGATTGAGGGGCTTGGGCGGAACGTCGCTCTTGTCGGGAATGATGGTGACCAGTTTCAGACCGAGTCGGCGAATGAGCTCGATCTCCTCTTCATTCTTGATCTTGAAGCTGGAAAACAGGAAGGGGTGTTCGCGCCACCCCAGTGGCAGGGAGACATAGTTGCCGACTTGCAGTCGATCTACGGAAATCTTGATACCGGTCATTATCTTGGATGCAGGGGAGATACTGAGCCGTATGCTAGTCAAAGGCGAGAGTGAATACAAAAGGTATCTGATGACAGGGTGGGAGCTTTATTATAGGCTTCTGGATGTCCAGACATATTTACCGATGCAGTACAGGGAGTAAGCATGCCGATCAAGATCCCGGATCAGTTGCCCGCAGCCGAAGTGTTGGGGCAGGAGAACATCTTCGTGATGACGGAATCCCGGGCCGTCACCCAGAACATCCGCCCGCTGCGGGTACTGATCCTCAATTTGATGCCCAAGAAGATTGAGACCGAGATCCAGCTGATGCGGATGCTCTCCAACTCGCCGCTGCAGGTGGATGTGGATCTGCTGCGCATTGATGACAGGGAGTCAAAGAACACGCCGCAGGCCCATCTCGAGAACTTCTATCACGACTTCGAGCAGGTGCGTGGCAACAACTACGACGGCATGATCATCACGGGGGCGCCGCTCGGGCTGGTGGAGTTCGAGGAGGTGGTCTATTGGCCGCGTATCGTCGAGATCATCGAGTGGTCCCATCAGCATGTTACCTCCACCCTGTTCCTCTGCTGGGCGGTGCAGGCGGCGCTCAAGGCACTCTACGGCATGGAGAAGCAGACCCGTGGCGAGAAGCTCTCCGGTGTGTATCATCATCATCGCCTCGATGAGCACGAACCGCTGCTGCGTGGTTTCGATGACGAGTTTGTCGCGCCCCACTCCCGCTATGCGGCGTTTGATGGCGATTTGATCCGCGCCCACACCGATCTGCAGATTTTTGCCGAGTCAGAAGAGGCGGGGGTTTATCTGGCGGCGACCAAGGATTGTCGTCAGGTGTTTGTCACCGGGCATCCGGAGTACGACGCCCTGACTCTCGATGGGGAGTACCAACGGGATCTGGCGGCGGGCCTTGACCCGGCTATTCCGGTCAACTACTACCCGAATAACGATCCGGGCAAGACCCCGCGCGCCAGCTGGCGCAGCCATGGTCATCTGCTGTTTGCCAACTGGCTCAACTACTACGTCTATCAGCTCACCAGCTATCGGGTGGAGGATATCGGCAAGGTCTTCACCTATGACCAAGGGGGCAAGTAGTCAGTCGCCCAGCTCCAGCCGCTGGGCCAGCCTGTCGAGCCATTGGCGGTGGCAGGCCAGGGTAAACGCCTTGGGTCTGTGGGCCTTGATGGCGGCCATCGCTTCTTGCTGTGGCTGGCCGAGGGTCATCAGCAGCGCTGCGGCGACCAGACCGGTACGACCGCTGCCCCCTTTGCAGTGGATGACCAGATGTTTGCCATCCCCCAGCAGCTCGCGCAGCTGCGGCAGCGCCTGTTGCCAGGCGGCCTCGAAGGCTGCATCGGGGGCCAGATCATCCTCGATGGGCAGGTGGAGCCAGCGCATCCCTTCGTGCTCGACCTGTTGGCCGAGCTGCGCCAGTTCGAGTCGGATCAACTCGGCGCTTGTCATCAGGGTCACCACCCCGTGGGCACCGGCCAACCGCAGTTGATCGAGCGCCAGGGTCAGCGGCACCTGCTGGGTGCCGGGGCAGGGGGTCAGCAGCAGCTGACCGTCGACACGGGGAACCTCAAGGCTCCAGAAGGGGTGATACGGGTGCATGGCGGATCCTCGCGTGGTGGCCGCAGGGCTGCGGCCGGTGAATGGCGCCAAGGATAGGCGGGGCAGGGGGGATGTCAATGGCCGTTGTGTTTGCCCCGGTTTACGGGCAGAGTCTAAAAAATTGAGCGGTTCAAGGAGTTAAGATGAGAAACCTGGATCAACTGGATTTGGATATCTTGGCCCATCTGTTTCGGGATGCGGGCATGACCAACAAGGATCTGGCCGCGCTGGTCGGTGTTGCCCCCTCCACCTGTCTGGAGCGGGTGCGCAAGCTGCAGCAGGATGGCGTGCTCAAGGGAGCGCACTGCGAAGTGGATTATCAGGCCCTCGGTGGCCACATTCAGGCCATGGTCTCCCTGCAACTGGCCCGCCACAGCCGCCAGATCATCGATGCTTTCCGCGATGCCATTCTGGCGCTGCCCGAAGTGATCAGCCTGTTCCACATGGGGGGCAAGGATGATTTTCTGGTGCACCTCTGTGTCTCCGACACCGAGCACCTGCGCAACTTTGTCTTTGATCACTTCACCTCCCGCGAGGAGGTGGTGCACCTCGAAACCTCGCTGGTATTCGAGCACAAGTTCAGCCGCTCCCTGCCCTGCTTTCCCCAGCCATAACGGCCTGTGGGCCGACGGTATGGATAGATGGAAAAAACCGCCAGCTGGCGGTTTTTTCCATTCTGCTATCGATTGAATTTGCTCGGGTGGCTCAATTGGCTGCGGTGCGTTCATCCTTGGCCGTCTGATAGAGACTCTTCTGATAGGCCATGCTGCCCCACAGGGCAAGACCGAGGGCATCCTCCTTCAAGGCGTCCGGCTGCGCCGCCAGAGTCAGCTTCTCGCTGGCATTGTCGTAGACATAGCCCTCTGCCGCCCGTTCCGGTTGCAGGATCACCACATCCTTGCCGCGCATCAGGGCGAAGTTCTTGTCGTACTGCATGATGGCGCGCCCCGGCCAGTCGGCGGGCATACGGGTCAGATCCTTGCCGAGCATGGGGTAGTCGGCACTGATCCCCATCAGGGAGAGCAGGGTAGGCGCCATGTCGATCTGGCTGACGATACGCGAATCCTTTCTCGGCACTATGCCATCGCCCACGATAACCCCCGGAATATGGAAGCGGGGAATGGGCACCAGACTGGCGCCACCGACCCGGCTGTCGTGATCGGCGATGACCAGGAACAGGGTGTCCTTCCAGTATTCGGACTGTTTCGCCTTTTTGAAGAACTCGCCGATGGCGTAATCCGCATACTTGGCCGCGTTGTTGCGGGTCTGCTTGGGCTGCTCGAAGAGTTCGATGCGGTTGTCCGGGAATTCGAACGGATCGTGGTTGCTGGAGCTGAACACCAGACTGAAGAAAGGTTTACCCTCCTTGTGCAGTGCTTTGAAGGTCTCGTCGGCCTTGGCCATCAGATCCTCATCGGAGGCGCCCCAGGAGCCTTTGAACACCGGATTGTCGAAATCCTTCTGTTCGACGATGGTGGTGAAGCCGTTGCCGAGGAAGAAGCTGCGCATGTTGTCGAAGTGACTCTCGCCGCCATAAATAAAGCTGGTGTCGTAACCCCGCTGTTTGAGCAGATCGGCGATGGTGAAGAAGTTGGTCTGGCTCTTGCCGAGTTTGACCACCGCCTGTGCCGGGGTCGGCGTGAAGCCGGTCAGTACCGCCTCGATACCGCGCACCGAGCGGGTGCCGGTGGCGTAGAGCTGCTCGAAGGCCCAGCCCTGCTGCGACAGGGCGTCGATGTTGGGGGTAAGCGGCAGGCCGTCGAGGGAGCCGACAAACTGGGCGCCCAGGCTCTCCTGCAGCAGGATCACCAGATTCTTCGGTTTACCCTGGAAGCTCGCCTGGTTGAAGGTCTGGCTGGGCAGCAGATCTGAGTTGAAATCACTGGCCGGACGGCCACTCTCCTTGCGCATGACTTCGAGCACCTTCTGAGGGGTCATCTCGCCGTAAAACTGGCCGGCATCCTCCTCGGCGCCCATCTGTTTGATGGCAAAGAAGAGGGAGTAGGCGGAGTTGACGGTGAGCGAGTTGACCAGCGGATCCTCGGCAAAGGCGACCATGGCCGGGTTCAGGGCGCGGTGGCCGAGACTGGAGCGGGCACCGAGAAAACCTATGGCCAGAATGAGCAGGGCGAAGGCCGGACGCAGATACCAGCGGGGGAAGCTGAGGCCATGCACCAGACGGCCGCTCAGCCACCAACCGCCGGTCAGCACGGCGCCACTGAAGAGTAACGCCAGCAGCAGCTCGGCTTTGCGCCCCGCCCACAGCATGGCGAACACCTCTTTCGGATAGATGAGGTACTCCACATAGAGACGGTTGGGACGCACGCCATATTCGGTGACAAACGAGGGGGTGGAGATCTCGAGGAACAGCATCAGCCAGAGTCCGACGGTCAGCCAGACGCGCATCAGTTGCAGCCAGCCCCGGCCGATGGCATGGGGGCCTGCCAGCAGCAGAGTGAGCATGGCGGGGACACCCCAGACCCAGCAGAGGGTCGCAAAGTCGACCCGGATCCCTTGCAGCAGCATCTCCTGCCAACCGGCCACGGCATCCACCCGTTCCAGTTGCCAGAGACCGAGGGCGATTCGGCTGAAAGAGAGAGAAAAAAGCGCGAGCGCGCAGAAGACGGCGAAGGGCCAGAACGGGCCGAGTCGCTGTTTTAGATCTGTCATGTTTGTTCCTGAATGAGACTGTAAACGTCTGTCCACAGACGTTTTTTTAGTTGTTGTGAGGTTATGACAGATCGAATTGGTTAAGGTTGCATTCAAGTTTGTTAAAAGTCGGCATTAACACATTTATCATCTAAAAATGTGATGTCGCGCCACTAATGAGCACAGCATAATCTGCTGGGTAAAATGTGAGCCACAGCGTGTATGGATGGAGCGCTGGTGTTTATAATTGCCGCGAATTTTCTCAATCGGAGCCGAAGGGATGCCGGTCTTTATCGATGTGGAATATTTGCAAGGGTGGAGCCTGTTCGTGGTGCTCTCGGACGGTACCACGGGGGCGCTGGATCTGACCCCCTGGCGCACCCAGCCGCTGTTTGCGGCGCTGGATTCGGAGCGGCGCTGCGCCCGGGTCTTCATCAATCGCCACCACCAGCTGGAGTGGCCCGCCGGCTGCATCCTGTCGGCCCACGAGGTCTATCACCTGATCAAGCCCATCGACGAGCGGGAAGCCTTCAGCTAACCCCCTGTTTTTGTGAGCCATCCCAAGATTCCTGTAACGGGAATGTTTGAGCGTTTGCCTTCCTTACCCAATTTGGGTAAAACCTGCGCAACATTTTGCCAACTTGCCTTCGCTTCATCTGACAGAGGCTTGCCGCTTTCGCGCCGCAGGCCTTTTTTGCGGCCAGATGGCAAACCTTTCCCTTGCTGAAAGGTTTGGTTGGTTGAATGAAAATAACAAAACAAACAAATACATAAGGAAAATGTATGGCTTGTCATATGCGCACACCCCTTGCCCTGCTGGTTGGTGGGCTCGCCTGTCACGGCGCTGCCGGTCAGGAATCGGTTCAACAGCTGGATCCTATGGTGGTGGTGGCAACCCGCCCCGCTAGCACACTTGAAGTGACACTGGATCCCAAGAAGCCCGGTTCCCCCATGCCCGCTGCCGACGGCGCCGGTTATCTGAAGAATGTCACCGGCATGAGCATGGTGCGCAAAGGGGGGCTCGGTGGCGATCCCGTGCTGCGGGGGATGGGGATGTCCCGCCTCAACGTGCAGATGGATGGCGGCATGCTGGCCGGTGGGTGTGGCGGCCGGATGGACCCGCCCACCGCCTATGTGTTCCCCCAATCCTTTGACCGGATCCGGGTGCTGAAGGGGCCGCAATCCCTCGAGCAGGGTGCCACCCTGGCGGGAACCGTACTGTTCGAGCGGGACAGGCCCGAGTTCACCGCACCGGGCCTCAAGGCCGATGCCTCGGCCCTCTATGGCAGCTTTGGCCGTGATGATCAGATGGTGGATATGACGGCGGGCTCGACCGACGGCTATCTGCGCGGTCAGTTCACCCACTCCGATAGCGACGATTACCGCGATGGTCACGGTAACAAGGTGCGATCTTTCTATCGCCGCGAGAACGGCACCGCCCAGCTGGGCTGGACGCCGGGGGAGCACACCTGGCTGGAACTGACCGCCGAGCGCAGCAACGCCCGCGCCGCCTATGCGGACCGCACCATGGATGGCCCCATGTTTGATCGCGAATCCTTCGGGCTGAAGCTCAAGCAGGAGCAGGTCACCACTCACTGGCAGCGCAGCGAGCTGACCCTGTGGGACAACTACATAGACCACATCATGGACAACTTCAGCCTGCGGCCAAACAGCGGCATGAAGATGCTCTCCAACCCGGATCGCCGCAATACCGGCGGGCGCTGGGCCAACGATATCGCCCTGCCTGCCGACTGGCTGCTGACCGCAGGGCTAGACAGCAACCGGGATCAGCATCGCAGTCGGAGTGGGGTCGACTATGCCACCAAAGATCGTCAGCGCACCCTGCGTTTCGAGCAGCAGGGCGGCTTCGCCGAACTGGGTCGTCAGCAGGGGGCTCACAGCTACAAGGGGGGTTACCGGCAGGATAGGGTCGAGACAACTCGCTATGGTGCGGGGGATCAGACTCTCTACAGTGAGACCGAACACCTCGACAGCGGTTTCGGTCGCTATGAGTACCAGTGGTCG
Organism: Aeromonas sp. 604443; assembly: GCF_049170315.1. NCBI lineage: Bacteria > Pseudomonadati > Pseudomonadota > Gammaproteobacteria > Aeromonadales > Aeromonadaceae > Aeromonas > Aeromonas sp. 604443. Next base: position 15,667 of record NZ_JAAKMI010000017.1, read on the forward strand.
CCCCGCTGGTCCAGTTATCTGGCCTGGGGGCAGGCAGAGCGTGCGCCGGACTACTGGGAGCGCAGCAAGGACAGTACCCCGTTTACCCTCAACCCGGAGCGCAGTCGCCAGTGGGATGCTGGGTTGGCCCTGCGCAGTCGCGAGCTGGACCTGACCCTCTCCCTCTTTAGCGCCGACATCAAGGACTACCTGCTCTACAACAGCAAGTCGAACAAGGCGCGCAATATCGATGCCCAGACCCGGGGTGGCGAGCTGGAGGGGCGCTGGCAGTTTGCCGAGCAGTGGCGTCTCGATGGTGGTCTGGCGGTGGTCTATGGCGAAAACCAGAGCGACAACAAGCCGCTGGCCCAGATGCCGCCGCTTGATGGCAAGCTGGCGTTGGGCTGGCAGCCGGACGAGGCGCTGAGCTTTACCTTGCTGGGGCGCGCGGTGGCGGCGCAGGATCGGGTGGACGTCGGTTCCGGCACGGTCGCGGGTCAGGATCAGGGGGAGACTCCGGGCTTCTTCACCATGAACCTGAGCGGCGCCTGGCAGTTTGCCAAAGGGTGGCAGCTTTCGGCCGGGGTGGACAACCTGTTCGACACCTTCTACTACGAGCACCTCTCCAAGTCGGTGCACGCCAGTCAGGCGGGGTTGGGCTATGAGCAGAGCGGCCGCATCCCCGAGCCGGGCCGTTCCTACTGGCTCTCGCTCAACTACCGTTTTGTCTCGGCAGGGGTGCTCTAACCAGTTGAGTCAGATAACGTTTTCAGTCACAGACACCGCTGTGTGAGCATCGCTATCATGGTGAAAAACAGGCGTATCAGACGCCTGCTCTCACAGCGGGAACATAACAATGAAACAGGGAACGTTACGCTATGGCGGCCTGCTCGGGGCCGCCCTGTTACTTGCGGCTTGCGGCGGCAGCGGTAGTTCAGGTGGGGAGAGCGCTCCCCCCGTCGTCAATCCGCCGGTCACTCACCCTCCGGTCTCCACGGCCAGTCGTGCCTGCTATGGCGACGATCAACTCGCCTGCAACCTGCGCATCTATCAGGTAATGGTGGAGTCGTTTGCCGATGGTGACGGCAGTGCCAACTACGGCGTCGGCTATGGCCCCTCCCAGCACAACGGCGATCTGCAGGGGATCATCGACAGTCTCGACCACATCAAGAGTCTCAACGTCAACGCCATCTGGCTCACCCCGGTGTTCGACTCCTGCGCGGGGCAAGGCGGCGATAACAAGCTTGATGCCACCGGCTACTTCGCCTGCGACTTTTTTACCGTGGATCCCAACTTTGGCAGCAATGCCAAGCTCAAACAGCTGGTGGACGGGGCGCACCAGCGCGGCCTCTATGTCTTCCTCGACGGGGTGTTTGGCCATGTCAACAAGGTGGGGGTGAGCAAGCCCTCGCCAGAGGGGCGTCAGCCAGCCCTCACCAGCGGCGGTGCGGGTTATCCCGGCCAGCTGGTGGATTACAGCAAGCCGGAGAGCCTCGCTTACTTCAAGGAGGTAGCCCGCTACTGGGTCGAGCAGTACGGCATCGACGGATGGCGCCTCGATCAAGCCTATCAGCTTGGGCTGGATGATTGGCGCGCCATTCGCAGCGAGGTGGAGCAGGCCAGCGCAGCGCGCAAGGCAGCCGGTCAGCAGTGGGGCACCCTTGGCTATATGGTGGGCGAGGTGTGGAAGGGGGCTGACGATATTCGCGCCCAGGCTTACGGCAGCAGCGACAATCCGGCGCTCTCTTCAGCCTTTGACTTCCCGTTGCGCTACGGCATCGTGCAGGCGCTGGCGGTCGAGGAGTCCGGCAAGGGCGGGCAGGGGGCCAGCGTGCTTGACGCCAGCTGGAACAAGGTGGAGAACTACCCGAATCACGCAATGCCGAATCTGATGCTGGGCAACCACGATCTGGTGCGTTTCGGTGATCTGCTGGAGCGTGGCAACTTCAAGTCGACCGAGTACTGGCAGCGCCACAAGGCGGCCTTCAGCTTTATTGCGGCTCGCTCCGGCCCGATTACCTTCTACTATGGCGAGGAGTTTGGCGACGAGGTGCCGGGCTTTGCTGCCAAGGTCAGCGGTGACTGTGCGGCGCAGGGCTTGTGCGACGATCATGTGGCCCGCAGCGACGGCAAGGTGCCCGCTGTCACCGGTTTTGTGCCGGGTAGCGAACAGGCCGAGCTCAAGCAGTGGCTCGCCCAGCTGCTGGCGATGCGTGCCGCGCACCCCGCTCTCTATCAGGGAGAGCGAGTCAAACTGGTGGCCGAGGGCAGCCTCTATGGTGACATCAAGCAGACGGCGGGGGAGCAGATAGTTTACCTGCTTAACCTCTCCACCACGGCGCTCAGCTACAACCTGCCTACAGGCAAGCTGCGCAGTGGCAGTGCGCTGGTGGATCTGCAAAGCGGCGAGAGTCTGGCCATCGGCGGCAGCAGTGTGACGGTGGAGATACCGCCCTTGAGCGGGCGTTTCCTGCGTCTGCAATAAGTCAGCCACAGCACGCGTTGATATGAGAGAGGGCGCCATCGCGGGGCCCTCTCTGTCATTGTGGGCGACAAAGTCATGGCGGGTTATGCGGTGGTCTGGCCCCTGTTTTCCAGCCGCTGGCGAAAGGCGCGGGCCAGTCGTTCGTAGAGATCCTGCGCCTCCATGTCTTCGATATCGCCGCGGATCCAGGGGTTATCGACGATCTCCAGCAGCACGCAGTCGCGCCCTTGCTGGCGCAAATCGAGCCCGTAGAGGCCATTGCCGAGCTGATGGACTGCGCGGCGGGCGGTCTGCAGTACCCGCTCCGGCACCTCGTTGAGCGGCAGCGCCTCGATGCGGCTCATGTCGAGGGGGTGCTTGCGGCGGCGAATGCGGTTGCCGGGTTCGGGCCGGTAGCGGCGGCAGGCGAACAGCGGCGAGCCGTCGAGAAAGCCGATGCGCCAGTCAAACTCGGCGGGGATCCGGCTCTGCACCAGCAGCAGGGCGGAGCGGCCCAGCCCCTCGTCCAGCAGCCGGGCCAGCTGTTGCTCGTCGCTGGCCATGGCCAGATCCCGTCCCTGTGCCCCGTCGGGCACCTTCACCATCAACGGCAGGCCGAGCCGCTGTACCAGCTCGTCCACATGGTGGCGGCCACGACGGGTCACCACCATGGTGGGCGGCATGGGCACGCCGCTGCGCACCATCAGCTCGTAGAGATAGAGTTTGTTGCTGCAGGCGAGGATGGCGCGGGAGCTGTCGATCACCGGCATCTTCAGCTGTTCGGCACGGTGGGCAAACTCGAAGGTGTAGTGACCGACCGCGGTTTCGGCCCGCAGCCAGAGGGTGTCGAACTCCGGCAGCCGCTCTATGGCCGACGGTGGCAGGATCTCGGCCCGGATCCCCTGGGCGGCAGCCGCCTTGATAAAGCGCTCCAGCGCCAGCCCGTCACTACTGGCACGGCCATCATCGGGATCCACCAGAATGGCTAGCTGGTAGAGCGGCGCCGCCTGCTCCTCGTCACCGGTCCCCACCAGCGCCTGGGCGTGGTGCAGCATCAGCTCCTTCTCGCTTTGGCTCAGTTCCAGCGGCGACAGGCTCTGCTGCTGGCGGACCGACCAGCCGTGGCGGCCGCGCTTGAGGGTCAGCTCCTGCAGCGGCAACTGGCTCAGGCCGTAGTAGTAGCGGGCCAGCCCCGCCAGTTCGTTCTGTTCACACTGGCCGAAGATGGCACGTACCCGGATCCGATCCTCGCTCTGCTGGGCCAGCCACCCTTGTGCCTTGCGCCACAGCTTGGCCGGTGGCTGCTGGGGTTGCAGTCGGCTGATGGCCTGCAGACCCGGCAGACAGTGGTGGCCGCGTGCCTGGGCCAGCAGCGAGCAGTAGTAGCCTGCGCTAAGGTGTTCCAGATTGCGGCAGAGGTTGATGATGCGGGGTCGGCCGCCGGTAGTCGGCACGCCATGTTGCAGATAGGTGCGGGCGGTCAGCAGATAATCGGCATGGCAAGGCCAGTCGCCCAGCTCTTCGACGATGACATAGGTACTCATATTTTCGGCTCCACAGATCAGACTGCCTGAACAGGCAGGATCCCCAGTGGGCTTCGATGCACCGACAAGCACGACAATGGCGCGAGGGGAAACAAGAGGTTACAGTGCCTAATATGACGCCTTGGTAACTTGTGATACAAGTCGCATTTTTGGTGCTGAGGATAAATAACCGAACAAGGACTCCCCGTGTTGACCGTACGTGCGGCCCGAACCGATGATCTGGGCGCCATCGTGAATCTGGAACGCTACTGTTTTCCGCCCGAAGTCGCCTTTGGCCGCAGCCGCTGGCACTATCTGCTGGCCCACGCCAAGGGGCGCACCCTGTTGCTGCTGGACGAGAAACATCAGCTGATGGGCTATCTCTGCCTGCTGGAGCACAGAGGCTGGGATCGGCTGGTCATTCAGGCGCTGGCCATCCGCTGGACGGTGCGTCGTCTGGGCTGGGCCCGCCGCCTGCTGGAGCAGGTGATCCGCGAGGGCAAGGCCGCTGGCTGGGGGGCGATTCGCCTCGAAGTGGCGGATGCCAACGAAGAGGCGCTGGCGCTCTATCAGGGATTGGGATTTCGTCCCCAGCAGCGGCTGGCGGACTACTATGGCCGCGACCAGCACGCCCACCGGCTGGTGCTGCCGCTGGTGAGCGACGAGGAGCGTGAGCGGCGCAGAGTGGCTCGCACTCAGGCGCGCAAGCCGCCTGCGCAGGCCAACTGATCATGTTGCACGAGCAGAATCGAGGAGCAGGATGAGCTGCGACAACTGTCTTGCCACCGCCATCAGGGCCAAGCTGGGGCGCTGCCCGGTCTGTGCCATCCAGACCTTTGTCATCGGCCTGAGTGGTTGGCTGGTCTGGTGGTGGTGCGGTGCCGACACCTCGGTCAACGCCCTCACCGCCCTGCTGTTTGCGCTGGGTGGCTCGGGCCTGTTGCTGCTCCATCTGGTGGTATTTGTCTGGCGCAAGGCGACCGGACGTGAATTGAGCGATGAATGAATCTGAATAGATTCAAACAGATAAATAACAATATCGGTGTAGATATGGAGGTTCAGATGATTGCAATGGTAACGGGCGCCTCGTCCGGTTTTGGTGAGTCCATCAGCCGCCAGCTGGTGCAGGCGGGCTACAAGGTGATCGGCACCGGTCGCCGCGCCGAGCGGCTGGCCGCGCTGGCCGACGAGCTGGACGCGCAGTTCCTGCCGCTGGCGTTCGACGTGCAGGACAAGGCGGCCACCCGCGTTGCCATCGCCGCTTTGCCAGTCGAGTGGAGCGAGGTGGATCTGCTGGTCAACAACGCCGGTCTGGCGCTGGGGCTGGAGCCGGCTCATAAGGCGGATCTGGAAGATTGGGAGCAGATGATAGCCACCAACATCAGCGGTCTGACCCTGCTCACCCGCTTGCTGCTGCCGGGCATGGTGGCGCGCAATCGCGGGCATGTCATCAACATCGGCTCCATCGCCGGTACCTACCCCTATCCGGGCGGCAACGTCTACGGCGCCACCAAGGCGTTTGTGAAGCAGTTCAGCCTCAACCTGCGTGCCGATCTGGCGGGCACCGCCATCCGCGTCACCAACGTGGAGCCGGGCCTGTGCGGCGGCACCGAGTTCTCCAACGTGCGCTTCCACGGTGACGACGCCAAGGCGGCCTCCGTCTATCAGGGGGTGGAGGCGATCCAGCCGGAAGATATCGCCAATACCGTGCTCTGGGTGAGCCAGCAACCGGCCCACGTCAACATCAACAGCATCGAGATCATGCCGGTGGCCCAGACCTTCGGCCCGCTCAATATCAGCCGTCGCTGATCGCTGCATTGGCTGAAACAAAAGAGGCTCCCTTGGGAGCCTCTTTGCGTTGGCGAGCCGATTACAGGCTCATGATCTTCTTGAACTCCTCCGGCGAATACTCCTTCTCGCTGCTCTTGGTCAGATCCGTCATCAGCTTGTAGCGCAGGTCTTTGGCCATCTGATAGGTCTGCTCCAACTGGCCATAGGAGTAGTCGGCGGCCAGCCCGATGGCGGTGGCCTTGTCGTTGGCGTAGGCCTGCTTGAGGCTCTTGTCGAGCAGCGCCACCTCCTTGTAGAGCTTGCTGCTCTCCTTACTCCAGACGTTTCGCAGCAGCGGCTGGTATTTGTCCGGATCGGTGTTGGCCAGCGCGGTCAGGCTGCGGAACTGCCAGTAGGCGGAATCATCGGAGTAGCTGTCGCTGCCGGTGCGATAGGGCAGGGGATAGTTTTCCAGGGTGTTGTAGAGCGGCACCATCACAGATTCGGCCAGCACGCCATAGCTCTGCCAGATGAGCCCCTGCAGCTCTTTGGGCATCTCCTTGCGCAGCTGGATGACGTGGGATTCCAGCTGGCGATCGACGCGGATTGGCCGCTCCGCCTTGCCCGCGAGCGGCGTACCGTCATAGGTGGCGCTCAGCACCCTGGCCACGTCCGGCACGGCGATGGGGGCATCCGGCTTCATAAAGAGCGGATATTGCGCCTGCCGGGTCGGCTGCGGGTGGCTGGCAGTCAGCATTTTTTGGCCGAGCCACTCTCGATCCACGTTGTAGGGATCGGCAATGACCCCGAACGCCTTGGCGAAGTTGAACTCTTTCGGGTCGGCGTTATCCAGCAGTTTGTGTTCGCGTACGAACTCCAGCAGCTTGGGCGAGTGCAGCACATCGGCGCTGTCGAGATTGACGCCGTGGATGCGCAGGCCGTTGGCCACCATGGCGTAGCTGTCGTCCGGCACCCGCACCGCAATCCAGTGGTGGCCGGAGCCGATCTCCATCAGCCAGGCCTCGTTCACATCTGCCAGATAGAGGCTATTGCCCTCACCGGCGCCATATTGCTCCACATAGCGGCCGAGCAGCTCGACCCCCTCTTTGGCCGTCTTGGCCTGCGGCAGGATCAGGGTCGGGATGATGGCTTCAATCACTCCCTTCTCGATCAGCGGATCGGCTTTCCGGGCCTTGTCGTTGACCTCGGCACTGGTGGTGGCCGAGATGGCGACGTTGAACTCGTTGATGCCGCGCTCTTCATAATATTTGCCTGCCGGGTCGCTGGTGGTGGCATCCCAGTCGTGGATGGCGGAGTAGGCTAAGAACGCCTTGGGCATCGGCACTTCCAGCCCGTTGCCCAGTTTCCAGAGTTTGCCCTCGTTCTGCTGCGCGGGCCGGAAGGCGAGGTACTTGTTCCAGTTGTTGACGCCAAAATCCTCGTTTCTGGCGATCATCACGCTGCCATCGGCACTGGCCCCCTTGCCGACGATAAGACCGGTACAGGCGTCGGCACTGGTGCCAAGCAGGGTGAGCAGGGTGGCGGAGAGAAGACTCAAGGTGTGTTTTTTCATAGTTATGCCCGAAAGGTTGAGGTGAGTGAGAGTCAGACGAGGGGATGAGGTGTGGGGAGGCTGCAACTGCGAACTGGCAGCGGAGTGAGCACGACAGATTGGTCTGCCTGTTATTGGTTTGACGAACAGATCATCCATGACACGGCTGGCTGGTTGTTATGTGCGCCAAAATTGTATTCCTGAGTGGTTGTTTATTTTGTGATCGAACGGCTGTTCCTGACTTTTCTCTGGCATCGTGGCGCGTGGACGGCAAAATGTGCCAAAACAGCGTGAACCGGCAGCAGATGAGTCATGATTCTGACGCCTGCTTGCGAGGGATGCGTGGTGAGATCCGCCATATCTCTGGATCTCGCACTATCTGACAAGTTGGCCTGTAACTTGCTGGTTTAATTGATAATGGTGGGGCATGACGCCCCATGTGACCGGATCAGCCTGTGCCCATTGCCGCAGATGCGCACCGAATTGGAGCCCCCATGGATATCAAACCCTACAGCCAGCAGCTTGCCCAGAGCGCATCCAACAACCGCGCCCTCGCCACCCTCAACAGTGCCAGTAGCGGCGGTCAGGGTGGTGGCTGGGAGGAGATGGTCAGCCTCTCCACCCAGCGCATGACCGGCCAGGCCCAGCAGGTGCTGACCTACGAACATCTGGCCAAGAACAACAAGTTGCCACCGGCGCTGGATATGAGCTCCGACAAGGGGGGCGTAGTGCAGCAGCTGGTGGACAAGGCGCTCGGTTTCGATCGCAAGAAGTTCAACGAGATCGAAGAGAAGCTCAAGACCATCGCCGATAACAAGAAGCTGACGCCGGAAGAGCGGGCGGAGCAGAGCAAGCCGCTCAACGAGCAGCGAGAGGCGATGCTCAAGGAGGCGATGGATCGCCTGACCGGCAAGAAGAGCTCATCCAAAGATGAGGCCAAAACTGCCTGATCCTGCCGCTGTTCTGAGATCTACCCGGTCGGCACCGATGGGCCAGTGTCGACCGCCGATGGGCAAGCTCCTGCCACCTCTTTTGACCTCACCTCCCCACAGGCGCACAATGTCCGCGCATTGAGCCAGTCGAGGAGTCCGCCGTGTACAACTTCCAATATGCCAATCCGACCCGTATCTGTTTCGGCGAGGGGCAGATCGCCAGCCTGCCCGAACTGATCCCGCCCGGCAGCCGGCTACTGGTGCTCTACGGCGGAGGCAGCATCAAGCAAAACGGCGTCTATGAGCAGTTGACCCGGGCGCTGGAAGGGGTGACGTGGCAGGAGTTCTCCGGCATCGGCGCCAACCCCAGATTCGAGCTGTTGATGGAGGCGGTGGCGCAGGTGAAGCGCGAGCGCATCGACTTCCTGCTAGCCGTCGGCGGCGGCTCGGTAGTGGATGGCACCAAGTTTGTCGCGGCGGCCGCCTGCTACGAGGGGGATGATCCCTGGGATATCTGCGGTAAACAGGCGAGTGTGCACAAGGCGCTGCCGATGGGCTGTGTGCTGACCCTGCCAGCCACCGGCTCCGAGAGCAATCCCACCTCGGTGGTGAGCCGGGGGGATGTGAAGATCTCCTTCAGAAGCCCGCTGGTGCAGCCGCAGTTTGCGGTGCTCGATCCGGCGACCACCTACAGCCTGCCGCCGCGCCAGACCGGCAATGGCGTGGTGGATGCCTTCGTCCATATCGCCGAGCAGTACCTCACCTTTCCGGTGGGAGGCGAGGTACAGGATCGGCTGGCGGAAGGTTTGCTGCAGGTGCTGGTGGAGAACGGCCCCAGGGCGCTGGCGGAGCCTACCAACTATCAGGTACGGGCCAATCTGATGTGGGCCGCCAGTCTGGCGCTCAACGGCCTTATCGGCTGTGGGGTGCCGCAGGATTGGGCCTCTCACGCCATCGGCCATCAGCTGACGGCGCTCTACGGGCTGGATCACGGCCAGAGTCTGGCCGTGGTGCTCCCTTCGCTGCTCCGTGAGCGGGCGAGCCAGAAGCAGGACAAGCTGGCCCAGTTTGCCGAGCGGGTGTGGCATTCGACCCGCGAGGACAAGGCCCTGCGCATCGAAGAGGCGATTATCCGCACCGAGCAGTTCTTCCAGAAGATGGGACTGGGTACCCGGCTGGCCGATTATGGCCTCAGCGAAAGTTGCATTCCGGCGGTCTGCTCCAATCTCAAGCGGGTGGGGCGCACCGCGCTCGGTGAGCAGCAGGATATCGACCCGGATCGGGTGGCACGCATTCTCGCCCGCGCGCTATAAGCCGGCGCCGGTTTGTTTCCCTGGCTGATGCATTTTCCCAATTAAAGAGGGCCGCTTGTTGCGGCCCTCTTGCATGACGGGTTAGCCGATCACTCGGTGCGAGCCTTCAGATAACCGGCGTAATCCGGGATCTGCACGCTGAACGCCTGGCGCATATGGGGGCTGTCCATGATGAAGTCGGCGGTCGCTTCGTTGGTGGCTACCGGGATGTTCCAGACTGCCGCGAGGCGCAGCAGCGCCTTCACGTCCGGATCGTGGGGCACCGCATTGAGGGGATCCCAGAAGAAGATCAGCACATCGATCTTCCCTTCGGCGATCAGGGCGCCGAGCTGCTGGTCGCCCCCCATGGGGCCGGAGAAGAGGCAGGTGATGGGCAGTTGTGCCTGCTTGCCGAGCATGGTGCCGGTGGTGCCGGTTGCATAGAGGTGGTGGAGCTTGAGTTCCTCCTTGCGGCGCATCACCCAGTTCAGCAGAGGGGTCTTCATGTTGTCGTGAGCCACCAGTGCCACCCGCTTGTGGGGCGCCATCTCGCGTGCAATCTGTTCCATGGAAATCGTCCGTAGCATTGTTATTGGCAGAGAGCCGTATCCTAATCGAAAGCCATGACAGATGCTGTGTCGGGCGTATTAACTGTGATCCTGTCGAAAAGTTTTCGGGTCATGGCTGCTCAAATGAAGAGACCCGCGCTGGCGGGTCTCTTTGCTTGCTGGCCTGCTGGCTCAGGAGCCGTGATGCAGTTGCGACTGCTGGTAGTTTTCCAGCCCGATGCGATCGATAAGATCGAGCTGGGTCTCCAGCCAGTCCACGTGCTCCTCCTCATCCTCCAGGATCTCCTGGAACAGGTCGCGGCTGATGTAGTCCTGCACCGACTCGGCATAGGCGATGGCTACCTTGAGGTCGGGGATGGCATCCATCTCCAGCGACAGGTCGCAGCGCAGCATCTCTTCCACCGTTTCACCGATACGCAGCTTGCCCAGATCCTGCAAATTGGGCAGCCCTTCCAGAAACAGCACGCGCTTGACCAGCTCGTCGGCGTGTTTCATCTCATCTATAGACTCGTGATACTCCTTGTGCCCGAGCGCCTTGAGGCCCCAGTCATCGTAGATACGGGCATGCAGGAAGTATTGGTTGATGGCAATCAGCTCATTGGCCAGCACCTTGTTGAGGTGGGCAATGATCTTGGGATCTCCTTTCATCGACAGTGCTCCTTGGTTCGTGCCTGAGGCTTCGATCGTTAGAGCTTAGTCCAGAAAAATGACAACAAGAGGTCTGGCGAGCCAGCTCACCTGAGAAAAGGGGTGACCCTGTTGGCGGGTCGCATCAGAAAAGAGGTGTCAGGATCAGGCCACTTCGTAGTAGAGCACGGGTTGCTCCTGCTCCATCTTGTCGAGCTCGGCGGCAATGATCTCCATGGTCATGCGTACGCACTTGCCGCACTGGGCGCCCACCTCGAGCGACTGCTTGAGCTGGCGGAATTCGCTTTTACCTGACTGCACCGCTTTGCGGATCTGGGTATCTGTGATGCCGCGGCACAAACAGACATACATGGTGGTTACCTCGCGCTGAAATTAAATGAAATCTAAATGAGAATGGTTCGTAGTGCAAATAACCATTGGTAATAAGATCCCCTGCTTGCCACTGTGCAACCCCTTGGGGACAATGCTGGCAACCAGAGGAGAGCACCATGTTCAAGAAACTGTTCAGCGCCCTGTTCGGGGGCGAGCCGACCAAGGCACCGGAAGTCACCCCCACCGAATATGCCGGCTATCTCATCTATCCGGAACCCATGGCAGAAGGTGGCCAGTACCGACTGGCAGGGCGCATCACCAAGGAGCTGGACGGCGTGCTGCACACCCATCGTTTCATCCGCTCCGATCTGTTTGCCAATCCGGCCGATGCCGAGCGTTTCATGGTGCAGAAGGCCCACACCTTTATCGATCAGATGGGAGATCGCATGTTCGAACCCCGCAAACCGGCTGACAGCCAGGCTTCATGACTCTGCAAGAGGTCACCCTGCTGCGCGAGGCGCTGGCCCGCGCCGGTGAACGGCGCCTGATCTGGCTGGAGGGGGAGGAGGCCGACTGCATTGCCCGCGCCCAATCCCTGCTCGGCGAGACTGTATTCTGGCTGGGTGCCGGGCCCGAGTGTTATGCCCCGCAACCCGCTGCCAAGGCGCAGCAGCGGCTCGGTCAGGAGTGCGACACGCTGGTGTTCAACGCTTTCAGCGGCTTTCATCCCGATGCCTTCGGGGCGCTGGCAGGTACTCTATGCGCCGGTGGCTTGCTGTTGCTGCTGACCCCGCCCAGAGTAGAGTGGCCTGCATGGCCGGATCCTGACCGGATCCGGCTGGTGGCGCAGCCGGAGGAGGCGGGTCGGGCCGGTCACGGCTTTATCGCCCGGCTGGTGCGGTTGCTGGCGGGGAATCCGGCCCTCTCTCTGGAGCCGCCGGTTTGCTCACAGCCGTGGCAACCGCTTGGGCCAGAGCGCAGGCTGAGCTGCGATCAGGCACGGGCGCTGCCCGCCATCCACAAGGTGTTGCACGGTCATCGCCGTCGGCCGCTGGTGCTGAGCGCCGACCGTGGCCGTGGCAAGAGTACGCTGCTGGGCTTGGCTGCCGCCGAGCTGCTGCGCCAGCAACCCTCGCTGAACATAGTGGTGACGGCCCCCTCGCAGGCAACGGTAGCGACCCTGTTTGCCCACGCCGCTCGCGGGCTAGATACTACGCCGGAACAGCTGACCGGACTGAGCTACTGCTCGCCGGATCGGCTGGTGCACGAGGCGATGAATCCCGATCTGCTGCTGGTGGATGAAGCGGCCGCCATTCCGACCCCGCTGCTCGAAGCCATGCTGGCCCGCCATAGCCGCATCGTGTTTGCCACCACCGAGCACGGTTACGAGGGGACGGGGCGCGGTTTTCACCTGCGCTTCAAGCGGGTGCTCGATAGCCAGACCCCGGAGTGGCAGGAGATCCACCTCTCTGAGCCCATTCGCTGGAGTGAGCGCGATCCGCTGGAGCCGCTAATCTTCCGCCTGCTCGGCCTCAATGCCGAAGTAGCAACGCCCTTGCCGCCGACCAGCCCGAGCTGGCGTCTGCTCAGTCAAGAGGCGCTGGCGAGCGACGAGGAGTTGCTCAACCAGCTGTTCGGCCTGCTGGTGCTGGCTCACTACCAGACTACGCCGAGCGATCTCAGATCCCTGCTGGAGAGCCCGGATCTCGACATCCATCTGCTGGAGCAGGATGAGAGCTTGCTGGGAGTGGCGCTGGTGGCGCGGGAAGGGGGAATTGACCCTGAACTGGCCGAGGCGATCTGGGCCGGGCGCCGCCGTCCGCGCGGCCATCTGCTGCCCCAGTCGCTGCTGGCCCATGCCGGTTTCAAAACCGCGGGGGCGCGCAGCTACGCCCGGGTGATGCGTATCGCCATCCATCCCGAGCTACACCGCCACGGGCTGGGTTCGCTGCTGCTTGGCAGGCTTGAAGAACATTATCGTCAGGCGGGGATCGATTACCTCGGTTCTGCCTTTTCGGCCAGCGCCGACCTGCTCCCTTTCTGGCGCAAGGCTGGATTGACGGTACTGCGCATCGGCCTGCAGCGGGATGCCGCCAGCGGCTGCCACGCAGCCCTGCTGCTCAAAGCGCTGAAACCCGAACATGAGCCCGAGCTGGAGCAGTGGCAGCAGCGTTTTGTACGCCAGCTGCCGACCCTGCTGGCGGGTGAGTTGAAAGGATTGGATCCCGAGCTGGTATGGCAATGTCTGCAAGGCAGCACTGCTACCGCAGCGGAGCTTGGCGAGTTCGAGCGTGATGAGGTTGAGTGCTTTGCCCTGCATCACAAGCCGTTCGAACTGAGCCAATCCAGCTTGCAGCTGTGGTTGGCGCGCCATCTGGATGTTCTGGCTTCGCTGACCCCTGACGAGCGTTATCTGCTGATCGCAGCCATCTGGCTATATGCTGACTGGGGAATGCTGGCCGCGAGGTTGCAACTGGCGGGCAAGCCCGCCGTGATCAAGAGTTTGCGGGCGCTGCTGGCGCGTCTCTTGAGTTCCTCTACCACTCGATAGGTTTGCCCTGCCAGTCGAGAAAGCTCAGCTCGCCATCCGGTTGCAGCCGGTTCATCAGGTTAATCAGATGGTCGGCTACCAGCTCGGGACTCTGCACATTTCCCGCCGGTACATTGGCGTGAAACGGGCGGGAGAGTTGGGTATCCACGGTGCCGGGATGGAAGGCCAGCAATTTGACGCCGGGGGCCCGCCGGGCCAGCTCGATGGCGGCACACTTGAGCAGCATGTTGAGGGCGGCCTTGGATGCACGATAGCCATACCAGCCGCCCGTTCGGTTGTCGCCAATGCTGCCGACCCGGGCGCTGAGAACGGCCAGAATGCAAGGCTCGCGGCCAAACAGCGGTAACAACTGGTTGATCCAGCGCAGCGGCAGCAAGGCATTGGTCTGGTAGAGGCGGCTCATGGCATCGAGATTGACTGCTTCGAGCCGCTTCTCCGGCTGAATTTCCCCCTGATGCAGGATGCCGTTGCAGATCACCACCCGATAGGGTCTCGGTGCCAACTCAGCGATGTGGGCCACCACTTCTGTCATTTGCTCATCGCTGTAATCGCAACATAGCCAGTGCAGACCCGGCGATGAGAGGCCAGCAGGTGCGGGCTGACGGCTGATGGCAATCACTGGCCCGACACCCGCCGCCAACCAGTGTGTCACCAGAGCCGCCCCGATACCGCCAGAAGCGCCAATCACGACGATACCTTCACTCATCTCAGGCTCCTTGTGAGTGCATGATGGATTTCACCATCCGCCAATGTTGTCCTGATTGGCAGATACGCTCCCGCCAGCCTGCGGGATCAAGCGGTTAACGATGCAATCTTGCCGAGATCCGAGCCGTTGGGTGAATTCCATTCCTATACTGAGGGAAAACCGCAGCGGTCTGCTGCCCGCGCAACCAGAATGAGAGTCACCATGATGTCCAAAGATGGGGAAGAGCGTAAATCTATCCTGACCGAAAGTGGCACCAACGAGCTTGAGATCATCGAGTTTCACCTCAAGAAGCAGCTACCGGACGGCCGTGAAAAAACCGCTTATTACGGGATAAACGTCGCCAAGGTGCGCGAGGTGATCCGGGTGCCTGAGACCACAGATTACCCCAACGCCCAGCGCCATATGGTGGGGGTCTTCTCCCTGCGGGATCGGCTCATCCCGCTGGTGGATCTGGCGGGCTGGCTCGGCATCAAGACCAACCCTGACCCCAGCCACAAGGTGGTGATCGTCACCGACTTCAACAAGATGGCCAACGGTTTTCTGATCGATAGCGTCAGCAGGATCCACCGGGTCTCCTGGGAGGATGTGGAGTCCCCCAGCCAGTTTCTGGAAGCGGGGGAGAACGACTGCGTGGTGGCCGTGGTCAGGCGCGATGGCAACCTCATCATGATCCTCGATTTCGAGAAGATCATCGCCGATATCAACCCCGAGCTCAGCATGGAGAAGTACGACGTCACCCAGGATCGCAAGGTGCTCATCGACGATCGCATGATGGCGCTGCGTCAGGGCAAGACCATTCTGGTGGTGGACGACTCGGCCTTTATCCGCAAGATGATCGAAACCACCCTGCGCACCGCTGGCTACAACGTGATTACGGCCAAGGACGGCGGCGAGGGGTTGGAGATGATGACGGATTTCGATCGTCTGGCCCAGGAGGAGAGGATGCCGGTGACCGGCTTCGTCAATGCGGTGATCACCGATGTGGAGATGCCGCGCATGGATGGTATGCACCTGCTCAAGCGGCTGCGGGATACCCCCTCCTACAAGGAGATGCCCATCGTGATGTTCTCCTCCCTGATGAGCGATGACAACCGCCAGAAAGCGCTGCAACTGGGGGCCAACGATACCATCACCAAGCCCGAGATAGGGCGCATGGTAGGCATGATGGACCATATGCTGCTGGGGATCGCCCCGCCTTCGCCAGCCAACAACATCTGACCTGCCGTTAACTTGCAATTAGCCGGTCGAATTCACTGACCGGTGCCTCAAGCGGCCACTCCTTGCCAAGGCGTGGCCGCGCTGTTTTGGCTGTTTGCTGCGATCCCGACGCCCCTTGTCTCCCGGATATGATTCATGTAATGATAATTATTATCATTTGTTGGTGTGAAGCATATGACAGCAACCTGGGTGAAGGGGTGGGTCGAGTCGACCGAAGGTGGCAGCAGCATGAGTCACTGGAAACAGCAGACCCGAGAGGGTAATCGGCTGTTTGATTGCGGCGAGTATCATCAGGCGCTGGCTCATTATCAGCAGGCGCTCTGGCTGGCTCGTCAGCAGTTGGTGCAGTGGCATGACGCCGATGAGGCGGTGGCGGCGCTGGTTGTGGCTCACCACAATCTGGCGGATCTGCTGGTGGCCATGACTCTGCCCGATCGCGCCGCCGACCTGCTCTGCTATGTGCACGACTGCCTGCTGGCGACCTGTCACTCCCCCGCTTGCTCCTCTCGCCTGCGAGAAGCCGCGTTGCGCCATACCCGCACAACCCGTGCCGAGTTGCTGACGTTCGTACAGCGCCACGGCAGCCACGCCGGGATCATGCGTTCGCTCGGTCACTGCCTGTGTCAGAGCGAGCCCTCATCCCGGCTCCATTAATCCGAACAGAGGTCATCATGAGCCATACCCTGCCAGCCCTGAACTATGCCTACGACGCACTGGAACCCCATATCGATGCCTTGACCATGGAGATCCACCACAGCCGTCATCACCAGACCTATATCAACAACCTCAACGCCGTGCTGGAAGGGTCACCAGAGCTGGCCGCAATGCCGGTTGAAGAGCTGCTGCGCCGCTTCGATACTCTGCCAACCGCCCTGCAGGGGGCGGTCCGCAACCATGGTGGCGGCCATGCCAACCACTCCCTGTTCTGGCTGGTGATGAGCCCGCAGGGGGGCGGTGAGCCGGGTGGTGAGCTGGCTCTGGCCATCGAGCGGGAATTGGGGGGATTCAATGCCTTCAAGCAGGCCTTCACTCAGGCGGCCCTGAGCCGCTTTGGTAGCGGCTGGGCCTGGCTGGTGGTGGACAAGGCGGGCAGATTGCAGGTGGAGAGCAGTGCCAATCAGGATAGTCCCCTGATGCATGGCCATACCCCGATCCTGGGGCTGGATGTGTGGGAGCACGCCTACTATCTCAAGTACCAGAACAAGCGTCCTGACTATATCGCTGCCTTCTATCAGGTGGTGGATTGGCCCGAAGTGGCCCGCCGTTATCAAGCGGCGAGAGGCTGACCTGGTCGCTGGGAATGGGTGTGCAGGATCGCCGCCACAACCCGTGCTGTAATACCAAGACCCGCCAGTTGGCGGGTCATCTGTTTATGGTGCGGCTGTGCTGGCGCTGGCGGCTGAAGGGGCCACCGGCAATGTGGGCAAGGCCGCGCTGGGCGTCTTGGCGGTGGTTTCTGCCGCGGATTTGGCGGGAGTGACCGGCTCAGTCGTTGCCGCAGCGGATAAAGCTAGCGTGACTTGTTCAGTCACGGCCGAGGCAGATGGAGTAGCCGACTCGGTGGCAACCGCGGCAGAAACTGCCGCTGGCTTGGCCTCATCCACCGCCGATTTGGGTTGTTTTAGGCAGGGTTGCAGGCTGCCGATGGTGCTCAGTGACTGGCAAGGCACAGGCAGACCGATGGGCACAGGAGCGCCGAGGAACTTGGGTCCCTTGTCCAGTACATAGAGGTCGAGCAGCCCCATCAGGCGGGCAAAGACTTCCCGCACCCGGGTGCGGATCCCTTGATAGGCGCTGGGATCCTCGGCATTGAAGCCGACCGCATCGATACCGAAATGGCGGGCGATGAAAATGGCCCGCTCGTTATGAAAGCCCTGGGAGACCACGGTAAAGCGCTCCTGGCCGAATACCTCCTTGGCGCGAACCACTGAGTCGAGGGTGCGAAATCCGGCGAAATCCATATATATGGCGGAGGCGGGGATGCCCGCCTTGATCAGGGCGCGGCGCATCTGGCGTGGCTCGTTGTACTGCACGGTGGCGTTGTCACCGGAGACGATGATGAAGTCCACCTTGGCATTGTTGTAGAGCTCGGCCGCCGCCTTGATACGGTATTTGAAGTAGTGGTTGGGGCCGCCACCGGAGAGATATTTGGAGGTACCCAGCACCACCGCAACCCGGTTGTAGGGCACTTTGTCTACCTGATCGTAGGTGTAGTGACGGGCATCCGAGACGATCCACTCGCTGTAGCCCAGCAGCATGGCAATCAGGGCCAGCAGCAAAACGAGGCAGGCGAGGAGGATCTTGGCAAACTTCTTCATGCGCGGTGCGGTCAGGGTCTGAAGTTGGGAGTGGCTATCGGCATTCTATTACAACTCGGCCGCTGGCGTCAGGCTTGATAACGGGCGGGCACCTCATTCGGGCAGAGGTTGTCGCAGCAGAGGCCGGGAGAGCGGGAGGATGAAGATAGGGGCTGCGGTGGCAGCCCCTCTAGTCGGTGAAGGTTTATCAGTGGGCGGAGTCGTTACCCTTGCAGGCGTCTGACTCCTTGTTGGCTTGCCACCAGGGCAGCAGATCCCGGGCGAGCCACGCCTGATAGGCGTCGCTGTCGTTGGCGATCAGCCGGTCCAGCTCCCCTTCGAAGTCGCTCATCGCCTGCTGCCGATCCGGATTGCGCAGCGCCTGTGCCAGCGCCAGCCAGCTGGCGCCGCGACCGGTGTCGTTAAGGAAGCGGTGCACGGTATAGGACCAGGAGTAGACCATCTCGCCACCCTGGTCGTAGTCAAGGTGGAGGATCGCCGCCAGTGTCGGGCGCTGGTTGGCGGGGCGGTTTGCCACGTTATCCAGACCCCGGGCAAAGCACTGGCCGTGGGCGATGTACTCTGCAATCCCCTCGGCCCACCAGGTGGTGCGGTTGAGCGGATAGTGGCCGAAGCTGCCGTACTGGTTGAAGCGGCCATCCAGATAGTGAACGTACTCGTGGCGCAGGTTCCACACCTGGAAGGCGGGGCGTTTCCACTCTGCCTCATAGGCGAAGAAGCGGGCCTGATTGCCGGGGCGAGCCGGATCCCCCTCGATATAGATGCCGCCATTGTCGGTAGAGACGCCAAACAGCGCGCTGCCGTAGCGGCCCCAGTCGGCGGAGGAGTTGAAGATCACCAGCTCCAGCGCCTCGTTGTGATCATCGGCCACCGGTTGCCAGCCTGTCTCCATCTGCTGGTGGAAGCGCTGCTCTTCATCACCCAGCTCGCGGCAGATCCCTTCGGCCTGAGCCAAGGTCAGATCCTGGGCGCGCAGACGCAGGGTGGGCGAGCAGGTGTGCTCGAACGGCAGAATATCTTCCATGCGGATCGGGGTACAAAGCCCGACAAACTCGCCGCTGACACAGGCTTCGCTGGTGCGATCCGTGTAGGTGAGGTAGTAGCTGGAGAGGGTCAGGGAGACCTCTTCCAGCATGGCAGCCGGATGCTGGCCGCCCGGGACCAGTCCCTGCTGGCGCATGATGGCGATGACATCGCGATCAAGCTGTTGGCGATAGGCGATCGCCTTATCCGGGCTGGTGTGATGGAGGTAGCGCATCATCTGGTAGAGGCGGCTGTGGGCATCGAGGATGTTGTTGAAGATAAACAGATCCCGTGAGCCATCGCGCTGTTTCCAGAGGGCCAGTTCGCTCAGGCCCAGTTGCAGCAGGCTCTGGCGCAATGCCGCCTCCTGCTGCAGCACAGCTGCGCTGAAGTCAGCCTGCTGACCGTAAGAGGCGCTCTGATCGACCAGATTGAGCAGCTCGAACAGGCCGTCGGCCCAGGGTTTGTGGCCATTGATCTGCGCCGCATGTTGCACCGCATAGCCGAGCGCCTGGTTGAGCTGGGCCAGCATGGGAGCGGCACTCTGGCGGAAGGCGGCTTGGCCAAGTTGTCCCTGCGCCGCTACACTCCAGGCTTCCAGCACTGTGCCAGCCTGATCCTGTGGTTCAGCTCCCAGCAGCAATGGGTGGTTGAGCAGGTCAATCATCACCCCGGCCAGTGCCCGGGCGGCCTGATCACTCTCCTTGCCAACGCCGCCGTGGTAGTTGTGGGCGCGCACATAGTAGAGCAGCTTGTCCATTGCCGGATGGGTCGGCTGGTTGGCCGCCAGAAGGGCACGCATCCCGCGCACCACCGCCATCAGCTTGGCGTCATCGTGGCCGTAATCCGCCTGCCAGGCAGGACTGTTCTGGCCGCTCACGTCAGCCACCAGTTTGGCGGCATCGCTGTCGAGCAGATCCACATCGGGCTGCTCGGGCTCGGAGCAGAGACGACCGTTGGCGCGACGGCACTCCAGTTGCTCCTCCTTGCTGGCCAGCACGATGGGGCGATTGAGCACCCGGCTCTCCTGCCACTCTTTGCTCTCTGGCAGGGGTTGCCACTCGCCGCCAGCGACCGGGTATTGGTAGCCGCTATCTTGCAGCGTTACCTGAACCTCGCTGCCAGCGGGGATCACCTGACGGCAGATGCGATAGCGGATGGTGTTGCTCCCCTCCTTGCGCTCCTGCGGCTCATCACACTCCTGCTGAGGCGTGAGCTGATCCAGCTGCCACTGATAGCGACGCCAGACGTGGATCTCGCTGACCTGAGCGGCAGCCTGACTGCCTGCCACCGGTTGCAGACGGAAAAAGATCTGCTCCAACCGGCCATCCCGCTCACTCGGGGTCTCTTCAAGTACCTGCAACTGCTGCCAATCCTGCGGCTGATAGTGCCACTCCGACTCGGCGCAGCGGCCCTGCGGGTTGAGTTCGCAGCGATCCAGCTCCCTTTCGCTCTGACCCAGGATGATGGCTTGCGGCAGCGGCAGACGATCCTGCCGCTGGGCGGTCGGCGTGCCCGCCAGCTGCTCCCAGCGACCCTGCTTGAGGCCATAACCGAAGTCATAACTGCTGGCGGGAATGAGCTTGCCCGCCGGAATCCGATCTTCACAGCGCACGAAGCGGATCTGCCAGCCCGCATCTACCTTGAGCTGCGGCTCGCCACACTGTTGCTCGGCCAGTGCGGCGAGATCGCTGCTCTGCCAGTCGAAGCGACGGTAGACCCTAAGCTGTTGGTAAGGAGCATTGCTGCTGCGCGCCTTGAGCTCGTAGGTGATCTCGGTGATGCGAGTGGCCAGTTGCCGGCTCGATTCGCCAGTCAGCTGATACTGTCGCCAGTCATTGGGGGAGTAGTTGGCTTGCGCCGAGGATGTAGCCAAAAGCAGGGGGCCTGCCAGCAGCAGCCACCCGGTACCTGAACGGTTCATTTTTATCCCTTTGTTCTTGTTTGTGTATTGTCTTGCGAGTAATCGCAAGGCAATTTAAACGGTTCCAAAGGGATATCAATTGCCAATTAAAAATCAGATAAATCAATAAGATGGTGTCTTTTTGAGTCTGATCGAATTATCGTGGGTTGGCGCCGCAGTGAGGACTCACATGTTTCTTTTTTGTTTTCAAAGAAGATCGGTAAATTGTGAGTCCGATCTCATTCAGCTTGTCGTGCCCGAGTGGTCTGTTGTCGGGCTACCTTGCCCAGCCGTTGGCGAGAGGGCTTGAGATTGCCACCAAGATCGGGCCAGGGGAGCCAGTGGTCGGGCACCATAAAGCCGGGCAGGGTGGCACGGATCCAGGCAGCTATTTCTGAGTCGGGAACCGGCTCGCCGTGCCAGTCGATAAAGGCGGCGGGGCGTTGCCCCCACTCGTCGCTCGGTACCGGCACCACCAGCGCCTGGGCGACAGCGGGATGATCTACCAGTCGCTGCTCTATGGTTTCGGGCTGGATGTTTTCGCCACCCGAGATGAAGAGGTTATCGAGCCGTCCCTCTACCAGCAGCTCCCCTGCCGCAGTGAACCTCCCCTTGTCGCGAGTATGAAACCAGCCTTCGTCATCGAGGGGCAGATCCAGCTCGCCAGCCCGGTAGTAACCGGCAAACAGGGTGGCGCCGCGCACGCAGATCTCCTGCTCACTGATGCACACTTCCCGCCCCGGTAGCGGTTTGCCAACTACGCCTGTATCGCCGGGTAACGCAGTGCAGACCTGACTGCCCATCTCGGAGAGACCATAACTCACCTTGGGTTCGAGCCCCATGGCGCAGAGGCGCTTCACCAGCGGTTGCGGGATGGCGGCGCCACCGAGCAGCAGCTCGCGCAGGCGGGTTCGGGCGGGATCAAAACCCTCTGCCAGCAGGCGCCAGAGCTGGGTTGGCACCAACGAGAGGTGAGTGATGGGCTGGCACTCCAGCCGCTCCTTGAGGGAGCGTTCACGCTGATCCAGCACCAGCGTGGCGCCCACCAGAAAGACCCGAAACAGGATGGCGTAGCCGCCCACATGGAACAGCGGCAGGGAGAGCAGCCAGCCGCAGGCCTCATCGAGGGGAATAAGGGTGGCAGAGCCGCGTGCCGAGGCCAGGTGGTTGCAGAGCCGATGCACCACCGCTTTCGGCGTACCGCTGGAGCCGGAGGTGAGGATCATGTTGTTGAGCTGGGTCGATGCCAGCGGCCATGTTTCCTCGCTTGCTGGCCGTTCGCGCGTGAAGTCGAGCTGCAGGGGCTGCCAGTTGCCTGCCGGGATCTCCCCTGCCGACCAGAAGGCATCGGCATCGAGTTGCACCGCCAGCTCGCGCTGCTTTTCGAGAGGAAAGGCGGGGTTGAGCGGGCAGAACACCACGCCGCTGCGCACGCAGGCCCATGCCAGCAGCACATCTTCCAGCGCACCGCGCACCACTGCAGCCAGATGATCGCCACGGCGCACTCCGGCTTGTTCCAGCTGTTGGCACAGGCTGTTGAGGCGTGCATCGAGCTGGCGGTAACTGAGGGGGGAGACTGCGTGGATGGCAATGCGGTTCGGGGCTGTGATTGCCCGGTGGCGTACCGGGCAAGGTGTCTGTTCGGGTGAACGGGAGGGGTCAATCACGGTAATACAGTTGCTCCAGTCGGCTCAGATCCGGTTTGCCATCTTCCCCCAGCAGGTTGCCTGCCATCCAGCGGCGGGTATCCAGACCCGGCGCCTGTTCGGGAGCCCATTCGCCTGCCAGATGAAAGAGCTGGTTCAGGCCCAGATCCGATTCGAAGCAGGAGGAGATGATAACCTTGAGCCGCAGTTCGCGGGCGCGGGCGATCAGCGCTTCGCAGTTGGCCAGCGAACCGAGCAGGGTGGGTTTGAGCACCAGCGCGCGCAGTTGCGGGATCGGCTCCCACGGCTTGCCCTGCGCCAGCAGTTCGTCCAGCGCCACCGGCATGCCGGTGCGGTTGGCGACAAAGGCGATGTCGGCAAAGTCGGCGCAAGGGTCTTCCAGATACTCGATGCGATTCGGGTCGAGGTGGCCGCAGAAGGTCCACGCCTCCTCGCGGGTCCAGCCCTGGTTTGCATCCAGCACCAGCTTGAGGGAGGGGAGGCGATCGCACAGCAGGCGGATCAGCGCCAGCTCGTCACGCATCGGGTAGCGCGCCACCTTCAGCTTGGCCTTGCCAGGCGTGCGGTGCAGCCACTCTTTCCAGTTGCGCAGCAGCTCCTGGGGGGAGCCTTGAATGAGGGGATAGGGCTCCGGCAGCGGGTTGCGCTGTTCGGGCCAAGTCCGGCGCGCGCAGTCGAGGCCAAATTGCACCGACGGCAGCACGGGGTTCGGGGTGTCACCGGCGGCCAGGGCCGCCAGCGTGGCAAGGGCTTCTGCCTCTGCCTGTTGCAGGCTCTCTTTCGAGAAGCCGGGCAGGGGGGCGATTTCCCCCCAGCCGTCGTTGATGCGCACCAACAGCCCCTCTCGCGCCACCTCCACCTTGCCGTGAAAGGTCAGTGGCTGGGTAAAAGGCAGTTGATAGCGATACAGGGCTAGTGTCATCAGGGGTTCCGCTTGTATTTGGAGAAGTCGGGGCGACGCTTTTCGTTGAAGGCGTTGCGGCCTTCCTGACCCTCTTCGGTCATGTAGAACAGCATGGTGGCATTGCCCGCCAGCTCCTGCAAGCCCGCCTGACCATCACAGTCAGCGTTGAGGGCGGCTTTCAGGCAGCGCAGCGCCATCGGGCTGTTTTGCAGCATTTCGCGGCACCAACGCACGGTTTCACGCTCCAGTTCCGCCAGCGGCACGACGGTGTTGACCAGACCCATGTCGAGGGCTTGCCGGGCATCGTACATGCGGCAGAGGAACCAGATTTCGCGCGCCTTCTTCTGGCCGACGATGCGAGCCATGTAGGAAGCACCCCAACCGCCATCGAAGGAGCCTACTTTCGGGCCGGTCTGGCCAAACTGGGCGTTGTCGGCGGCGATGGTCAGGTCACACATCATGTGCAGCACGTGGCCGCCACCGACTGCGTAACCGGCCACCATGGCAACCACAGGTTTCGGGCAGGTGCGGATGTCGCGCTGGAAGTCGAGCACGTTGAGGTGGTGAGTCCCCTCGTCATCACGGTATCCACCGTAGTCGCCACGGATCTTCTGGTCGCCACCGGCGCAGAAGGCTTTCTCGCCAAAACCGGTCAGGATGATGGTGCCGATCTGATCGTCATAACGGGCATCGGCCAGCGCTTGCAGCATCTCTTTGACGGTGCGGGGGCGGAAGGCGTTGCGCACCTGGGGACGGTTGATGGTGATCTTGGCAATGCCATCGTTGGACTTGTGATAGAGGATGTCCTCGTAACCGGCGGAGCAATCTTGCCATTCAACAGGTGCATACAGTTCAGCTTCCGTCATTGCTTCAATCATGACTCGTCTCTTCTTGTTGGTTGACCCACTCCGCGAGGAGTCGGGCAAAGTTATCAGGCTGATGGGCGTGCAGATTATGGCCGCCATCCAGCACCAAGTGGTTGATTCTGCGATTTTGGTTCGCCAGCTGGCAAGCCAGCTGATGGAATTTGTGATCCCGCTTGCCACTCACATAAGTAACCGGCAGCTGGCTCGCCATGAGCCAGGGGGCGAGATCCGGCTGCTTGCCTAGCGAAGTGGCGCGCAGCATGGTGGCGATGCCCTGACCGTCGTTGCCAAGGCGGCGGGCGATCTGGCGGGCCCGGGCCGCATCGTCAAGATCGGCAAACACCCCTTGCCGGTACCAGTCTGCCAGCACGTCAGCCAGGGGCTCACGCTCGAAGCGCTGCGCCCACTGTTCATCATGCTGGATGCGGGCGGCCCGCTCACTGGCCGGTAGACCCGGGTGGCAGTTCTCCAGCAGCAGTCCCCGCAGCCCGGCGGGCTCGCGGCTGGCGTGATAGAGGGCCAGTCGCCCACCCAGCGAGTAACCCGCCAGCAGATAGCGTTCAATGTTGCGGCTGGCCAGCTCGGCGACCAGCCACTGGTGGCTCTGCTCAAAGTCGCTGACGTTGAGATCGCGATACTGGCCGTGACCCGGCAGATCGAGGGCGATGCAGCGGATGGCAGGCAGCCGGTCGATCACCGGTTGCCAGTCGCCGCCATCCCCCAGCAGGCCGTGCAGCAACACCAGCGGCACATTGGCATCTTTATTTGCCACGGATGGCGGCCCCCAGCGCCTTGAGATCATCGGCCACCTGCTCGCTCGGTACCCGGATCTCGATCAAGGTAACGCCATGTTGGAGGGCTGCGCGGTAATCCTGTTCGAACTCGAGCAGGGTGGTCGGTGCCCGATAGGCGAGACCAAACATGGCGGCGGCATGTTCAAAACTGAGGCCGTGGGGCAGCCGGTAGTAGCTCTCCAGCAGCTCCCCTTCGGTGGGCACCGGCAACATACGAAAGATGCTGCCGCCATCGTTGTTGAGCAGGATCACCACCAGCGGTCGACTCGCCTTGCTGAGCAGGGCGAGGCTATTGAGATCGTGCAGGGCGCTGAGATCCCCAAGCAGCAGGGTGGTGGGCTCATCACTGTCCTGCTCGATTGATTGGGCAAACCCGTAGGCGGTGGCGATCAGACCATCGATGCCGGAGGCGCCGCGGTTGGTCATCACCCGGCTCGGCCCCTTGCCCGTTTCGCCGAGCATATCCATCAGTCGTGCCGGCATGCTGTTGCCGACAAACAGTTGGCCTTCGATCAGGCGGTTGAGGCGATGGCAGACCCCAAGCTCGGAGAAGTACTCGCAGGCGGCGGCGATCTGCTGGCTGGCGTTGTGTTGCAGCTCGGCCAATGTGTGCCAAGGGGCCCGGGTGGTGACCGGATGGGCCGCAGCAAAGGCGCTGGCGCTGCACAGCAGCCGGTTGCGCAGCCGGTAGTCGGGATCGAGCCGCGCCGGTTGCGGATCCACCAGCCAGTAATCCTGCCATGAATGGTGTTTGATGAACTGGCCAAGCCGCTTGGAGACAAGCCGCGCGCCAAATTGCAGCAGCACCTCGGCGCGGCCGAGCTCGGCGACGAATTCAGGGTCGTTGAGCGCCAGATCTATGTGGATGAGGTTGCGACTATCGAAGCGGATCTGGCTCTGCAGATCCGCCAGCAGCGGCCAGCCAAGTTGCTCCGCCAGCGCGGCGGCGGTCTGTGCCTGCTTCGGGTCGGTAATGCGACCAGCCACAACGATACCGCGCTGTTGGCGAAAGGTTTCCCACTCCGCCTGAGGTGGGCAGCTCGGCTCGTTTTGCTGCCACGGGCTCCAGGGCTTGCGCGAGCAGAGCCAGTCACCGAGAGGCGCCAGATAGTCGGAGAAATCCTGATAGTGCTCGCCCGGGTAGAGGGGCTCGGGGTACATGCAGTTGAAGTGCACCACCCCGGGGGTGAGCACCTGTTTGGCCAAGGCTTGGTCCACCGAGCTCAGCACAAACGCCGCCGGAATGGTCGGGGTGGGGCTCGGCAGGTTCTGTTGATAGACGGGGTAGTGGCCGAAGATCCCCTGCTGGTCGATCGCCTGATTGGCGCCGTTGTCGATAAGCTCGTGGGGGCGATCGGCGGAGAGAATAATCAGCGGCACGCAGGTGAGCTGGGCCTCTGCCACGGCGGGCCAGAGGTTGGCTACCGCGGTGCCCGAGGTCATGATCACCGCCACCGGCCGGTTGCTCCCCTTGGCCAGCCCGAGCGCCATAAAGCCGAGGCCGCGCTCGTCAAAGTGCAGGTGACGACGAAAGCCTTGATGGGCCGCGGCCGCCATGGTCAGCGGCGCAGAGCGGGAGCCGGGGGCCAGCGCGATGTCGCGCACCCCGAGGCGAAAGAGCTCCTCCAGCAAGAGGGAGGACCAGACGTGGTTGAAGGTGGCGTGCTGGTTCGAAAACGGGGGGCAGGCAAACTCTTCGCTGGCAGGCTCTTTACGGGTGGGCATAGGGGCTCTCGTAGCGTGAAAAGGGTGAATGACTATCCCAGCAGGGAGAGCACATTGGCGATCTTGTTGTCGAGTTCGGCCCACTCGGCGACAGGCTCGGAACCGGCGACAATGCCGGCACCGGCAAACAGAGTGACGCTGCCCGGCTGAATGCGTGCGCTGCGAATGGCGACCGAGAACTCGGACGTCTCCCGACTCAGCATGCCGCAGGCTCCGGCGTACCAGCCCCGATCGTAGGGTTCGAACTCGCGGATAAAGGCGAGCGCTGCCTCGCGCGGAGCGCCGCCCACCGCCGGCGTCGGGTGGAGGGCGTCGAGCAACTGCCAGTCGCAGACCCCGGGCTTGATCTCGGCTTCGATATCGCACTTGAGATGTTGCAGCAGCCGCAGTTTGAGAATGCGCGGCTCGGTCAGGGTGGCATCGTGGGTCAGTGGTGCCAGACGGCTCAGGATGTCGGCGTGTACCAGTCGGTTCTCCAGCCGGTTCTTGCTGTCGGCCAGCAGTTCGGCGGCCAGTTGGGCATCCACCTCTTCATCGCCGGAGCGGCGAATGGTGCCCGCCAGCGCCTCGGTAAAGAGGTGGCGATCTTCCCGGCGGTAGAGCCGCTCGGGAGAACAGGCGATAAAGGCCTGCTCGGGGGAGAATTGAAAACCGAAGTGGAAGCAGTCCTGGGCGTGGCGGGCCCACTGGTCGAGCATGGCCCAGGGATTGATATCCGCATCATGGTTCGGACTGGTCAGCACGCTCTCCCGCGACAGCACCACCTTGGGAGTGTGGGCCTGAAAATCGGGGGCTGTGACGCGCTCCACCAGCGTTTGCCACTGGGCGGGGCCGGGGCAATCCTGTCGCTGCCAGGGCTGCTTTTGCAGGGCGGGCAGCGGGGCTTCCGGGTGCAGGGCATCGAGGGCGGCTTCGGCCGCCTGCAGTTCGGCCTCGAGATTGTTTTCATCCAGCCAGAGGTTGAGGCAGAGACTGACGCATTCACCACGGCGCACCAGCTCGATACGGGGCAGCACGAAACGGCAGGGGCCAAACCCTTGCCAGCCGGATTGGGCCGGATCGAACGCCAGTCCGCCATAGTAGCGAGGGCTGTCGTCATGATGCTGGTTGGCTGTGTTAGTGCACACCTGCTTGATGGCGTGCGGCTCGGTCAGTTCATGGATGGCGCCCAGCGCGACATACTCGGGACGAGCCTCTCCACGGGCCTGCCAGTAGATGCGGGGATAGAGGGTTTGCGCAGCGAGCCAGCCCAGAAAGGAGCGGATTTCGATCGCCACTCGCAACCGTACGAAGCCGCTGACGTTGCTGTGACGCAGGGCGTCCAGTTGTTGCTTGATATGGGTCTGAGCCAACATGGATTCTTTTCTGAGCCGGGTAGTAACGAGCGATCCGGTAGCTGGATGCCGTAGGTTTATGCCAAAGGGCGATGATTTCCTATATATTATCTGCCCATTCGTCCATGTAAATCGCCCGCGGGAGCTTCACTCTCCGGGGCCAAGTATACCCAAATCCGGTTCGATAACCCTTAACACGATCAATATCCGATTGTTTGGCCATCACAAAATGACAAATACCTTCTCTGTTTGGTTGCTGGCGGCGCGTTTGCGAACACTGCCGCTCGCCTGCTCTTCCATCCTGCTGGGCTCCGGGCTGGCTGCCAGTCGTGGTGCCTTCGATGGCACCATCATGG
Organism: Aeromonas sp. 604443; assembly: GCF_049170315.1. NCBI lineage: Bacteria > Pseudomonadati > Pseudomonadota > Gammaproteobacteria > Aeromonadales > Aeromonadaceae > Aeromonas > Aeromonas sp. 604443. The sequence continues at coordinate 44,073 of NZ_JAAKMI010000017.1, forward strand.
CGCTCTCTCTGCTGACCGCCATCCTGCTGCAGATCCTCTCCAATCTGGCCAACGATTACGGCGATGCGGTTTCCGGCGCCGACAACGGTGAGCGGATCGGCCCGCAGCGGGCGGTGGTCTCCGGTCTTATCACCAAAAAGCAGATGTGCGTGGCGATGGGGCTTACTGCGCTGGCGGCGGTGGCCAGTGGCCTACTGCTGCTGGGCTGTGCCTTCGGCGGCCAGTGGCTGCAGATTTTGGCATTTGTAGTGCTGGGTGGCGCGGCCATTGTCGCGGCGGTGACCTACACCGTGGGCAAGACTCCCTACGGCTATCGCGGGTTTGGCGATATCTCGGTGTTCTTATTCTTCGGTCTGTTGGGGGTGCTCGGCTCCTACTACCTCTTCACCAAGAGTCTGGAGTGGGATCTGCTGCTGCCCGCCACCGCCTGTGGCCTGCTGGCCACCGCCGTGCTCAATATCAACAATGTGCGCGATATCGAGACCGACGCCGCCAGCGGCAAGATCACCCTGGCGGTGCGCCTTGGCCGCAACCGCGCCATCGCTTATCACTGGGTACTGTTGGGGGCGGCGCTGCTGGCAACCATCGCCTTTATCCTGATCCAGCCCGCCAGTTTCTGGCCGTGGATCTTCCTGCCCGCCATGAAGCCTCTCAGCGATGCGGCCAAGACCCTTCGCGAAAGCTACGATGGCGAGGTGCTGACCGGTTCCCTCAAGAAGACCGCCATCAGCGCCTTTCTGTTCAGCCTGCTGCTCTCCATCGGGTTGGCGCTCTCCTGACAGCTGGTCGCAGCGCGCCAAGGCGAATAATGAAAAGGGCTCCCGAGATGGGAGCCCTTTTTGGTTTTGGCCGGTTTAGCTGGCGCGTGCCACCCTGAGAGGGCGGCGGGAGAAAATCAGGGTATCCAGCAGCCAGATGGCGATCATGGAGGCGCCCACCAGCGGGAAGGCGATTCCCAGCAGGATCAGCAGGGCGATGGCACCGCGCATCGGCGGCAATTTGGCGGGCAGTGGCGGCGCGGCGAGACGGCCCTGCGGACGGCGGCACCACCAGATCCAGAGGCCGCTCACGGCGCTGGCCAGCACCATCAGGCAGATAAGCAGCATGGCGAGCTGATGGGGCCAGCCGTAGAGCTTGCCCATGTGCAGCATGACGCCGCTCTCCACCGTCTTGGCAACCGGGCCGTAATCCTGCCAGCGCACATCGGCCAGCACCTTGCCGCTGTATTGATCGATATGCAGGGTGGCGTCGTTGCGCGGATCGTCGGCAAACAGGGCGATGGTGTAGACGCCGGTGGCGCCGACCGGCGGGGTGATGCTGTAACCCGGTTGGACTCTCCGCTCATGGGCGATCTCGACCACCTGTTGCAGCGGGATCCGCTGGCTGGCCATCACCACTCCCTCGTGCTCGCCGTGGTTCATGGCACCGTGATCGTGCCCCTCATCGACCGGCTGCGAGCTGGGCATAGGGGTGTTCTCCACTGCCCAAGGGACGGTCTGCTCGTGGGCCTGATTCAGGCTTCGGGCCAGCGGTGCCGATTTGGGCACCTCATTCCACATGGTGGCGGGGAAGCGGTTCCAGACCGCGGCAAACTGATCGCCCCAGAAACCGGTCCAGGTCATGCCGCTCAGCAGCAATAGCAACAGGAAACCGGCGCCCCAGAAGCCGACCACCGCGTGCAGATCCCGCCACCAGAGGCGGCCACGCTGGCTGACTCTGGGCCAGAGGATGCCGCCCACCCCGGGCCCCTTGCGTGGCCACCAGAGGTAGAGGCCGCTCAGCAGCAGTACCACTCCCCAGCCTGCGGCCAGTTCGATCAGCCGATCCCCCGTGGGGCCGAGCAGCAGGTCGGCGTGCAGGGAGCGAGCCACCGCTTGCAGATTCCACTTGTTATCCATGGTGCCGAGCAGGGCACCGCTGGCGGGATCCATAAACAGGGTCAGCTCCTGTTCGCCCCGATTGACGATGAACTGGGCGCTCTGATCGGGAGCGACAGGCGGCAGATATTTACGCAGGCTGGCATCGGGCATGGTCATCATCGCCTTGGCCAGCAGCTGGTCGGCACTCAGGGTCTGGCTGGCGGGGGCGACCTTCATCAGCTCTGGGTACATCAGGTTGTCGAGCTGGGGTTTGAACAGATAGACGATCCCGGTCAGTGACAGCAGGATCAGGAAAGGGGCGACAAAGAGACCGGCGTAGAAGTGCCAGCGCCAGATCCGTTGGTAATGACTCGAGTCCCTTTTTTTCATTGCACATCCTTGTTGAGGTGCCAAACCTTTCGGCAGGTGGAATGTTTGTGGCGGCGCGGATAATAGCAGTAACGTTTCGTTAACTGCAATCACACATCTTGAGATCGGTTCAGTGCGGGATGTCGGTAACATGAGGTGCCGACGGTTTGCTGGATAGGATGACCACGCTTTGGGGAAAGCCTGTTTGCTGCTGGACTTTTCCTTATAAATTATTACCTTGTGGTAACAATTTGCAGGCAATGGTGGTGGTAACGGAATGGGAGCAGTCATGCAGCCACATGGGCAATTTGACATGGAGCGCAGTGGCCAGATGCTGATCTGCCGCCCGAGTGGCCCTTTTAATCTGGCAGGTGCCATGGCCTATGAGGCGCGATTTCGTCACGAACTGGCCGGATTGATGGATGGCCCCTGGGGGATTGTCGAGGTCGCGACCGAGTTTGAAGCGGCCGGGCCCGAGGTGCTGGCCCGTTTTCGTCGCCAGTTTGGCTGGTGTGCCGAGAGTGGCTGTCAGTTTCTGGCGGTGGTCTTCGTGGGGGGCTTCAAGCGCTATCTGGCGGATAATATCTTCACGGGATTGCCCTTTCGGGCGGTACGTTATTTCGAGCAGGAGGCAGCGGCGATACAGTGGCTGGGAGAGCAGCTCAGCACTGCTCCCTGTGAACCTGCGAGCGCTTGACCACCCTTATCCTGACTGGCCTTGGCTCAATCCAGCTTGATAAACCACTTGTCCCGTTCGTCAACGCAGTCGGGCTCACCCATTTCGAATTCACGGCAGATCAGCGGCCGCACCTCGTAGATACGGCACATCATGGTGTTGCGGTCGAGGGCCGCACACCAGCCATCGTCCAGCCGGCGCATGACCGGTATCTCGCCATCCCGTTCCAGTACATAACGGTCCGGCACGCCGGTATCGGTAAAGAGCATCACTTCGAGGCGGCAGCAGCAGGCTTCGCAGTTTTGGCAGCTCACATCGGTTTGGATTGCTTGGGTCATGGTGCCTGTCTTGCCGCATGGCGGCATCGGAGATATGAAACAGGCGCCTGTCAGGCGCCTGTGGTCTGGCTAACGACTTGCAAAGAACCTTAGCCCAGTTTGCGGGCGCGGTAGCTGCGCCCCTTGATCTTGCCTTCCTGCAACCGCTTGAGGGCGGCGCTCGCCACGCTGCGCTTCACCGCGACGTAGGAGTACTGCTCGGAGATCTGGATCTTGCCGACGTCGGCGCCGGCAATGCCGCCTTCACCGGTCAGGGCACCCAGAATGTCACCGGCCCGCACCTTGGTCTTGCGGCCTGCATCGATGGAGAGGGTCACCATCTGCGGGGCGATCGGCTTGATGTCGCGGCCGATGCTGTCGAGATCACCCAGCGGCATCGGAGCTTGCTGGTACTCTTCGATAAAGTTGACGCGCTGGGCCTCGTTCGGCTGATAGAGACTCAGGGCCAGACCCTGCTGGCCGGCACGACCGGTACGGCCGATGCGGTGCACGTGCACTTCCGGATCATAGGTCAGCTCGTAGTTGATGACGGCGCCCAGCTCCTTGATGTCGAGGCCGCGGGCCGCCACATCGGTGGCCACCAGAATGGTGGCGCTGCCGTTGGCAAAGCGCACCAGCACCTGATCCCGCTCGCGCTGTTCCAGATCGCCATTCAGCGCCAGCGCCGAGAAGCCCTTGGCGGCCAGATGGTCGGCCACGTCGTTACAGGCGCGCTTGGTGTTGCAGAACACCACGCAGGAGCTGGGCTGGTAGTGACTCAGCAGCCAGGTGAGGGCGTCGAGGCGATGACCGGCAGGCACTTCATAGAGCTTCTGTTCGATGGCGCTCCCCTCGTGCAGGGACTCCACGCTCACCTCGACCGGATTGCGCTGCACGCCGCGGCTCATCTGGGCGATCCCTTCCGGATAGGTCGCGGAGAAGAGCAGGGTCTGACGCTGTTGGGGGGCATAGCTGATGACCCGGTTGATATCTTCGCCAAAGCCCATGTCCAGCATGCGATCCGCTTCATCCAGCACCAGCGTCTTGAGGCCGGAGAGCTCCAGCGTACCTTGCTCCAGATGTTTGAGAATGCGACCCGGGGTGCCAACAGCGATGTGGGCACCAAAGCTCAGGGTGGCGGACTGCGGTGCGGTCGGGGTGCCGCCGCACAGGGTCACCAGCTTGACGTTGGGCAGGGCGCGCGCCAGACGACGGATCTCGGTGGCCACCTGATCCGCCAGTTCGCGGGTCGGGCAGAGCACCAGCGCCTGCACTTCGAGGCGGTTGACGTTGAGCTTGGCCAGCAGGCCGAGGCCGAAGGCGGCGGTCTTGCCGCTGCCGGTTTTTGCCTTGGCGATCAGGTCTTTGCCATCGAGCACCAGGGGCAGGCTCTGGGCCTGGATCGGGGTCATCTGCAGGTAACCCAGGCTGGTGAGGTTCTCTTGCAGGGCGGGGGAGAGATTGAGGCTGCTAAATTCGCTGTTGTTCACAAAAGGACTCTATTTCGGAGAAAACGGGGATGCGCGAGCGCTAAGGCCGCGCATCATACCAGAATGTGGCACCGGATGTGGCGGATTTTTGAACGGCTGGCCATGGGGGGCACATTATGGGGGTATTTGTTGCCAGATTGGTTGTGAGCAATATGTGAAAGGATATCGGGGTAATTATTCAAACATGCGTGTAATTATTTATTGCGGATAAACGTTTGCCATTTCTGTTGTTTAAATATAATGGTTGAAAAATATTCTATTGGCGAGTGTGGCATTAAGCACAATGTTGCGAAAATGATATCAAGATATTTTGGAGGGCCATGAAAATGCCATTTTAATTATGTAATATCATGTTTTTTAATGAATTTGTCGTCGTCAAAGTTGTGCGATTAATATCAGGTTGTTGCGTAATTAATTTAAAAACGTTTGTATTATCCTGCATGCATATTATTACACGGGATTGTGATGACTCTCTGATTTTTAAATGTGCAAATGTCTATGATGGCGCCGGTCGAAAATTACAATTCACTCAGGTGCTACAGGTATGGAATACGTTCACTTTGTGCTCGGACTGGTGATGGTCCTCGCTCTTTCTCTGCTGGCTAACCGCCACAACTGGAGACAGATCAAGCTGCGTTATATCGGCCAACTGCTGGTGGTCGAGCTGGCGCTGGCCTGGTTCATGTTGAACTCGGAAGTGGGTCTGGCTGTGGTGGGTGGCTTCGCGGCCGGCTTCACCAAGCTGATGGAGTTTGCCAAGCAGGGAACCGACTTTGTATTTGGCGGCATGATGAATGAAGGTTCATTTACCTTCTTCCTGATGGTGTTGATGCCCATCGTCTTCATCTCCGTGTTGATCGGTATTCTGCAGTACATCCGCCTGTTGCCGCTGGTGATCCGCGGTATCGGTACCGTGTTGGCCAAGATCAACGGCATGGGCAAGCTGGAGTCCTTCAACGCCATCAGCTCCATGATCGTCGGTCAATCCGAGAACTTCATCGCGCTCAAGAACATCCTGCCGCACCTGAACGAGAAGCAGATGTACACCCTGGCGGCGACGGCGATGTCTACCGTCTCCATGTCCATCGTCGGTGCCTACATGCAGCTGATCGAGCCGCGTTACGTGGTGGCTGCGCTGGTGCTCAACATGTTCAGCACCTTTGTCGTGCTGTCGCTGATCAACCCGTACGAGCCGGACAATACCGTGACCGATGCCAAGGCGCTGGCCGAGGGCGACGAGCACCATACGCCGAAGAGAGAGAACTTCTTCGAGATGCTGGGCGAGTACATCATGGCCGGTTTTTCCGTTGCCGTTATCGTGGCGGCCATGCTGGTGGGCTTTATTGCCCTGATCGCCCTGGTCAACTACCTGTTCGAGCTGGCGTTTGGTGTCAACTTCCAGTACGTCATGGGCTACCTCTTCTATCCAATCGCCTGGATTCTGGGTATCCCGAGTGGTGAAGCGCTGCAAGCGGGCTCCATCATGGCGACCAAGCTGGTGACCAACGAGTTCGTGGCCATGATGGATCTGGGCAAGATTGCTGCCGAGCTCTCCCCGCGTACCGTCGGCATCCTCTCCATCTTCATGGTCTCTTTCGCCAACTTCAGCTCCATCGGCATCATCGCCGGTGCGGTAAAAGCGCTGAACGAAGAGAAGGGCAACATGGTTTCCCGCTTCGGTCTGAAGCTGGTCTACGGTTCAACTCTGGTCAGCCTGCTCTCTGCTGTTATCGCAGGCATCATGATCTGATCCTCTAGTGCCATCTGCCACGGTTTGAGCCCCTGACCTCGTCAGGGGCTTTTTTATTTCTGGCTTACAGGCGCCAGCCGCACCACCAGCCGGCAACCAGCAGGGTGAGGGTGCAAAAGCCGGTTTCGATGGCGCCGCCACTGCGCAGCGACCAGCCTGGCAGGCGGTAACGGCGCTTGATGGGCCAGAAGAGCGGAATGCCCGCCGGGGTGAGCCAGTCCCCCAGCAGATGGCTGAGGTAGCCGACGATCAGGGCATCCTTGACCCCCATGGGCAAGGTGTCCGGCGGCAGGCTCTGGTTCAGCCCCCAGACGGCAGCGGCGACCGCCAGCAGACTGTGGGTGAAACCGCGATGCCCGAACAGCCGCGACAGAGGTTTCGAGATCCACGGCAGTCGTTGCCCCAGCACCGATTTGGGGTGGTCGAGGTCGGGCAACAGGGCGCTGGCCAGCGCGGCAGGGATGGTCTGCCACAGACTGGCATCTGCCAGGGCCGGGGTGAGCTGCAGTTTGTGGGCGATCAGGGTGCAGGTAACGGAGAAGAGCAGGTGCCCTTGGGCGGTCATGATGATTACGGCGTGGACAAGATGGCGGCGCATCTTACCAGCCTGACGGTTGTGGTCAGCTCTTATTTTAAAAATCAGGATGTTACGGCGAAAAAGCGCCCAAATTGGGCGCCTTTATAGCCTATTTATAACTTGCCTTTGACCAGCCACTTGTCGAGGGCGTTGGCGAAGCGCTGCTTGTCGGCGGCATTGAAGGGGGCCGGGCCGCCGGTTTGCACGCCGGCCGAGCGCAGCTCTTCCATAAAGTTGCGCATGCCGAGCCGCGCCTTGATGGTCTCGCGGGTGTAGATCTCGCCACGGGGGTTGAGCGCCTCGCCACCGGCATCGATCACCCAGGAGGCGAGGGGGATATCACCGGTGATCACCAGATCGCCGGGCTGAACCTGCTGGGCGATGACATGATCTGCCACATCGAATCCCTTCTCCACTTGCTGGGTTTTGATGAAAGGCGAGGGGGGCACCCGCAATCCCTGATTGGCCACCAGGGTGGTGACGACCTGGGCGCGGTGGGCGGCGCGGTAGAGGATCTCCTTGACCGGAATGGGGCAGGCATCGGCATCAACCCAGATGGGCATGGCATGGTTTCCTGTAGTGAAAGCGGATGGAAAACGAGAGCGGCCATGTTAACACAGGCCTCCCCTTCCCGGCGCGGGGCTGAGTCGGCCCCGCCTTTGGTGTAAGCTGGGGCCAGCACATGAAACGAGAAGGAGACGAGATGGATCGGGTGCCCGGTGAAGTGATTTATGCCCTGACCCTGGATGGCAAGGGGGGCATGGCGCCGCTGATGGCGGGAAGCGAAGTCCCGGCGGGACATCCCGGCTGGCTGCATCTGGATTACGGCAATCCCGATTCGGCGCGCTGGCTGTTGCAGACCCCCTTGCTCAGCGAGGCGGCCAGGGAGTCGCTGCTCGGCCAGAGCAATCGTCCCAAGCTGGTGCGGATGGGGGAGACGGTGCTGCTGATCCTGCGCGGCATCAACCACAACAAGGATCACAGGCCCGAAGAGATGGTGGCGCTGCGCATCTTCATCACCCCGGATCTCATCATCAGCAGCCGTCGTCGTCCGCTGCTCTCCGAGCAGGATGTCTTCAACCAGCTCAAGCTGGGGGGCGGCGCCGATACCCCGGCCGACTGGCTGGTGGAGATTTGTGATGCCCTGACCGATCGGGCGGGGGAGTTTGTCGAGGAACTGCACGACAAGATCCTCGATCTGGAGGAGATGGTGCTGATGCGCGACATGCCCGCCAATGGCCGCTTGGCGCTGATCCGCAAGCAGCTCATCATGATCCGCCGCTACCTCTCCCCCCAGCGGGATCTGGTGGCGCGCCTTGCCAACGAGAAGATCAGCTGGCTGGATGAGGATGATCGCCGTCGTCTGCTCGATATCGCCGATCGGCTGCGGCGCTGGCTCGACGACCTCGATGCGGGAGTGGCACGCACCGCTGTGCTGGCAGACGAGATCAACAATCTGATGGCGGAGGCGACCAACCGCCGCGCCTACCAGATGTCGGTGATGGCGCTGCTCTTTTTACCTGCCAGCTTCCTGACCGGCCTGTTTGGCATCAACCTGGGGGGCATTCCCGGGGCCGAGAATCCGACCGCCTTCTGGGTCTTCTGTGGTTCGCTGGTGGCGCTGGCCAGCGGGCTGGCTATCTGGCTCAAACATCGGCGCTGGTGGTAAGGAGGCATAACCCATGTGGCAATCAATTGGTCTGACCCTACTGCTGTTGCTGGGGCATACCCTGATCCGGCGGCTGATTCACAAGAGCCTGCTGGCGCTCGGTCAGAGCAGGCAGGTGAGCGAGAACCGGGTGCTCTACGTGGCCCATGTGTTCCACTTCCTGCTCGGCTGCGCCACCTTGCTGGTGCTGGCCGGGGTGTGGGGGCTCGACTTCTCCCGACTGGTGGTGCTCGCGTCCTCCTTCTTTGCGGTATTGGGGGTCGCCATGGTCGCCCAGTGGTCGATCCTCTCCAACATCACCGCCAGCATCACCATCTTCTTTGCCTTCCCCTACAAGATTGGCGACCGGATCCGCATCCTCGACAAGGATGATTCGGTCACCGGCGTCATCACCGAGATTGGCCTCTTCTACGTGCGGGTGCGTGATGACAACGGCGATCTGGTCACCTATCCGGCCAACCTGATCCTGCAAAAGCCGGTCAGAAAGCTGGAGGGCAAGGTGGCGGAACCGCTGCAACCGGAGTAGCAGGACATTTGCTGCCGGGGGGCTGGGCGTAGCGAGGAGTGATGCTCTGGTGTAAATCCACCACGCCTTCATTCGACACAGGCTATTGTGGATGCGTGCTGCGGCCACAATAGCCAGAACGACTCAACAGTTGGCTCCGCAGCTAGATCTCCTGTTGTGAGAGATCGGCCTGCGGCTTGTGTTGCCAGATTGCGCCGAGCAGCAACTTGAGCAGCAGTCCGGGCGGGTTGTCCAGCAGTTTGCCGGACTCCAGCAGCAACTGGCCATCGGCGCGAAATCCGAGGCTGGCATCTATGGTGCCATCCTCCGAGACCACCTGGATCAGGCCATTGAGGGCGGAGCGTTCACCGGGCTGACAGCGCAGCCGCAGTTCGCGGGGTTCCCCCAGCAGAGTGAAGGCGCGGCTCAGCGGGGGTGAGTCTTCATAATCGGGCCAGTTGAAGAAGTGATACTGTTCGGCCAGGGCGCCAGCCTGCTGGCAGAACTGGTCGAACAGCTGCCCGATCGCCTGATACTCCTGATCGAGTCGTCTTGCCTGCTCTTCAATCCGTTTCATTGCTTACTCCTTGTCTATCCACTTGATCAGACATTGCTTTTCTGACCCCGTGACTGCCGTTTTCCAGATATGAGGCCAAATGGCCGCGAGGTCTGTGAGCCGGATCGAAGTTTCAGTCTGAAAACGTTATCTTGTTGAAACTGGATGGTTTTTTTGCCCTCTCGCTCACATTTGAATCGATTGCCGCTGATTAATATGGCACCGCCTGGCAATGACCGGGTGCTCGACTATCGAGACTAACTACAGCGGGAATTATAAAAATATGGATATGAAAAAGACCAAAGTGGCGCTGGTAACAGCCTCACTGCTCGCGCTTTTGTCTGGCTGTAATGACAACAGCTCTGATGCCTCCGGTGTGAACCCCGTCCCCCCTACACCGCCTACACCTGAAGTCACCGATGGGCCTGTCGCTCGTCTGCCCAAGATGGATCCCCCGAAAGAGTTGCTGGTTGCCGGCGACAATCAGGTGGTCATTGCACTGGTGGATACCCAGTCGGCAGCCAAAGGCGCCAAGGCACCGTTTGACAGCTACAGCCTGCACCTTTGGAACAACGACGCCTGCCAGGCAACGGCAGATAGCGGCCTGAATACCGGGTGGGATGACAAGAGCAAGACACCGGCCACCGCCGACAGCTTTGGTCCGGCCTGGGTCGTTCCGCTCAACAAGGTGGAAGGGTGCATCAACTTTATCGCCCGCAACGGCGATCTGGCCAACCTGACCGGCAGCGATATGAAGGTGATCTTCAGTGAGCACCCGGATCGCACCGTGGCCATTGTCGCGGGCAAGAAAGATCTGTTTGGCAGCCGTGCCGAAGCCTTTACCGCCGCCTTTGGCGTGGCGGGGGCCAGCGCTCATTTGATCGATGGCAATACCCTGATTTGGCAAGGGGGCAAGGACAAGCCCCACGTTCGCCTCTATTACACCGACTCGGGCACCATCAAGGCCAATGCCGATGGGGTGTTCGATTTCCCCTATATCAGCCTGACCGCGACCAGCCTGACTGCCGAGCAGCAGGCCAAATATCCGCACCTCAAGGATGCGGCCGCCTTCGCCCTGCCTGCCGGTAAAGATCTCAAGCCCCTGCTCAAGGGGGAACTGGTGGCTATCGGCACTGATGCCGACGGTATCCTGCAGGGGGCGACCCTGGTGCAGAGCGCCGGCGCTCTCGATGCGCTCTATGCCCCAGAGGCGACCAAGCTGAGCTATGGCGCAGTGGTAGAGGGTAACCGGGTGACCTTCCGCCTCTGGGCGCCGACCGCCAAGTCGGTCAAGTTGGCCCTCTACAACGCCAGCCACCAGAAGAGTGGTGAGGTGGCCATGACTTTCGACAGCGCCAGCGGCAGCTGGAGTTACGAAGGGGGCAGTGAGCTGATCGGCCAGTTCTATCGCTACGATATGGAGGTCTACCATCCGCTGAGCCGCAAGGTTGAGCACTACGAGGTGACCGATCCCTACTCCCTGAGTCTGGCGATGAACTCCGAGTTCAGTCAGGTAGTGGATCTCGACGATCCGGCCCTGAAACCGGAAGGGTGGGACAGCCTCAAGGCGCCCCACAGCCAGCAGAACCCCGCCGATATCACCATCTATGAGGCCCATGTTCGTGACCTGACCGGTAACGATGCCTCCACCGATGAAGAGAAGCGCGGCAAGTTTGTCGGCCTGACCCAGCCCGACTCTGTACCGGTCAACCATCTGAAAGCGCTGGCAAAGAGCGGCGTCAGCCACTTGCACCTGCTGCCGGTGTTCGATATCGCCACCGTCAACGAGGATCCGGCCAAGGTGGCCAATCTCGGCGATGACTTCAGCAAGCTCTGTCAGGTCAATCCGGATGTGAAAACATCCAAATTTGGTGGCTATTGCGGTGGCGGCCAGACCGTGGGAGATGTGCTGGCCGACCTGCAAGGGGGCGACAGCAAGGATAATCCGCAGGTGCAGGAGCTATCCGGTTACCTGCGCGGCGTCGACTCCTTCAACTGGGGTTATGATCCCTACCACTACACCACGCCGGAAGGCTCCTACGCCACCAACGCCGAGGGCACCAAACGTATTCTGGAGTTCCGCGAGATGGTCAAGGCCATCAAGCAGAACATCGGCATGAACGTGGTGATGGATGTGGTCTACAACCATACCAACGAATCCGGGCTCGGCCCCAAGTCGGTGCTCGACAAGATAGTGCCTTGGTACTATCAGCGCCTCAATCCGGAGACCGGCTCGGTGGAGAACTCCACTTGCTGCTCCAACACGGCGCCGGAACACGCCATGTTTGCCAAGCTGATGGATGACTCCCTGGTCACCTGGGCGCGCGACTACAAGATCGACGCCTTCCGCTTCGACCTGATGGGCCACCATCCGAAAGATCAGATGGTGCAGGCGCTGGCCGCGGTGAAGAAGGTCAATCCCGAGATGTACTTCTACGGCGAGGGGTGGAACTTCGGCGAAGTGCAGGATGACAAGCGCTTCGTGCAGGCTACCCAGAAGCATCTGGGCGGTACCGGTATCGGCTCCTTCTCCGATCGCTTGCGCGATGCGGTGCGCGGCGGCAGTCCGTTCGACGGTGGCGATACCATTCGCAAGACCCAGGGCTTTGGCAACGGTGCCTTCGTCGATCCTAACGAAATGAGCAAGGTGGATCTGGCGACGGCCTTGCACCAGTCCGATCTGGTGCGGCTCGGCATGGCGGGCAACCTCAAGGAGTTCGTGCTGACCGACAAGGATGGCATGCCGAAGAAAGGCGCCGAGATCGACTACAACGGTCAGCCTGCCGGTTATGCCCAGGATCCGGTGGAAGTGCAGAACTATGTCGACAAGCACGACAACCAGACCCTGTTCGACAACCTGATCTACAAGGCGCCTGCCGGAGCCGATCTGGTGCGGATGCAGGGGGTCTCGCTGGCGACTGCCATGCTGGGTCAGGGCATTCCCTTCACCCACGCCGGTGTCGAGCTGCTGCGTTCCAAATCCATGGAGCGGGACAGCTATGACTCGGGCGACTGGTACAACAAGGTCGACTACACCCTGGGCGACAACAACTTCGACAAGGGATTGCCGCGCAAGGACAAGGATGGCGACAACTATCCACTGATCGAGCAGGTGCTCGGCAAGCATGCCAAGCCGGGCTCGGCCGAGATGGCGCAGATGGTGAGCTTCTATCAGGAGCTGGCGGAGCTGCGCAACTCATCCCGCCTGCTGCGTCTGGGCAGTGGCGCCGAGGTGATCAAGCGGGTCGACTTCCGCAATACCGGCCCGGATCAGGTGCCGGGCCTTATCGTCATGACTGTGGATGATGGCGTCAGTGCCGGAGCGGATCTGGATCCGGCCATCGACGGTCTGGTGGTGATGATCAACGCCAGCAACCAGAGCCAGAGCATCGGCGACTTCCGTGACGGTAACGATCAGCCGATCGATCTGAGCGGTATGGTGCTAAGCAGCAAGCATCGCGCAGTCGACAGCATCGCCAGCGGCGCCGCCTATGATAACGGCCAGCTGACGCTGGGGGCCTGGTCTGCCGCTGTGTTCGTCAAGCCGCAGTCTGGTGCACAGGGTGCGGGCCTGCCGGTCAGCAAGAAGACCGACCTGAGCACCCTGCCACCGTTTGGCAACACCGATGTTTATCTGAAGGGGTTCCTCGATGAGTGGGGCAACACCAACCAGATGACCTTCAGCGGCAACTTTATGTACGAGTTCACTACCGAGGTGAGCACCGACAAGCTGGGTACCACCAACGTCAAGATCGCTGACGCCAGCTGGGGGCCGGTCAACTACGGCAGCTGTAACGCCGGTGACAAGCTGGTGGTTGGCACTCCGCTGACCCTTTGCAAGGGGGGAGAAACCGGCAATATCGGTGTCGATCTGGCCAAGGCAGGCAGCTACAAGTTTGTCTTTACCGCCATGAACAAGGACAAACCGACCCTGAGCGTCAGCTTCACCGAGCCTGTGCAGAGCTGCAAGGTGCTGGATACGGTGGCGGGCAATCCGCTTGGCTACAACCTCTTCGTCAAGGGTGAGCTCTCCGGCTGGGGAGCCCAACCTCAGTACCAGCTGAGCTACAAGGGGATGGACGGCGATCTCGCCATCTATCAGGCGGCGTTCAACTACGCTGGCAGCACCGAGTTCAAGGTCGCCAACGAGGACTGGAGCAAGGAGTACCTGCTCAACGGTGGCGGCGCGGTGAACGCTGAAACCGGCTATTCGTTCGCCTTCTCCAAGGGGGGCAGTGCCAATAACAGCATCACCCTGCCGCAGGGGCTGTGGAGTGTGCTGGTGAAGGTTGACCCGGCTGGCGTCAAGGCGGGCACAGCCGTCATTCAGGAGTGCAGCGTCAAGTAAGCAAGCCATTGAGTCCGGGGGATGGCTCGGCGCCCCCGGGTTGAATTCCACCTTGCCAAGGGTGGGATAACTCCGAGAGAGTAAGCAAAGCGCGACTGCCGACCGGCAGGCGCGCTTTTTCTTTTACGGGGTGCCGTGAGAGAAATGAGAGGAAAAAGAAAAGCCGTCCCGGTTGGGGGACGGCTTTTGGCTGGGATGCTATCGGCTGGCTTAACGCTTGCGCAGCAGCCGCAAGGCGTTGGCGGTCACCAGCGCTGTGGCGCCGGTATCGGCCAGCACCGCAATCCACAGACCGGTGATGCCGAGCAGGCTGGTGACCAGGAAGATGGCCTTCAGCCCCAGCGCCAGCGCGATATTCTGGTGAATATTGGCCAGTGCCGCCCGCGACAGCCGGATCATCGCGGCAATACCGCCGAGCTGGTTGTGGGTCAGCGCCGCATCTGCCGTCTCCAGCGCCACATCGGTGCCGCCCCCCATGGCTATGCCGATACTGGCCCGCTTCATGGCGGGGGCATCGTTGATGCCATCGCCGATCATCGCGACTTTCTGCGAGCTGGCGAGCTTGGCAATTTCATTGACCTTGCCCTCCGGCAGCAGACCGGCGCGCCAGCCCATGCCCAGCTCGGTGGCGATCGCCTCGGCGGCACGGGGGTTATCCCCGGTTAACATGATGCTGTTGAGCCCGAGTCGGTTGAGCTCTTGCAGCGCGGCTGCCGCCTCCGGCCGGATCTGATCCCGCAGCGCCAGCAGGGCGACCGGCAGCGCTTGGTCGCCGCTGCTCTGGCAGAGCACCACGACGGTCTTGCCCTGCCGCTCCAGCGAAGCAATCCGGGTTTGCTGTTCCACATTCAGGGTCGCCACTCGGCTCGGTGCCAGCAGTTGCCACAGTTGACCGTTGATGCGTCCCTCAACCCCCATGCCCGGCAGTGCGCGCAGGTCGCGAGCCTCCGCCAGCGTCAGCCCCTGTTCGGTCGCGTTGGCGACCACTGCGCGGGCCAGCGGGTGGTGGGAGCCCTGCTCGATGGCAGCCGCCAGTGCCAGCAACTCGGTCTCCGGTTGGCCATTGAGGCTCACCAGCTCGGTCAGTTGCGGCTTGCCCAGGGTCAGGGTGCCAGTCTTGTCAAAGGCGACGGTGTCGATATGGGCCAGTCGCTCCAGTGCGGCCCCCCCCTTGATCAGCGCCCCCTGACGGGTTGCGGCGGCCAGCGCCGAGGTGACCGCTGCCGGGGTGGAGATGACCAGCGCGCAGGGGCAGCCAATGAGCAGCAGCGCCAGCCCGCGATAGATCCACTCGTCCCAGCTCTGGCCGAAGGCAAGGGGCGGCATCAGCACCACCAGCAGGGCGACCAGCATCATGGCCGGGGTGTACCAGCGGCTGAAGCGGTCGATAAAGCGCTCGATGGGCGCGCGCTGGCTTTCGGCCTCCTCGATGAGGTGCAGAATGCGGTCGATGGCGTTGTTGCCGGGCTCGGAGACGACTTCAAGGCGCAGTACCCGATCGGCCGCCAGACTGCCGGCCGGCACCTTGTCACCCTGACGGCGTTCCACCGGAATAGACTCACCGGTCAGGGCGCTCTCGTCAAACGCACCGAGTTCATCGAGCAGGCGGGCGTCGGCAGGTAGACGGGCACCCGGGGCGATTTCGATGATATCGCCGGGACGCAGCTCATCGGCGGCGACCTCTTCCCGCACCTCGCCCTCGGCAGTGGTACGGATGCGCAGCGCCTTGTCGGGCACCAGCGCCATCAGGGCGGTCACTCCGGCCCGGGCGCGACCGGCGGCGTAGGCCTCCAGATGCTCGCCCAACATGAACAGCAGCAGCACCATGGCCGCTTCGGCGGTTTCGCCGAGAAACAGGGCGCCCAGGGCGGCGACCGTCATCAGGGTCTCGATGGCGAAGGGGGAGCCGCTTTTGGTCAGCGCCCACGCCTTGCGGGAGATGGGCCACAGCCCCCAGAGGGTCGCCAGGGTAAAGAGCGGCTGACCGAACTCTTTCGGCAGCAGGGCGGCGACCAGCATCAGACTGGCCAGTGACAGGGGCTGCCAATATTTGCCCAAAAAGTTACCGAATAGATTGCCTTGCAGGGGCTGTTGTGAAGCTTGCTTACGGCCAGCTGCCTGCTTGTCAGCACTTTCCCCCTTGAGCTGGAAACCGGCGGCCAGCACAGCGGCGGTGACGGGATCGGGGGAGAGGCCTGGGGCCAGATCCACCACCAGCTTCTCGGTGGCAAACAACACGCGTGCCTGCTGCACGCCGCTCACCCGGCTGACGGCGGTCTCGATCTTGCGGGCGCAGCTGGGGCAATCCATCCCCAACACCTGCCAGCTGTGGCGACTGTTGCCTTGCACAGGCGCAATCAGCGGGTCGGCAGGTGGCATATCGTGCTCGTGATCATGTTCATGATCGTGAGCCGGCGATAAGGGTGCACTGCAGCACGCTTTATCGTGGCAACTTCCTCGGGGAGGCTCTTCATCCCCGGGTGATTCATTGCCGTCACGGGATGCGTGCTCATGAGGCGTCGGGGTTGAACAGCAACTGACGGGCGTGGTGTTGTCGCAGCAGTTGCTATCGTGGTGATGCTCACTCTGGCCGGGGGCCGCCTTGCTGACGGCTTTGATGGGGGCGGCGTGCTGATGATTGCAGCAGGATTTGCTCATGATGAGTCCCTCTTGATGGATCCCGCCCCTGCGAGATCCCTGATTACCGAGGAGGAGTCTAAACCTTGGTGTTAAGTCCAAGGTCAACCCCTTTATATCCCTTGTCTTCGCGGGTGTTTGTCTGGTCCCGCCGCCCCTATACTGATCACTCGGATTTTTACTACACCAATAAAGGACATAACACATGAGCAACTCAGTCACTCTACAAGGCAACCCGGTTTCCGTCGCTGGTCACTTCCCGGTCGCCGGTGAGCAAGCCAAGCCCTTCTCCCTGGTGGCCAAGGATCTTTCCGACGTGACCCTGGCAAGCTTTGCCGGTCAGCGCAAAATCCTGAATATTTTCCCGAGCGTCGATACTCCCACCTGCGCGACCTCTGTGCGCAAGTTCAACGAGCAGGCCAGCGCGCTGGATAACACTGTCGTGCTGTGCATCTCCGCCGATCTGCCGTTCGCCCAGTCCCGCTTCTGCGGCGCCGAAGGTCTGGACAAGGTAGTGACCCTCTCCACCCTGCGCGGTGCGGCCTTTATGGAAGATTACGGCGTTGCCTTCTCTTCCGGCCCGCTGGTAGGTCTGACCGCTCGCGCCATCGTGGTACTGGATGGTGACAACAAGGTGCTGCACAGTGAGCTGGTCGCAGAAGTGGCCGACGAGCCGAACTACGCCGCTGCGCTGGCCGTGCTGTAAGGCTGCAAGCCATAAAAAATCCCGCTTCGGCGGGATTTTTTATGCGGGAATTGTCTGTTCAGGGTGTTGCGGGCGGGGTGGTCGCCGGTTCAGCCTTGGCGGGTGGGGAGGGTTGCCACTCCACATAGGGGCGGTGGATCTTCTCGTAGATCTCGGCCAGTTTGCCGGTGGCGGCGAGTTGCTCAATGGAACGACTTAAAAATTCGTCTATTTCATCCCCGCTCCCCCCTTTCTGGATGATGAAGACATCCTCGAAATCACCAAAGAATTCACGGCGAATATTGGTCAGCTTCAGATTTTTCAGCATCAGGTCCGCCTCTTCTTGTGCCCAGACAAAGGCGTCTATGCGACCCCGAGACAGTTTGCGCAGTGACTGCTCGATACTCATCGAGCGCTGTACCGAGAAGGGCATATAGTCGGGAACGGCTTCAATCAGCAGATCCCGTTTGGTGGGCACTATGCCATAGGCCATATCTGTGGTGACCGGATGGGCAGTATTGCTGTAAATCACATGGGCCACCTTGCCAAAGCTGCGGGTACTGAAACGGTAGGGGAGCATATCGACCTCCCTGAGATTGCGGATGGCGGGCAGACCGAGATCTGCCTTGCCAGCGATCACTCCGGCCATGGCCCGGGCGATGGGATAGATGGTGATCCTGATGGTCACATCGGGATGAAGATCGTCGATGGCGCGCACTAAATCAACGAAAGGTCCTGTCTTGTCGGCATTGATCAGTCCCGGCAGCTCACCGAGATGCGCGTTAAGAGTACGCACCGGTTTGGCCTGTTCGGCCGCACTGTCGCTCGCCGTGCTGCCGGACAGGCC
Source organism: Aeromonas sp. 604443 (assembly GCF_049170315.1). NCBI lineage: Bacteria > Pseudomonadati > Pseudomonadota > Gammaproteobacteria > Aeromonadales > Aeromonadaceae > Aeromonas > Aeromonas sp. 604443. The sequence continues at coordinate 62,358 of NZ_JAAKMI010000017.1, forward strand.
GAGCGAGATGCTGCCAAGCAGCGCACTGGTCAGCAGCAGGATGGGGATGTGTCTGGTCATGACAGTTTTCTCTGTGATGGGTCAGCTCAAGTGTAGTCAGCCCGTTGCAATCCCCCCCTTGGCCTGGCCATCATTGATAGGGTTTTACTTCTCGGCCCCCGCTCACTAGACTTCGCCTCCCACTTCTCTTTGTTAACGTAGCGCCATGACCTTTCGCGAACTTGCCCTCCATCCCGCTCTGCTGGCCTCTTTGCCCGCCACCTTGCAGACGCCGACCCGCATCCAGCAGCTGGCGATTCCGGCGGCGTTGGCGGGGCAGGATCTGCTGGCACTGGCCCAGACCGGCAGCGGCAAGACGCTGGCGTTTGGTTTGCCGCTGCTGCAACGGCTGGATCCTGCCTCCAGCCAGGTGCAGGGTCTGGTGCTGGTGCCAACCCGCGAGCTGGCGATTCAGGTATCTGCCGCGCTTAAAGAGGGGGCCGAGGCGCTGGGATTGTGCATCGTGACGTTGTGTGGGGGCGTTGCGCAGGAGCGGCAACAGGCCGAACTGGCGCAGGGGCCACAGCTGCTGGTGGCTACACCCGGGCGGTTGCGGGATCTGCTGACCCAACAGTTGCTGGGGCTGGATGGTCTGCAGCTGCTGGTGCTGGATGAGGCGGATCGCCTGCTGGAGATGGGCTTTGCTCCCGACATCAAGGCGCTGCTCGGCTTTATTCCGGCGGATCGCCAGACCCTGTTCTTCTCCGCCACCTTGCCTGCCGAGCTGGAGGCGCTGGCCAACGGCCTGCTGCGTGAGCCAACCCGTATCGAGGCCACACCCCTCAACAGCGTGGTGAACGAGATCGAAGAGCGACTCTATCTGGTCAACAAGAGCAGCAAGGTGCCGGCGCTCATCAGCCTGCTCAAGGAGCAGGCGTGGCCGCAGGTGCTGGTCTTTATCAGTGCGCGGGATGATGCCGACGGGGTCGCCAGAAAGCTGGCCAAGGCGGGCATTGCGGTGGCTGCTCTCCATGGCGAGAAGGAGCAGGCGGTGCGCGAGCAGGCGCTCAATGATTTCAAGGAGGGTCGGGTGCGGGTGCTGGTGGCCACCGACCTGATGGCGCGCGGCATCCATGTGGAGGCGCTGCCGCTGGTGATCAATCTGGACTTGCCCGCCAGTGCCCCTGTCTACGTTCACCGCATCGGGCGTACCGCCAGGGCTGGCCGCGAGGGGTTGGCCATCTCGCTGGTTTGTCATGGCGAGAGTGACATGCTGCAAGCCATCCGCACCCTGACCGGCCGCGAGCTGCCGCTGGGAGATCTGGCGGGATTCCCGGTCACCGACCAGCCTGCCAGCGGGGAGGGCAAACGCCCCCCTCGTGACAAGCAGGCCAATCGCCGTACTCAGGCCAAACGCAGCGTCAAGCAGTTCAAGGGCAAGACGCCGCGCAGTTGACCGTCAGGCTCTGGCCAGCGGGTAGGTGAAGAGCACCAGATGGGCGAAGTTGAAGGCGAAGTGGATCAGGATGGCCACGGAGAGTCGCCCGCTGAGCTGGAATACCAAGCCGTAGCAGCAGCCTGCCAGGGTCGCAAACAGCGCCAGCAGTGGGCCACCGGGCAGGTGGATGGCTCCGAACAGTAGCGCGGCCACGATGATGCCAATCCAGGGGCGGTAACGCTCGGTCAGCCCCTGCTGAATAGCGCCTCGAAACAGCGCCTCTTCCGCCACGCAGGTGAACAGCAGGTTGTTGAGTGCAAACAGCCACCACCAGTGGGGCAGACCCACTTCCGGTTTCAGTGCCCCCAACTGCCAGGCGATGACCAGCAGGGCACCCAGCGGCAGCAGTAACAGAGCCAGCGGACGCCAGCGGATAGCGCCTCCCTTACCAAGCAGCGTCGGACAGGCCAGCAGCAGCCCAAAGAAGAGCAGTGGCTTGTCGAGGTTCAGATACATGTTGAATGGCACACTGGCGGGGCCTGCCAGTACCTGATCCAGCACCTTGAGATTGCTGAAACCGGGGATCAGGTGCAGGGTCAGTGCCACCGCCCATGCCAGCAGGGCTGACCATGCGAGGGGGCGGCTATGGCCGGAGAAGGTGGGCAGACGCCAGGCCAGCAGCAGGGCTGCCAGCGTCACCAGCAGTGCGGTCGTGGTGATGCGATCCAGCCAGAGCGCCAGCAGCAGAGCCACAGCAAGCAGCAGGAAACCTGGCAGGCGTTGGCGTGCCATACAGAGCAGGGTGGCCAGTGCCAGTGCTGCCCAGATCAGTATGTCAGGTAGGGGTAACATCGGAACTCCTCTGTAATAAAAGCGCTGCACCTTAGCAGGGGCGTTGGCGCAAAGGCAACCAGACCGGGTTATTTGGGTCAGCCTCCTATACTGAACTGGAGAGTAAAGAGAGGGATGGCGATGAAGCACTATGGCTGGTTGTTCTGTTGTTGGTGTGGATGGTTGTCATGCGCCCCCCTGTCGCTGGTAACCGGAGATTTTTCGCCCTATTCCGGGGCCGGGCTGCCTGATGGTGGGCAGAGCACCCGGCTGGTGACGACCCTGCTGCGCGAGGCTGGCTATGACGAGCTGAAGGTGGATTACCTGCCATGGAACCGGGGCTACGAGCTGGTTCGCAACGGCCTGGCATCCGCCACCTTCCCTTATGCCTGGACGCGTGAGCGAGCCAAGCTGTTCTATTACAGCGCCCCCATTCATATCGATCACCTCTCCTGGTTCACCTATCGTGGCAGTGATGCGGTACTCGATGGCAAGTGGCAGGGGTTGAGAGTCTGTATTCCCGCCAGCTGGAGCACCAGTCACGCAGATGAGGTGATTGCCCGTTTTTCATTGCGGCTCACTCGCCCCAAGAGTTTGGTGCAATGTCTGCAACTGCTTGAGCGGAAACGGGTTGATCTGATGCCGATGAATGATGCGGTGACGGCGGACGCCAGCATGCAGGTGTTCGGCGACCCGAACTATCTGCAACCGCTCCCCTATTTTCGCCAGCGGGATACCTTCTATTTGCTGGTGTCGCGCAAGATGCAAAATGGACGCGAACTGATAGAACGCTTCAACGAAGCCTTGGCTGCGGCACGTGCCAGTGGCCATTACGACCAACTGGTTCCCTGGGGACAGCCACGTCTGCTGCGCTGTGAGCAACCCTGAGTCAGAGCAGATTGGCACCAATTAAAAAGCCGGAGCAGTGGCTCCGGCTTTCTATTTGCCTTCAGGGACGCTTAGCGGCCTGATTCGGCAATCACGCGGGCGATGATATCGGCGCGCTTGCTGGCTTCCAGTTCGCCCAGGGCGATCAGGCCTGCCTTGAAGATGACGTTCTTCGGCAGGCTGACGTCGTCCAGCGTGGCGATCGCTTCAACGTGCATGCCGTTCAGACGGCTGGCATCGCGCGGGCTCAGGTTGACCTGAGTGTTCATCACCTGCTTGCCTTTCTTCTTGGCAGGTGCAGCCGCTTTCTTGGTGGATTCCTGTTCTTCGTCTTCCGGCAGTTCGTCATCAAAATCGTAAATAGACATAGTCAATCCTGTTGAGTTAGGCAAAAGGGCACGTTTGCCCGACATTGGGTCAATCAGCCCATATCCTCGTTACGGATAAAGGCGCGCCAGGAGGTGAGCACCTGGGCAAAATCTTCCAGCCCGCACATGGCCAGCTGTTCATCATCGTAGTAGGCGAGATCGTCAAGATCCTCACCCAGCTCGATATTGAGGGCGTTGGCTTTCACCTCCGCCTCTTCATGGGTCAGCAGCAGGGAGTAGTCACCGCCGTTGAGCCGGTATTCGACTCGGGTGCGGTTGGAGAGCTGATCAATGATGGAGAAGAGCTCGTCGAGCTTCTCCTCATCCTTGCCAACCTCGTCGATCAGCCACTGACCGATGGCTTCATGGCCCATGGAGAACCGGGCGCGATAGCCACCAAACGGGTCGCGGCGAAATTCATAATCCATAGCACAGTCCAGATCGGAGGGATGGGCCATCACGGGCAGGCGGGTGCAAGCACGCAATTCCTGCTCCATGGCGGGGCACACATCGGGTAAAGTGGCCTATTCTAGCGATCCCCCTCTCGCTTGTCTTGATGATGTGGCATCTTTGCGCCCATGTGCTCTCAATCGCCCCGTGGTGGCGCCGCCAGATCAGCCCCTTGTCCGGAGATGTTATGCAGCTAAACGATAATCTTGCCCGCCAGATCGTCGCGCGGGCGATGAAGATCCTCTCCTTTTCGGTCAACGTGATGGACGAACATGGCCTCATCATTGCGTCCGGCAATCCGGAACGGATCCATCAGCGCCACGAAGGGGCCGTGCTGGCATTGACCGAAAACCGGGTGGTGGAGATCAGCGAAGCGACTGCCTTGCAGCTCAAAGGGGTGCGACCCGGCATCAATTTGCCCATCTCCTATCAGGGGGAGCTGATCGGGGTGATCGGCATCTCCGGCGATCCGGAGGAAGTGCGTGCTTACGCCGAGCTGGTGCGAATGACCGCCGAGCTCATTCTGGAGCAGGCGGCGCTCACCGAGCAGTTGCAGTGGGACAAGCGCCACAAGGAGGAGCTGGTGCTGCAGCTCATCCGTGGTGAAGGGCGGGACGATCAGCTGCAGCAGGCGGCCCGTTTTCTCGGGCTGGAGTTGGCCCAGCCTCGGGTGGTGGCCGTGCTGGCGCTGGAGGAGGCGGATCCGGCTCGTCTGCGGGAGCTGGTCCATCAGCTGGAGAATCCGGAGCGGGACAATCTGGTCGCCATCAACGGGCTCGACGAGATAGTGGTGCTCAAACCGGCACAATTGAGTGATGGCGTCTGGCAATCGGCGCAGGAGCGCAGCCGGATCAAGCAGTTGCTAGCGCGCATTCCCCACTTCAAGGTGCATATCGCGGTGGGCGATTACTTCGCCGGGATCGACGGGCTGGCGCGCTCTTACCAGACGGCGCGAGATACCCTGCGCCGTGGCCTGCGGCAGGCGCCGCGCAAGCAGGTCTACTTCTTTGAGGACTACCGTTTGCCGGTGCTGCTGGGCAGTCTGGCGGACTCCTGGCAGGCGGATCAGCTGCGCACACCGCTGCAAAAACTGGCCCGGGAAGATAGCAAGGGGGCGCTGCAGAAGACCCTGCGCCACTATTTCTTGCAGGATTGTGATCTGCATCGCTGTGCCGAAGCTCTGTTCATTCACCCCAATACCCTGCGTTATCGGCTGGGGCGGATAGAGCAGATAACCGGTTTGAATTTCAACAAGTTAGACGACAAATTTTTGCTCTATCTCGGTCTTAATCTCGACTTGTGATTGTGAATTTGGACAAAAAACCACTTTTAAATGACGCAATTTTTGGTTTTTAAGCCAAAGAATTCTGATTGCAGATCTCCATAATGGCGGCCATTCACTCCCATTGAAGGTGTCCGTCATGATCCCGGTTACAGCCCTTGGCGCCATCGCGGCGCTCTCCATCGCCATCATCCTCATTTTGAAGAAGGTGCCGCCCGCTTACGGCATGATCGTGGGTGCACTGGCCGGTGGCCTGATTGGCGGTGCCGATCTGACCCAGACCGTCGCCCTGATGATCGGCGGCGCCCAGGGGATCACCACAGCTGTGATGCGGATCCTGGCGGCCGGTGTACTGGCGGGCGTGCTGATCGAATCGGGTGCTGCCACCACTATCGCCGAGACCATCGTCAAGAAGCTGGGTGAAACCCGCGCCCTGCTGGCGCTGGCGCTGGCAACCCTGATCCTGACTGCGGTCGGCGTATTCGTGGATGTGGCCGTCATCACGGTCGCCCCCATTGCGCTGGCTATCGCCCGCCGTGCCGACCTCTCCAAGGCGGCCATCCTGCTGGCGATGATCGGTGGCGGCAAGGCGGGTAACGTCATGTCCCCCAACCCTAACGCTATTGCCGCGGCTGATGCCTTCCATCTGCCCCTCACCTCTGTGATGGCGGCGGGCATCATTCCGGGTCTGTTCGGTCTGGTGATGGCCTACTGGCTGGCCAAGCGGCTGAACAACAAGGGCAGCAAGGTTGCCGCCGACGAGGTGGTGAGCTTTGCTGGTGCCAAGTTGCCGGGCTTTGCCGCCGCCATCAGCGCGCCTCTGGTCGCCATCCTGCTGCTGGCCCTGCGGCCGGCCGCTGGTATCGTGGTGGATCCGCTGATTGCGCTGCCCCTCGGTGGTCTGGTCGGCGCCCTGATGATGGGTAAATTCCGCAAGGTGAACCAGTTTGCGGTCTCCGGCCTCGCTCGCATGGCGCCGGTCGCCATCATGCTGCTGGGTACCGGTACCCTGGCGGGCATCATTGCCAACTCCGGCCTGAAAGATGTGCTGATCAGCGGTCTGACCGCCTCCGGCCTGCCTTCTTACCTGCTGGCGCCGATCTCCGGTGCCCTGATGTCGCTGGCAACCGCCTCGACTACCGCAGGTACCGTGGTGGCCTCCAACGTATTCAGCTCCACCCTGATTGAACTGGGGATCAGCAGTCTGGCCGGGGCGGCGATGATCCATGCCGGTGCCACCGTGTTTGACCACATGCCCCACGGCTCCTTCTTCCATGCCACCGGTGGCAGCGTCCACATGGGGGTGGGTGAGCGCCTGAAACTTATCCCTTACGAAACTGCAGTCGGTCTGACCATTGCCACTGTCTCCACCCTGATGTTTGGCGTGTTTGGCCTCGCCTAAGGAATTGATATGAAAATTGTTATTGCCCCCGATTCATTCAAGGAGAGTCTGAGCGCCATGGCGGTGGCTGATGCCATCGAGGCCGGTTTCAAGCAGGTGCTGCCGAACGCCACCTACGTCAAATTGCCGATGGCCGATGGCGGTGAGGGCACGGTGCAATCGCTGGTCGATGCCACCGGTGGCCGCATCCTGCCGGTCGAAGTGACCGCGCCTCTTGGCAACAAGGTGCAGGGCTTCGTCGGCCTGCTGGGCGATGGCGAGCGCGCCGTCATCGAGATGGCCGCCGCCTCCGGCATCCATCTGGTTGCGCCCGAGCAGCGCAATCCGCTGCTCACCTCCAGCTTCGGTACCGGTGAGCTGATCCTGGCGGCGCTGGAGATGGGGGTGAAGCACCTCATCCTCGGTATCGGCGGCAGCGCCACCAATGACGGCGGTGCCGGCATGATCCAGGCGCTCGGCGGCAAGTTGCTCAAAGCCGATGGCTCTGCCATCGAGCTGGGTGGCGCCGGTCTCGCCGAGCTTGCGACCATCGACCTGAGCGGTCTGGATCCGCGTCTGGGCGAGCTGGTTATCGAGGTGGCGTGCGATGTGAACAACCCGCTCTGCGGCCCGAAAGGCGCCTCCGCCGTGTTTGGCCCGCAAAAGGGGGCGACCCCGGAGATGGTGGCGCAACTCGATGCCAACCTTTCCCGTTATGCCGACTGCATTGAGCAGGCCCTTGGCAAACAGGTGAAGGATATTCCGGGGGCGGGTGCCGCCGGTGGCATGGGGGCCGCGCTGGTCGGTCTGCTTGGTGCCGAGCTCAAGCCCGGCATCCAGATCGTCATCGAAGCGCTGAAACTGGCCGAGGAAGTGGCCGATGCGGATCTGGTTATCACCGGCGAAGGGCGCATCGACAGCCAGACCATCCACGGCAAGACGCCAATCGGTGTCGCACGTTGCGCCAAGCAGTTCGGCAAGCCGGTGATCGGCATCTCCGGTTGCCTGACCGACGATTGCGGTGTGGTACACGATCACGGGCTGGATGCAGTTTTCGCCGTGGTCAACCGCGCCATGTCCCTGCCGGAGGCGCTGGAGAGCGCCAGCACCAACATTCAACTCACTGCGCGCAACGTAGCGGCGCTCTATCAACTCAAGGGTTGATCCGGTTCGGCCGATGGGTACCATCGGCCACTCAATATCCCCGTTTGGGGCATCTCCCATCTCGCGAGATGTCTGACTGCCCTGGCACTTATTTGCCGATCCATCGTGATCGGCTCTTTTCTTTCCGTTCCTTTGTCTTGCCACACTTTTGACTCCATGGGTCAGCGCGGTTTTGATAGGCGCAAATCTCCCTTTACGGCATAGTGGTCGTACCAAGTACAAGGAGAGACTCATGTTCCTGCTGACCCTGGGGGTTGCGCTGTTTACCCTGATCCATCTCTACCCCTGTTTTGCGGTGGCCCATCGGGCGCGACTGCGCGAGCGGCTGGGTGAGAATCGCTACAAGGGGCTCTTCTCCCTGCTGGTGTTTGTCGCCATCGCCTGCATCATCGCCGGTTGGCGCTCGGCCAGCTCGCTGCCGCTCTATTTCCTGCCGGAGTGGGGGCCGATGACCATGACGGTGATGATGCCCTTTGCGCTGATCCTCTTCTTCTCCGGCCAGGGGCCCAACCATCTGCGCCGTTGGCTGGTGCATCCCCAACTGCTCGGTACGCTGCTCTGGGCGGTGGCTCATCTGCTGGTCAACAGCGAGGCGCGCTCTCTGGTGTTGTTTGGCGGCATCGGGCTGTGGGCGCTGGTGAGCATTGTCTGGATTTCGGTGCGGGACTGGCAGCGATATCCCCGTCCGGCGGCCAACTGGACGGGCACCAGCATCAGTGTCGGGGCGGGCCTGGCGGCCACTGCGCTGCTGGTGTTCTGGGGCCACGGCTGGCTGACCGGCATTCCCCTGCATTGAGAGTGAACTGCGGCTCTGGTAACCGCGTATGATGGACAAAACAAAAGGAGTCTTGGCGATGAAATGGTTCACTCTGTTGCTGTTATTGGGGGCTGGCGCGGCCTCTGCGGCGTGCCCCGATTATTTCAATGTGGAGATGCGGGAGCTCAACAATGCCCAGCGCCACAACCTCTGTCAGCTGACCGAGGGCAAGGTGGTGCTGGTGGTCAATACCGCCTCCTACTGCGGCTACAGCGGCCAGTTCCGCGATCTGGAGAAGCTCTACCAGAGCTACAAGGATAAGGGATTGATTATTCTCGGTTTCCCCTCCAACGATTTCTGGCAGGAGGCGGGCAACGAGACCAAGACCGCCGAGGTATGCCGCCGCGACTATGGCGTCACCTTCCCCATGTTCAATCGGGTAGCGGTGCGAGGCTCCGATGCTGTGCCACTGTTCAAGGGGCTGGCGGCGGCCGCTGATGGGGATGAGCCGAACTGGAACTTCCACAAGTATCTGGTGGGGCGCGATGGCAAGCTGATCGCCAGCTACGGCGCCAACCAGAATCCGGCTGACGACCCCCTCAAACTGCAGATCACCCGGGCGCTGGGGCTCTGACCCTACCCCTTGGCGGGCGGCTCTGGAATAATGGGCTCCCGCCACTCAATCCGGTTATCTTGTGCTGCAACGTCTTCCTCAAATGGTGATCTTCGATGCGCTGGTGCGCGAGCAGGGGATCTCTGCCGCCGCCCGTCGTCTCGGGGTCTCCAAATCCCATATCAGCAAGCAGCTGGCGCTGCTGGAGACCACCCTTGGCGCCCAGCTGGTCCAGCGCACCACCCGCCGCTTCGTCCTGACCGAGCTGGGTCAGGAGTATGCCCGTCATTGTCATGCGCTGGTGGCGGTGGCGCAGGAGGCGGACTCCATGATCGCCGAGCGGCGTGGCAAGGTGAGCGGCGTGCTCCATCTCGGGGTGGGCCAATCCTTCGGCCGTCTGCACGTCATTCCTCATCTCAAGGCGTTTCAGGATCGCTATCCCGAGCTGGAGCTGGAGGTCTCGCTGTTTGACCACAGAACCAATCTGGTGGATGAGGGGCTGGATCTCTGGCTCACCACCTATGAGGACAAGCCGGAAGGGCTGGTGGGACAGCGGCTGGCCGACATCGGCTTCGTGGTTGCGGCTTCGCCGGATTACCTGCTGAGCCACGGCACGCCGCTTCATCCCAAGGATCTGGCCCAGCACAACTGCATCACTTACCAGAGTCGGGAGCGGCGCTATCACCAGTGGTCGTTTCGCCAGGGCAAGGAGCGTCAGACGGTGCAGGTGGCGGGCAACTATCGGGTGGATATGGCGGAGGCGGTCCGGGATGCGGCACTGGCCGGGCTCGGTATCGCCTATATCGCCAACTACTTGCTGGACAAGGAGTTACAGAGCGGCAAGCTGATCCCGGTGCTGCCGGAGTGGCGACCGAACCAGCAGATGGCGGTACACGCCGTTTATGCCCGGCGCGAACATCTGGATCCCAAGATCCGTCTCTTCATCGATTTCCTCAAGGCCCGCTTTGGCCCCGAACCCTATTGGGAGCAGCGACTGGCCCCCTGGCTCGGGGGTAAATTGTCCGGCGGTGAGGAATGATTGTTTCCATATAAGAACTCTCGATTTCTCCTGATACTAAAATCGAACCAAATCAGCCAGTTAGCGCAACCGATATCGTGCAAACGTTTTTTCTAACAGGCTTGTAACCAAGCGGACTTGCAGTGACGGGGTGAGAGGCGCAGAATCCGCGCCCATCTTTTGCCCCACCTGATGGAGTCCCTATGATTGCCCTGCTCGGCATCCTGAGTATCCTGGCGCTTGCCGTCATCTGCTCTGATAATCGTCGTCGTATCCCGTTGCGAACAGTTGGCCTTGCCCTCTGCTTGCAAATCATGTTTGCCGGTCTGGTGCTCTGGCTGCCTGCCGGTCAGCACGTGCTGAACGGGGTCAGCGAGAGCGTAAGCAGCGTGATCGGTTATGGTCAGGAGGGGATCGCCTTCCTGTTCGGCGATCTGGCCAAGTTCAAGCTGGGCTTCATCTTTGCCTTCAACGTGTTGCCGGTTATCATCTTCTTCTCCGCAGTGATCGCCATCCTCTACCACATCGGCATCATGCCGCGGGTGATCGCCCTGCTGGGTGGTGGCTTGCAGAAATTGCTGGGCACCGGCCGTGCCGAGAGCCTCTCCGCGACCGCCAACATCTTCGTCGGCATGGTGGAAGCGCCGCTGGTGGTCAAACCCTACCTTTCCAAGATGTCCGATTCCCAGTTCTTCGCTGTGATGAGCTGTGGTCTCGCCTCTGTCGCCGGTGGCACCCTGGTGGGCTATGCCAGCCTCGGGGTTGAGCTGAAATACCTGATCGCTGCGGCCTTCATGTCGGCCCCTGCCGGTCTGGCGATGGCCAAAATCCTGGTGCCGCCGGGAGCTGAAGAGGTCGATCACCATCAGGATGTGGAGATCCCCCGCGCTACCAACGTGATCGAAGCGGCGGCCGATGGCGCCATGTCCGGCCTCAATATCGCGGTGGCGGTCGGTGCCACCCTGTTGGCTTTCGTTGGGGTGATCGCCATGCTCAATGGCCTGCTCGGCTGGGCTGGTGGTCTGGTGGGGCTGGATCTGAGCTTCCAGATCATTCTGGGCTGGCTGTTTGCCCCCATCTCCTGGCTGATCGGTGTGCCCTGGGATCAGGCGCAAGCTGCTGGCGCCCTGATCGGTACCAAGATCGTGGTCAACGAGTTCGTCGCCTTTATCGGTCTGGTGCAGGATCAGACCCTGAGCGAGTCGAGCAAGGCCATCGTGACCTTCGCCCTGTGTGGCTTTGCCAACATCTCCTCCATGGCGATCCTGATCGGCGGTCTGGGCTCCATGGTGCCGGAGCGCAAATCCTTCATCGCCCGTTACGGCATGCGCGCCATTCTCTCCGGCGTGCTGGCGAACCTGATGAGCGCCTGTCTGGCCGGTCTGTTCCTCGCCCTGTAACAGTCGAGGTACGGAATAGATGTAACAAGGGCGCCCTCATGGCGCCCTTGTCATATGGATAAAATGAAGCCCCGACCTTGATCGGGGCTTTTTGTTGGTGCTCAGTCGACGTAGAAGGTCTGCTGGAAGCTGAGGTTCTGTTGCTGCCCACCGCCCATGATCTTCAGGGTGAACTGATAGGTGTCTTCGTTGCGGTAGGGGAGGGTCGCCAGATAGTAGATGGCATCCCCCTCTTTTACCTCCTGAAAGTTCAGGGTGCGGATGGTACCGGTCAGGTTCTTGGCCTCACCGGTGATCCCCACGGCTTGCGCCACTTTCTGCTTGTCCTGTACCGCGATATTGATGATGGCGTTGTAGCGGCTGCGCTCCAGTCCATACGCCTTGGCGACCTCCGGTGTGAGGAAGCTGGAGTTGAAGGCGTTGTAGTGCACCAGCCAGGGCCCCAGCTCCTTCATCTGTTCTGCCTTGAGCGGCAGGGTCATCAGCAGTGCCAGCAGGCCACTCATCCAGGCTGTTTTCATCTGTCATCCCTCTCATATCTACGGTTGGCGCAGGCCGATTCATTCAGCCTTGCGTGTCATTCAGCAGCGCACTCACTTCTTGCGGCAACTGTTTGGGGCTGTCGATGGCGACGGTTTTGTGTCGCCCCAGCTCGCCCCGCACTATGGTGATCTGTCCCTTGGCCACCTTGAACTGCTTGGCCAGAAACTTGATCAGATGGCTGTTGGCCTGGCCATCGACGGGCGGCGCCGTGATGGCCACTTTCAGCTCTTCGCCATGCAATCCGATGATCTGATCCCGACTCGCCTTGGGCTGGATCACCAGATGCAGTACCAGTTCATCCCCTTGTTGCAGGACGGCTGGCATCAAATCATCCACCACAGCTGGCCGAACAGGTCACCCAGCAGGTAGTTGATGGCTTGCAGGCCGATAAAGGCGACCAGCACCGAGAGATCCAGTCCGCCCAGTGCCGGCAGTACGCGGCGGATAGGGGCGAGGAAGGGCTCGGTCAGCTGATGCATCACGTATTCGATGGGGTTGCGACCCTGGCTGACCCAGCTCAGGATGGCGCGGATCAGCAGTACCCAGAAGATCATCGAGCCCGCTTTTTTCAGCACAGTCAGTGCCGCGAAAAGGCTGATGCTGAGCCAGTCCGCCAGCAGCACGTTCATGCTCTTGAGCAGGGCCAGCTTGGCGAAGGCGACAGCCAGCGCCAGCACCACGGAGGCGAGATCGATGCCGCCAAAGCCAGGGATCACCCGGCGCAGCGGGATCACCAACGGATTGGTCAGCTTGACCACCATCTGGCTCATCGGGTTGTAGAAGTCGGCACGGGCCCACTGCAGCCAGACGCGCAGCAGGATCACCATCAGGTAGAGATCGAAAACGGTGTTAATCAGAAAGTAAGCAGTGTTCATCTGGGCTCCTGTTAGAAGAGGGTTTCCATTTCGGTGGCGCGAGCAACGGCCGCCTGCATGGCTTGCGCAGTCAGCGGCATCAGCCCCTGCTGCTGGAATGTCTTGATGGCTTCGGCTGTGGTGCCGCCCTTGCTGGTCACCTGCTCACGCAGGGTCTGCAGCGCCAGCTCCGGGTTTTGCTCCACCATGGCGGCTGCGCCCAGCGCGGTCTGCTGCACCAGCAGGCGTGCCTGCTCGGGTGAGAAGCCCATCGCCTCTGCCTCTTCGGCGATGGCTTGCATAAAGAGGAAGAAGTAGGCCGGGGCACTGCCCGCCGCGGCGATGACGCCGTTGATGCCGGACTCCTGCTCCACCCAGAGGGTCTTGCCGACTGCCTGCATCATCTGCTCGGCAAACTCGCGATCACTGGCTCCAATATGCTCGGGCGCATAGAGGCCGGTCATGCCCAGACCCAGCAGGGCCGGGGTATTGGGCATAGTGCGGATGATGCGGTCATGGCCACCGGCCATCTCGCCAAGGCGCGCGACCTTGATGCCAGCCGCGATGGAGATGAGCAACTTGCCCTCAAGGGAGCCCAGCTCGGCAACCAGAGCGGCCAGCATGCCAGCCATCAGCTGCGGCTTGACCGCCAGCACGATCACTTCGGCGCCTCGGGCCGCCTCGGCATTACTCTGGGTGATGCGAATGCCGTAGTCGCTCGCCAGCGCCTCCAGCTTGGGCAGACTGGGGTTGGCAGCAGTGATCTGCCCGGCGGGATAACCCGCCTTGACCAGTCCGGCGATGATGCTGCGGCTCATGTTGCCCGCGCCGATAAAGGCCAGCGTTCTATGCTGCATCAGATGCTCCTGTTGCACATGGGGTCGCGGCGGGGTTGGCGCTACCTGCACCACCTGACGCCAGAATTCGGTGTTCCATCAAACGCTCCTGTTGATGAAGTCGCGGCAAGAGGCGGACGTATGGGTTATCCGCTGGCCTTGCCTATGAGTAGTCACGGGCGCCGAAGATGGCGGTGCCGACCCGCACCATGGTGCTGCCGTGGGCTATCGCCAGTTCAAGATCCTCGGTCATGCCCATCGAGAGGGTATCCACAGTGGGGTATTGTCGCGCAAGCTCGGTGAACAGAGTCTGCATACGGGTCATTTGGGCGGCCAGCACGCGCTCGTCACTGGTGTGCTCGGGAATGGCCATCAGTCCCCGCAGCACCAGTCGCTCACTGTGGGAGACCAGCTCGGCAAGGCGGAAAATCTCTTGTTCCGACGTTCCGGATTTGCTGCTCTCTCCGCTAATATTGATTTGCAGACAAACATTTAGCGGTGCCATTGTAGTTGGGCGCTGGTTGTTGAGGCGGTCGATCAGCTTGTCCCGATCCACGCTCTGCACCCAGTCAAACCGTTCGGCGACCAGTTTGGATTTGTTCGATTGCAAAGGGCCGATAAAGTGCCACTCTATGTCGCTATATTCCGGCTGCTGGCGCAAGGTATCGATCTTGGCCGCTGCTTCCTGAGCGTAGGATTCGCCAAAGCAGCGCTGACCTGCGGCATGGGCGGCCATGATGGCCTCGACCGGCTTGGTCTTGCTCACGGCCAGCAGGCGGATCTGCTGCAGGTTGCGGCTAGCCCGTTCGGCGGCCTGGGCAATACGTTCCTTTACCTGAAACAGGTGCTGGGCAATCTGGTTCATATTTCGTTAGTGATCTTGTGATGGGAGAATGACAAGTCTATGGATATCACAGAGTTATTGGCTTTCAGTGTAAAGCATAAAGCCTCGGATCTACACCTCTCGGCCGGGGTTCCCCCGATGATCAGGGTTGATGGTGAGGTTCGCAAGATCAATTTGCCCGCCCTGGAACACCGGGAAGTGCATGCCCTCATTTACGACATCATGAACGACCATCAGCGCAAGGAGCTGGAGGAGAACTTCGAGGTCGATTTCTCGTTCGAGGTGCCCAATCTGGCCCGTTTCCGGGTCAACGCCTTCCAGCAGGCGCGCGGTTCGGGCGCGGTATTTCGTACCATCCCCAGCACTGTGCTGAGCCTCGAAGATCTCGATGCGCCGGAGATCTTCCGCAAGATTGCCGAGTTCCCGCGGGGTCTGGTGTTGGTGACCGGCCCGACCGGTTCCGGTAAGTCGACCACCCTGGCGGCCATGGTCAACTACATCAACGAGAACTTCCATCACCACATCCTCACCATCGAGGACCCCATCGAATTCGTCCACGAGAACAAGCGCTGCCTGGTGAACCAGCGGGAAGTACACCGTGATACCAAGAGCTTCAGCAACGCCCTGCGCTCGGCCCTGCGGGAAGACCCGGACATCATTCTGGTGGGCGAGATGCGCGACCTTGAGACCATTCGTCTGGCCATGACTGCCGCCGAAACCGGCCACTTGGTGTTTGGCACCCTGCACACCTCGTCGGCGGCCAAGACCATCGACCGTATCATCGACGTCTTCCCAGGCGCGGAGAAGGACATGGTACGCTCCATGCTCTCCGAATCCCTGCGGGCGGTCATCTCCCAGACCCTGCTCAAGCGCATTGGTGGCGGTCGGGTGGCAGCGCACGAGATCATGATGGGCATTCCGGCGGTGCGTAACCTCATTCGGGAGGACAAGATTGCCCAGCTTTACTCGGTGATCCAGACCGGGATGACCCACGGCATGCAGACCATGGATCAGAGCCTCAAGCAGCTGGTGAGTCGTGGCGTGGTGGCATCCCTCGATGCCAAGGCCAAGGCCGTTGATCCCAACAGCATTTAAGCGACTTGTACCCAGGGAGGGATAAATGATGAATCTGGATGATCTGCTGAGCGAGCTGGTCGAGCGAAAGGGATCGGATCTGTTTGTGACGGTGGGATCGCCGCCCATTCTCAAGGTAAATGGCCATCTGGTGTCGCTGGGGGGAGACGCGCTCGACAAGAAAGGGGCGCTGACGCTGGTCAGGGATACCCTCAGCAGCGATCACTTCGAGCGCTATGTCCGCACCAAGGAGGCCAACTACGCGATTTACCGCGAGGCGCTGGGTCGCTTTCGGGTCAGCGCCTTCTGGCAGCAGGAGCTGCCCGGTATGGTGATTCGTCGTATCGAGACCCGCATTCCCACCTTTGAAGATCTGCAGCTCCCCAGGATCCTGCAGGAGGTGGCGATGGCCAAGCGCGGGCTGGTGCTGTTTGTCGGTGCCACCGGGGCGGGTAAATCGACCACTCAGGCGGCGATGATCGGCTATCGCAACCAGCATGCCGATGGTCATATCCTGACGGTGGAAGACCCGGTGGAGTTCGTCCATCAGCATGGCCGTAGCCTGGTGACCCAGCGGGAGGTGGGGATCGACACCGAGTCGTTCGATGTAGCACTGAAAAGCTCGCTGCGTCAGGCACCGGACGTGATCCTGATCGGCGAGATCCGAAGTCAGGAGACCATGGAGTTTGCCCTTCAGTTCGCCGAGACTGGCCATCTCTGTCTCGCCACTTTGCATGCCAACAACGCCAACCAGGCGCTGGATCGCATCCTCCATCTGGTGCCGCAGGAGAAACATCGCCAGTTTCTGTTCGATCTCTCCTTCAACCTCAGAGCCATTGTCGCCCAGCAACTGGTGCCGAGTGTCGATGGTTTGCGGCGCAGTGCGGCATTCGAGATCCTGCTCAATACCCCGCTCATCACCGACATCATCCGCAAGGGAGAGATGCACCGTCTCAAGGAGGTGATGACCAAATCTGCCGAACTGGGCATGCAGACCTTCGATCAGGCGCTTTTCAGCCTGTTCTGCGCCGGCCAGATTGGCTACAGTGAGGCCCTCGCCCATGCCGACTCGGCCAACGACCTGCGGCTGCTGATCAAGCTCTCCGGTCGCGAGCAGCTGGGGTCCGGCACACTGGAAAATGTGACGCTGGATGAATGAAACATGGGGCCGATCCGCTGTTCGGCCCCTCGCCAGAAAGGAACGTTATGCTGATTGTGGTTTCCCCGGCCAAGACGCTGGATTACGAGTCACCGCTGGTGACCCCCCGTTTCACCCAACCCGAGCTGCTGGATCACTCCGCCGAACTGATTCGCCGGGCCCGCCAACTGAGCCCTGACCAGATCGCCACTCTGATGAAGATCAGCGACAAGCTGGCCGGTCTCAATGCCGCCCGTTTTGCCGAGTGGCAGCCAGATTTCACCCCCGCCAATGCCCGTCAGGCGCTGCTGGCTTTCAAGGGGGATGTCTACACCGGTTTGGCGGTGGAGGATTTCAGCGAGGCCGATTTTGACTTCGCTCAGGCACACCTGCGGATGCTCTCCGGCCTCTACGGCGTGCTTCGCCCCCTCGACCTGATGATGCCCTATCGACTGGAGATGGGGACCAAACTCGACAATAGTCGCGGCAAGGATCTCTACCAGTTCTGGGGGGAGGTGATCACTCATCACCTCAACGACGCGCTGGCAGCCCAGGGGGATGAGGTGCTGATCAATCTGGCCTCCGACGAGTATTTCAAGTCGGTACGACCCAAGAGCCTGAAAGGGCGGATCGTCACGCCGGTGTTCAAGGATGAGAAGAACGGTCAGTTCAAGATCATCAGCTTCTACGCCAAGAAGGCTCGCGGCATGATGGCCCGCCACATCATCAAGCACCGTCTGACCGAGGTGGAGCAGCTGACCGGCTTCAACGCCGAGGGCTACTACTTCGTGCCGGAAGAGTCGGACGCCAATACCCTGATGTTTAAACGCGCCGAAAATTAATTACAAAAAGAGGGAACCAATCTTTCGACCCGAGGGTCTGAATATGTGAATCCTCTGTTGTAAGCACTTTTTATTCGCCGACGTTTGATACGTCGGCTTTTTTATTGCCGTTTTTATTGTCCATCGATTGCCTTCGCCGGGACTATGTGGTTCAGATAGACTCAAGACAGGGAGCGAGTTGTCGTGAGGTTAATATGGAACAGAAAAATGCCATTCGGCAGGTTGCCGTCCCTTGGGCTCCGTCCCGCCAGCTACCGCCCGGTCTGGTTGTGGCCGAGTTGCATCAGGATCTCTGGAGCGACTCCCTGACCATCATGCTGGGGCGGGCGCGCAGCATCGATCTACCCCCGCAAATCCTCTGCCGGGTCTATTTTCGCCATATTTATGCCCTGCGGGTCATCGAGGATTGCGATCTGGCCGAGGGGAAGGATAGCCACGCCATCGAAGAGCAGATCCAGCTCATCACTCCATCCCGTTTTGCCAGCTGGTTCCATCAGGAGTCGGACGGCCTGCATCTGGATGAAGATCTGCAGCACTATCGCATCTCGACCTGGGATTATTGCGCCGATGTGCTGACCTCCTCGGCGCCGGAGCTGCAGTTCCTGCCCCAGAGCGAGTAGCCAGCTGTTACGTCAGAGGCGAAGGGTGATCCTTCGCCTCTTGGTTTTTGGACGGGGCTGATTTTGTGGCATTCAGGCCATTCAGCCTGGGTGGTGGCCTGTTGTGTTTGTCTAGTCCTGAAATAGGTTTACACATTTTCAACTAGCATTTATCTACTCAGAACCCCCTATGTACCGCATCGGGGGTTCTGTATTTCAACGCATGATGCGGCCGCTCCTCGTTGTAAATATCTACTGCTTCACGCACCATTTCCCGCGCTTGCGTCAAATCCTGCGGGCTTTGCAACAATAACTCTCCTTTCAAAATCCCGTTCACCCGCTCCGCCAACGCATTCTGGTAGCAGTCATACCCATCCGTCATCGAGCATTTCACCCCGTACCGTTCATGTAATGACTGATACAGTCCCGAGCAATACTG
>NZ_JAAKMI010000018.1:0-76761 GCF_049170315.1 Aeromonas sp. 604443
TCAGAAGTGAAACGCGGTAGCGCCGATGGTAGTGTGGCATTCGCCATGCGAGAGTAGGACACTGCCAGGCACCCAATACAAGAAACCCCGCTCAATGAGCGGGGTTTTTTATTGCCTGCAATTCATCACGTCGCCGGATTATTAGACTTCCCCCTTCTTGTCATTCATTGATTAGCCTTCTAAAGCCCCAAAAAGACCTCTTTTTCTGTTCGATATTTGCTCACCAATTCAATGTGTTGGATACAAAAAGTACAGAATGTGATGCCTCTACCTTTCTTGTGATGTCTCCTCTGGTTTAATTCTTCAGTCCATATTGATGGACCAAGGAATCACAATAATTTAAGGAATAGACTCATGTTCAAGAGAACAGTAACGATGATGCTGGCGGCGGGAACCCTGGTATTAGGCGGTTGCGCATCCAATGGTGGTGCAGAGCAGGCGGGGGCAGACAACAGCGACTTCGGTGGCAAGTCCATCTACCTGCGCGGGGAGATGAACGACTGGATGGCGACTGATGAAAGCAAGGTAGTCAAGGTAGCCGACAAGCTCTACATGGCCAAAGGCACCCTCAAGAAAGAGTGGGCCCCCTACAAGTTCAAGTTTGCTGATTCAGGCTGGAGCTGCGGTACCAACTTTGGCTACAAGAGCCCGAGTGATGGTGTTGCCGTACTGGGTGGTGAGGCTGTGCCGGTCAACCCCTGTTCCAAGTATGAGGACATGAAGTTCTCACCGGATGCCGATGGCGTCTACGAGTTCTATCTGAATATGGCGGGTGAAACACCGACGGTATACGTCAAGAAGCCCTGATCTATCTCTGAGTGTTAAATCTCTCATTAAATTAATCAGTTAAGTGCCTCGGCCCAGAAATCTGCTGGCCGGGGCATTTTTTTAGGTTAGAATCGGCGCCCTCATGGCATCAGGTGTACTATATGTTGTGTCATTAATTTTAGATGACACCATTAGTTGTGTTTTCTGCTGTTGTCATGATGTCGATGCATTCACATAAGGTTGATTGAAAATGGCTAAATCGAACCCGGTGCTGGAGAGTGAGCTTGGCTCCCGCCTTATCCCCATGCAGGAAACGTCCCTCGAGATCTGGGATAGCAAGTATCGCCTCAAGAGCAAGGATGGCACTCCCATCGACAGCTCTATCGATGAGACCTACCAGCGGGTAGCCCGAGCTTTGGCGGAGCAGGAGCTGGAACCGGAGGCCTGGTATGAGTCTTTCCTGTGGGCACTGCGCAATGGTGCCATTCCGGCGGGCCGCATCACCTCCAACGCCGGGGCTTTTGAACACAAGCCTGCCACTTCGACCATCAACTGTACCGTTTCAGGCACCATCGAAGATTCGATGGACGATATCCTTGGCAAGGTGCACGAGGCCGGTCTGACCCTGAAAGCCGGGTGCGGTATCGGCTATGACTTCTCGACCCTGCGCCCGCGCGGTGCCTTTGTCTCCGGTGCCGGTGCCTACACTTCCGGCCCGCTCTCCTTTATGGATATCTATGACAAGATGTGTTTCACCGTCTCGTCAGCCGGTGGCCGTCGCGGCGCCCAGATGGGCACCATGGATATCCGCCATCCCGATGTGATCGAGTTTATTCAGGCCAAGCGTGAAGATGGCCGCCTGCGTCAGTTCAACCTCTCCCTGCTCATCACCGAAGATTTCGTCAAGGCGGTGAAAGAGGATGCCCCCTGGTCGCTGATCTTCCCCTACACCGCCAAAGAGGTGGAGCAGGATGGCATTGCGCTGGACGATCCTGCTCAGGTGCTATGGGCCGACTGGCCCAACAAGGAAGGGGTTGTATTCAACGAGTTGGGGCAGGTCGCTTGTAAGGTCTACAAGACCATGCCAGCCCGTAAGCTGTGGAATGTCATCATGACCTCCACCTATGACTATGCAGAGCCCGGCTTCATCCTGATCGACAAGGTCAACCAGATGAACAACAACTGGTTCTGTGAAGAGATCCGCGCGACCAACCCCTGTGGTGAGCAGCCGTTGCCGCCCTACGGTGCCTGTCTGCTGGGCTCGGTCAATCTGACCAAGTTTGTGCGCGACCCTTTTACTGAAAACGCGGCATTCGATTGGCAGGCGTTTCGCAAGGTGGTGGCCATCTTTACTCGCATGCTCGACAACGTGGTGGAGATCAACCAACTGCCGCTGGCCAAACAGCGCGAGGAGATCACTGCCAAGCGCCGTCACGGCATGGGCTTCCTGGGTCTTGGTTCGACCCTCACCATGCTGCTGATCAAGTACGGCTCTGCGGCATCCGTGGCCTTTACCGAGCAGGTATCCCAGGAGCTGGCGATGACCGGCTGGCAGGAGTCCCTGCGTCTGGCCAAGGAGAAGGGCTCTGCCCCCATCATGGAGCAGGAGTTTGAAGTGACTGGCAAGATGCTGCGTCTGCGCCCGGAAATGGCGGCTGATGGCATCAAGGTGGGTGACAAGGTGAAGGGCAAGGTGCTGCATGCGCGCTACAGCCGCTACATGCAGCAGGTTGCCGAGGTAGATCCTGCGCTGGTCGCCGAGCTGGCCGAAGTGGGTGGGCGTTTCACTCACCACAGCAGTATTGCGCCCACCGGCACCATCTCGCTGTCACTGGCCAACAACGCCAGCAACGGCATCGAGCCGAGCTTTGCTCACCACTACAGCCGCAACGTCATCAAGCCGGGCAAGAAGAGCAAGGAGAGCGTCGATGTCTACTCCTTCGAGCTGCTGGCCTATCGCGAGCTGGTGAATCCGTCCGCCATGCCCTATGCCGATGATGAGGCAAGTCGTCTGCCGGACTACTTCATTACTGCCGATGACATCACCCCGGCGCAGCATGTGGACATTCAGGCTGCGGCCCAGCGCTGGATTGACTCCTCCATCTCCAAGACTGCCAATGTGCCGACCGATTTTCCGTTCGAGCAGTTCAAGGACATCTACATGTATGCCTCGGACTCTGGCCTCAAGGGGTGCACTACCTTCCGCTTCAATCCTGAGGCCTTCCAGGGCGTGCTGGTGAAGGAGAAGGATCTGGAGAACACCCTGTACGATTTCACCCTGGAGGATGGCTCCATCATCTCCGTCAAGGGGAACGAAGAGATCGAATACGATGGCGAGCTGCATACGGCCGCCAACCTCTACGACGCCTTGAAAGAAGGCTATTACGGTAAATTCTGAGAACGACATTATGGTCAAGAAGATCGACAAGAAAATCGTCGCCTACAAGGTGCGTACCAAGGATGAGCCGCAAGAAGATCTCTCTGTGCAGGATGACGTAGTGCATATGCACGAAACCGTGCTGCGCCCGGAGCGGCTGATGGGCACCACCTACAAGTTGAAGACGCCGGAGCATGTCTCCGAGCACTCGCTGTTCATCACCATCAACGACATCATTCTCAACGAGGGCACGGTTCACGAAACTCGCCGTCCGTTCGAGATTTTCATCAACTCCAAGAGCCTGGAGCACTATCAGTGGATCGTGGCGCTGACCCGCATCATCTCGGCGGTATTCCGCAAGGGTGGGGATGTCACCTTCCTGGTGGAGGAGCTGCGCTCGGTGTTTGATCCCAAGGGCGGCTACTGGAACAAGGGCAAGTATGTGCCATCGCTGATCGCCGAAATTGGCAACGTGATCGAGAGCCATCTCACCGAGATCGGCATGCTCAAGGCAACCGGGCTGGACGAGCATCAGCAGGCGTTTCTGGCTGAGAAACAGGCCGAGTTGAAGGCGGCTCAGGAGGCTGAAGAGCAACAGAGTGGCAGTGGTTTCCCGGCCAATGCTGCGCTCTGCTACAAGTGCCACACCAAGGCGCTGGTGCTGAAGGATGGCTGCATGACCTGCCTCAACTGTGGCGACTCCAAGTGCGGCTGACAAACATGCCCAAGTAGTTGAACGATAGAAAAGAGACCGGCCACAGTGCCGGTCTTTGTATTGCTGTTTTTATGCGCAATCAAATCAGGCGGCCAAGTGATTTGTTGCGCGATAGTAAAATCGGGCGTAGCGTTGAGGGTAATAAAACTGTCACGGCCGTGTGGTTTCAATGACATCTGAGATTCACACACGTGGCCCTTCAGTGCCAAGGAGGATGCTTATGGACAATACGGACCGAAAGCTGTTTATCCTGGATACCAACGTTCTGCTTCACGAACCCCTCGCTATCTACTCCTTCAAAGAGCACGACGTGCTCATCCCCATGACTGTGCTGGAAGAGCTCGATAACATCAAGGATCGCAACAAGGATGTCAGCCGCGACGCGCGGGTGGCCATTCGTGCGCTGGAAGATGTGTTCCGCGATGCAACCCCGGATCAGATCACCCAGGGCGTGCCGCTGGCTGGCGAAGCGAGCGGCAATATCTGCATCTTCAGCGATCACCATCTGCCGCAGGATGCCGAGGTCTTTACCGACAAGGAGGCCGACAACCGTATCATCAACGCGGCCCTCTATCTGCAAAAGCATGAGTTGAAGCGCCAGGTGGTGCTGGTCACCAAAGACATCAACATGCGCCTCAAGGCCAAGGGAGCCGGGCTTGCTCACGTTGAAGATTACCGTAGTGACCAGCTGATCGATGATATCCGCCTGCTGGCCAAAGGCTTTCAGGTGGTGCCCGGCAGCTTCTGGGAGCGGGTTGGCGAGTGCGAGAGCGAGACCCATGGTCGCGACACCATCCATGTGATCGATGCCAATCTGCTGGAAGGGGTTCACGTAAACCAGTATCTGGTGGATGAAGAGAATTTCTTCGCCGCCCGGGTGCTCAGCCACGATGGCAGCAAGATCCGCATCAAGGATCTGGGCCGCGAGCGACTGATGTCTCGCAAGGCGTGGGGTGTACACCCCAAGAATGTCTATCAGGGGATGGCGCTGGATGCACTGCTCGATCCGCACATCGATCTGGTGATCCTGACCGGCCCGGCCGGTTGCGGCAAAACCTTGCTGGCCATGGCTGCTGCGCTGGAGTTGGTGATTGAGAAGGGCATTTACGAGAAGGTGATCGTCACCCGGAATACCCCGGAAATTGCCGAGAGCATCGGCTTCCTGCCCGGCACCGAAGAGGAGAAGATGATGCCCTGGTTGGCGGCGGTGACCGACACCCTGGAGGTGCTGCACAAGCAGGACGAGAACATGAGCGGCTCGCTCAGCTACATCATGGAGAAGGCCAATATCCAGTTCAAATCGGTCAACTTCATGCGCGGGCGCAGCATCCAGAACACCTTCGTGCTGCTGGATGAGTGCCAGAACCTGACCGCTTCCCAGATCAAGACCATCATCACCCGTTGCGGCGAAGGCACCAAGATCGTCTGCTCTGGTAACCTGGCCCAGATCGACTCCAACTACCTTAGCCCGGTGACCTCGGGTCTCACCTACATCGTCGAGCGTTTCAAGGATTTTGACGGCAGTGCCAACATCTTCCTCAATGGCGTCGTGCGCAGCCGACTGGCTTCGTTCGCCGAGGAAAATCTCTGATTTAGCTGACTATCTTCATATGAAAAAGGGAAGCCACTTGGCTTCCCTTTTTGATCATGGCGCAGTCTTTATTCCCAAGGGTTATTGGCCAAGATAGCGCAGCAGCCCCGGGTGGTCGCTGTTTTGCAGAATATCCGGCTTGCCTTGCAGGGCGATGCGCCCCTCGTCGACAAACAGCACCTGATCGGCGATAAGCTGGGCATCTTCCGGATTGTGGGACACCATCAGTACGGTAATGCCCTGTTCGCAGGCGAGGCGCGCCACTTCGGCCAGCATCTCCCGGCGCAGGGCGGGATCGAGGGCAGAGAAGGGCTCATCCAGCAGCAGCAGCGGTTTGCCGCGCACCAGCGCGCGAGCCAGCCCGACCCGCTGCTGCTGGCCGCCGGAGAGCTGTTCAGGCTGGCGGTTTAACATCTCGCCAAGACCAACCCGTGCGGCTGCATCGAGCACCTGTGCCCGCTGGGCGGCACGCAGGCGCAGACCCGGGTGCAAGCCGATGGCGATATTGTCGAACACCGACAGATGGAGGAACAGGTTGTGATCCTGAAACAGGGTGGTGACTGGTCGCTCGGCCGGGCCCAGTGGCAGCAGATCTTCGCCATCGAAGCTGAGGCGGCCCGACTCCACCGGCACGAATCCGGCGATCATCCCGAGCAGGGTTGATTTACCTGCGCCGCTTGGGCCGATCAGTGCGGTGATCTCTCCCTTGGGCAGGGTCGCGCTGAAGCTGACGCGCCAGTCGGGGTAGCTGGTCGCAAGCATATCAATGTTCAGCATGTTTTCCTCCAAGACCCCGCTCCACCAGCCAGAACAGGGAGAAACAGAGCGTCAGCAGCAGCAGAGCGGTGGCGGCTGCCTCGGTCAATCGATAGCTGCCAAGCTGTTGGTAGAGCAGCCAGGGCAGGGTGGTGAGCTCCTGACTGCCAAACATGGCGATGGCGCCGAGATCCCCCAGCGAGAGGATCATCGACAGTGCCATCGCTAGTGCTAGCGGGCGGCGCAGCAGCGGCCACTCCACCAGTCGCAGGCGATGCAGGCCGCGTACCCCCAGGCTATCCGCCAGCCGGTCATATTGGCGCACCACCAGCTGCATGGGGGCGGAGAGGGTGCGCATCACATAGGGTAGCGCCATCAGGGCGTTGACCAGCACCACCAGCCAGGGGCCGAGGGCGAACACATCGGCGAACGGCATAAACAGGATGAAGAGACCGGTAGAGAGCACCACTGCCGGGATCATCAGGATCACCGAGCCGCTGGCCTCCCACAGGGCGGCTGCCCGCCGCTTGCGAGCCCGTATCCGTAGATGACGGCTGGTCAGCAGCAGTGCACCGCCGAGCAAGGTGGCCAATGCACCGGCTGCCAACGCAATCAACAGCGACTGGCCGCTCGCCTGCCACAGTTTGGCGGAGGTGAGCGCCGTCAGCAGACCGGGGTGGAGGCCGGCGACGATGATGGCCAGCAACGGTGGCAGAAAGATGGCGAGCCCGATGCTGAGCGAGAGGAGATCCACCACGGCCGTGCCTGGCTGATGGCGATCCGGCCGCAGGCAGGGACGACGGGGTGTCACCCTGCTGGCCGGGGTGCTCTGCAGCTTGTGCTGCAGGGCGAGCAGGGCGGCGGTCAGGATCAGCTGCACCAGCGCCAGTCCGCCTGCGGTGGCGAGATCGAAGTCAAAGCGCAGCGCCTGATAGACGGCCACTTCCAGCGTGGTGGATTTCGGCCCGCCTCCCAGCGCCAGCACTGTGGTGAAGCTGGTGAAGCAGAGCATAAAGATGAGGCTGGCCAGCCCCGGCAATATGCCGCGAATAAGCGGCCACTCCAGCAGCCGGAAGATATGGGATGAGCGCATGCCGAGCTGGCTGGCAAGGCGCCAGCTCGATTCGGGGATGCTCTCTATGCTCTGCAGCATCAGGCGGGCCGCCAGCGGCATGTTGAAGAAGACGTGGGCCAGCAGGATACCGAACAGGCCGTAGAGATAATTGCCTGGATCCAGCCCCAAGGTGCGCAGCAGCTGCGGCAGCCATCCCTGTTTGCCGTGGACAGCCACGATACCGAAGATGGCGATGATGACCGGCAGTACCAGCGAGAGGCCAAACAACTTGATCAGCAGGGTGCGGCCAAGGAAGCGGCGCCGTGCCAGCGCACGGGCCACCGGAATGGCAAGCCCCAGGCTCAGCAGGGTGGAGAGCAGTGCCTGCCCCAGACTGAAGCCCAGCACATGACGCAGATAAGGATCTGCGAGCAGGGAGCGGGGTGCCAGCGAACCGGCCTGCCACAGCAGGGCCGCGAGCGGCCCGAGGGATAACAGCAGGATCAACAGGGTGGCTGCACTGCCCGGCAGCCACCAGAGAGGACGAGCCTGTGGTTTCAGATAACGGCTCACTGGGTGACGGCTTGCAGCCACTCGCGGATCCACCCTTTGCGATTGGCGGCCACCTCATCGCTGCTGAAGGCGAGCGGCTTGGCTACGGTGATCATCTGCTCGAAGCCCTTGGGCAGCGGCGTGTCGATAACCGGATACATCCAGTTGCCGGTCGGGATTTCCTGCTGGAAGGCGGGGCTAACCATAAATTGCAGGAACTGGTCAGCCAGCTTCTCCTGTTTGGCGCTCTTCAGCTTGGCGGCCACTTCTACCTGACGGTATTGACCCTCCTCGAAGGCGGCAGCCTGATACTGGGGCTTGTTCTCGGCAATCAGGTGATAGGCCGGAGAGGTGGTGTAGGAGAGTACCATGTCCGCTTCGCCATCGAGGAACATGCCATAGGCCTCTGACCACCCCTTGGTGACGGTGACCGTCTTTTTGGCAAGCTCGCCCCAGGCGGCAGGCGCCTTGTCGCCGTAGACAGACTTCATCCACAGCATCAGCCCCTGCCCCGGGGTGGAGGTGCGGGGATCCTGATAGATCACTTTGAGGTCGGGACGCTCCACCAGCTCTTTCAGGCTCTTGGGCGGCTGCTTGAGTTTGTCTTTGTCATAGACGAAGGCGAAGTAGCCGTAGTCGTAGGGGACGAAGGTGTCATCCTGCCAGCCACCCGGCACCTTGATGCCATCCAGCTTGGCGGGATGGGGGGCGAACAGACCGCTCTGCTTGGCTTCGCTGATGAGGGCATCGTCGAGCCCCAGCACCAGATCGGCCTTGCTGTGGTTGCCCTCCAGCCGCAGCCGGTTGAGGATGGCGACCCCATCTTCGAGGGGAACCAGATTGAGGGTGCAGTCGCACTCTTTCTCGAAGGCCTGTTTGATCTTGGGCCCCGGACCCCACTCGGCAGTGAAAGAGCTGTAGGTGTAGACGGTGAGGGTGTCGGCGGCGAACACATTGGCCGACAGCAGGCCGGTGGTGACCAGCAGCAGGGTCTTCATGGGTGGCACTCCCTATTACTTGTTAATAACGAGGTGCCAGCGGGTGAGGGCGCAAAAAATGAGCGCCATGCCTCAAATTCCTCCGCCAGCATTATCTGGATCAGGTACACGGGTATAATCTCAGCGGTAAACCGCACCCCGTTTGAGAAACGAACCGCATTGTATTAACGTTCTTTTGGGTAGACCAGCACAATTGTGCAATACCCATGAGATGACGCCCACCCAACAGAGGATGTTCGCGTGCTTACCAATACCAAGGAAAGGCGTGCCTTTGCGCGCATGGTCATCAATGCTCCGGTCACAGTCTATCAGCAGCAGCTGGTGCTGGAGGGGATCTGCCGGGATCTCAGTGCCAACGGCATGGGGATTGCGGTCTCTGAACACCAGCTCGACATCAATCAGCCCATCCGGATCAGTCTTGCCACCAACAACAACCTGTTGCCTCCCTTTGAAGCCCATGCCCGTATAATCCGGGTGCTGGAGGAGGAGAGCGGGTTGCTGCTGGCGGTGGAGTTTCTGCCTCAGGGTTAATCCTCTCTCCTCATCGGCAGAGGGAGGGGGTTAGCCTTTTTCCTGAACCGGTTGCACACTCAACTGCTTGCTATCGACCAGCGTTTTGCTGGTCGAAGCTATTTGGCCCGCAGGCAAGGTGGCGGGGCCTGTGGGTTCGAGCAGCAGGTAGTTTTGCCCCTGCCAGTTGAGGGTCGCATCCCCCGGCTTGGCGGGCAGGTCAACAGCCAGCAGGGCATGGCCGGGGACGAACACCATGGCCTGTTTCAGCTCGGGAAAGAGCTGGGCCAGCATGGCGGCCATCAGGGTTACCTTGCTGTCGCAATCACCCCGGTTCTGTTCCAGTACCTGACGGGGCGGGAGGAAGCCCTTGCCCTGTCTTCCATTCAGGCTGTCGAGCTGCTGATAGGGGATGCTCTGGATAAAGGTGAGCATATGGGCCACGGTTTTCTGGCGCGCTTCTGTTTCGGTACTGCCCTGCTGTTTGAGCTGATCCGCCAGCGGAGCCAGCCCGCTGCGACTCTCCAGCGCGATGCGCACATGATCTTGCTTCACCGCCAGCTGCCCGTCGGGGGTGTTGAAGTACTGGAAGTAGTGTTTGGTCAGCCACGCCTGCTCCTCTTTGCTCCGCTTGGACTGCAGAAAGGCCATCGCCTCGCGCGCCTTGTCCTGATTGCGGCTTTTCAGATGCAGCTCCAGCGAGGGGCGGGAGAGGGTGAACTGCACCTCGGGGTAGTTCTGGCGCACCTCCCGCAGCAATACCTGCAATACCTCCTCCTGCATTCTGGCCGGGCGATAGGCGATGAGAGGCGGTAACTTGCCCTGTTCGAGCCGGTAGGTGAGCTGTTGGGATTTGCCTTCGCTATCCTGCCAGCCGACGCTGATCTGGCCGAGGCTGTTGTTGAAGCTGGTTTGGCTGGCCCCCGCAGGCAGGGCAAGCAGCAGGGCACAGAGCAGAGGAATTGCCGTCGGTCTCTTCATCATCCTTTCCTGTGGCACGGGCCAGTTCCGGTGGTCCAAAGTGGGAAGCGTCGCGGACAGTAAAACAGGGAGCCGAAGCTCCCTGTTGATTCTACTCGTTTTTTTGCAACTGGCTGATTAAATCCAGCTCGGCTGCTTTGCCTCAAAGGCGCTGATGGCGGCCTCGTGCTGCAGGGTCAGGCCGATGGCATCCAAGCCGTTGAGCAGGCAATAACGGCGGAATTCGTCGATCTCGAAACCGAAGCTGAGGCTACCTGCACGTACCTGATTCGCTTCCAGATCCACTTCGATCTGGATGCCCGGCTGGGCGGCGACCAGCTGGAACAGGGCGTCGACCTCCTCCTCCTTCAGACGCACCGGCACCATGCCGTTGTTGATAGCGTTGCCGTAGAAAATATCGGCAAAGCTCGGGGCTATGATGGTCTTGAAACCGTAGTCCGCCAGCGCCCAGGGGGCGTGCTCGCGACTAGACCCGCAGCCGAAGTTCTCGCGAGCCAGCAGGATGCTGGCACCGGCGAATTGCGGTTGGTTGAGCACGAACTCGAGGTTGGGCTGCTGGCCGGCATCGTCCAGAAAGCGCCAGTCGTGGAACAGGTGCTTGCCAAAACCGATGCGGTTTACTTTTTGCAAAAACTGTTTGGGAATGATGGCGTCGGTGTCGACGTTGGCGCTGTCGAGGGGGGCGACGATCCCTTTATGCTGTTTGAATCCGGTCATCGAAATGTCCTCTTACAGTGCGCGAATGTCGGCGAAGCGGCCGGTGACGGCGGCGGCGGCGGCCATGGCCGGGCTGACCAGATGGGTGCGGCCGGCGCGGCCCTGACGCCCTTCGAAGTTGCGGTTGCTGGTGGAGGCGCAGCGCTCTCCCGGTTGCAGGCGGTCGTTGTTCATGGCCAGACACATGGAGCAGCCGGGCAGGCGCCACTCAAAACCGGCCTCGATGAAGATCTTGTCCAGCCCCTCGGCTTCGGCCTGCGCCTTCACCTGCTCGGAACCCGGCACCACCAGCGCCTGCACGCCAGCGGCGACCTTGCGACCGCGGGCGATGGCGGCTGCGGCGCGCAGATCCTCGATGCGGCTGTTGGTGCACGAGCCGATGAACACCTTGTCGATGGCAACGTCGGAGAGCTTCTGGCCCGGTTGCAAATCCATGTAGGCGAGCGCCTTGCGGGCGGATTGCTGTTCCATCAGATCGCTGAAGGATTCTGGTGCCGGAATCGGCTCATTGACGGCAATCACCTGGCCCGGGTTGGTCCCCCAGGTGACCTGCGGGGCGATATCGGCGGCGTCCAGCACAACTTCGGCATCGAAGTGGGCACCTTCATCGCTCTTGAGGCTCTGCCAGAAGGCGATGGCCTGCTCTAGCGCCTCACCCTTGGGGGCGAACTCCTTGCCGCGAATGTAGTTGATGGTGGTCTGGTCGGGGGCGATCATGCCGGCCTTGGCGCCGAGCTCGATGGCCATGTTGCACACCGTCATCCGCCCTTCCATGGTGAGCCCTTCGATGGCTTCGCCAGCGAACTCCACCACGTAGCCGGTACCACCGGCGTGGCCGACCTTGCCGATAATGGCCAGCACCACATCCTTGGCACTGATGCCCTCGGCCAGTTTGCCGTTGACCGAAATGCGCATGGTCCTGGCGCGGCCCTGTTTCAGGGTCTGGGTCGCCATCACATGTTCCACTTCGGAAGTGCCGATGCCGAACGCCAGCGAGCCGAAGGCGCCATGGGTGGCGGTGTGGGAGTCGCCGCAGACAATAGTGGTGCCGGGTAGGGTTATGCCGAGCTCGGGGCCCATCACATGGACGATCCCCTGATATTTGTGGTTGAGATCGTAGAGGCGAACCCCGAACTCTTTACAGTTGTCCACCAGCGTCTCCATCTGGATGCGGGCCATCTCGCCGGAGGCGGCGATGTCCTTGGTGGTGGTGGAGACGTTGTGATCCATGGTAGCCCAGGTCAGATCCGGGCGGCGCAGCTGGCGGTTCATGGCGCGCAGGCCGTCGAATGCCTGTGGGCTGGTCACTTCATGCACCAGATGGCGGTCGATGTAGATGAGGGGGGTCTCCCCTTCCACTTCCCGTACCACGTGGGCGTCGAATACTTTCTGATAGAGGGTCTTGGCCATTGCTTCTCTCTTCCTTGTTTTCTGTTATGTGGCTCAGATCCGGGCGGCGATCTGGCTACCCATCTCGGACGTGCTCTGCACTGGGTGGCGGGCGCTGGCCTGATGCAGGTCGGCGGTGAAGTAACCCTCGGCCAGGGTCTGGGCCACGGCCTGCTCAATGGCCTGGGCGGCAGCCT
Organism: Aeromonas sp. 604443; assembly: GCF_049170315.1. Taxonomy (NCBI): domain Bacteria; kingdom Pseudomonadati; phylum Pseudomonadota; class Gammaproteobacteria; order Aeromonadales; family Aeromonadaceae; genus Aeromonas; species Aeromonas sp. 604443. The sequence goes on from NZ_JAAKMI010000018.1 coordinate 12,606, forward strand.
CTTGACCCAGGCTGTAACGCAGCATCAGGGCGGCGGAGAGGATCTGGGCGATGGGGTTGGCAATCCCTTTGCCGGCGATATCCGGGGCCGAACCACCGGCCGGTTCGAACAGGCCGAAACCTGATTCGTTGAGGCTGGCGGAGGGGAGCAGTCCCATGGAGCCGGTGATCATGGCGCACTCGTCGGAGAGGATGTCACCGAACAGGTTGGAGCAGAGCAGCACATCGAACTGGGACGGATCCTTGATGAGCTGCATGGTGGCGTTATCGATGTACATATGGTTGAGGGTTACGTCCGGATAGGACTTGGCGACTTGCGTCACCACCTCGCGCCACAGAATGGAAGAGGCGAGTACGTTGGCCTTGTCGATGGAGGTGACCTTGCCACGGCGCACGCGAGCCGACTCAAAGGCAATCTTGGCGATGCGCTCAATCTCGAAGCGATGGTACACCTCGGTGTCGAACGCCTTCTCGTTCGCCCCCTCTCCCTCACGCCCCTTGGGCTGGCCGAAGTAGATGCCGCCGGTCAGCTCGCGCACGCAGGCGATGTCAAAACCGCGATCGGAGATGTCGGCGCGCAGGGGTGAGAACTGTTCCAGACCGGTATAGATACGGGCCGGACGCAGGTTGCAGAACAGCTTGAAGTGGGCGCGCAGGGGCAGCAGTGCGCCACGTTCCGGCTGATCGTTGGGGGGCAGATGTTCCCATTTCGGGCCGCCCACCGAGCCAAACAGCACGGCATCAGCCGCTTCACAACCCGCGATGGTGCTTTGCGGCAGCGGGGTACCGTGGTTGTCGATGGCGATGCCGCCCACGTCATGGTTATCATACTCGAAGGCGAGGCCGAACCTGGCCTGCACCTTCTCAAGCACCTTGACGGCTTCGGCCATCACTTCCGGGCCAATGCCGTCACCCGGCAATACTGCGATCCGATAACTGCTCATACACTCTCCATCCTGATATTGTCTTTGAGATCCCTCTGTCCGGTTTCCCCGACGCTGCGCGCGGTTGCCGGTTCAGACGTTCCCCGTCTTGATGTTGTCATTCCATGCCGTCTGTGTGGCAGCGAGTCCTGCTCAGACGGTTTCTGATTTGATGCTGTTATTGCGTTCCATCTGTTCGGCGACCTGATCGGCGCGCCAGATGCTGTTGATCACATGGAGCAGGGCGTGGGCCGAGGATTCGATGATGTCGGTGGCCAGTCCCATGCCGTGGAATTTGCGCCCTTTGTACTCGGCGACGATATCGACCTGACCGAGGGCATCTTCCCCTTCACCCTTGCTCTTGAGGGCGTATTTGTCGATGCGGATCTCATAGCCGGTGATGCGGTTGATGCACTGGTAGACCGCATCCACCGGGCCGTTGCCGGTAGCCGCTTCGCAGATCAGATCCTGTCCTACCTTCAATTTGACCGAGGCGGTGGCCAGTACCGAGCTGCCGCTCTGCACCCCGAGGTACTCCAGTTTGAAGTGCTCCGGCTCTTCGTGGATCTGGCTGAAGAAGGCCAGCGCTTCGAGGTCGTAGTCGAACACCTGACCCTTCTTGTCGGCCAGGGTCAGGAATTTGCCGTAGAGGTGGTCGAGGTCGTAGCTGCTCTCGGCGTAGCCCATGGACTCCATCCGGTGCTTGATGACGTGGCGGCCGGAGCGGGAGGTCATGTTGAGGTTGTTCTGGGTCAGGCCAATGCTCTCGGGGGTGATGATTTCATAGGTGTTTTTCGCCTTGAGCACGCCATCCTGATGGATGCCGGAGCTGTGGGAGAAAGCATTGGCACCGACGATCGCCTTGTTGGGTTGCACCGGCATGTTGCAGAGCTGGCTGACCAGCGTGCTGGTGCGATGAATTTCGTTGTGGCGGATATTGGTTTGCACCCCGAGCAGGTCGGCGCGGGTTTTGAGGATCATCGCCACCTCTTCCAGCGAGCAGTTGCCCGCCCGTTCGCCGATGCCGTTGATGGTGCACTCGATCTGGCGGGCCCCCATCTGCACCGCGCCGATGGAGTTGGCCACCGAGAGCCCCAGATCATCGTGGCAGTGGACCGAGATGATCGCCTTGTCGATGTTGGGGACCCGGTTGAACAGGGTGTGGATGATGCCGGAGAACTCGGTCGGCACCGTGTAGCCCACGGTATCGGGGATATTGATGGTACGGGCCCCCGCCTTGATGGCGGCCTCCACCATGCGGCAGAGATTATCGATCGGCGTGCGGCCCGCATCCTCGCAGGAGAACTCCACATCATCGGTGTAGCGCAGGGCGTGCTTGATGGCGCCGACCCCCATCTCCAGCACATCCTCGAAGCTCTTTTTCAGCTTGCTCTCCACATGGATGGAGGAGGTGGAGATAAAGGTGTGGATGCGAAACGCCTCGGCGACCCGCAAGGCTTCACCGGCGGCATCGATATCTTTTGGCAGGGCGCGGGCGAGGGCGCAGACTCGGCTGTTCTTGATGTGGCGGGCGATGGTCTGCACCGATTGAAAATCGCCGGGAGAAGAGACCGGGAAGCCCACCTCCATGACGTCGACACCGAGCCGCTCCAGCGCCTGGGCTATCTGCAGCTTCTCCTTGACTGTCAAACTGGCCGCCAGGGCCTGCTCACCATCACGCAAGGTGGTGTCGAATATGATGACCCGATCTGACATGTGACTTCCCTCTTCCTAAGTTCGGTAACGTGCATCCTGCGGCGGCATAAAAAAACCCGTGCAGGGTGCACGGGTTTTTGTAAATTCCGGCTATGCCTTAGCCCGGCTACAAGGATCCCGCGCGAGTTAACGCGATTAGGGAGATTAGTAGTAGCGGGGTGGCGATACGCATGACGTTGTTATTCCTTCCAGTCGATAACGCTTTTACCAATATCGAGATTTTTATGCTGTGTCAACACGGAAGGTCAGGGGCAATCTGCTGGCGTATTTAATCGGATTGTAAAGGATTGCAAATTTCCTTGTCCCATATTCGGCCCATGACCGATTATCTGGTCATTCCTGCTGTGCTCTATTCTCTGCACAACCAGATCGACTTATCAGCATTGGCTGAATTATCTGAGGTGTTAAATGGAAAAACGTAGACCTGGTCGTCCGGTCGGACGTTCTGACATTCGTGACAAGTTGCTTGCTGCCGCCCGTGAGCGTTTTCTCAATACTCCCTATAGCAAGGTAACTACACGCGAAATCGCGGAGCTTGCTGGCTCCAATCTGGCAATGATCCACTACTACTTTGGCAGTAAAGAGGGTCTTTACAAAGCGGTATTGGGCGATGTGGCCGAACCCCTCGACCATGCCTGGCAAGATGAACACAGCAATCACAGCCTCAACGAGCTGCTCAACACCTACTATCAGGTGATGGCGCCCAACAGCGAGCTGACCTCTGCCATCTCCAGCGCATTGTCGACCGAGAAGAGCCCGGGCCGGGATTTTGTGCTGAACCGTCTGCTGGAACGCCAGCTGCCGCAGTTCGATGCCCTGCTGGAAACCATGAAGTCCAACGGCGAGCTGGGTGACAACCTGGATCCCGACATGCTGAAGATCTCCTTCCTCAGCATGATGTGGCAGCCATTCGTGATGAAGGATCTCTACGAGCAGGTGTTTGGCCTGAAAGTGGATGAGCACTTCATGGCTCGTCTGGCGGACCACAACTGCCGTCTGATGGAGACCGGTCTGCGCGGCAGCCACTGATTTTGCCGCAACATCGAGATTAAAAAGGGCCATTCGGCCCTTTTTTCATAAATCTGTTATCCCTTGTTCAACGTAACGTCATCCCGCTTTCTTACTCTGCAAGCAGAATTCAGGGAAGGAGGGGATATGAACAAGATCCAGCAATGGGACCTTCAGGTGTGCCGGGTCTGCCTGCTTCACGGTTACAACCGGCAGCAGGCGAGGGTGAGTCGTCTCATTTCCCGCACCGGTGATGGCCCGCTTTACGCCGTGCTGGCCGCCTTGCTCTGGTGGCTGGGGGAGGCAGAGCGTGAACTGGTTCGACTGGCGCTGCTTGCCTTCGCCATCGAACTGCCCCTCTATCTGCTGCTGAAAAACAGCCTGAAACGGCAACGGCCAGTCGGTTTGCCGGTCTTTATCACCCCCTCCGATCGCTACAGCCTTCCCTCCGGCCATACCGCCGCAGCCTTTCTGATGGCCACCATACTGGCCACCGGTTTTCCGCTCTGGGCACCCCTGCTGTTTGGCTGGGCGGCACTGGTGGGGGCATCCCGGTTGCTGCTCGGGGTACACTACCTGAGCGATCTGGTAGCCGGTGCTCTGCTGGGGGGCGCTTGCGCCGTGCTGGCGCTCGGCTGGAGCCATTCATGAGGATACTGTTCGGGGTGCAGGGCACCGGCAACGGCCACATCAGTCGCAGTCGCACCCTGGCGCGGGCGCTGCGCACGGCAGGGGTCGAGGTGGATTATCTCTTTAGCGGCCGCTCCGCCGACTGCTACTTCGACATGGAGGAGTTTGGCGCCTACCGCGCCTTTCCCGGCCTCACTTTTGTCAGTCACGAGGGGCGAGTTTCTCCGTGGCGCACCCTGCAAGCCGCCTCGCCGCTCACCTTCTGGCGGGATCTGCGGTCTCTCGACTGCAGCGAATACGATCTGGTGGTGAGCGACTTTGAGCCGCTGACCGCCCACGCCGCCCGCCGCTATGGCAAGCCAAGCCTCACCGTCAGCCATCAGGCCAGCTTCAACTGGCCCATCCCGCGCTGGGGGGATAATGGGATCAGCCGTCAGCTGATGCGCCACTTTGCCCCAGTGGATCAGCCGCTCGGGCTGCACTGGTTTCACTTCGGCCACCCCTTGCTACCACCGGTGATCGACCCCATCGCCGCCGCGCCGGATAACGGCGAGATCCTGGTCTATCTGCCGTTCGAGCAGACCGAGGCGATCGCCGCCCTGTTGTCGCGCTTTGGTCAGCAGCGTTTCGTCTGCTTTCACCCCGCCATTCGCACCCCGAGCCAATGGCGCAACCTGCGCTTCGAACCACCATCGCGGCACGGGTTTATCGCCGTGTTGGCCGGTTGTCGCGGCGTCATCTCCAACGCGGGTTTCGAGCTGGCTTCCGAGGCGCTCACCCTTGGCAAGAAGCTGCTGGTCAAACCCCTCGGCGGCCAGTTCGAGCAGCTGACCAATGGCAAGACTCTGGAGATGATGGGGCTGGCGACCCTGATGGATGTGCTCGATGCCAATCTGGTGCGTACCTGGCTCGACAGCGCCTCGCCGGGGGCGGTTTGCTACCCCGATGTAGCGGGGGAGCTGGCCCGCTGGCTGGCGGCGGGCGCTGACGAGAGCGTAGCCTCTCTGTCACGGCGGCTCTGGGCACGCACCCTGTTTCCGGAGGAGGTGAGTGATCGCCTGAGCGAGCTGGATGGGGGCGACTGTTTATCCAGTTGCTGGTTATCGCAAGTGAGCGTTGTTGACTAGACTGAAAGGCGATCCCACCAAGGAGAGGACGGAGCAAATGCGCTTTACCAATGAAAACGGCGAAGTCATGAACCTGGCTGACAATCTCACCCTGCACGAGTTGCTCGATATGGGTGTCAGCATTTCGGTCAGTGAAGAGACAGATCCGGATCAGCAGATCTGGTTGGCGGAGCCGGATCAGGACAACTGAGTCATCATCCGGCATCAAGCCCACCGCTGAACGGTGGGCTTTTTTGTGGCTGTTTTCCCCCTCAGCGGAATGATCCGCTGGCCATTCCCCGACTTCCTTCCCTTTTGTCTCATGGTCGCTGCGGCAAGTCATTGAATGTTAATAGCCGGTTGAAATGTATGACTGTTCTGGTCAGATAAAGCCGTGGACAAGCGTTATGAAGCGGGTTAAGTTGGTTTTTCACCCTATTTTCGTGTGAATGACGGAAAAATCCTTTTTTTCTACTGTCGACGGGGCTGAATTGGACCGATCTGCATTCAGATAACAACAAGAAACGGATCGGGCTGTGCCGGGAAGCACGGCATCGTCGGCGGGATTCGCTAAACGGAGCAAAGCCTGGAGGGCTTTATCATGGAGATGTTATCAGGCGCCCAGATGGTGGTTAGAGCGCTGGAAGATCAGGGAGTTGAGCACGTCTTCGGCTACCCTGGTGGCTCAGTGCTCGACATCTATGACGCTCTCTTCGAAAACGGCAAGATGGAGCATGTCTTGGTGCGGCACGAGCAAGCCGCGGTTCACATGGCGGACGGTTACGCCCGTTCCACCGGCAAGGTGGGGACAGTGCTGGTAACGTCAGGCCCGGGAGCGACCAACTGCATTACCGGTATTGCCACCGCCTATATGGATTCCATTCCGCTGGTGATCCTCTCCGGCCAGGTGCCGACCAGCATGATCGGTGAGGATGCGTTCCAGGAGACCGACATGATCGGTATCTCCCGCCCGGTGGTGAAGCACAGCTTCCTGTGCAAGAAGGCGAGCGATATCCCTGAGGCCATCAAGAAGGCCTACTACATTGCCGCCAGCGGCCGCCCGGGGCCGGTGGTGGTGGATCTGCCCAAAGATGTGCAGAACCCGAAAGAAAAATTCCCCTACCAGTATCCCGAGACAGTCTCCCTGCGCTCCTACAACCCGACCAAGTCTGGTCATAAAGGGCAGATCAAGCGGGCTGCCAAGCTGCTGGTAGAAGCCCAGCGCCCGGTGATGTACGTGGGCGGCGGCGCTATCAACGCCAATGCGGACCATCTGGTGACCAAGCTGGCGGAGCTGCTGAACCTGCCGGTGACCACCACCCTGATGGGGCTGGGGGCTTTCTCCGGTGTCCATCCGCAATTTATCGGCATGCTGGGGATGCACGGCACCTTCGAAGCCAACAAGACCATGCACAACGCGGATCTCATCTTTGCCGTGGGTGCCCGCTTCGATGACCGCGTCACCAACAACGTGGCCAAGTTCTGCCCCAATGCGACCGTGGTCCATATCGATATCGACCCCACCTCCATCTCCAAGACGGTGCAGGCCCATGTGCCTATCGTCGGCTCGGTGGAAACCGTGCTGGAGCAGATGCTGGAAGTGATCCGCGAGTGTGGCTTCGATAACGACAAGGAGGCGCTGGCGGACTGGTGGAACCAGATCAATCAGTGGCGCTCCCGTCACTGTCTAGCCTACGAAAAATCGTCCACCCAGATCAAGCCGCAACAGGTGATCGAGACCCTCTACAAGGTGACTCAGGGTCAGGCGTTCGTTGCCTCCGACGTGGGCCAGCACCAGATGTTTGCTGCCCTCTACTACCCGTTTGCCAAACCGCGCCAGTGGATAAACTCGGGGGGCCTCGGCACTATGGGATTCGGCATTCCGGCCGCCATGGGGGCCCAGTTTGCCAACCCGGATGCGGTGGTCTGCTGCGTCACCGGCGACGGCTCGGTGCAGATGAATATTCAGGAGCTCTCTACCTGCATGCAGTACGGGGTGCCCATCAAGATCATCTCCATAAACAACCGTGCGCTGGGCATGGTCAAGCAGTGGCAGAAGATGTTCTACGGCGGCCGTCACAGCCACTCCTACATGGAGTCCCTGCCGGACTTCGTCAAACTGGCGGAAGCCTACGGCCACGTCGGCATCGCGGTGAGCGATCCGGCCGAGCTGGAGAGCGCCATGGAGAAGGCCTTCGCCATGAAGGATCGGCTGGTGTTCATGGATATCTCGGTCGACCCGGATGAGCACGTCTATCCGATGCAGATCAAGTTTGGCGCCATGGATGAGATGTGGCTGAGCAAGACGGAGAGAACCTGACGATGGAACATATTATTTCGGTCGTGCTCAAGGAGCTCAAGTTTGGTTCCATCAAGGACGAGATGTGGCTGAGCAAGGCGGGGGAAATATCATGAGGCATATCATTTCGGTACTGCTGGAGAACGAATCCGGCGCCCTGAGCCGCGTGGTGGGTCTCTTCTCCCAGCGCGGCTACAACATCGAGACCCTGACGGTGGCACCGACCGAGGATCCCACTCTGTCGCGCATGACCATAGTCACCATGGGTGACGAGCGGGTGCTGGAGCAGATCCAGAAGCAACTGCACAAGCTGGTGGATGTGCTCAAAGTGTGCGATTTGAGCGAAGGGGAGCATATCGAGCGGGAGATCGCGCTAGTCAAGGCGCGCGCCGCCGGTGGGGCCCGTGACGAGCTGAAACGGCTGGCGGATATCTTCCGTGGCCAGATCGTCGACGTCACCCCCGAGCAGTACACGGTGCAGCTGGTGGGCACCAGCGAGAAGCTGGATGCCTTTATCAAGACTGCCGCCCAGACCAACGAGATCATCGAAGTGGTGCGCTCCGGCGTCTGCGGTATCTCGCGGGCGGACAAGGCGCTGCGGCCTTGATGGCTGGCGGGACAGCTGATGACTCGTCAGCTGCCGCAGAGTGAAAGGAAAGAGGGCTCTGCGGAGCCCTCTTTGTTTGGTTTTTCTTTATGATGGGAGGGGTGATGTTCGGTATTCATGATCTTGCTCTGTTTATGGTCTCGGGGCTGCTGCTCAACATCATGCCGGGACCCGACTCCCTGCTGGTTATGCTGCGCAGCGGTTCGCAAGGGTGGCGTGCCGGTTCGGTCGCGACCCTTGGCATCGGCACTGGTGTCATGGTGCATGTGTTGGCGGCGGCCCTCGGTCTGTCGGCCCTGCTCAGTGCCTCGGCCGAGCTGTTTGCCCTTATCAAGCTGGCTGGCGCCATCTACCTGATCTATCTGGGGTTCTCCCTGCTGCGCCAGCAAGCAACGGGTTCCATGGAGAGAGGGCTCACCTTGCCCGCCCTATCCTATGGCCAGATTTACCGGCAGGGTGTGCTGACCAATGTGCTCAACCCCAAGGTCGCGCTCTTTTTCCTCGCCTTCGTGCCCCAGTTCATCGCACCGGATGCCCCCGACAAGGCGCTCGCCTTTATCCTGCTTGGTTGCATCTTCAACCTGGGCGGCATCATCTGGTGTCACTTGCTGGTCTTTACCACCGTCTATGCCAGCCACAGGGTACGGTTGTCACAGCGTCTTGGTCGCTGGCTCAACCGGGGCATTGGCACCCTGTTTGTCGGGCTAGGGATCAAGCTCGCCAGCGACTAGCTCGCTGCTTTCTGACCTGAGGCAGATTATCGTGCACCGCGCTGTGGTATGGTCGGCAGTCAGCTGCGGGGCCAGCCCCGCTCTCTCTTTTTCAGGTCAGCCCCACTGGCCGCAGCAGCGAGATCCCTTGCCCAGATGAACATCGCCCGGCTCAAGAACTTTACCGAGATTGTGAAGAACAACTTCAACATCTCGGCGACGGCGGAGAAGCTCTACACCTCCCAGCCAACCCTCAGCAAGCAGATGAAGATGCTGGAAGATGAGCTGGGGCTCGCCCTCTTTACCCGCAAGGGGAAGAATCTGGTCGGCTTGACCAGCGCAGGCGAGCAGGTGATGGAGCTGGCCAAGGGGGTGGTGGCACAGGTGGAGCAGATCAACCAGCTGTCGCTCGGGGAGCAGCTGGCCACCAGCGGGGTGCTGCGTATCGCCACCACCCACACCCAGGCGCGCTACAAGCTGCCAGCGGTGATCACCGAGTTCAGCCGTCGTTATCCCGATGTGGCGATCCAGCTCCATCAGGGGGCGCCTGCCCAACTGGCCCAGATGGTGCAAAGCGGCGATGTGGATATGGCGATCGCCACCGAGTCCATGTACCTGTTCGACGAGCTGGCCGCCGTCCCCTGTTATCGTTGGGGGCGCAGTGTGGTGGTGCCCCACGGTCATCCGCTGCTTGACTGCCAGCCGCTGTCGATGGCGGATCTGGCCCGCTATCCCCTCATCACCTATGTGTTCGGCTTTACCGGTCGCTCCAAGATGGACAAGGCCTTCAGCCGCCACGGCCTCTCGCCGAAAACCGTGCTGACCGCCACCGATACCGACGTGATCAAGCACTACGTCCGGCTCGGCATGGGGGTCGGGGTGATTGCAAGCGTGGCCTTTGACGAGGGGGACAGGGAGGATCTGGTGAGTCTCAATATCGACCACCTGATCGCCTCGAGCGCCACCCACATCTGCCTGCGCAAACATGCCCATTTGCGTGACTACATGTACGACTTTATCCACCTCTACGCCCCCCATATCAGCCGGGAGACGGTACAGCTGCACCTTATCAACCAGCCGCCCGCCGCCAATATGGCGGAGTTGCCGTGGCTCTAGCCGCGGGTTGTTTGTCGTACACAGAGCAAAAATACAGAAACAAAAAAGAGAGGCCTTGGCCTCTCTTCTGGTTTTATCGGTATGCGGGATTAAGCGCTGCGGGTCGCCAGATTGATAAAGATCTGGGCTCCGACCAGCAGGCAGTCGTCATCCAGGTAGTAGGGGATTTGACCTGATGCAGGTAGTTGCAAATCCCTTGGCCTGTCAGGCGCTTTTAGTCGTGGCCAGATTGATAAAGATCTGGGCTCCCACTAACAGGCAGTCGTCATCCAGATAGTAGGGATTCGCATGCAGATAGTTGCAGATCCCCTTGGCCTGACAGCCGCTGCCGAGGAAGAACATGGCTCCCTTGCGGCCACGGCAGGCGTTGACCATATAGCTGAAGTCTTCGCTGCCGGTCATCGGCTGACCCTGAGCGTTGATCCCCTCGGAGGGCAATACGTCGGCGGCCGCTTGCAGCAGGCGGGCGCAGGCATCGGCGTGGTTCTCGACCGCCGGATACCCGGCATAGACCATCTTGGTCTTGAAGCCGCGCAGTTCGCTCTGGGCCACGATCTCCTTGAAGCTGTTCTTCAGGATCTGGTCGGTCTCGGCATCCATGGCACGGATGGTACCGCGCGCCTGCACATGGTCAGCGATGGCATTGGGAATGGTGCCGCCGTTGATCATGCCGCAGCCAAACACCGCCGGGCTGAACGGGCTGGTGCGCTTGGCGACGATGTAGTCCATATCCTCGATGATCCGCACCGCTTCACGGATGGCATCCAGCCCTTTGTGGGGAGTGGAACCGTGGGCGGAGATGCCGTGCACATCCAGCGTCCAGGCGGAGCCCCAGGAGGACATGACACCGTGGTTGAACTTGATGGTGCCGGTCTCCATGGCGCCGTCGTTATGGAGGGCATAGACCTCGTCCACCCCCTTCATGCAGCCCAGTTCGACCATCTTCTCGGCGCCCGGAACCCGCATGTCCTCTTCCGCCATCTGGAAGATAAAGCGGACGTTGTACTGCAGGCGATCGCGGTTGGCAGCCAGAAACTTGGCCGCAGTCAGGGCGATTGCCATATGGGAGTCGTGACCGCAGTTGTGAGCCATCCCCTCGTGGGTTGACTTGAACGCAACGTCGCTCATGTCGTGCATCTCGAGGCCATCCATGTCGGCCCGGAAAGCGATGGTCGGCAGCACAGGATCAACCACCAGATCGCCGTGAAAACCGGTGAAGCCCGGGTAGTCGGTGAGGCGGTAGCCAAAGCCTGCCATCAGCTCGCGGCAGTAGGCCGAGGTCTTGAACTCGACGCCGGAGGCCTCCGGAATGGTGTGCAGATGGTGGCGCACTTCCTGACTGAAGTCGCGCAGGGCCAGCAGGGCCGGTTCAATGTGAATGTTGTTCATCAGATGATCCCTTGAATGGAGAAGCCGAGTTGGGCCACCAGCGAGGCGCCGAAGAAGCAGCAGGTGGAGACGATCATGAAGATCAGGATCACTTTCCAGGACATCTTCTTCAGCTCTTCCAGCTGACCGCCCACCGAGAGACCGGCAAAAGCCAGCAGCGGTACGCAGCAGGAGAGGAAGGAGATCTTGGCAACTGCGTCGATAAAGAGACCGCGCACCGGGGTCTCCGGCAGGCAGATGAGAATGCCGATGATGGTGGCATAGGCAAACGCCGGCAGGGAGGAGGGCAGATAGCGCTTGGCAATCAGCGAAGCGAACACCACCAGCGACATGGCGATGAAGCTGTCACCCATCAGCCAGAGCGGGGTGCCGGTGGTCAGGGTCTGGGTGAACATGGCCAGCAGGATCGCCAGAAAGACAAACCGCATATCCATTACGATGCTTTTCATGCTTTCTCTCCTTTGGCAGTCAGGGCATAGATTTTTTCAGCGAGCGGCAGACCCAGATAGGTGAGGGAGAGAGCGCCGAGGGCAGATGAGAGCAGGTTCGAGGCTGCCGCGATACTCAGCACCTGCTGAGCCAGCGCTTCGTCGAGACCGTTGATCAGGGCGCCGGAGGCGGCACTCAGCATGGAGCCTGAGCCCACACCGGAGCCTGCAGCCAGCGCCAGCGGGTGCAGACCGGTGAGCGGGGCGATACTGCCCAGCACGCTGAACCAGAGGGTGCCGATGACGGAGCCGCACAGGTAGATGGCCAGCACGCCGATGTACTCCTGAGAGCCGGTGCCGAACTTGCCCTGAATCACTGCGACGGAGGGCTCACGGCTGATGGAGGAGCAGGCCCCGATGGCGCGACGGCCAAAGCCGAACTTCACCGCCAGCGGGATGGCGATCAGGATCGGCAGCAGGTTGCCAATCTCCTGCAGGAACAGCGGCACGCCAACGCTCAGGATCATCTTCAGGTTGGGGATAATCATCCCCGCGTACTGGGTGCCCAGGATCAGCAGGCTGAAGCCCACCATCTTGCCGCAGAAGCCCTCTTCTTTCTCGGTGAAGAGACTCTTCCAGCCGGGGATGCGATCCTTGACCGGCTTGGCGGAGACAATCATGCCGATGATGACGGCAAAGAGCATCGGCAGGATCGGAATGATGGCGATGCCTATCTTGATCTCCTGTTTGCCTATCAGGTACTGGGCCACAAAGATCAGCATGGCGGTTGCCAATATGCTGACCGTGACCGTCTTGAGGGGGCTGGTTTGCTGCATAGTCTTTTCTCTTGTTATTCCCATGTGTGGCCATCGTCAGGGTTGTCCAGACCGATGATGGGGGCATCATAGGGAGCGAAGAGGGGCAGGAATGTGACCTTCATCAAGCTGGCCATATGGCATTTTTTCATGGGGTATGCCCTTTAACCCTCTGGATACCAAGGGTTAAATGTCGTTAACAGAACGTCAGCATTGGCTGGACAAGATACGCAAACAGGAGGGAAATGGTGACACCGCCCAGCAGGGCGGTGACGCGTATCAGACGGGCGTTTTGAGGCGGGCACTGCGCAGCAGCAGGGGCAGTTGGTAGAGCACCAGGGCGCCGAGCACCAGTCCGGCTCCGGCCAGTTTGGCGCCGCCGAGGGGTTCGCTATAGAAGAGGGTGCTCAGGATCAGCGTCCAGACCGGTTCCAGCAGCATCATCAGGGCTGCGTGAGCGGTAGTCATCTTGCTCAGTGCATGGGTGAGCAGCCAGTAGCGCAATGTGGTGGCGATCAAGACGCTCGCCGCAAACCAGCCCCAGATGCCGTGGCTGACTCCAGCCTCGGGCCACTGCTCGGTCAGCAGGGAGAGCAGGGTGCCGAGCAGGCCGGTCATCGCCAGCTGGATACAGGTGAGCCAGGTCGGTGCAATGGATTGGGCGAAGTGGCGATGGACGGCAAGCTGGATGCCGAGGGTGGTGGCCGCCGCCAGAAACCAGAACAGCGAGAGCGACACGCCCCAGTGGGTACTGCTGGAGAGCAGCAGCAAACCGGCGATGGCGATGGGCAGGGTGAGCCAGTAGTGGCGGCTGGGCTTGGCCCGAAAGGCTCCCCATGCGGCCAGCGGGGCCATCAGGGTGGCGACGCTCATGATAAATGCGCCGCTGCCCAGCGCATCGCTCTGGCTGATGGCGGTGACCCACAGCAGCAGGCTGGCACCGAGCAATGTGCCGCAACCGGCAGCGCGCACCAGCTGGGCGCGGGTCGGCGGCGGTTCACGCAGCCAGGCGAGTGGGAGCAACAGCAGCGCCGCCAGCAGGAAGCGGCTGCCGATAAAGGCGGCAGGGGGCAGTTCGCGGATCGCCTCTTTCGAGAAGAGCCAGCCAGCGGCGGCCAGCAGGGTGACCAGTACCATCAGCAGCAGGGGAGTGCGGTTCATCGGGGTCGTCATGGTGAAATGGAGGGGAGAGCATAAAGGAAAGGCGCCAGGTATTGCTACCTGACGCCTTTCGCATCTGCCTTGAACCGCCGTCGCGGCTCGCGGCCAGCAATCAGTTCATGCCGTAACGCTTGAGCTTCTTGCGCAGGGTGCCACGGTTGATACCCATCATCACGGCAGCGCGAGTCTGGTTACCACGGGTGTACTGCATGATCACGTCCAGCATCGGCGCTTCGACTTCGGAGAGAACCATATCGTACAGATCAATCACTTCCTGACCGTTCAACTGGGCCAGGTAGTTACGCAGGGCCTGTTGCACAGAGTCACGCAGGGGGCGCTGGGTCGGCTCGGCAGCGTGATTGTGAGTAGTTGTTACCAATGCATCAGAAGTCAGGGTTTGTTCGAACATATTCGGTCGGCTCTTTAGTTATCTTGTTAACCTAATCCATCGAAATACGCTTCGAGTGCCTCAAGTTGCGCGTCTGCGCAATCCAGGGCATTGAAGTGCTTACGGAATTCTCGGCCCGTCTCTTCTTCATCCAGATACCAGCCCACGTGTTTACGGGCTATGCGCGCTCCCAGATATGCACCATAAAACCGGTGCAGGTTGGTTACATGCTCGTTCATCAGGGTGCGAACCTCTTCCCTCTCGGGAGGCGGCAGCTTGGTGCCCGTCTCAAGAAAATGACGGATTTCCCGGAAAATCCAGGGTCGTCCTTGCGCAGCTCGGCCGATCATCACGGCGTCAACACCGGTATAGTCGAGGACATACCGGGCTTTCTCCGGGCTGTTGATGTCACCATTGGCGACAACAGGAATCGATACGGCCTGCTTAATCGCCCTGATCGTGTCGTACTCCGCTTCGCCCTTGTAGAGGCAGGCACGGGTACGACCATGCACGGCAAGGGCCGCGATACCGCAATCTTCGGCGATTCGGGCGATCTCCACGCCATTGCGGTTATCCGGATCCCATCCTGTGCGGATCTTCAAGGTGACAGGCACCTCCACTGCATCAACCACGGCCCGGCAAATTGCTTTGACCTGATCGGGGGCTCGCAGCAGGGCAGAACCTGCCAACTTCTTATTCACTTTTTTTGCCGGACATCCCATGTTGATGTCGACGATCTGTGCGCCCTGCTCCACGTTGTAGCGGGCAGCAAACGCCATCATCTCGGGGTCGGCTCCGGCAATCTGGACCGAACGCAATCCGCCTTCTGCAGAGTGATCCATCCTCATCCGGGTTTTCTGGGTATCCCAGACATCCGGGTTGGCCAGCAGCATCTCGGAAACGGCCATGCCAGCCCCCAATCGCAAACAAAGTTCACGGAATGGTCGGTCAGTTACACCGGCCATGGGAGCCACAATCAAGGGAGTTTCAAGCGTGTGGGGACCTATCTGCATTCCACGGTTACCATCGGCTTAGGGCGGCGTATATTACGCATTTTTTAGGCAGGAGAAAAGGTTAGTATTTGAGCGTCAGCCATTTTTTTCTGAAAAAAACGTCGCGCCAAGGCTTGCAAATTCTGGAGTTATTGAAAAACGGCCAGATTGCCGGAGAGTGAGCGCTGTACCATTCGGGTCGGACGCCTGCATAATTGTCAGTCCACTTGCAGGCCCGCTTTGCGTTATGATAGCGGGCTTAAGTCGAGCAAATGCTCCAAACATTTATGCAACAAAAGCGGATTGGGGATCTATGACGTCAAGGTTCATTAAATCACTCTGGCCGTGTCTGATGGGAGCCGTGCTGGGGTCGGCGCATGCGCAAACCATCAGTTTCGGCGAAGCCTGGACCCGGGTCATCCAGCAGGATGAAGGGCTGGCTGCCGAGCAGGCCGGGGTCGATCGGGCCAAGCAGCTGCGCGAGGCGGCCAAGGATATGTATCTGCCCAAGGTGGATCTGGGGGCCAGCTATACCCATCTTGATCAGCCGATTGAACTTGATGCCCTCGATCTCAATCCGCTGGCCAAGCAGAAAGATCTGATCCTGGCGCTCGGCAGCCTGTTCGGGGTCGGGGCCAACGCATTTGTCACCCCCCTGACCAAACAGAATGTGGTGACCAGCTCGGTCAAGATGCTCTGGCCGTTGTTTGCCGGTGGTCGCATCGATGCGGCGCAGGATATCCGCCAGGCGCAGGTGAGCGAGGCGCAGCAGCTGCTGGTGCTCAAGCAGCAATCCACCTTCGAGAGCCTCTCCCAGACCTATTTCGGCGTGGTGCTGGCTGCTCAGGTGGTGCAGACCAAACAGGAGATCGAAGAGGGGCTGGCCCACCATCTGGATCACGCCAAGAAGCTCGAAGCGCAGGGGCAGATAGCCAGGGTGGAGCGCCTCTCCGCCCAGTCGGCCTATGATCGGGCCCGCATCGATACCCAGAAGGCGCGCCGCAGCCTCGAGATCGCCGAGCTGGCCCTTGGCCGCATGCTGAAGTTGCCAAATGCCCAGCCGGGCAGCGGCCTGTTCGTCAACAAGGAGCTGCCGCGCCTTGAGGGGTTGGTGAGTCAGACCCTGGAGGTGCACCCCGGTCTCAAGCTGCTCAGTGCCAAGAAGGAGCAGGCCAAGGGGCTGATCCGGGTCGAGCAGGGCAAATATGCCCCCGAGGTGTTCCTGTTCGGTAACTACAACCTCTATGAAGATGATTCGCTCGCCTCCAAGACAGCGCCGGACTGGCTGGTGGGGGTGGGTGTCAGCATGCCGCTGGTGAGCCGCGATGGCCGCTCCGAGACGGTGCAGGCCGCCAAGAGTGCTGAGTTGCAGGTCAATCTTCTGCAGGCAAAGACCCGCAAGGATCTGGAGTTGCTCGTTGAGAAGACCTGGCGCGAAGCAGCGCAGGGGCTGGAGGAGTATCAATCCCTCTCTTCCACCCAGGCGTTGGCAGAGGAGAACGTGCTACTGCGGGACAAGGCCTTCGGGCAGGGACTCTCTACCTCCCTTGATGTGGTAGATGCCCAAAACCAGCTGGCGGGGGTGAAGACTCAGCGCGCGGCGGCGGCCTATCAATATGTGGTGTCGCTGGCCCGCCTGCTGGCGCTCTCCGGCCAGATGAACAGTTTCAATCAATATCAGCATGGTCAGGTGATCGAGGTGAACTCATGATCCCGGTCCTGTCTGTCCCTTTTTTCATGTCTTTTCCGACCGTCAAGGGTCGCCCGTTTGTCGAGGTGAAGTGATGAGCCATCCCCCCATCAAAAAGAAGATGAGCCAGGGTAAACCGCTGTTGTTGCCGCTGGCGCTGGTGATCCTGGTGGTGTGGCTCGGCTGGCGCTTCTGGCTGGCCTATCAGCCGGAGCCGGTGCATCTGCAAGGGCAGATTGAAGCGCAGCAATATTCGGTCTCCTCCAAGGTGCCGGGTCGCATCGACGAAGTGCTGGTTAAAAAGGGTGATCAGCTGACCAAGGATCAGCTGGTCTTTACCCTGGCGAGCCCCGAGATCGAAGCCAAGCTGAGCCAGGCCAAGGCCGGTGAGGCCGCTGCGGGCGCCATGGCGCAAGAGGCGGAGAAGGGGGCCCGAGCCCAGCAGATCGCCGCTGCCAAGGATCAGTGGCAAAAAGCCAAGGCTGCCGCCCAGCTGCGTGGCAAGACCTATGAGCGGGTTGCCAGTCTGCACCGTGATGGCGTAATGCCCCTGCAAAAACGCGACGAGGCGTGGACCGCCTGGCAAGCTGCACGCTACAGCGAAGGGATGGCGTGGCAACAGTACCAGATGGCGTTGGAAGGGGCGCGGGAAGAGACCAAGATCGCCGCTCGCGAGAAGGCCAAGATGGCGGCGGGTTCTGTTGCCGAGGTTGAGGCCTATCTGGCCGACACCCGCATCACCAGCCCCCACAATGGTGAAGTGAGTCAGGTGTTGTTGCGCAGCGGCGAGCTGGCGCCGCAAGGCTTCCCCGTGGTGACTCTGCTCGATATGAACGATGCCTGGGCCCAGTTCCACGTTCGCGAGGATCTGCTGCCCCGCTTCCCGGTCGGTACCGAGTTCGATGCCCGCATCCCGGGCCTTGGCGATCAGACCGTGCGCTTCAAGGTGACCCATGTGGCCGTGATGGGGGATTTCGCTACCTGGCGTGCCACCGATACCCGTCAAGGTTTCGACATGAAGAGCTTCCAGGTGGAGGCTCGCCCGCTGCAACCAGTTGAGGGGCTGCGGGTTGGCATGAGTGTGCTGGTTGAACTCTGATGAGACGTGAATTTCGGCTGCTTTGGCAGGATCCGTTCAGCCGTGCCCTGATGAGCTGGGTGCCGCTGCTGCTGATGGGGATCCTCTGCTGGATCTTCTCGGCAGGGCTGGCCCGCGACCTCAAGGTAGGGCTGGTGGATCTCGACCACAGCGTGCTGTCGCGCCAGCTCGCCTTCTCGCTGAATGGCTCGGCCGGGCTCAAGGTGGCGCAACAGTTTGACTCCATCGATGCCGGTGCCCGAGCCCTGCGCGGTGGCGACATCTATGCGCTGGTGGTGATCCCCAACCATCTGGAGCGGGATGCCCGTCAGGGCACCCAGCCGCAGGTGACGGTGTTCAACAACGGCCAGTTCATCCTGATCGCCAAGCTGGTCAACTCGGCGCTGGCGCAGGTGGTAGGTACCCTCAATGGTCAGGTGGGCGTGCTGGAGGCGATGGCCGATGGCAAGGCACTGCCCGGCGCGCTCGGGCAGTCGGTGCCTATCAGCAGTCAGGTCACTGCGCTCTATAACCTCAACTCCAGCTATGCCCAGTTTCTGCTGAGTGCCATTCTGCCCGCGGTGTGGCAGATCCTGGTGGTGCTGTTCGGCCTCAATGCGCTGGCCCGTACCGATCGGCTGGGGCTGGACTGGACCACTCGCGGTGTCTGGTTTGGTCTCTGGCGCACCCTGTTGCCCCATGTGCTGATTGGCTGGGGTTGGGGGATAGTCTGGACGCTGCTGCTGTTCAAGGGCTTCTCCTACCCCATGCACGGTAGCTGGCTGGTATTGCTGGTGGGGCTGGGGCTGGCCTCGGCCGCCTGCGTCACCATGGGGGCCTTCTTTTACGGTATCATCCGGGATCCGGCCCGCGCCCTGTCGCTGGCGGGGGCTTACACTGCGCCCGGTTTCGCCTTTATGGGAGTCACCTTTCCGGTGAGTGCCATGGGGGATTTCGCCCGCTTCTGGCGCAGCCTGTTGCCGGTCTCTCATTATGTCGAGCTGCAGATTGGTCAGAGCAACTACGGTCTGCCCGTCGCATCGGCGTTGCCGCAACTGGGGGCGCTGCTGCTGTTCCTGCTCCCCCTGCTGCTGGTGGTACGCCGTTACAAGCAGCAGGCCGAGCTGGCCCGTCAATCTACCGCAGTGGCCGTCGCCGAGAAGGAACCTGAGTGATGTTGGGATTTGTCGATCTGTTGCGCCTAGAGCTGCGCACCCTGCTGGCGGATCGCGCCATCATGCTCACCCTGTTTGGCGGGGTGATCTTCTACTCGTTTCTCTATCCCCAGCCCTATCTGCATCAGCTGCCGCGGGAAGAGGCGGTGGTGGTGGTCAACGAGGATGGCAGTCAGTTGTCCCGTCAGCTGGAGTTTATGGCCGATGCCACGCCGCAGGTGAAGCTGGTGGCGCGGGCCAATTCGCTGGCCGAGGCGCGCCAGCTGATGATGGCCGGGAAGGCGAGCGGGATCCTGCATATCCCCAACCACTTCTATCGGGACCTGATGTTGGGCAAGAGCGTCACCCTGAGCTATGCCGGTGATGCCTCCTACTTTCTGGTCTACGGCACCATTGCCGAAGGACTGGCGCAGGCCGGTGGCACTCTCGCCGCCCAGGTGAAGGTAGCGCGGCTGCTGAGCCACGGCGAGGCGCTGCCACAAGCGGCCATGGGCTGGAATGCGGTGGCCCTCAACGTGGTACCGGTGTTCAACCCCACCATGGGCTATGTGAATTACGTGGTGCCGGCGGTGTTCGTGCTGATCCTCCATCAGGTGTTGCTGATGGGGGCGGGGATCCTGGGGGCGACCCAGAACCAGCGCAGTTGCCGCGGCGAGCATGGTTACTGGCAAAGCGCGCCGGTGTTGCCGCTGCTGCTGGCCAGAACCCTGGTGCTGGCGGGGTTGTTCCTGCTGCCGGTGAGCTACTTCCTCGGCTTCTGCTTCGATCACTACAACATCGCTCGCCATGCTGACCCTGTGCAGCTTTGGCTGTTCGCCCTGCCATTCCTGCTGGCGACCTGCTGGTTTGGCGTGGTGCTCGGCGCGATATTTACCCGGCGGGATCTGCCGACTCAGGTGGTGCTGATCTCCTCCCTGCCGCTGGTTTTTCTGGCGGGCTTTATCTGGCCGCTCGAGCTGATCCCGGCGCCTCTCAACTGGCTGGCTCAGTGGGTGCCCACTATCCCCGCCATCGAGGGTTTTCTGCGCCTTAACCAGATGGGGGCCGACTTTGCGCAGGTTTCCCGTTACTGGTGGCAGCTGTGGGGTCTGGCGCTGCTCTACGGCGTGCTGGCCTGCCTGCTGCTGCGCCAGCGGCAGCAGTCACTGCCGGTGGCCAGTCAGCCGGTCGTACAGAGTGAGACGACCGCCGGTTAAGCGGGATAGGGCAAGCGCCCGTGAGATAGCGTGTGCGGTAAAGCGAAAACGGTCAGCCCTTGGGCTGACCGTTTTGTTATGTGGTGGGGTTAAGCGGTTTTACTGCTGCTTTAGCTGCGCTGGAGTTCGGGATCCCCGATGGCGTAGATCTGCCCCACTGCCGTCTCATCCGCCAGCAGGCGCAGCCCTTGGGCGGCCACATCGGCGCGGCGCACCAGTCCGTGTACCTCCTTGCCCTGACTCAGCTCGGCGCGGCCGGTGGCGTCGCCATCCTGCAGGCCCGCAGGGCGAAGAATGGTCCATGCAAGGGAGCTGGTCTGCAGCCAGCTCTCCGCCAGACTCTTGAGGCGAACCTCGTGACCGAAGGCGGCGCGTGCCCGCTCCGGCAAATATTGCCAGCTGTCGCCACAGCCGAGGGAGGTGACCAGCAGCAGTCGTTTCAGGCCTGCCTGCTCCATGGCATCGATTACATGGCGGTTGCCCTGATAGTCCACCGGCGCGGCCTGATGGAAGCTGCCGAGGGTAGAGACGACCTGTGCATCTTGCCCTGCCCGGACGCATGCCTGCTGCACCGCAGCCGGATCCAGCGCATCCCCTTCGATCACCTCAACTCCCAGCGCACTCAGTTCCATGGCCATCTCGGGGCTGCGCACCAGCGCAACGACCCGGTGACCCTGGCTCAGGGCGTGATGAGTAAAGGCGCGGCCCAGCCCGCGGCTGGCTCCGAAAATCAGTGTGGTTGGCATAGATGAGCTCCTTTGGCAAAAGGGGCTAGCCTAGTGGCTTGTTCGCCTGCTGTAAATGAGAGTTGTTTCTATTTGTGAGCTGGCAGGGAGGAGAGAGTGCGAGCCGCCAGCGACTCGCACTCTTTGGGAGGGATCAGCCGTTGTAGTTGCCGATGCTGGGGCGACGGCTGGGGCCACTCAGGTGGATATCCACCGGATTGAACGCCTTGATCGCCTCATAGCTGAAATCACCGATCGCCTGATGCAGGGTCTGGGGCGTGTGGTTGGTGATGATGATGACGCTCTTTGACAGGTTGCGACGACGGCGCAGCAGGTGGCCGAGGAAGCTTGACTGACTCTCCGCCATTTTGGCGCGGTTGGCTGATACCTCATCGATGATCAGCAGGTCCACCTCTTCCAGCGCGCGGCGGTACTGGTTGCGCTCGTCCTGATCGGGGATGACGTTGAAGAACAGTCGATCGACGATGGAGGCCCACTGCTGGAAGATCACCGATTTCTGGTGACGGGCGATCAGCTCATGCGCTACCGCTCCCGCCAGGGTCGACTTGCCGGTGCCGTAGTCGCCGTAGATCAGCATGCAGCCGCCACCGCTCTTCTCCCAGTGCTCGAAACCGCTGATAAAGTAACGGGCGGTTTCGATGGGGTATTGCAGCGCCGGATCTGTGGCATCCATCTTGTCAAATACCCAGTCGGGGTTGAGGTCGGCTTGGGCGATCAGCTTCTGGATCCGCTCCTGACGGGCCGCCTTCTGCAGCTCGCGCACCTCGGCGTTGGCCTTGGCGTCGTACTCCTTGCGCAGGGTCTCGTAGTCATACTGGCCGCCACCGGTCTCTTGTTGCAGGCGACGAATGCGCTCCAGCAGGCCACCCACATGGCGGCTCAATTCCGGGTCGTGAATGCGGTGATCCTGCTTGGCCTTGGCGATCTTCTGGCGCTTGGCTTCGATCTCTTCCAGCTCCTGGCGCAGGGGATCTTGCGGGTCAGTCATGGAATGCTCCTTCTGCTCGATCAGGGATGGGTAGACAAGGGGTTGATTCTGCCTGCAGGCGGGGGCCGCTATCAATCATTATCCGGCTCCTGCTGCGCTGCGGGTTCTTGCGTCTGCTGTTGGGCCAGTCGCTTGGCCTCTTCAATCATCTGTTGGGCCCGTTTGCTGGGGCCCGACTCTGCCGGGGCCGGCGTCACCTGCTGGTAGCCCTGCACCTCCATCGGTTTGCGACGGGTATAGCGGCGGGTCTTGAGGGCGCGAATGAACTTGAGCATCCATTGATGCTGGGAGTCGAACACCTCGGGGCGCCCCAGCCAGTAGGCGATAAACTCCCCCAGATCTTCTTCGCTATAGCTGGCATCGATCACCCCGCACAGACGGGCGAGGGCGGGCAGCTCCTCGTCCGGTCGCCATTGCAGATGCATCTGGAAGGGGCGCTCCGGCAGCGGGCTGCGCAATTTCTGGGTCAGCAGTGGCAATTGGAACGGGCACTGATGGTAGTGCTCACTCTCGGGCTGAGCCTCGACCTGCAGCAGGCCCGCCTCCATCAGTTCATCGAACAGCTCGGTGAGCTGACGGGCATTGACCTGAAACGAGAAGCCGCAGGGATCACCCGGATCGACCACTGCCAGTGCCCGACCCAGCTCGGGATAGTTGAGCCGGGCCGCCTGATTTTCCAGCACCAGTCGGCGCAGCTGCAGGGTATAGAGGCTGCGAGCCGGATGGGACAATCTGGGGTGGGCAAGGGCACTGTATTCGGCTGGGGTCATGGTCTTCTTCACGAGCTGGAGTGGGGGGCATTATCCCCTATGGTGCTCTCCTGCACAATTCGTCACACTGCAAGTGAGTGCCCTGCATGGTCGGGTGGTGAAAATTGAGCGTACCGCGGAGCGTTGAGCAGGGAGAGCGGGATTATGTCGATAATCCAGCAGCTTGCACTATTTTGGTATGCAGATTAGCCAATCCGGCTATTTGTGACGCAAGGCACGCGGCATTTCTGCTGATTTAGACTAGTCTTATTACTTAAATAAACAATTGACTCATAAGGTTTTTGTCAACATGCCAAAACCCGGACTGCGGATCCTGGTGGTGGAAGACGAAGCAGTTTTTCGCCATTCGTTAGTGAGTTACCTCGCGCGGGACGGGGCAACGGTGTTTCAGGCTGAGGATGGAATTGAAGGGTTGTCAGCTGCAGCGATTTATCATCCCGACGTGGTACTGTGCGATCTCAATATGCCCAATATGGATGGCCGCGAGGTAATCGCCTGTCTCTCTGCGCGCTATCCCCATATTCCGGTTATCGTCATTTCGGCCCAGAGCTCCATGGAGGCGGTCGCCAGTGCCTTGCGTGCCGGTGCTCGGGACTACCTGCTCAAGCCCCTCGAGAACTTCGCACTGGTCGATCGCAGTATCGACCAGTGCCTGAATGGGAGTTCCACGCGAGCTCAGCAGCTCGAATTGATGGCGCATATGGATTACTTCAGTGCGCATGATCGGGCTGCCAGCCGTTTGCTCGCCGGGCTGAAGCCACCGGGATTGCAGGAGTGGGGCCCCTGGCAGGTCACGTTCAAGGGGCTTGGGCACCTCTTCATTCCCGATACCTTCAAGGTGGAAGACAAGCTGCTGGTGCTGGTGATGGAGATGCCCATCATGGGGACGGATGCAGCATTTTGCGGGGCGCTAGTGCGCTCTCTGATGAACGTGCCCTATCGCCAGTTTCAGCAGAACGAGAGCCGTTTGCTGAGCCAACCGCACCGGTTGCTCGACTACCTAAACCATCAGTTGATGGAGTCCGGGTTGCGCCACGCTTTTGCCATGGCTGCTCTGCTGTTTGATCAGCACGATGGGCTGGTATTTGCCAATGCCGGGCTCACTTCCCCCCACTGGTTGATGCGCTCGGGTGGATTACCGCTTGGTCTGATGCGCAACAGCCACTACGCTCTGCACAAACGCAGCTGGCATGAACCATTCGATCTGCAGTTTCGCAGCGACAGCGGTAGTGCGCTCAATGTGCAGGTGCGTCATCACTGAGGCTGCTTGACTAGAGACCAAAACAGACAAGGCGCCCGATGGGCGCCCTGTCTGTTGTCTACAATCCTGACCGTTTAGACGGTGGCGGAGTGCAGTTTCTTCTCTTGAGCTTGCGGCTCTTTGGCCGGGCCTTCGGCACCGTGCATCCAGTAAACCAGACGATTAGCCATGGTCAGCAGCAACAGGGCGCTCAGCACCGCAGCCAGGGCGATGCCACCGAAGATGGCGATCGGGCCGGCTTCACCAACAATGGAGCCGATAAAGCCCGCAGCATAGTTGGCGATGGCGATAAAGCCCATCCAGGCACCCATCATGAGGGAAGCCAGACGCAGCGGAGCCAGCTTGGTCACCATGGAGAGGCCGATCGGGGAGAGGCAGAGCTCGCCCAGGGTGTGGAACAGGTAAGCACCAACCAGCCAGAACATGGAGGTCTTGACGGTGTTGTCACCACCCTGCTGCAGCACGGCACCCACCATGAACAGGAAGCCGATAGCCAAGAACAGCAGACCCATGGCGAATTTCACCGGAGAGTTCGGCTCTTTCTTGCCGAGCTTGATCCAGATGGCCGCAACGACCGGCGCCAGGGTGATAATGAAGAA
Organism: Aeromonas sp. 604443; assembly: GCF_049170315.1. Lineage (NCBI taxonomy): Bacteria > Pseudomonadati > Pseudomonadota > Gammaproteobacteria > Aeromonadales > Aeromonadaceae > Aeromonas > Aeromonas sp. 604443. The sequence continues at coordinate 37,396 of NZ_JAAKMI010000018.1, forward strand.
GGGGTTCAGGGACTGGAACCAGGCGGTCGGCACTTCGAAGCTGCCGATCATGCGGTCGGTATACTCCTGGGTGTAGAGGTTCATCAGACCACCGGCCTGCTCGAAACCGGCCCAGAAGATGATAGTGAACAGACCCAGTACCAGGATAACCTTGATGCGATCCACTTCCTGCTTGGTCAGCGGTGCTTTCTGCTCGGTAGTACGCAGGGCGGCTGCGCGCTGGGCGGCAGTGACGCGACCGATGTCACCCAGGAAACGCTGGGCCATGGTGGCCTGGATCACCAGAGAGAGCAGCATGCCGATACCGGCGCCGACGAAGGCGGCTTGCCAGCCGTAGGCCGTGGCGGCAGCACCACAGATCACACCTGCCAGCAGGGAACCCAGGTTGATACCCATGTAGAAGATGGTGAAGGCACCATCACGGCGGTGATCGCCCTCTTCATAGAGGTCACCCACCATGGTGGAGATGTTCGGTTTGAACAGGCCGTTACCCACGATCAGCAACGCGAGGCCCGTGTAGAACATGGTGTTGACCATATCCGGGAACATGGCGTGGGGCAGTGCCAGAGTGAACTGACCTGCGGCCATCAGCACGGCACCGATCAGGATGGCGCGACGTTGACCCAGGAAGGTGTCAGCCAGCCAGCCGCCGATCAGCGGAGTGATATAAACCAGACCGGTATAGATACCGTAGAGTTTGAGGGCATCTGCCTGACTCCAGCCCAGACCGCCGTTGGCAGTCAGGTCGGTCAGATAGAGCACCAGTACGGCACGCATGCCGTAATAGGAGAATCTCTCCCACAGTTCGGTACTAAAGAGCAAAAAAAGCCCTTTAGGGTGACCTAAAAAGGTCCCTTTTGACGGGTTATTCATTGGAACTTCCACCTGTGTCTTATATTTTTTTGAGTTTTTTATGCAAGGGCGAGAAACACGCCTCAACCCTTATAGAACATGTGTGAATAAATTACAACATTATGATTTGCTGAGAGTTTATTTACTCTTGATTGATTTTTTGTTGCGTAAATGAAAAAGGAGCATCATTTGATGCTCCTCGAATACCTCTACAAAAAACAGATTTTTTAGCGATTACAACTGTTTGACGAACTGCTTCAGCCAACCGATGAACTCGCCGTTCAGCTCACGATGGCGTACGGCATATTCCACATTGGCTTTCATATAGCCGAGTTTGCTGCCGCAATCGTGGCTCTTGCCCTTCATGAAGTAGGCGTTGACCTGCTCCTGCTCCATCAGCATGGCGATGGCGTCAGTCAGCTGGATCTCGTCACCGGCACCGGCCGGGGTCTTCTCCAGCAGCGGCCAGATATTGGAGGAGAGGACGTAACGACCCACCACCGCCAGATTGGAGGGGGCTTCGTCACGGGGCGGCTTCTCGACAATGGCCTGCATCGGCAGGGACATCCCCTCGCTCAGGGCCTCGCCCTTGATGTCGGCGATGCCGTACTTGTCCACTTCGCTTTCGGGAACCGCTTCCACCATGATCTGGCTGATCTGGTTCTCTTCGAACATATGCACCATCTCGGCTAGGTTGTCTTTTTTCGGGTCGCTGGCCACTTCATCAATCAGCACATCAGGCAGCAGCACGGCAAACGGGTTGTCACCGATCAGCGGGCGGGCACAGAGGACAGCGTGGCCCAGCCCTTTGGCCTCCCCTTGGCGGACGTGCATAATGGTGACGTCTTTCGGGCAGATCTGTTGCACCTCTTCCAGCAGCTGACGCTTGACTCGCTTCTCGAGGGTCGCTTCCAGCTCGAAACTCTTGTCGAAGTGGTTTTCGATGGAGTTCTTGCTCGAGTGGGTGACCAGCACGATCTCTTTGATACCGGCGGCGATGGCTTCGCGCACTACGTACTGGATCAGCGGTTTGTCGACCACCGGCAGCATCTCTTTCGGGATGGCCTTGGTGGCTGGCAGCATACGGGTACCCAGACCGGCTACCGGGAGCACGGCCTTGCGAACTGTCAGAGGAGTCTTTTTCATGGAAAACTATCCAGCGGGATTAAAGTGCGGCCATGATACTCCAAGAAAAATGGGGCAGCCACAGGCTACCCCATTTGTATATGCAGAGCTCGGACGTTATTTGACGATGATCATGTCACGGTTGGCTTCCAGCGTGGCCGGGCCAATGCCATTGACATCTGCCAGCTGATCGACCGAGGTGAACTTTCCCTGTTTTTCCCGATAGTCGACGATGGCTTGTGCCTTCTTGTCACCAATCCCTTTCAGGCTGGTGAGTTCGGCAAGGGTGGCGGTATTGATATTTACCTTCCCGCTCTCAACAGCTGCGGGCGCCGCAGTTGTCTGTTTGGGAACGGTTTTATCGGCCGCCAGCACGGGTTGGTTCAACAGGGGCAAGCAGGCCAGCAACATCACTGCAGAGAGCTTCTTCATCAGCATTTCCATTCCTCCATGATGTGGATATTGCCGAGTGGCACATTGATGAATAGCGTATCGAGTGGGTCTTTTTCACTGCAATTATTGACAGGCTTGTTCCTCCTCCCAATGACTGAAAATTTGCTATAAGCAGTCAGCCTGCGCCGTTATCTATTACCAACCATATGATATTGCATGTCTTTTAAACTCTGTTTCGATCGGGCGTCACGCTGGTTTCCTAGTGTTCTGTCAGCTCCGAACTCCGATAGAATGGATAACATTATTCTGTTAAATGCCAGATTGGTGGAGTTTTTCTCTGGTTGGCAAAAGAGTACCAATAAAAAAAGCTGCTCACCTTGGGTGAGCAGCCTTTGTGATCGGTTTTTTCAGACAGGCACTGATTAGGCTTGTTCGTCAGCCTGGGCAGCCTGGATACCGGTCAGGGCGATGGTATAGACGATGTCGTCAACCAGGGCGCCACGGGAGAGGTCGTTGACCGGCTTGCGCATGCCTTGCAGCATCGGGCCGATGGAGACCAGGTCAGCGGAGCGCTGCACCGCTTTGTAAGTGGTGTTACCTGTGTTCAGGTCAGGGAAGACGAACACGGTGGCTTTACCGGCAACCGGTGAGTTCGGTGCCTTGGACTTGGCCACGTTCTCCATGATGGCCGCGTCGTACTGCAGGGGGCCGTCGATGATGAGGTCGGGGCGCTTGGCCTTGGCCAGCTCGGTCGCTTCACGCACTTTCTCTACATCGGCACCGGCGCCAGAGGTACCGGTGGAGTAGGAGATCATGGCTACGCGCGGCTCGATGCCGAACGCGGCAGCGGAGTCGGCGGACTGGATGGCGATCTCGGCCAGCTGCTCGGCAGTCGGATCCGGGTTGATCGCGCAGTCACCGTAGACCAGAACCTGGTCAGGCAGCAGCATGAAGAAGATGGAGGAGATCAGGGAAGAGCCCGGCGCGGTCTTGATGATCTGCATCGGCGGACGGATGGTGTTGGCAGTGGTGTGCACCGCGCCGGATACCAGGCCGTCAACTTCATTGCGCTCCAGCATCATGGTACCCAGTACCACGTTGTCTTCCAGCTGCTCGCGGGCAACCACTTCGGTCATGCCCTTGTTCTTGCGCAGCTCGACCAGACGCGGCACATAGCGCTCGCGCACAACGGCCGGATCGATGATCTCGACGCGATCGGTCAGAACTACACCCTGCTGCTCGGCAACACGACGGATCTCTTCCGGGTTACCCAGCAGTACCGGACGGGCAATGCCACGCTCGGCACAGATGGCGGCAGCCTTGATGGTGCGCGGCTCGTCGCCTTCCGGCAGCACGACACGCTTGTTGGCCTGACGGGCCAGCTCGGTCAGCTGATAACGGAACGCCGGCGGGCTCAGGCGACGGGAACGGGTAGAGCTGACGGTCAGCGACTCGATCCAGTGCTTGTCGATGTGGCCAGCGACGTAGTCCTGTACCAGCTCGATACGCTCGCGGTCATCTTCCGGAATATCGACGTTGAAGTTCTGCAGGCTGACGGCGGTCTGCCAGGTGTTGGTACCGGTCATCATGATCGGCAGGCCGGTGGCCATAGCCTGTTGGCACAGCGCCATGACCTGCGGCTCCGGATGATAGTTACCGGTCAGCAGCAGGGCGCCCAGCTTGACGCCGTTCATGGCTGAGAGGCAGGCAGAGACGATGACGTCGGAGCGGTCGCCGGAGGTCACCAGCAGGCTGCCCGGACGGAAGTGCTCGACCATGTTGTGGATGGAGCGGGCGCAGAAGGTCACGGTCTGCAGGCGACGGCTGTCCAGCTCACCCTTGTGCAGGATCTTGGCGGCCAGATGCTTGGCGAGATCCTTGGCGCGCGGGGCGATCAGCTGGGTGTTCCAGGGGATGCAACCCAGGATGCGCAGCGGGCTCTTGCCAAACACTTGCAGCACTTCCAGGTTGTGAGCCGCGTCAGAAGCGTGGTGATGGGCTTCGAACATCTCGGTCAGATCAGGGCGGGTTACGCCATGCTCGTCAACCGGCGCGCCAACCTTGTTGATCACGCAACCAACGATGCGGGGGTTGTTGACACCACCGAAGTTGGAGCAGGCCAGCTCGATGCGCTCTTTCAGCTTCTGGCTGGAGTCATGGCCCGGGTGGGTCACGAATACCATGTCAGCGTCCAGCGCCTTGGCAACGTCGTAGTTCAGCTTGTTGGCAAAGGGCTGCTTGTCGGTCGGCACCATACCTTCGACAACCAGCACTTCGGCACCACTGGATTTCACGTGCTCTTCGAAGCGGGCAACGATCTCTTCCAGCAGGATGTCGGTGTTGCTTGAGCTGATCATGTTCTCGGCGTAGGAGAGGGTGAACGGCTCGGGCGGGTTGATGTTGGCAGCAGCGCGGATAACTGCGGTTGAGCGCTCTGCGCCGGTTTCACCCGGACGCGGCTGGGCAACCGGTTTGAAGAAGCTGACATTGACACCGTGACGCTCCATGGCGCGAACAACGCCCAGACTCACGGAAGTTACGCCGACACCAGTGCCGACCGGGATAAGCATAATAGTGCGTGCCACTTTATACCCCTTGTTCATTTTTTGGGATCAGGAAAAGGCCGCCCTGGTGGGCGGCCTCGAGTTACTGCGTCAATTAAGCGCCGACCAGTTCCAGCGCGTCGTGGGCGATAACCCACTCTTCGTTGGTCGGGATAACCAGGGCCTTGGTAGAACCAGCCTTGGTGATCTCGCCACCCTTGCCGAAACGAGCCTTCAGGTTGGCGTCGTGATCAACGTCAAAGCCCAGCAGACCCAGCTTGTTCAGGGTGATTTCACGGATCGGGGCAGAGTTTTCACCGATACCACCGGTGAAAACAACGGCGTCCAGACGACCGTCCATGGCGGCAGCGTAGGCGCCGATGTACTTGGCCAGGCGATAGCAGTAAACGTCCATAGCACGCTTGGCTTCTTCTTTGCTGTCGTAGTTGTCTTCAACGAAACGGCAGTCGGAGGTCACTTCGGTCAGACCCTGCAGGCCGGACTCTTTGGTCAGCATGGTGTTGATATCGGCCACGCTCATGCCCAGCTTGTCGTGCAGGAAGAAGATGATGGCCGGGTCCAGATCGCCGGAGCGGGTACCCATAACAAGGCCTTCCAGCGGGGTCAGACCCATGGAGGTATCAACGGATTTGCCGTTCTTGATGGCGCAGACGGAACCGCCGTTGCCCAGGTGGCAGTTGATGATGTTCAGCTCTTCAACCGGCTTGTTCAGCTGCTTGGCAGCTTCCAGGCTGATATAGTAGTGGCTGGTGCCGTGAGCGCCGTAGCGACGGATGCCGTTCTCTTTGTAGAGCTTGTACGGCAGGGCGTACAGGAAGGCTTCTTCCGGCATGGTCTGGTGGAACGCGGTATCGAATACGGCCACGTTCTTGTCAGCCAGCGCCGGGAATACGCGGCGAGCTTCACGGATACCGATCAGGTGAGCCGGGTTGTGCAGCGGTGCGTACGGAACAGCAGCTTCGATGCCGGCGATCACGTCTTCGCAGATGACAACGGAAGAGGTGAAGCGCTCGCCACCGTGAACAACACGGTGACCGATGGCGATCAGGTTCTTGGACAGTTCCGGATTGAGCGGCAGGATCTTGTTGACGATGAAGTCCAGCGCTTCCTGGTGAGCGGCACCCGCACCCAGATCGGCACTGCCCTTCTCGCCATTCAGTTTCCACTTGATGCGGGCGTCGTCGAGGTTGAAGCACTCGGCCAGGCCGGACAGCAGGTCATCACCGGTGGTTGCGTCAATGACGGCAAACTTCAGGGAAGAGCTGCCACAGTTAAGAACAAGAACCAGCTTACTCATGAATAAATCCTATCGCAGATTGGGTTGTGTAGGCGGATGCGTTGGACGCGGTGCGGCCAAAAACTTTCAACTTATCCTTATGAGGGTTGGCAATCTGTTGCTTGCCCCTTGTATAGTGATACAAGACCCGAAATCCAGACGTCCCTGACAGGTCAATAGCAAGAAGCTTTTGACGCAAAAATGGGCGTACAAAGGATAACCCGATTGTTGAAAAATAACAAAGTCATCCTCAACCTTTGTTACTTTGCATCAAATTTTGTCGAGGTTTTGCCGTTAGTACGTTCAAAAAGCGCTCGGAGGTAGTATGAGCATGAACATTTTTGGAACTAAGTTACAGCAAGGCCGCCATTATATGACGCTTTGGCCGCGCCGTCCCGAGCTCAATTCGATGTTTCCTGAAAATCGGGTGATCAAGGCGACCGAATTCGCTCTCAAGGTGATTCCGGCGCTGGCGGTGCTGAGCGTGATGCTGCAGTTCCAGTTTGGCGAGCTGCACTACTGGCCCTCCGTTATCACTTCCGTGCTGTTTCTGCTCAGTTTGCCGCTGCAGGGCTACTACTGGCTCGGCCAGCGTGCCGATACCCGATTGCCCCCGTCGCTGGCGAGCTGGTATCGGGAGATCAACGGCAAGATGAACGAGCAGGGTGGCCGCCGCCAGCTGGTTTCCCAGCCGCGCTATGAAGAGCTGGCCGATACCCTCAAGGCCGCCTTCCAGCAGCTCGATAAATCCTTTCTCTACGAATAACCCGTTTCAGATGCAAAAAGGCGCCAGTGGCGCCTTTTTTGTTGCGGTTGGTATGCGGATCAGGCCGCCAGCACCTTGCGGATCTCCTGGATGGAGAGCTTGTACTGACGTGGACACTGACGCCACACCTGCAGCATCCGCTGGTATTTGTCGCGCATGGCGATGTCGCTGGAGAGCTCGTCGCACGGGCACTTGAGCTCGGGGAAGCGCTTGTCCACCTCCAGCAGGAAGCAGACGTAGTCAGCCAGCTCACGCTCCTGGCTGCGGCTGTAGCCGTTGAACTCCAGCCGACTGGCGTTGATCTCGCCCTGATCGGCTGCATCCAGATTGCCCCATGAGATGGCCAGTGCGTGGTGCAGCTCCAGGGTGTCGATCACCTCTTGGCAGGTTGCCAGATCCAGATGGCCGAAGCTCTTCTCCAGCTCGAGGATCTGCAGGCAGTAGCCGCGCTCGATGATGGTGCTGGCGCGCTGGTAGACGTCCGCTTTCTCCGGATTGAGTTTCGCCAGAATTTCGTACTGGTTGCTCAGGATCAAACGTTCTGTGTTGCTCATGTTCATGGGATATCTCGCTGGAAGATGATTCTGGGGTCACGTTAACCCATATATAAAATGAATTTTTTGATCTGGGCGGGGGAGTTGGTGAGAAAAATCCGCTGGCAAGGGGCGGCTGACCAGACAAAAAAGGCCTGCATGGCAGGCCTTTCAATGACGCAGGGGAGGATTATCCCTTGAGGAAATCCAGTACCACCTGATGGTGATCGCTGGTTTTGAACTTGTCGAAGTGGTGGGCAATCTTGCCCTCTTCATCGATCAGGAAGCTCTGACGGTGAATGCCGTCATACTCCTTGCCCATGAACTTCTTCGGGCCCCAGACGCCAAAGGCATCGGCGACGGCGTGGTCTTCATCGGCCAGCAGGGTGAAGTTGAGCTGGTCCCGCTCTTCGAACTTTTTCAGCCGTTTGGCCGGATCCGGGCTGATGCCAAGCACCACCACATTGAGGGCGGCCAACTCGGCGTTCACATCGCGCAGGCTGCAGGCCTGGGTAGTGCAGCCGGGGGTCATCGCCTTGGGGTAGAAATAGACCAGCACCTTCTTGCCGCGCAGGCCAGCGAGGCTGACCTGATTGCCATTCTGGTCGGGCAGGGAGAAATCGGGGGCGGGGCTGCCAGCTTGTAGTGGTTGCATGGGGTCTCCTCGGGTAAAACGCCCTCAGGCGTGTTTGCGATTGACGGTAAACTCGAACGATTCGGCACCCAGTTGACGACAGAATTCGGCGAAGGCGGTTTGCGAACCTTCCACTTCACCCTCTCTGGCCAGATTGAGCTGAAAACTGATCTTCAGCAGGTTGAACGGCTGCTGCTCCAGGGTCATGGATTGCATCGCCTGAATGTTCCAGCCATGTTCGCTGAAGAACTGGGTGCACTGGCTTACGATGCCGGGCTCGTCGCGGATCAACAGGTCGGCACTGGCGCGGATGTCATACTGCAGGGACTGGTGGCGTTCGGTGCGTTTCATCATGGTGATGAGATCCCACTCCTGGCTACGCAGGGGCAGGCTGATTTCGAGTTGCATCATGCTGTTCCAGTCGCCCGAGAGCAGCATGATAAAGGTAAATTCATTGCCGAAGATGCCAAGGCGGCTGTCGACAATGTTGCAACCACAGCCACTGACGTGGCGGGTCACTTCATTGACGATGCCAGGCCTGTCCGTGCCGATGGCCGTTACGACCAGGTAGTGAGTCATAAATCTTCTCTCGTCCGTTATTTCGTTGCGAAAGCCGCGCTGGCAAGCCAACCCTCTGGCCCTGATGACCACTCCCTGAGGGACGCTGCCGACTTTCGTCCATTGCTTTTTGTTCCGGATGGTATCACGGCTTGCCCCCTCTCTCCCTTGTTTTTCAAAGGGGTCAGCTTTACCATTACGCCCCTGAAAATCGGGAGAAAAATCCATGTTACGCGGTAGTATTGTTGCGCTCGTTACCCCCATGCTGGCTTCAGGTGAAGTCGATTGGGCCAGTCTGGCCAAACTGGTTGACTATCATGTCAGCGCCGGGACCAGCGCCATCGTTGCGGTGGGTACCACAGGGGAATCGGTGACCCTGAGCGAGCAGGAGCATATCGCCGTCGTTGAAAAGAGCGTTGAGTATGCCGCCGGACGCATTCCCGTCATCGCCGGTTGCGGCTCCAACAATACTGCCCATGCCATTGAATTGGCAAAGCGACTGGCCAAAACCGGCGTGGTGGCGGGCCTTTCGGTGACTCCTTACTACAACAAGCCCACTCAGGAAGGTCTCTATCGCCACTATTGTGCGATCGCCGAGGCTAGTGGTCTGCCCCAAATTCTTTATAATGTGCCCGGTCGCACCTGTTGCGATCTCAAACCGGAGACAGTGGCCCGTCTGGCCAAGGTTCCCGGCATTATCGGTTTGAAAGAGGCTACCGGCGATTTGAGCCGCACCCCGCTGCTGCGCGAGCTGTGCGGGCCGGAGTTTGCTCTCTACAGTGGCGATGATGCCACTGGTTGTGATTTTATGCTGCAAGGTGGCGATGGCGTGATTTCGGTCACCACCAACATTGCAGCGGCCCAGATGGCCGACATGTGTCGTGCTGCGCTGGCCGGTGATGCCGGACAGGCGCATGACATCAACAATCTCTTGATGCCGTTGCACAAGACTCTGTTCTGCGAACCGAGCCCCACCCCGGTGAAATGGGCCTGTGCCCAACTGGGGTTGATTGCAACAGCCACCTTGCGCCTGCCGCTGGTTGACCTCACCCCCGAGGGCGAGCAGCTGATGGCGCGAGCACTGACCACAGCGGAGTTGATGGCGAGTGTTTAAATCTAATGGAAAGGGAAATAGAGCCCGTCTGGTGCTGAGCGTTGCGACTGTGGCCGTCTTGGCCGGTTGCAGCACCCCCCAGGATCGCAAAATGGCCAACCGCGACTTCGGTTATGAAGATGCCCGCCTCGAGGGCCGCGCGTTCTTGATCCCCGCAGGATTGAGTGCCCCCACCTTCAACAGCCAGTACGACATCCCGCCGCTTCCCGAGAGCAGCCGTGAAGGTGCCCTCGGCGCCCAGGTCGATGTGCGCCCACCCGCTCAACTGCTGACCGTGGTACCGGGCAGTCAGGTGGTGCAGAGCGCAACCGAACCGACCGTTGCCTTCTATGCCCTGAGCACCAGCCAGAGCGTGGAGCGCGATACCTGGTCGTTCCTGATGAACTTCCTGGCCAAATACAAGGTCACCACCGAGAAGCTGGATCAGCAGGATGGCGTATTGCAGACCGGCTGGTTTGACAACACGGTCGCCCTCGATGGCTGGGGTGAAGATGACGAAGACTTCAAAATCCGTCAGCGTTACCAGTTCACCGTACGCAACGACGCCCAGCGCCACGCCGTCAACATGTCGGTCCGGGTGCTGGATCACGAAGAGACTATCGACGGCGAGACCAGCAACAAGCTGACCCCTGCCGATGCCCAACGCTATGCCGCGCGAGTGCTGAACCAGTTCTCTCTCTATTACGACAGCCAGCTGAAAGCCCGCGAGCAGCACAAGTCCAACGATGGCATGGGTCTGCAACTGGGTCTGGACAACAACGAACTGAGCGCCTGGATTGCCGAAGGCTCCTTTGATCAGGTGTGGCGTCGCCTCAACCAGGTACTGCCCGCTTACGGTTTCGCCATCAAGGATACCCAGCAGTCACTGGGCTGGATCGATGTCGAGTACGAAGAGCCGGGTGCCGAGTTCTGGAAGGTGAAAGGGAGCGAGCCATTCAAACTGGAGGAGGAGAAATACCGCTTCCAGCTTGGCGAAATGGCGGGAGGCAAGACCTCCATCACCCTGTTCGACAAGGACAAGAAGCCGGTATCGTCCGGGGTTATCTCCCAGATGTATATCAGCCTGTCCGAGGCGTTCGCCAAGGGGCTGGCCGATCAGGCAGCAGCAAAAGCAGAATAAATACAGGGGCCTTGTGCCCCTGTTTTGTTATCTGAATCCCCCTGAAAACGCGGGGATTCCGAGCGGTTTTCGATGATGTGAGCCCCCTTGCCAGCCCGTTGCAAACAGAGCGCGCAGGTGAGGAACTCGCGATGTTTACCCCCCACAAACAGGAAGTGTTATTAGCCATGAGTCTTGCAGATCAAGTATTGGCGGTGAATGACGATTTGCCGATCCGTACCGATAAACCTGTCCATTCCGGCAAAGTGCGCAGCGTCTACTGGTTGACCCCCGAAGACAGTGCCCGGCTCATAAAAGAGAAAGGCTATGATGTGCCGGCCGATGCGCCCCTCGCCCTCATGGTGATCAGCGATCGCATCTCGGCCTTCGATTGCATCTGGCAAGGTGTGGATGGCCTGAACGGCGTACCGGGCAAAGGGGCTGCGCTTAATGCCATCTCCAGCCACTGGTTCAAGCTGTTCAAGGAGAAGGGACTGGCCGACAGCCACATTCTGGATATTCCGCACCCCTTCGTCTGGATCGTGCAAAAAGCCCGTCCGGTGATGATCGAGGCGATTGCCCGCCAGTACATCACCGGCTCCATGTGGCGTGCCTACAAGGATGGCGAGCGCGAGTTCTGCGGCATCACCCTGCCGGAAGGGCTCAAAAAGGATCAGAAGCTGCCGGAAATCCTCATCACCCCGTCTACCAAGGGCGTGCTGAAAGGGCTGGATGGCGTGCCGGAAGCCGATGACGTCAACGTCTCCCGTGCCGATATCGAACGCCACTATAAAGGCTTCAACTTCAGCAAACCGGCCGACATCGACCGCTACGAAGTGCTGCTCAAAGAGGGCTTTAACGTTATCAGCGACGCACTGGCCGGGCTGGATCAGATCTTCGTCGATACCAAGTTCGAGTTTGGCTATGTCCACGATGCGGCGGGCAACGAGAAGCTGATCTACATGGACGAAGTGGGCACCCCCGACAGCTCCCGTATCTGGGATGGCGCGGCCCTGCGCGACGGTCAGATTGTCGAGAAGTCCAAAGAGGGTTTCCGTCAGTGGCTGCTCAACCACTTCCCGGATCCGGACATCCTGCTCAACAAGAACCGCATGCCGGAACGTTTTGCCCTGGCCCGCGACAACAAGCTGCCGACCGAAGTGATGATGGATATCTCCAACACCTATGTCGGGATCGCCGAGAAGATCATCGGCCACAAGTTGGCGCGTTCTGCCAATCCCAAGCAGGAGATCATCGAGGTGCTGCGCGATCAGTACGGTCTGATCGACTAAAGGTTGCTCTCTTTTTTTGTCGTCAACAAACAAACGTTTGCTAGTGGCGATGGAGAGAGGCAGAGAAACAGACGGGCCCCGCTATGGGGCCCGTTTTTATTGCTGGTCTGGCGGCAAGCGAGCGGCGATCAGCCGTTGACCCTGAACACCTGACCGGTCTGGATGCCCAACACCGACTTCTTGTAAGCCTGCGCCACCTTGGCGGCGGGCACCGGCAGGAACCCCGGGAAGAAGTCGGCGTATTTGTCCATCGACTCCTCCAGCACGGTAGGGCTCACCACATTGATGCGAAGGCCCCTTGGCAGCTCGCAGGCGGCCGCTTTCACAAAGTGATCGATGGCGCCGTTGACGGTGCTGGCGCTCACGCCCCAGTTGATCGGCTCCTCGCTCAGAATACCGCTGATCAAAGTGATGGAACCCTTGTCAGTCAGATAGGGAATGGCGGCTCGGGTCAGGTTGATCTGGCCCATCAGCTTGCTTTCCAGTCCCACCTGCCACTGCTCGTCGGTCATCTCGGTCAGGCCGTTGAAGGCCACGCTGCCACTGGCGACAACCAGTGCATCAAACTGGCCCACCTGGGCAAACAGCGCCTTGATGGAGGCGGGATCGCGCATGTCGACCGTGGCATCACCACGGCTGTGGCCGACCCGGATCACCTGATGATCTTTGGCAAGCAGTTCACTGACCGCGGAGCCGACGGTGCCGGAGGCACCCACAATCACAATTTTCATCTGCATCACTCCTGGTTGGGATATATCGATTCTAGCGCAACAGAAAATGTGAAAAAGCGCGTAAAATAAACCCATTGTTTCCATAATGGAGCTAATGATGGATATCGCCCATCTGGCCAGCTTTTACGAAGTGGTGCTGCGCGGCAGTTTCTCGGCCGCCGCCGATGCACTGGGGGTCAGCAAGGGGATGCTGAGTCGCCATGTCAGCGCGCTGGAGTCCTCCCTCAATGCGCAACTGTTGCAACGCACCACCCGCCGCCTCAGCCTGACCGAGGCGGGCAAGACCCTTTACCAGCAGGCGGGGGAGATCTTCGCGCTGGCGCGGCAAGCGGAGCAGGATATTCAGGCGCTGACCGAAGAGGATGGCGGCCGCCTGCGCTTTACCTGCCCGGTCAGCACCGGCGATCGCATTGTGAGCGAGCTGCTGGCCAGCTTTGCCGTGCTCTGCCCGAGAGTGGAGGTGGAGCTCAACTTCACCAACCAGATGGTCGACATGAGTCAGGGGGAGAACGATATCGCCCTGCGCGCCATGAACGAGGTGCCGGACAATCTGGTCGCACTTCCTCTTGGCCGACTCAAGGATGTGGTGGTGGCAAGCCCCGCGCTGGTGGCGCGCGAGGGGCGTCTTGCCACTCCCTATGAGCTGAGCGGGCGCAGCTGCCTGTTGCAGGGGCACAATCCGGCCTGGGAGCAGTGGCACTTTATCCGTGAGGGGGAAGAGGCCCACATTCTGGTGCAGGGCAAGGTGCGGGCCAACCACTACAGTACCGTGTTGCAACTGGCGCGTGCCGGTATGGGCTATGCCAAGTGCCCGCTGATGCTGGTGGAGTCGCTGCTGATGGCAGGAGAGCTGGTGACCGTGATCGACGAGTGGCAGAGCGGTCTGCATCAGCTTCATGTGTTGCATGCCCAGCAGCGACGGGTGCCGCGCAAGATCCGGCTGTTCAAGCAGGTGTTGGCCCAGTGGTTTGCCGAGCGACCCCACTACCTGCTCTGAGCGGCGTTATTTTTCTGTCATCTTCGGCTGCTACCTTGCGCCCATCATCGGCATCAGGAAGATCAGCGGGAATGAAGAACAATAGAGGGTTGACCGGGTTTGTGCTGCTCTGTGCAGTGTTGGGGGCTGGCAGTGTGCAGGCCATGGTGGAAGTGAAGGTGCCGGAGAATTTCCGCATCCTCGCGGTGAGCAACGGCACCTTGCAGGATGAGCAGCATGCCACCCTGGCGGATGGCGAACAGCAACTGCTGGTGCGTTTCGAGGGGGTGATCCCCAGCCGCAGCAGCAGCGAGAATGATCGGCAGGTACGCTCCGAGCCGCAGGTGGTGCGCTATCAGGGCAGCAATCAGCATTTGCAGCTGACGGCCAGCGTACCGGGAGACGAGCGGGGGATGCAGGCGTATGCCAAGGCTCCTGTGGTGACGTTGCAGGAGAATGGCCGCGCGCTTGCCATCCAGCAGGATGCGCTGGTGACCAGCGGCATGCTGCTCGGGGTGGATTGGAACGGCAAACTGGCTGAATACAATCGCAGCGGCGGCAAGGCAGCGCTGACGGCGGGAGCAATATCCGCACAGCCAACTGCCACGATCGCCAGCGGGGCGAAACCCGTTGTGGTTGCCAGCGAGCTGGAAGGGCAGTTGCAGCAGCTGTTCCTCAAGGCAGACCCGGCCCTGCGCAAGCGCTTTATCGGTTGGGCCGTGCCGCAGCTTTAAGTTTGTCGCCCGTTGCAGTAACGTGGGCATCCCTGTCGGATGCCCTCTTCATCGTACTCAACGAGGTGTTCATGTTTGAATTGCATTCCCGCCTGCAGGCAGATACCTGCTGGCTTGGCGATCTACCGCTCTGTCGCGCCCTGCTGGCCAAAGACAGTCAATACCCCTGGCTGATTCTGGTGCCGCGAGTGGCCAACCTGCGCGAGATCCACCATCTGGCACCGGAGCAGCAGCAACAGCTGATGCAGGAGTCCTGCGCCGTCGCCGCCCTGATGGAGCAGGCCCTCAGTCCGGACAAGATCAACATAGGGGCGCTGGGCAATCTGGTGCCACAGCTGCACATTCACCATGTCGCACGTTTCGCCACCGATGCTGCCTGGCCCGGCCCCATCTGGGGGGCTCATCCGATCGTGCCTTATGAGCCACAGGTGCTGGCGCAGCAGGCCGACAGATGGCGTGACCGGCTCGCCAAGCTGAGCGGTTTTACCCCTGCGGCTGCTGATAACGGCGTCAACTGAGAGGCGTGTCGCTATTTCAGTCTTCGGGCCGCGCCATCTGTTAGAGTTATGGTATAGATAAGCCCATTCTCGATGTTCAGGAAGGTCCCATGATAGTGACAAGAGCCGATGATGACGTCGTGTTGACGACTGAGGATGTACTGCTCAGCCTGTGCAACTCGGTGACCGATGTGTTGAGTGCCGCGACCATGAGTCAGGTGCGGTTTTCCGGCATGGTGCAGCGGATCAGCAAGACCTGCCTCAAGCCGGATATCGGCTGCTTCGTGCTGTTCGATGGCGGTTTTTCCGGTCTGGTGGTGATCAACTTCTCCGCCGCTGCCGCCATGGAGTTGTACGAGAGCTACATGCTGAGCATGGGACTCTCCAAGGAGGATCTCGCCATCTCCCATACCTCTGACGAGGTGAGCAACGTGATGGGCGAACTGATGAACCAGATCGTTGGCAGCTTTACCGTCAAGGTGGGCCGGGATTTGCAGACTCACATTACCCAGAACCAGCCGAAGATGCTGGCCCTCAACAAGCAGGTGATGCTGAGCGTCGATACCAATCTTGACAGTCCGGAGTCCCGCCGCGTCACTTTCTTCACCGCCCGCAACAACATCTTCTATCTGGAGCTGGCGATGGACAAGACCGAGTTTATTCGCATTCACAATGAGGGGATGGAGCACGAGGAGCTGGATCCTGACGCCCTGATCGCCCAGGCCAAGCAGGATGCCGCCAAGCCGGCCCCGGCAGCCGCTGCGCCAGCCAGTAATGATCACGATGATCTGCTCGACTCTTTGGGTATTTGAGGCAAATGCCGGATAGCAACAAGGCCACCTTCGGGTGGCCTTGTTGTATCGGTGCTCACAACCGTTATTAGAAGTTGTAGAGCAGGCCGGTGTTGAACATCACCGATTCAGAATCGTAGAAGTTGATGTCGGAATCGGACTTGGCGTAGCCAGCGGTAAAGGTTGCCGAGAGCGGTGCAATACCGAACAGGCGGTGCCAGAAGAAGGTACCGGTCAGGGCAAACTCGTCGGAGTCGGCTTTTTTGTTACCAAAGTCAGGGATTGGGTTGGCTTCATCATATTTGGTCTGACCCAGATAGAGGTTGCTGACGAAGGACCACTGGGATGCCCGCTTGCCGTAGGTCAACTGGAGGCCGTTGCTCTTGTAGCTCTGGGCGCTGCCGTCCAGGTCAGCCTGACGGTGGATGAAAGCCGGCTCCAGCACCTGACCGGCTGCCAGCTGCCATTTGTAGGAGAGGTCGAGGGCGTGGATCTTGCCGTTGCGATCCAGCTTGGCCGCCGTGTCGGCACCATACTGGCTGCCACTGCGCTCTTCATCGACTTCGATGTTGCGGGTGGTCAGGCTGCCGAAGAAGTTGCTGCCCCAGATATTGTCCCAGGCGAAGCGCACCCCTTTTGACTTGATATCGGTCGACTGGCGATCGACGCTTACGGCGAAGGGATCGCTCCACTGCTCGGTTGGCATGGCATTGAAGACCACGGAGCCGGCCACTGTGCCCTTGTTGCTCATCTCCTGGCGGATACCGAGTTGCTGGGTGAAGTCGAAACGGATGGCATCCTGGATCAGGTTACCGAGGAAGACCTGGGTGCGGGTATCGGCAAAGGTGTAACGGATATCTGCGTTGAGCAGCGGGGCGACGGCGGAGCTGCTCTCTGCACTGCCCAGTCCGCTCAGTCGACGATTTTCGTCGTCACCGCTGTAAAAGTTGGATTCGTAATTGATGACGTTGACGCCGCCAAGCAGGAAACCGGACCAGCCCGATTTGTTGGGAATGGTTCCCAAATCCGCATATGCACTATTTGCGACCAGCAGGCCCAGACCAAGCAGGGTAGTGTTGCGCATCAGATAACTCCTAAATTAAACGCGTTTAAATTACCAGGTGGGCGATTATAGGGGGCCACCCTTAATGGCAACTGACAGAATTTCATCAAATATCCTAACTCACTCATTTCACTAGGCGAATCGTTAATTAATTGTGCGAGATAAGAAGAGTTCAATTCTCTGTGCTGGTATTCTGTTCGCGGATATGGGGGAGAAAATAACAAGATGAAGCAGATTAAATCCTGGGCACAATATTACGTCGATCTGATGACCAAGCTGGGACTGGTGCGCTTCAGCATGTTTCTGGCGGCTGGCATCATAGTGCTGGCTGTCGCCATCCAGATGGGGGTGACCCTGTTCCTGCGCGGCAATATTGATGTGATCGACTTCGTGCGCTCGGTCTTCTTTGGCCTGCTGGTGACCCCCTGGGCGGTCTATTTTCTCTCCATCGTGGTGGATCAGCTGGAGGATTCCCGTCAGCGATTGAGCCGGATGGTGCGCAAGCTGCAGGATATGCGCGAGCGGGATCTGGAGCTCAACAGTCAGTTGCAGGAGAACATCAGTCGCCTCAATGCCCAGATTGCCGAGACCAACCGGGCCGAGGCACTGCGTCTGCAGGCCATCGAGGATCTCGAGAACGAGGTGTTCCAGCGGGAGAAAGCCCAGCTTCATCTGGGGGAGCGTACCGCTCTGCTGCGCTCCTTTATCGACTGTTCCCCGGATCTGGTCTACTACCGCAATGAGGATGAGCAGTTCTCCGGTTGCAACCGCGCCATGGAGGAGCTGACCGGCAAGGCGGAGAGCGAGCTGATTGGCCTCACACCTTTCGATGTCTACAAGCAGGAGATCGCCAACAAGGTGGTGGAGACCGACAAGCAGGTCTTTGCCAGCAACGAGCCGCTCACCTACGAGCAGTGGCTGGAGTATCCCGATGGCCGTAAAGCCTACTTCGAGCTGCGCAAGGTGCCCTTCTTCGACCGCTTCGGCAAGCGACTCGGCCTGCTCGGTTTTGGCCGCGACATCACCGAGCGCAAGCAGTATCAGGACAAGCTGGAGAAGGCGAGCCGCGACAAGACCACCTTTATCTCCACCATCAGCCACGAGTTGCGCACCCCGCTCAACGGCATTGTAGGGTTGAGCCGGATGCTGATGGATACCCCGCTCGACCCGAGCCAGCGCCAGCAGCTCAAGACCATTCACTTAAGTGCGGTCACCCTCGGCAACATCTTCAACGACATCATCGATCTCGACAAACTCGATCGGCGTCGGCTTGAGATCGCACCAACCCGGATCGACCTGCCTGCCTTCCTCGACGAGCTGGAGACGCTGTCGCGTATTCAGGCGGAGCAGAAGGGGCTCTATCTGCACTTTGATCGCGATGGCGACATGCCGCAGTTCGTGATGGCGGATGGCACCCGACTGCGTCAGGTGCTGTGGAATCTGGTGGGCAATGCGGTCAAGTTTACCGATGAGGGGGGGGTCACCGTGCGTTGCCTCTCCCATCCTGCCGACGAGCCGGGCAAGCTGGCCCTGCACTTTGAGGTGGAGGATACCGGCATCGGTATCCCGCGCGCCCAGCAGGAGAAGATCTTCGCCATGTACTATCAGGTGCAGGGCAAGAAGCACGCCACCGGCACCGGCATTGGCCTCGCGGTCTCCCGTCAGCTGGTGCAGGCGATGGGCGGCCAGCTCTATGTGGACAGCGAGCCGGGCGAAGGCTCCTGCTTCACTGCCGAATTGGAAGTGGCTTGCGCCGAGCCTGTGTTGCCAGAGCAGGAGGAGGAGATGCCTTCCCTCGATATCCTGCTGGTGGAGGATGTGGAGCTTAACGTGACGGTGGCCTGCGCCTTGCTCAACAAGCTGGGTCATCAGGTGCAGGTGGCACGGGACGGCACCCAGGCGTTGGCGATGGCCAACCCGGATGATTTCGACCTCATTTTGCTCGATATCCAGCTGCCGGACATGACCGGCTTCGATGTGGCGAAAACCCTGCTGGAGCGTTATGGCGACAGCCTGCCACCCATGGTGGCACTCACCGCCAACTCAACCGGCGATCGCCAGTACTACCGGGATCACGGCATGCAGGATGTCATTAACAAGCCGCTTGGCTCCAAAGCGGTGCGGGAGGTGATTGGTCACCTGTTTGCCGATCTGGCCGAGGATGAAGCGGACGAGCAAGCTGATGCGGGCAATCAGGATGCCCTGCTGGATATTCCCTTCCTCACTGATTATGCCGATACGGTGGGCAAGCCGGTGCTGCTCTCCAGCGTCGAGCTGTTCGAGAAGATGATGCCGGACTACATGGCGGTGCTCGACTCCAACATGATCGCCCGGGATCAGGCGGGGGTGGTGGAGGAGGCACACAAGATAAAAGGGGCGGCAGGCTCCATTGGCCTGCGCCGATTGCAGCAGACGGCCCAGCTGATCCAGAGCCCGGATCATCCCGCCTGGTGGGAAAACGTGGAAGACTGGATTGAGACGCTGCGCCGCGAATATCCGGGCGATATCGCCCGTCTGCGGCGCTGGTTGCTGTCTTGAGTCTGATGGAAGTTGCTGGCAAGGAGCTGCGAGATGTATAGCCGTTTGATTACCCCCGCGCGCATCCACCCTTGGGGGAATGAGGAGCTGCTGGAGGCGACCGAGCAGGATCGCGCCCGTATCGTGCAGGCCGCGCCGGTGCGTCGGTTGCAGCAGAAGACCCAGGTCTTTCCGCTCGATGTGAAGGCCTCGGTGCGCAGCCGTCTCACCCACTCGCTGGAGGTGCAGGAGACCGGCCGCCAGATCAGCCGCCGCATTCTGGCTGCCTTGCCAGCAGGCACGGTCTGCGAAGGGGCTTTTATCAATCTGGTGGAGATGTCCTGCCTGCTTCATGACGTGGGCAACCCGCCGTTTGGCCACTTTGGCGAGCAGGTGATGAGCCAGTGGCTCGGCGAGATGCTCGATCCCCTCTATCAGCAGGCGCTGGCGCAGCCACCTTCGGCCCAGTGGGCTGAATTGCGTCAGGATCTGCAACTGTTTGATGGCAACGCCCAGAGTCTGCGGCTGGTGCACAGCTTGCACGAGCTCAACCTGACACTCGGACAACTGGCGGCGCTCTGCAAATACCCGCAGCAGCCGCAACCCGGGGTGAGCTATGGCCAGCATCATGGCTGGAGCAGCAAGCGGGGCATCTTCTTCAGTGAGCAGCCGCTCTACCGCGCCCTCGGTCAGAGCCTGGGTCTGGCCCCCGGCTGCCGTCATCCGCTGGTTTACATCATGGAGGCGGCCGATGACATCTCCTACTGCATCGCCGATCTGGAAGATGCGGTAGATCGGCGGATCCTGACTCAGGGTGAACTGCTGGCGGCGCTGCGAGCTGCTGACCAGAGTGACTACATGGGCACCTTGCTGGATGAGGCGCTGGCTTCTGGTCGGGGCTTTTTCCCCCATTTTCGCCAGCAGCTGACCCGGGATCTGGTGGCGTTGGCGGCGCAGAGCTATGTCAGCGAACATCAGGCCATTTTGCAGGGATCCTATCCGCAAGCGCTGCTGCACGGTCAGGCGCCGGCGGCGCGGGTGCTCGATATCCTCAAGCGGGTGGCCCGTGAGCTGGTCTTTATGCGCCCCGAGGTGGAAGCGCTTGAGCTGGAGGGGTATGCGGCGCTGCGCGGGGTGCTGACCAGTTATGCCTGCCTGTTGTCGCTGCCAGCGCCACAGTTTGCCCGTCTGCTGGCCGGGGAGGGGAGTCAGACGCTTTTCTTTGCGCGCCGCCTCTATCACCGTCTCTCGGCCCGCCATCTCAAGGCCTATCGATTGGCGATCGCCACCCCGGATCCGCGCTTTGCCTGCCAGAACGAGCAGGAGTGGTATTACCGGGTGCGGCTGCTGCTCGATTATGTCAGCGGCATGACGGATACCTATGTACTGGAAGAGTACCGGCTACTCTCGGGGATCTGATGCCCCAGGCTCCCTGTCGGGCAGCATAAAATGCCGTAAAAACGTTTAAAAAGGAGTCGCAAGAGGCTTGTTTTAAATTCGGATATTTTTTAGACTTCTGCAACCTGTTCAACTTTTACTCGGTAAGGAGATGAAAATGCAACATCTGATGCTCAATTTTGCATTCTCTCGCGGCACTGCGTGCGGCGTGAAATCTCGTGCTCTTTTACCGCGTGGCGTAAACAGGTAACTCCTGTCTTTTTATCACCCGCGGTTCGTCCCGCAGGGTGATATCCACTTTCTCCGGGAGAACCGCATGTTCAACTGGAGAATGTCATGTCTATCGAACTGATTTTACTGCGTGGTGTCGAGTCTTTGGTTCAAAAACGGATCGCCCGGGTTGAGCGTCGCCTCGCCGTGGTCAGTCTGTCACCTGCCCTGCTGAAAGATATTGGTCTGGAAGGGTTTGAGGGACAGATCGCCCATATCCGCGAAAGCGAGTATCAAACCGGCTTTCGGCTCGGGAATCGAATAACCTGATCCATAGGGGAGGGTAAACGCTCTCCCCGTGGTGATGTGGCAGGCGTAATGCCTGCCATTTTTGTGTTTGCAGGTTGATTTTTTATTCACTTTTCTGTGCCCCGGCACTATCCTCTCTGCCCCGTTTGTGACAGATGCGTATGTTTTCTCGCCTTGTTCCGCCAGGATCGGCAAGATTAGATATGGTGGCCTATCTGTTTTACTCATCAGGACAAGACTTCATGTCACTCTTTCGTCAGCTTTTTCTCCCCCTGTTGCTGCTGTTTTCCGGCCTGCCTGCTGTTGCTGTTCCCCAGTTGGAAAAGGCAGTGGCGGACCACCAGAGTGCGGCTGATGAAGAGTTGGTGGTCGGGGTGCCCCGTGGTGGTTATCCTCCGTTCCTCTATGAACTGCCCAATCAGCGCTATGCCGGTCCGCTCAAGGAGCTGGCCTCGCGTATTGCGGCAGAAATGGGGGTCTCCCTGCGCTATGTCTCCTACAACTCCTATGTGGATGCCCGTGGTGCGCTGAACAGACGCCAAGTTGATGCCTTGATCGGGGTCGAGCTCGATGCGCTCGAGCTGGAGGGGATGAATCATATTGGCTATCTGGGCTCCTACGCCCGCGCCATCTTGATGCGCCATCCGGATCAACGTTTGACCCTGGAACAGGCGCGCAAGCTTCGCTGGGTCTGTATTCGCGGTTTTGGCAGTTGCAATGAGCTAGCGCGACTGGGGATGCCTCATGTGACCGAGCTGGAGAGCCGTGACGAGGCGACCTATATGGTCAAACTGGGGGCGGCCGATGCTTATCTGGCTCTGGGGCCGATCATTGCCATGGAGATGGAGCGGTTGCCTGAGTCGATGGGGATTGTGATCCCGGACTGGATCCCCGGTAGTGCATTGACCATTGCAACCAGTACCCATGACCCGGCGCTGACGGATCGCATCTGGCAGGCCTACCAGCGGATCCCGGTGGCTGATGCCCGGTTGCGGCTGAATCAGGAAGACAGCCGTTTCAAGGCGGGTTTGTTGCTGGAACCAGACGAGGTAGCCTGGTTAAAGAAGAAGAGCAAGGTGGTCAGGTTTGCCGTTGCGCCGTCGTTTGCCGGTATCAGCGAGATTGATGACGAAGGGGTGTTGCACGGCTATGCGGCAGATTTGATGAAGTTGTTGAGTCTGCGCTCGGGGATCCGCTTTGAACTTGAGCCGACCAGCACCTGGCAAGAGTCTCTGGCTCTGCTGAAACAGCACAAGGTGGATCTGATCCCCCTGATGACACCGCTCAGGGATCGCGAGGCATTTGCCTCCTTCAGCTCCTCCTACCTTAAATTCGACAGCTATGTGGTATCCCGGCGCGGCGCACGCCCGTTGAAGTCGCTGGCGGAGCTGAAAGGGCGCCTGATTGGTGGCGTGACCGGTTCTTATGAGGCTTCTCTTATCAGCGCCCATGGTGGCAACGTCATTGAAGTGGGCAAGGATACCGAGCTGCTTACCCTGCTTGATACGGGGAAAGCCGAGTATGTGCTGTTGACCATGACCAATCTGGGGCAGCAGGCCATGAAGGGCTTCAACGAAAAGTATCAGGTGGTGCTGAGCTCCCCCGAGTTTTCCGTGCCCATCAGCATGGCCGTTGATATCAGGCAGCCCGAGCTGCTGCGGATCATGGACAAGCTGTTGCTGACCATCACGGATGAGGAGTGGCAACTGCTGGAGCGGCGCTGGCTCAATGTTTCGGTAAATGTCGAATCCGATTACAGCCAGTTCTACAAGTGGCTGGCGCTGGGCGGAGTGGCCTTGTTGACCTGCGGTCTGCTGGTGATGTTCTGGGCCCGCAGCCTGCGTCGCCAGATTGCGCAGCGGAAAATCGCAGAGAGCAAACTCAACGAACAGTTGCTGTTTGTACAGACCCTGCTCAACTCATTGCCGACCATGGTGGCATTGCGCGACAGCGAGCAGCGTATAACCCTCTGCAACCGGGCTTATCGCGATGCCTTTCTCGTTGATGTCAATGGCGAGGCGCTTGACGACCTGCAAAGCATCCCCGAGCCCCTGCGTGCGAGCGTGCTGGAAGAGGAGCGCAGGATATGGCAAAGCGGCCAGGAGCTGGAGGGGGCCGGCAATAGCTTGCGTGCCGATGGCACCCCTTTTCATGTTATCTATGCCAAGCGCCCTTACCGGGACCCCGATGGCAACATGCGGGGTGTGCTGACAGTGCTGACCGATGTCAGCCGTATCAAGGAAGCCGAGGAGCGTGCTCGTCAGGCTGAAACTCGCCTGACCCAGATCACCGACAGCATGCCCGGCGTAGTCTACCAGTATCTGTGGCTGGGGCCGGGCAAGGGACGCTTTCTTTATGCCTCTCAGGGGGCCAACGAGATCCTGGGGGTATCTCATCAGGATTTATTTAACGCTGAATCGGGTGGTGAGGTATTTGGCTTTACCGAACAGGCCCTGCAGGAGTTTGTCAGCAAGGTGGCCAACCATGCCGAGACCCTGGCCCCCCTCGATCTGGAGGTCAAGGTGGAGCGCCCTGACGGGGATCGCTATCTGCAGGTACGCGGCAATTTTGTCCGTCAGGAGCAGCAGGCGCTGATACTCAACGGGGTGATTCAGGACATCACGGCCCTCAAGCAGCAGGAGCATGAGCTGCGCGAGGCACGTGCTTATGCCGAGCAGGCGATGCAGGCGCGCAGCCGCTTTCTGGCCACCATGAGCCACGAGTTACGCACCCCCATCTCCGGCATGCACGGCATGCTCGAGTTGTTGCAAATGAGCGAGCTCAACGACGATCAACGTTACATGGTGCGTAATGTGGTCACCTCGACCAACAACCTGCTCTATCTGGTCAACGACATACTCGATTTCTCCAAGATCGAGGCGGGTCAGTTGCAACTGCATTGTCAGGTCAGCCGGTTGCAGACGGTGATCTGCGATGCGATCCGTGGCCACGCTACCCTGGCCCATAGCAAGGGGCTCAACGTGACGCTGGAGTGGGGCCAGCATGTACCTGATTGGGCCGATATCGACGGGGTACGGGTCGGTCAGGTGATCTCCAATCTGCTCAACAATGCGGTAAAGTTCACCGAACAGGGGGAGGTCTCCATCCGGGTCAGCTACCTGCGCGATCAGCTTGCTATCAGTATCCGCGATACCGGTATCGGGATTGCCGAGGAGAAACAGGCATTGTTGTTCACTCCGTTTGAGCAGGTGGAGTCCGACATCAATCGCCGCTTTGGTGGTACCGGGCTGGGGCTGGCAATCTGTGATCAGCTGGTGCGCAAAATGGGGGGCGAACTCACCCTGACCAGCAAGGCGGGAGAGGGATCCCGTTTCCGCTTTACCGTGCCGCTGACCAACCCTCAATGGGATGCGCCCCCGCTGGCTGGCACCGAATGGTGGTTTTTCAGCGCCGATGCCAGCCTCGAGGCGGCCATGCGGCGGTTGGGCGCCAAGCTAAGGCATCTGGATGCCAGCCAGCTCAACCGCTCACTGGAAGGGTTGCTGCTGGCTGATCAGCTGTGGTTGGAGCAGGCCCTCGGCGGTGAGTGGCAGGGATGGTTGCAGCATGTCTCATTGAGAGGGATCATAGCGTCACCGAACGAGGCCCTTCGCGGCCGGATCGGCGGTCAGTTGTGGTGGCGATTGGGGCTCTCTCCTCTCTACCCGGATCTGCTGCTGGAGAGTTGTCTCGAACTGCTGCAGGAACGGGTCGCCCCGGTTCTGCCTGCGCTGGCCGACAAGCTGGGAGGACGGGTGCTGGTGGCCGATGATCATCCGGTCAATCGCGCCCTGCTGGCACGACAACTGGCTATCCTCGGAATTGAATCCCAGGTAGTGGAAGATGGCGAGAAGGCGTTGCGGGCCTGGCAGGGGCAGCCATTCTCCCTGTTGCTGACCGATTGCCACATGCCGGTGATGGACGGCTATGCCCTGACCAAGGCGCTGCGGGCTGCGGGCGTGACGGCGCCCATTATTGGGGTGACAGCGGATACCTCGGAAGAGGCCCATGCCCGTATGGTGGAAGCGGGAATGAGTGACATGCTGTTCAAGCCCTACCCGCTGGATACCCTGCGCCAGCTGCTGGCACACTGGCTCGCTGAGTCGGTACCGGCGGGCGGTACAGCGGTGACGGCGGTCGATGATGTGCTGGCCGTTCAGGCTGAACGCTGGTTGACCCTGTTTGGCGATGAGCCGACGGCGCGGGCGATGGCGGCGGAATATCTCGACTCCAATCGTCAGGATGGGGCTCATATGATGGCTGCGCTGGCTTGCCATGATTTCAACGTACTGGTAGAAACTGCCCACCGGATCAAGGGGGCAGCCCGCATGGTCGGGCTGCAGGAGCTGGCCACACAGGCTGCCAGGCTGGAGTCGGCTGCCAGATTGAAGCAGCTTGAGGAACTGGATGAGCTGACCGGCAAGGTGCAGCTATTGATGACGGCGATCGCCCACGACATTGGATTATGGCTCGATGAAAAAAGCACAACATGAGTTGGTCATTATGGTCGTGGAAGACCATGGATTTCAGCGCAAGGCGCTGCTGCACCAGGTCCGCAGCCTGGGTTACCAGAATCTGCTGGAGGCGGCCGATGGTGCCGAGGCGCTGGTGCTGAGCCAGCAACACGCCGTCGATATCCTGTTTTGCGACCTGCGGATGCCGGGCATGGATGGCATGGCGCTGCTGCGCCGCCTGTCATTGGGCGGTTTTCGCGGGGGGATTATCCTCTCCAGCGCCCTTGAAGACGATGTGGTGGAGGCCGTGTTGCGGATGAGTGCCGCCTATGGCTTGCAGGTGCTCGGCCGCATAGAGAAACCCTCTACCCAGCAGCAGCTCAAGCTGCTGATCGATGCCTGGTCACCCCGGGAGGAGCCTGCCAGGGAGGAGGAGGGGCACAGGATCGGCCTGGATGAGTTGTGCAGTGCACTCGAGCAGGATCAGTTGCTGCCCTGGTATCAGCCCAAGGTGAGCTTTGCCTCCGGCGAGTGGGTCGGGATGGAGGCGCTGGCCCGCTGGCAGCACCCGGAGTACGGCCTGATCTCTCCGGGGCGTTTTATTCCACTGGCGGAGCGCAACGGACTGATCGATCAGTTGACTGAAGTGATCATCGGCAAATCCCTGAGTGATGGTCACTTGTGGGAAGAGACCGGACTCTCGCTCAATCTGTCGATGAACCTCTCCACTACCTCGCTGATCGAGGGCGATCTGTGCAACTCCCTGATCAATCAGTGTCAACGCTGGAGCATCAACCCCGAGCTTATCACCCTGGAGGTGACCGAGAGCGCCTTTGTACAGGATCTGGGCAAGTCGCTGGAGGTGCTGACCCGGCTGCGGATGCACGGCTTTGGCCTCGCCATTGATGACTTCGGTACCGGCTACTCCTCCATGCAGCAACTGGCGCTGCTGCCCTTTACCGAACTGAAGCTGGATCGCTCCTTTGTCGACCGCTGTTTTGAAGACCCATCCCGTCTGGCCATTATCGAGTCCAGTATCGAGCTGGCGCGCAAGTTGGGCCTCAAGTCGGTGGCTGAAGGGGTAGAGGATGAGCAGACCTGGCGGTTGCTGGCAAAGTTGGGCTGCGATGTTTGTCAGGGGTTCTTCTCTGCCAGACCGATGCCACGCAGCGAGTTGCAAGAGTGGCACCGGGCTTGGCAAGATAGATTGCCTACACTGATATCTATCTGATTCTGTTGGCTGGATCCCTCCGTTTGAACAAGGATGTTCATGAAAATCTCAAGCAAGTTGCTGCTCAGCTTCGGTTTTATCAACCTGCTGATCCTGCTCTCCTCCGCGCTGGTCTATTACCGGCTGACCCAGATCAATCAGGCCCAACACACCCTGTTGGAGCAGGCGCTGCCCGCTCTGCAGCGGGATGAGGCGAGCCAGAAAGCACTGGTGGCCACCGTTTCTGCCCTGCGTGGCTATCTGATCCTCGGCAAGGATCCGGCTCAGGCTTCCCGCCTCAAGCTGGAGTGGGAGTCGGCCTGGCAGGCCATCGCCCATCAGGCCTTCAGCCCGGCGCTCGCCAAGTCTCTCGAGACCTTCAAAAGCCATCAGGAGAAGGTGTGGACCATCGCCCAGAGTGAAGAGAATCTGCCCGCTCACACCCTGATGCTGCAGGAGGCGGGGCCGCTGGCGGAGGCTGCGCTCGATCAGCTGCAATCCTTTGCCAATGAGGAGGTGGCGACCTCGCAGGATCAGCTCGCGGGCGATCGCCGCATGTTGCTCAAACAGGTGGGAGATGCCTACAACAGCCTCGCCAATTCCCTCTCTGCCCTGAGGGATTTTCTCATCTCAGGCGATCCCGAATACCGCAGCAAGTATCAGGATTACTACCAGTTTCACCAGCAGCGGGTGGCTGAGGTGAAGCAGCAAGCCGCGCTCTTTACCGATACCCAGCAGAGCCTCTGGCAGCTGTTTGAAGAGATGGCGACCCCCTTCTCCGAGCTGGTGGGGCAGGTGATCGAGAAGCGCCAGGCGCCGGATTGGGATCAGGCCAACTACCTGATGGCCACCGACATCGAGCCGATGCAGTCCAGCCTCAGCGAGCAGTTGGTCCAGCAGGTGAATAAAACCCGCGCCGAGGTGGATCAGATTTCGGCGCAGATGACCGGAGCCGGAAGGGCCATCAACCAGACACTGATGTTGGCCACCGGCAGTGCCATCGTGCTTGGCATGCTGGTCGCCTGGCTCTTTAGCCGTCGTCTGACCCGTGACATTGCTTGTCTGGTGACCCGGGCGGGGCAGGTTGCGGATGGCCAGCTGGCGGCCGAGCCCTTGCCAATCACAGGGCAGGATGAGTTGGGAGAATTGACCGGTTCCATCAACCGGATGTCTGCCCAGTTACATCATCTGGTCGGGGAGTTGCAGGGGGCTGTGGGGCAGGTCGAGGTGGCCTGTCTCGATGTGGGCAGCACTACCAGAGCCATAGTGGCGGATCTGACGGAGCAGGATCAGCGGGTCGATGCGGTGGCAGCGGCTATCGATCAGATGTCGGTTAGCGCCCGTGATGTGGCTGGTAACATTGCCGGTGTGGCGGATGGTGCCCATCAGGTGCGGCAGCAGACCCGTCAGGGAGAGGCCGCGCTGGCACGAATGAGCGATACCATGCAGCAGATTGCCGCCATGATTGGACAGGCCAACGAAGCCATGGGGCTGTTGGCGCATCAGAGTGAACAGGTGGGGCAGATCACCGAGGTGATCGCCACCATTGCCGAGCAGACCAACCTGCTGGCCCTCAATGCCGCCATCGAGGCGGCGCGGGCAGGCGAGCAGGGGCGTGGTTTTGCGGTGGTAGCCGATGAGGTTCGCCAGCTGGCGACCCGCACCCATCAATCAACCGCCGAAATCAGCCAGACTATTGCGGCCATCTCCCAGCAGACTCGCCAGACGGTGAGTACCGTCAGCAGCGGTACCCGGTTGGTAGAGCAAGGGCGGGATGCCGTTGGATTGGTGACAGATACCCTGAGTGCCATGAACCAGCTGGTACAGTCGCTGTCGGGCCAGCTGGAGGCCATTTCGGTGGCAACCGAGCAGCAGTCGCGGGTGGCCGCCGAGGTATCCGGGACGGTCGACGACATTGCCGCGCTCAGTCGGCAATCCTGTCAGCGTAGTCAGCAGGGGGAAGAGATCGTAGCCAGACTGGCTGGCGATACCGGCAAGCTGAAGGCGGTCATCGCCCGCTTTGATCTTGATGCGTGAGAAGGCGGGATCATCCCGCCATTGCTATTGCCATTCACCGGGCCGTCTGGCCCGTGGGTTTAGTCCAGACGTCTGAAGGTGTGGTTGTCGAAGCTGCTGGTGGTCTCCCGGTTGAGCAGGCTGACCAGCAAAATCGCCCGTTTCTCTCCATCCGGCTCCATATAGATGGCTTCGAAGCCGGCAAGCGGCCCCTCTTCAATCAGCACCTTGTCGCCCGAGCAGGGCAGGCTGGCGTAGCTGGCTCTCGCCTCGTCGCTATCATCGCGGCTCATCAGCTGATAGACCAGCTTGCTGCTGATGGGGGTCCATTCACTGCCAAAGTGGATGATCCGGCTGATGCCGCGGGTCGATTTCAGGGTGACCGGTGTTACCTCTTCCAAATCGACAAAGATAAACAGGTAGTTAGGGAACATGGGTTCCCGTACCGGAACTCGTTTGCCCCGGCGCAGCTTCTCGATCTCCACCATGGGGTAATAGGATTCGATACCCTGGGCATCGAGGTGGGCGCGGGCGCGGGCCTCTTCTTTTGGCTTGCAGTAGGCCAGATACCATTTTTTCATGTTATGAGTATGTTCGTGTTGCCGTGCTCGCGGATATGATAGCGGCGCCAATAAAAAAGGCCACGCATTGCGTGGCCTTTTTTGCCGAGTGAGCAATTACCAACCTTTTACCAGGCCGCCTTTGAACAGCTCGAGACCTTTCTTGTAGACATCATCGGTCTGGAAAGCTTGTACGAACTGTTTGACCTTCTCGTCATCCTTGTTGTTGTCGCGGGCGACGATCAGGTTGACGTAGGGGGACTCTTTGTCTTCAACAAACAGGCCGTTTTCAGTCGGGGTCAGACCAATCTGGCCGGCGAAGGTGTTGTTGATGATAGCCAGATCCACATCTTCCAGCGAACGGGGCAGCTGGGCTGCTTCCAGCTCGACAATCTTGAAGTTGCGCGGGTTGCTGGCGATATCCAGCACGGTTGCTTCCAGACCGGCGCCATCCTTCAGGGTGATCAGACCCTGTTTGGCCAGCAGGATCAGGGAGCGGCCCAGGTTGGTTGGATCGTTTGGTACCGCGATCTGGGCGCCATCTTGCAGCTCGCTCAGCGCCTTGATCTTCTTGGAGTAACCGGCGATCGGGTAGACGAAGGTGTTGCCAACCGGCACCAGCTTGAAGCCGCGATCACGCACCTGTGCATCCAGATAGGGTTTGTGCTGGAAGGCGTTGACGTCGATGCTCCCATCGTTCAGTGCTACGTTCGGGGTGACGTAGTCGGAGAAGTTGACCACCTCGACGGTCAGACCGTATTTCTCTTTGGCGACCTTGGCCGCCACTTCAACCAGCTCGGTCTCCGGGCCAGCAATGGCGCCCACTTTCAGAACCTTGCTCTCTTCTTTTTGACCGCAACCGGCCAGAACCAGACCAGCCAGCAGCGCAGCCGCAACGGATTTGATGCCAAATTTCATAAAACCTCCTGTCAGAAATCGACGATTAACGATGATCACATTTGTTGACCAGGCGCTCACCCGCGCTCTGGATAAGTTGAACCAGTACTACCAGGATAACCACGGTCACCAGCATGACGGTCGGGTCAAAGCGCTGATAACCATAACGAATACCCACATCCCCCAGACCACCGCCACCGATGGCCCCGGCCATGGCCGAGTAGTTCACCAGCGTGACTAGGGTAATGGTGACGCTGTTGAGGATGCCGGGCAGAGCCTCGGGCAGCAGCACCTTGGTGATAATTTGCAGCGGCTTGGCGCCCATCGCCTTGGCCGCTTCCAGCAGGCCGTCCGGTACCTCCATCAGGGCCCCTTCCACCAGACGGGCGATGAAAGGGATGCAACCGACAGTCAGCGGCACGATGGCGGCGATGGTGCCGATACTGGTGCCGACAATCAGCCGGGTCAGCGGAATGATGGCGACCAGCAGGATGATAAAGGGCACCGAGCGACCCACGTTGACCACCATGCCCAGAGTACGGTTGAGCAGGGGGTTGGCCAGGATCTGGCCGGCTTTGGTCACATGCAGCGCCACGCCGAGCGGCAGACCCAGCAGGCAGCCGAATAGAGCGGAGGCAAACACCATGATCAGGGTGTCGCCCAGGGCCGTGATGAGCAGATTAATCATGGCTTCGGACATAACCCATTACCTCCAGCTGAATGTGGTTGTCGATGAGAAACTGCTGGGTCGCCTCGCACTGGGCTTCATCCCCGAACAGCTCGGCCAGCAGGAAACCGAATTTGACGCCACCGGCGTATTCGATGTCTGCGCTCAGAATGCTGATGTCGATATTGAAACGGCGGCTCGCCTCGGAGATCAGCGGCGTATCGACCGTGCTGCCGGTAAAGCCAAGCTTCACCAGTGGGTAGCTGCCCGGCACCCGCTCGTTGCTCATCCGATCCTGATACTCCTGCGGTACCTCGAGATGGATGGTGGAGCGAATGAAATCGCGGGCCAGCTGGGTCTTGGCATTGCTGAAGAACCAGGCCACTTCGCCCTGTTCGATCAGGCTGCCGTCGCTGATGATGGCCACTTCGTCACAGATCCCCTTCACCACATCCATTTCGTGAGTGATGAGCAGGATGGTGAGCCCCAGCTTGACGTTGATCTCCTTGAGCAGGGTCAGGATCGAGCGGGTGGTCTGCGGGTCGAGGGCCGAGGTGGCCTCGTCGCAGAGCAGTACCTTGGGGGCCGGTGCCAGTGCGCGGGCAATGGCGACGCGCTGTTTCTGACCGCCGGAAAGCTCGGATGGATAGGCCTGGGCACGGGCTTCCAGCCCGACCAGCGCCAACAGCTCGGCAACCCGTTGCTGGATCTTCTCTTTGCTCCAGCCCGCCAGCTCCAGTGGAAAGGCTATGTTGGCAAACACGGTGCGGGAGGCCAGCAGGTTGAAGTGCTGGAAAATCATCCCGATCTGGCGGCGAGCCTGGGTCAGATCCCGTTCGCTCAGGGCGACCAGATCCTGGCCATCGACAATCACCTGGCCCTCTGTCGGGCGCTCCAGCAGGTTGACACAACGAATGAGGGTACTCTTGCCGGCACCGGAGGCACCGATCACCCCGAAAATTTTGCCTTGGGGTACATGCAGACTCACATCACGCAGGGCGTGCACGGCGTCACTGCCTGTACCGTAGACTTTGTTGAGACCGATCAACTTAATCATGGATTCTTCCGTGCTAACAGCCTTAAAGCACAGGGCGCTACAGGCGGGGAAATTGGGCAGAGGTTCCACTGGGTTACTCTGTCATCATGGAGGATGATGCTAAGATGTCTGGATGGCCATGTCAACGCATGTTTTTACGTCTAGACGTCTAAAAAAGTGATAAGGATTTCTGTCAGGCGGATAACGATCAGGATGGTATTGTTGCTCTTCCAGATCCTGTTTCGTCCCTGAGGCAGATAACCGAATTAAAGATGGTTAATATCGGGTAAATACTGGTTTTATTAGTGTGTCAGCCCGTTTCTGTTCACATCTGCTGTCGAGCCTGATGCTCCTCCATCGTTACACAAATTGCTGCACAAATCGTTCCCTATTCGTGACCGGATCACCTGATCGCCACTTTGTCGGCGTCAACCTTGATGCAGCGCAAGGGGGGCTCGGATAGGGATTGGGTCGGTGGCGCCGGTTTTTTATACTGATGATGTCGACAAGCATGGAGGGCAGTGCGATGAGATTCCAACAGATCAAAGAGTTGCTGCACTATCTTGAGCAGGTGCATCACCAGCTCGGACTCTGTTACGGGCGTTTGACCAGTCAGGTGGACAGCGAACGTAGCCGGATGTTGCTGGTCTATCTGCAAGGGCGTGAGGATGCGGCCAGTGCCCATCTGCACGAATATGCTGCTCAGCTGGGAGAGACGGTCAGGGAGACCTGGCTGAACCAGAGTTTCAGCGAGGATATGCTGCCTGCCATTACCCGCTTCGAGCTGCCGGCATCAGTCCAGACCCAGGATATCGTCACTCAGGTATGCCGCTGGGAAGAGCAGCTGGTGGGCGAGCTGAGTCATCTGGCCCGGGAGTGCCCGACACCGGCCACCACCGCTTTGCTCGAGAATCTGGCCGGGCTGGAGCAGACCCGCCTGACTCGGCTGGTGCACGGGGTGCATCGACTCGACGACATGTAGCGGGTGATAAGCACCAAACACGCAAGATGGCCGCACAACAAAAGGGCCCGGCAGCAGTGCCGGGCCCTTTCCATTGGTATCTGCTGACTTGCAGTGAGCGTCGGTCAACCCTGCTGCTCGGCCGCGTAGAGGGCGGCCCCGATAATGCCCGCCTGATTGAGGCTGGCCGCCGGAATCAGCGGTGCCCGGGTCTCGATGCGATCGACAAATTTATCCAGCTTGGCTGCGCTGCCGCCCCCCAGAATGAAGAGGTCGGGGGAGAAGAGAAACTCGAGGCGCGCCAGATACTTGTTGAAGCGCTTGCCCCAGCGGTTCCAGGAGAGATCTTCCCGTTTGCGCGCCGCATCGGAGCAGTAGTGCTCGGCGACCATTCCTTCCAGCATCAGATGGCCCAGCTCGGTGTTGGGCAGCAGATGGCCGTTGACGAAGATGGCGGTGCCGATACCGGTACCGACCGTGATGAGGATGATGACCCCCTTGCGATCCTTGCCGGCACCAAAGCGCATCTCGGCCAGACCGGCGGCATCGGCATCGTTCAGCACATAGCAGGGCTTGCCGGTGACATCGGCAAACAGATGCTCGGCATCGGTTTCGATCCAGCTCTTGTCGATGTTGGCGGCACTCTTGGCAACCCCGTTGTGGATGGTGGCGGGAAAGCCGCAGCCCACCGGTCCTTTCCAGTCGAAATGTTCGACCAGCGCCTTGAGGGTATGGGCGATAGCGGCCGGGGTGGCCGGTTGCGGTGTGGCAATGCGATGGCGCTCGCCAATCAATTCGCCGGTTTTGGTATCGACCAGACAGCCCTTGATCCCTGAGCCTCCAATATCCACTCCCAACATATGCATCTGTGTTGTCCTTGTTGTGTGCCGACCAGTTTGCAGTGACCACGCTGTTATGGGCACTGCAGGTCGGCAGAGCATGAAAAAAGTGCTGCAATCCGGCAAGGGGCAGATCACTTATGCGTGATCCGACAGACCTTTTTCGATGCAGCGGATCAGCAAACGGGTCTTCTTGTTCTCTTCATCCTGACGCCGGGCAAGGGTGGCCAGCGCCCATTCGATATGTTCGGCCACCATGGGATCGGCGGTGGTCAGCCCCAGTTGCAGGGCCGCGATCACCTCGGGGGTCGCCGGGCCATTGCCAAGGGCGACTGCCAGATTGCGGCGCCAGCGTTGATAGCCGATGCGGCGGATCGGGCTCCCCTCGGTTTGTTTGAGGAAATCGCTCTCGCTCCAGCACCACAGCGCCAGCAGGGGCGGTCGGTGCAGGCTGGGGCGGGGGCTAAAATCGGGTTCCGGGCTGGCATCGGCGTAGCGATTCCAGGGGCAGATAAGCTGGCAGTCGTCGCAGCCGTAGATGCGGTTGCCCATCAAGGGCCTGAACTCTTCCGGAATTGGGCCGTCATTCTCAATGGTGAGATAGGAGATGCAGCGGCGGCCATCCACCACATAGGGGGCGACAATGGCGCCGGTCGGGCAGATGTTGATGCAGGCGACGCACTTGCCACACTGCTCCTTCTCCACTGGCTGGTCGAGCGGCAGCGGCAGGTTGAGCAACAGCTCACCGAGAAAGAAGAAGGAGCCGGCTGATTCGTTGAGCAGCAGTGAGTGTTTGCCAACCCAGCCTAGGCCCGCCTTGGCTGCCAGTGGCCGCTCGAGGATGGGGGCGGAGTCGACGAAGGGGCGCCACTCACCCAAGGTCTCTTCAGTGCCTTGAAACAGCTCGGCACAGCGCGCTTCAATGCGATCACCCAGCTGTTTGAGCCGGTTGCGCAGCACCTTGTGGTAGTCGCGACCGAGAGCATAGCGGCTGATATAGCCCAGAGTCGGATCGCGCAGGGTGGCAGCAAAGCCTGCCTCGAACGGCAGGTAGTTCATCCGCACCGACAACACCCGCACCGTGCCTGGCAGCAGCTCGTGGGCGCGCGCCCGCATCATGCCGTGGCGTGCCATGTAATCCATGCTGCCGTGATAGCCCGCATCCAGCCAGGCCTGCAATCTCGGCTCTTCGATACGCAGGTCGTTGTCGGTGATGCCCGCCTGGTCAAATCCTAGCTCCCGTGCCCAGAGCTTGATATCTTGGGCCAGCTGGTGGAAGTCAGGTGCGCTCATGCGGCTTGGCCTGGCCGGCGTTTGCTGGCGTGGGTCGATTGATAAGAGGCGGGAGCCGTCATGGTAGAGATCATCAGGGGCGCGTTGGGCACAAAAGAGGGGGGCAGTTTACCACAGGGGTTGTGGCAGACTGAACAGATCCGCGTACTGGAGCGCAACTGGGCCACGCGTGAGGGGCAACCTCTCTATGCCCTGATGGAGCGAGCCGGTGCCGCGCTGCGCACCTATGCCACCCTGCATTGGCCCGACAGTCGCTGCTGGTGGATTTTCGTCGGCCCCGGTAATAACGGCGGTGATGGCTATGTGCTGGCCCGCCTTGCCCGCCAGATTGGCATCGAGGTGGTGGTGATTGCCGCCAGAGCACCCGACCAGCTGAAGGGGGATGCCAGACGGGCCGCCGATGAGTGGTTGGCGGCCGGTGGCCGGGTCTGGCTGGCCGAGCAGTTTGATGGGGACCAGCACTCCGCCCCGGAGCTGGTGGTCGATGCCCTGCTTGGCACCGGCGTCAACACGCCCCTCTCGCCACTACTGACAAAGATCGTCGCAACAATCAATGGCTTGGTTGTGCCCGTGCTGGCGGTGGATCTCCCCTCCGGCCTCAACGGCGATACCGGCCGTGCCATGGGGGCCGTGGTGCAGGCCACTCGCACCCTCACCTTTATCGGTATCAAGCAGGGGATGCTCACCGGCGACGGGGTGGATTGCGTCGGCCAGCTCGACTGTGATCCCCTTGGCGTCACGCCGGATGACGCTATATTGCCCGCCATCTGGCGTATCGATTATCCGCTGCTCAGCACGCAGCTTACCCCGCGCCCGCGCGCTTCCCACAAGGGCTCTTATGGCAAGGTGCTGCTGGTGGGGGGCAATCGCGGCATGCAGGGGGCCATCGTGCTGGCGGCCCGCGCCTGCCTGCGGGCGGGAGCCGGGCTGGTGCGGGTGTGTCAGCATCCGGAACATCCGCCGGTCAGCCTCTATCAACCGGAGCTGATGAGCCTCACCAGCGCTGATGACAAGGGGTGGGCGTCGGTGCGGGTCATCGGCCCCGGCCTCGGTCAGGATGAGTGGGGAGGCGCGCAAATCGCCCGTTATCTCACCGAACGGCTGCCACTGGTTTTGGACGCCGATGGATTGAATTGGCTGGCGCAATCTCCCCGCCATCAGGATAATTGGGTGCTCACGCCCCATCCCGGCGAAGCTGCGCGACTGCTGGGATGCACCATTGCCGACATTGAAACCGACCGGTTTTCCGCCGTGCAGGCGCTGCAGCGGCGCTATGGCGGTGTGGTGTTGTTAAAAGGGGCGGGGACACTTATTTATGACGGCGAGCGGGTCGCACTCTGTTGTGAAGGCAACCCAGGCATGGCAAGTGGCGGCATGGGCGATCTGTTATCTGGTATAATCGCCGCCCTTTTGGCCCAGGGCTGGTCTGCCACCATGGCAAGCTGGCTGGGCGCCGTGATCCACGGCGAGGCTGCAGATCAGGCCGCCGCTGACGGCGAACGGGGCATTCTGGCGTCAGATCTGCTGCCGCTGATCCGCAAACTGGTTAATCCCGACACCATTAAAAGTTAAAAAGAAGAACATGGCAAAACAGTTGATGATGACACTGCCGGACGAGGCAGCAACCGTGGCACTGGGTGGCCGTCTGGCACAGGCCTGCCAGCAGGCGACCACAGTGTTTTTGCATGGCACGCTTGGTGCTGGTAAAACCACTCTGACCCGCGGCTGGGTGCAGGGCCTTGGCCATCAGGGCAAGGTAAAAAGCCCGACCTATACCCTGGTCGAGCCCTACGAACTCGATGGCTGGCAGGTCTATCACTTCGATCTCTATCGTCTGGCTGATCCGGAAGAGCTGGAGTTCATGGGCATTCGGGACTATTTTGCCGCCAATACTCTCTGTCTGGTGGAGTGGTCCGAGAAGGGCGAGGGCTGGTTACCGGCTCCTGACCTTGAAATTACCCTTACTTATGTAGGCGAGCAGCGCGAGGCTCTGATAGAGGCCCGCACTGCTATTGGCGAAGCCATTCTGGAACGGTTGTCATCTACGTGCGCTTGATCCTTGTTATTGCTCTCTCCTTGATGGCGTTACCCTCCTGGGCGAATCAGCTCAAGAGTGTGCGAATCTGGCCATCACCGGATAACACCCGGGTGGTGCTCGATATGAGCAGTGCCCCCAACTACAACTACTTCACCCTGGCTGGCCCCGATAGATTGGTGATCGATCTGAAAGGGGCGAGCAATGCCACCAATCTGGCCCGGGTCGAGAACAACAGCGAGCTGGTGCGCAAGATACGTGAGAGCACTCCGCTGGAGAAGGGGGGCCTGCGGCTGGTGCTTGATCTCAGCTCCGCCATCAAGCCGGTGGTCTTTCCGCTGGCACCAGCCGGGCCCTATGGTCACCGTCTGGTGATCGATCTGCCTTATGAAGAGAAGCGCTCGGCGGCTGCGGTGCAATCCACGCCCGTCGGTGGCAAGGGCAGGGGGGTGGTGATTGCCATCGACCCGGGCCACGGTGGGGAAGACCCGGGCTCCATCGGTCCGCGTCGTACCTATGAGAAGCGAGTTACGCTGGCAGTCTCCCAGAAGCTGGCGGCGCTGATCGACCGTGAGCCGGGGATGCGCGCCGTGCTGACCCGTCGTGGCGACTATTTCGTCGACCTCAACAAGCGTTCCGAGATCGCCCGCAAGGCCAAGGCGGATCTGCTGGTGTCGGTCCATGCGGACAGCTTCCATAACTCCACTCCGCGCGGCGCCTCTGTCTGGGTCCTCTCGACCAACCGTGCCAACCGCGAGATGGGCAGCTGGCTGGAGAAGCAGGAGAAGCAGGGCGAGCTGCTGGGCGGGGTCGGCAAGGTGTTGGCGGAATCCGATCCCAATCCCTATCTGGCGCAAACTTTCCTAGACCTTTCCATGGACAAGTCCCGTGCCGAAGGCTACGACGTCAGCCGTCAGATCCTGCGCTCATTGGGCAAGGTTGCCCGACTGCACAAGAAGGCCCCGGAGCATGCCAGTCTGGCTGTGCTGAAGGCGCCGGATATTCCCTCGGTGCTGGTCGAAACCGGCTTTATCTCCAACCATGCGGAAGAGAAGCTGCTGGCTACCTCAAGCTATCAGGATCAGCTGGCCCGCGCCATTTTCGAGGGGATCCGCAACTACTACCGCGCCCACCCGACCAAGGGAGCCATGTTGACCGGCAAGGGACAGGCGAGCAGGCCTGCCGCGACCACTCGCTCTGCACCGGTAGCTTCGCAGCCGGTGAGCCAGCCCAAGCCAGTGCAGTCGCAGCCGGTGGTGACCAATAAGATGCCAGCGACAGTACGTGACGGCGCGGCTGCGACCGGTTCAGGTGCCGGGGTGATCAAGCCCTATTCGGAGGCTGCGCAAGATTCTGGTGCGCCGGTTAGCAATGTGGGCGACTATGACAAATCTCGGATGCTCCGCCATGTGGTCAAACGTGGCGAGAGTCTCTCTCGCCTTGCCGAGAAGCATGGAGTGAGTCAATCCACTTTGGTAGAGATCAACCAGCTGCGCAGCCGGGATATTCAGATTGGTCAGACCATCTATATTCCCCAGCAGGGGCAGAGCCGCGCTGCCGCCCCCGTTCGCAGTGATGACAAGTCGCAGATGATCCGCCATGTGGTCAAGCGGGGGGAGAGTCTCTCCCGCCTTGCCGAGAAGCATGGGGTGAGTCAGGCGCGACTGGTAGAGATCAACAAGCTCAAATCGCGGAATATTCAGGTAGGGCAGGTGCTCTACATTCCGCAAAACTGACGCGCGGGAGCGGGTGATACCGCTCTCGCTGTTAGCCAATACCATCAGCAAGATTGAAATTCAGGAGCAAGTGATGCCGATCCGTATATTACCCCCCGATTCTGGCCAACCAGATTCCGGTTGGTGGAGAGGTGGTGGAGCGGCTCTCTATCCGCAAGATTGAAATTCAGGAGCAAGTGATGCCGATCCGTATATTACCCCCCGATTCTGGCCAACCAGATTCCGGTTGG
>NZ_JAAKMI010000019.1:0-71572 GCF_049170315.1 Aeromonas sp. 604443
TGAAAATCAAAAATTGTTTTTGATGCTCGATGCTGTGAGTGCCCACACAGATTGCTTGATTCAAATTGTTAAAGAGCATCACGCTTGTCGCGTTGAGGAGGCGCATATTACGCTCCTCACTTCGAAAGTCAAGCGATTGCTTTCGCTTTTCTTTCGGCGCCCACTTCGCAAGGAAGTTGGCTCATCAGTTCGGCGTGTTCCGCCGTGCTGGTAGGGGCGCATTATAGGGAGCCGCGCAGGGATGACAAGAGGAAAACTGCAAAAAATGGCATTTTTTACAACTTTCAGGTTCAATCGTTGTTTTATTAAACAAAAGCCCCGCATCGGCGGGGCTGTTTCGGGCAAAAAAACCTTAATTCACATCACACAGCTACCTTTTTGACCAGAATTCGCGTGCAAAGCTGCGCACCTTTTCCCAATCGGTAAATTCAATGTCCTTACTGGTGTCTGTACTGCCACCGGTAATCTTCATGATCAGCTGGATGATGCGCGTCTGCCACCAGTTATAGCGGGAATATTGCAGCGCACCGGCAAAGACGCCCAGGGTTTTCGGCTTCCAGGGGGAGAGGCGCAGGAACTTCTTCATATAAGCATTGGTTTGCGGCGTCTGCTTCTCTGGCTTGCGGGCCGTCAGGTTGACACAGAAGAAGGCCGCATTGGCCACCTCCAGCTGCTCCTGATGAGCGTGAATAAAGCTGAACAAGCTGGGGTGGAAGTTGCCATAACGAATGGAGGCGCCGATCAAGACCTTGGCATACTTGCTGAGGTTGCACATCGGCAAGGTATGCAGGTCATGCATCACCACTTCGCATCCCGGCATCTGCTCCAGCATGACATCGACTATTTTGCGGGTTTGGCCATCCCGAGAGGAATAAAGCACCAGAATCTTGTCCATAACAACCTCAACTACGCCAGAATGCAGGAGTAAACAGTACCAGAAGCGTAAAAATTTCCAATCGACCAAACAACATAGCCAACACCAGTACCCACTGGGCCGCCGGCGAGATATTGCCGAAGTTGGCTGATACCTCTCCCAAACCCGGGCCTACGTTGGTGAAAGCCGCAGCCACAGCGGTGAATGCGGTCACTTCGTTCAGTCCCGTCATCAGCAAAAGCAACATGAACATAAAGAAGAGAATAATATAGGTGGCGAAGTAGCCCCACACCGCCTCGACGATGCGCTCGGGCACCGCCCGATTCCCCAGCTTCAAGGTATAGATGGCTCTGGGGTGAACCAGCCGCTTCAACTCGCGCATCCCCTGCATGAACAGGATCATAAAACGCATCACCTTGATGCCTCCGCCCGTACTGCCCGCACAACAGCCGATAAAGGCGGAAAACATCAGCAGCATGGGCAGGAACGAGGGCCAGTCGGCATAGGTAGTGGTGCTGTAGCCGGTGGTGGTACCCAGAGAGACCGCCTGAAACAACCCGTGGTTGAGCGCCTCTTGCCAGGTGGAGTAGTGTCCGTGGGTCAGCAAGGCGACAAAGCAGATCATCACCAAGGTTGCCTGGATAGCCAGGAACACCTTGAGTTCAGAATCGTAAAGGTAGCGCCCGAGCCGCACCGGGCGGTGGGAGAAGACGGTAAAGTGGAGCGCAAAGTTCACGCTGGCCAGCAACAGGAACACCACGGTAATCAGGTTGATGACCGGACTGTTGAAGAAACCGATGCTGGCATCGTGAGTGGAGAAGCCACCGACCGACAGAGTCGAGAAGGAATGGCAGACCGCATCGAACAGCGTCATCCCGGCGAGCCAGTAGGCCAGCGCACAGAGTGCGGTGAGCAGCAGATAGATGAACCAGAGCGCCTTGGCCGTTTCGGCGATGCGCGGCGTCACCTTGGTATCCTTGACAGGCCCGGGGATCTCGGCGCGATAGAGCTGCATACCCCCGATACCCAGCAGTGGCAGAATGGCCACCGCCAGTACGATGATCCCCATCCCCCCCAGCCACTGCAGCAGCTGGCGATAGAACAGAAACGCCTTGGGCAGATTATCGAGCCCGGTCAGTACCGTTGCGCCAGTGGTGGTCAGGCCGGAGAAAGATTCGAAGAAGGCCTCCGAAACCGACATATCCGGCACGTCGCTCATGATGAAGGGCACAGCCCCCACACTGCCCAGCACAGTCCAGAACAGCACCACGATGAGGAAGCCCTCTTTCGAGCGCATCTCCTTCTTGTGATAGCGATTGGGAAACCAGAGCACCACACCGAGCAACAGGGCGATCAGAAAAGAGCTGACGAACTCGGCACCACCACCATCCCGATAGCCAAAGGCCACCAGTGCAGGCAACAGCATGGTCGAGCTGAACAGCGCAACCAGCAGGCCAACAATGCGAATAATGCTCAGAATGTGCATTACAGCTCCCTTTCCCCAATTAAAGAGCGATGGATTCTAGCCATCTAAGGGGCTGAGGGATACCCGCCCATGAGTCCGGTCGGTCAATTCACGGTCCACCTGAGCCCAAACCGATGACTCCCACGCCACCTGCAAGGTGACCTGCTGACCGTAATCCGCCGCCAGCAATTCGCCATTATGGCTGCTGATCAGCGACTCGACAGTCCCCATGTCACCGTAATCGCAGTGAATGAGAGAGGGAGTGCGCGGCACCTTGAGCAAAGTTGGCAATTGCTTGAGAGCGGCACCGACACCGCCCCCATAGGCTTTGACCAATCCACCGGTACCAAGCTGGATGCCGCCGTAGTAACGCACCACCACGGCACAGATTTCACCGATCCCCGACCCCATCAGCTGGGCCAGGATCGGCTTGCCCGCGGTACCGGAAGGTTCGCCATCATCGCTGAAGCCGTAAACCTGGCTATCTTGCGGCGCGCCCGCCACAAAGGCCCAGCAGTGGTGGCGAGCGGCCGGATGTTGGCGCTTGATCTCGTTGACCCACCCCTTGGCCGCCTCGACGGTCGGGGTGTGGGCGATCAGGGTAATGAAGCGACTCTTCTTTATCTCTTCGGTCAACTCCAGCGGGGCAGCCGGAATGGAGTACGCTGCCGCCATCAGAGTCCTGCTTGTCTGGTCATGTTCTCCACCCCGTTGGCGTGCAGCACCACGTTGTCTTCGATGCGGATGCCGCCGAACGGACGCAGCGCCTCCACCTTGTTCCAGTTGACCCTCTTGCCCTGTTCGCCCTGACGCAGCGGCTCCAGCAAACTGTCGATGAAGTAGAGACCCGGCTCGATGGTGAACACCTGACCCACCTCCATCACCCGGGTGCAGCGCAGATAGGGGAACAGCTCGGGCGCCGCCAGATGGGTGCCGCGCTCATCCTGCATGAAACCGCCCGCATCGTGCACCTGCAAACCGAGGAAGTGGCCGAGGCCGTGAGGGAAGAAGACGTTGGTCACCCCGGTGTTGATCATCTCGTCTACCGACATGTCCACCAGCTCGGTCGCTTGCAGCAGGCGCGCCAGCTTGTGGTGCATCTGCAGATGCAGCTCGCTGTAGCGGCGACCCGGTTTGATCTCCTTGATGATTTCCTGCTGCTGCTCGTCGAGGGCTGCAATCAGATCAGCAAACTCGCCTCGCCGCCACGCCCAGGTACGGGTGATGTCGGAGGCATAACCGTGAAAATCGACACCGGCATCGATCAGGAAGGAGTGGCGCTCCGCATCCGGCACCCGCAAGGCGGACAAATGGGTGTAGTGAAGGATGGCCGCGTTGCGGTTGATGGCGACGATATTGCCGTAGGGCGCCTCATTGGCCCCCTGCCCGACCGCCTTCATGTAGGCCAGATTAATCTCGAACTCGCTCGCCCCCGCCATAAAGGAGTCCTTGGCGGCAATATGGCCGCGTACCCCGATCCGGTTCGCCTCGCGCAGACACTCCAGCTCATAGTGGGTCTTGTAGGCGCGGTGATAGTGCAGGTAGTTGAGTACCGCCTCCGGATTGGGTTGGGTCAGACCCAGCAGCTCGGCCACTTCCAGATGGCCGCCAAGGTAGGCCCACTCCTGCTTGTTGGCAGGTAGATGGTCGGCCACCTGTTCCGGCCGGGTCAGGAAACGGATATCGAAGAACTCGACCCAGAAGGCATTGGGCAGATCCGCTACCTTGTGCCAGAAATCCACCGGGCGGTAGAACAGCAGGATTGGTTTGTTCACCCCGTCCACCAGCAGCCAGCAGTGGGGATTGTCCAGCACCGGCAACCAGGCCTTGAAGTGGGGGTTTACCTTGAACGGATAATCCTGATCATCGAGGAAGATGCGGTGAGTCTGGCCGGAGTGGATGGCCAGTCCGCTGAGCCCCTGTTGTTGCAGAATGTCGCGGGTGCGCTGCTGCAAGGTATCGAGGTGCTGGGCAAAAAGTTGGCTGTAGCTGCTCATGGCGTCCTGCTCCGAGGTGAATGTGATTGCAGCATAACATCAAGCGCTTGGCGGCTCGACCCGTCAAGCTGCCGCTTCGTGAGGTAACGCATACGTTACAAACGCGTTTGTTATCAACACAAAACCAATCATTAACAAATCAAAAACAATTCAATACACTGCCGGTAGATACATGAAGTCAGGGATTACTCATGGACAACCTCTGCCTGTGGCAACCGGATCCGCTCGGGATGCAGCAATCCAACCTCTACCGTTTTATGGCGGAGGTGAACCGTTTCCACGGCTTGCAGTTGCAGAATTACCCGCAGCTTTACCAATGGTCGGTGGAGAAGACCACGCGTTTCTGGCCGCTGGTATGGCAGCACTGCGGCGTCAAGGGCGAGCTCGGCAACATAGTGGCGGAAAACCGTCAGGATATGCAGCGCACCCGCTGGTTCCCCGACAGCAGCCTCAACTTCGCCGAAAACCTGCTGCGCCGTCAGGACGAGAGCCCGGCCATCATCTCCCGTATCGAAGGGAGTCCAAGCCG
Source organism: Aeromonas sp. 604443 (assembly GCF_049170315.1). Taxonomy (NCBI): domain Bacteria; kingdom Pseudomonadati; phylum Pseudomonadota; class Gammaproteobacteria; order Aeromonadales; family Aeromonadaceae; genus Aeromonas; species Aeromonas sp. 604443. Next base: position 4,866 of record NZ_JAAKMI010000019.1, read on the forward strand.
TACTCTTAGCTGGGGTGAACTGAGTGATCAGGTTGCCCGGCTGGCGCAGTGGCTGCGTCATCAGGGGATTGGTCGCGGCGATGTGGTCGCCGCCTACCTGCCCAATATTCCGGAAACCGTGGTTGCCATGCTGGCAACCACCAGCCTAGGGGCGATCTGGACCTCCACCAGCCCCGACTTCGGTGAAGCCAGCGTGGTAGAGCGCTTCGGCCAGACCCGACCACGAGTGCTGTTTGCGGTGGATGGCTATCGCTACAACGGCAAGGCTATCGACATTCAACAGAAAGTCGCCAGCGTGGTGAGCCAGTTAGGCTGCATAGAGCAGACGGTGATGATCCCCCTGCTCGGCAACCCGTTGCAGCTTGGCCACGACTGGCAACAACTGCTGGCAAGCCAGCACGATGCCCAGCTCACCTTCGAGCCGATGGCTTTCAATGACCCGCTCTATATCCTCTACTCCTCTGGCACCACCGGCAAACCCAAGTGCATCGTGCACGGCATCGGCGGCACCCTGCTGCAACATCTGAAAGAGCACCAGCTGCACTGCGATATCAAGCCGGGGGAGCGGATCTTCTACTTCACCACCTGTGGCTGGATGATGTGGAACTGGCTGGTGAGCGCCCTCGCCTCCGGCGCCACCCTGGTGCTCTATGACGGCTCGCCGTTTTACCCGGATGGCAACGTGCTGTGGGATCTCGCCCGCGACGAGCAGGTCAGCTTGTTCGGTACCTCGGCCAAGTATCTCGATGCGCTGCACAAGCAGGGTTACGCCCCCATCAAGACCCACGACTTACCGCACTTGCGGCTGATCTGCAGCACCGGATCTGTGCTGTCGCCGGAGGGGTTCGACTACGTCTACCAGCAGATAAAGCAGGATGTGCAGCTCAGCTCCATCTCCGGCGGCACCGATATCTGCTCCTGCTTCGTCATCGGCAACCCGCTCAGCCCTGTCTATCGCGGCGAGAGTCAGGGGCGCGGCCTCGGTCTCGCGGTGCAGGTATTCAACGAAGCGGGCCAGCCGGTGCAGGGGGAGAAGGGCGAGCTGGTCTGCACCAAGCCGTTCCCGGCTCAGCCCATCTACTTCTGGGGCGACGAAAATGGCGACAAATACCACGCCGCCTACTTCGAACGGTTCGACAACATCTGGTGTCACGGCGACTGGATCGAGCTGACCCCGACCGGCGGCATTCTGTTCTATGGCCGCTCCGACGCCACCCTCAACCCGGGCGGCGTGCGTATCGGCACCAGCGAGATCTACCGCTATGTCGAACAACTCGACGAGGTGGAGGAGAGCATCGTCATCGGCCAGCAGTGGCAGCAGGACGAGCGGGTGGTGCTGTTCGTCAAGCTCAAGGCGGGCTGCAAGCTGGACGAGCCGCTGCGCGAACGGATCCGCCAGCAGATAAAACAGCACTGCACCGCCCGCCACGTGCCCGCCCGCATCCTGCAGGTGGATGCCATCCCCCGCACCAAGTCCGGCAAGATCGTCGAACTGGCGGTGCGGGAAGTGGTACACAACCGACCGGTCAACAATACCCATGCCCTCGCCGATCCCGAGGTGCTGAACCAGTATCGCAACAGGCCGGAACTGGCCAGTTGATAACAAACTCATATTCATCCGAGGCGCCACAAGGCGCCTCTCTTTTGCCCGTTTTGTGATGAGGAGCTTTTACTCGACAACTGTTAAACAAATGTTTTAAATAGGTGTTGAAAATGTCTCCTTTTGGATCAATAGTGAGCCTCGCCCCCTGCTGGGGATTAAGGAGCACCACTCCCCACTGAGTGGGAACAAGGAGACACTCTCATGATCTACCAAGGCGAAACCCTGTCGGTCAGCTACCTCGAAAACGGCATTGCCGAACTGAGGTTTGATGCCCCGGGTTCAGTCAACAAGCTGGATCGCGCTACCCTGCTCTCCCTGAGCGAAGCGATCGCCGCATTACAACAAGAACGTGAACTAAAAGGTCTGATCCTCACCTCCGGCAAAGACGCCTTTATCGTCGGTGCCGACATTACCGAATTCCTGGAACTGTTCGATCTGCCGCAAGAAGATCTGCTCGGCTGGCTGAAAAAGGCCAACGACATCTTCAATGCCATCGAAGATCTGCCGGTTCCGACCCTCTCCGCCATCAAGGGCCACGCCTTGGGCGGCGGCTGCGAGACCATTCTCTCCACCGACTTCCGTCTGGCTGACACCAGCGCCAAGATTGGCCTGCCCGAGACCAAACTCGGCATCATGCCGGGCTTTGGCGGCACCGTCCGTCTGCCGCGGGTGATCGGCGCTGACAACGCGCTCGAGTGGATCACCACCGGCAAGGATTACCGTGCCGATGACGCCCTCAAGGTGGGCGCCATCGATGCCGTGGTCGCCCCCGACGCACTGCAGAGCGCAGCGCTGCAGATGATTAAGGACGCCATCGCGGGCAAGCTGGACTGGCAGAGCCGTCGCGCCGCCAAGAAAGCGCCGCTGCGCCTCTCCAAACTGGAAGCCATGATGAGTTTCACCACCGCCGCCGGCATGGTTGCCGCCGTGGCGGGCAAACACTATCCGGCGCCGATGACTGCGGTGAAAACTGTCGAGACCGCCGCAGGCATGGGCCGTGACGAGGCGCTGGCCGTCGAGGCACAGGGCTTTATCAAGCTGGCTAAAACCGACGTGGCCAAAGCGCTGGTCGGCATCTTCCTGAATGATCAGCACATCAAGGCGCTGGCCAAGAAGGCGGCCAAGCAGGCGAGCAAGGCCACTGGCCATGCTGCCGTACTGGGTGCCGGCATCATGGGGGGCGGCATCGCCTACCAGTCTGCCAGCAAGGGCATTCCGGCGGTGATGAAGGACATCAATGAGAAGGCGCTGGCACTTGGCATGGGCGAAGCCACCAAGCTGCTCAACGGCCAGCTCGAGAAGGGCCGCATCGATGGCATCAAGATGGGCCAGGTGCTCTCCGCCATTACCCCGACCCTCAGCTATGACAACGTCAAAGGCGCGGACGTAGTGGTCGAAGCCGTGGTCGAGAATCCCAAGGTGAAAGCCGCCGTACTGGGCGAAGTGGAAGGGATCATTGGCGAAGACGCCGTGCTCGCCAGCAACACCTCCACCATTCCCATCTCCCTGCTGGCCAAAGGGCTGAAGCGCCCGCAGAACTTCTGCGGCATGCACTTCTTCAACCCGGTGCACCGCATGCCACTGGTGGAGATCATCCGCGGCGAGCAGACCTCCGATGAAACCATCAACCGCGTGGTGGCCTATGCTGCCGCCATGGGCAAGTCCCCGGTCGTGGTCAACGACTGCCCGGGCTTCTTCGTCAACCGGGTACTGTTCCCCTACTTCTTCGGCTTCAACAAGCTGGTCGCCGATGGCGCCGACTTCGCCGCCGTCGACAAGGTAATGGAGAAAGAGTTTGGCTGGCCGATGGGCCCCGCCTACCTGCTGGATGTGGTCGGCATCGACACCGGTCACCATGCCGGTGACGTGATGGCGCAGGGCTTCCCGGCGCGCATGAGCAAGGAAGGTCGCACCGCCATCGACGTGATGTACGAAGTGAACCGCTTCGGTCAGAAGAACGGCAAGGGCTTCTACGCCTACGAGCAGGACAAGAAGGGCAAGCCGAAGAAGGTGGCTGACGCAGCTAGCTACGAGCTGCTGGCCCCCATTGCCAAGCCGAAACAGGATTTCGACAAGGACGCCATCATCGCCCGCATGATGATCCCGATGATCAACGAGGTGGTGCTCTGTCTGGAAGAGGGCATAGTCGCCACGCCAGCCGAAGCCGACATCGCGCTGGTCTACGGTCTGGGCTTCCCTCCCTTCCGCGGCGGCGTGTTCCGCTATCTGGACACCATTGGTCTGGATCGCTACGTGGCCATGGCCGACCAGTATGCCGACTTGGGCCCGCTCTACCGCGTCAGCGACCGCTTACGCGAGATGGCCGCCCAAGGCAAAACCTTCTACTGATTGCGGAAAGGAGATCCATTCATGAAAGACGTAGTCATTGTCGACTGTATCCGGACCCCGATGGGCCGGTCCAAGGGCGGCGCCTTCCGCAACGTGCGTGCAGAAGATCTGTCCGCGCACCTGATGAAATCCATCCTGCTGCGCAACCCCAACCTCGACCCGAACGAGATCGAGGATATCTACTGGGGCTGCGTGCAGCAGACCCTGGAGCAGGGCTTCAACATCGCCCGCAACGCCGCCTTGCTGGCCGGCATTCCGAAGCAGGTGGGGGCGGTCACCGTCAACCGTCTGTGCGGCTCCAGTATGCAGGCGCTGCATGACGCCTCCCGCGCCATTCAGGTAGGTGATGGGGATATCTTCATCATCGGCGGCGTTGAGCACATGGGTCACGTGCCGATGAGCCACGGCGTCGACTTCCACCCGGGCATGGCCAAGTCGGTGGCGAAAGCCTCCGGCATGATGGGACTGACCGCCGAGATGCTCGGCAAGCTGCACGGCATCAGCCGTCAGCAGCAGGACGAGTTTGCCGCCCGCTCCCACCGCCGCGCCCACGCAGCAACCGTGGAAGGGCGTTTTGCCAAGGAGATCGTCGGGCTGGAAGGCCATGACGCCAGCGGCGCCCGCTTCTTCTACGACTATGACGAGGTGATCCGCCCGGAGACCACGGTCGAAACCCTGAGCCAGCTGCGCCCGGTGTTTGATCCGGTCAACGGCACCGTCACCGCCGGTAGCTCCTCGGCCCTGTCCGATGGCGCAGCCGCCATGCTGGTGATGAGCGCGGATCGCGCCAAGGCCCTCGGCCTCACGCCGCGCGCCAAGGTACGTGCCATGGCCATCGCTGGCTGTGACGCCGCCATCATGGGTTACGGCCCGGTGCCGGCCACCCAGAAGGCGCTCAAACGTGCCGGTCTGACTGTCGGTGATATCGACCTGTTCGAGCTGAACGAGGCGTTTGCCGCCCAGTCCCTGCCCTGCGTGAAGGATCTGGGTCTGCAGGATCTGGTGGACGAGAAGGTAAACCTGAACGGTGGCGCCATTGCCCTGGGTCACCCGCTTGGCTGCTCCGGCGCCCGCATCTCCACCACCCTCATCAATCTGATGGAGGAGAAGGATGCCACCCTGGGGGTTGCCACCATGTGTATCGGTCTGGGTCAGGGCATCGCCACCGTGTTTGAACGGGTGTGATAACCAACCGGATCGACGGGATGCACTACTGAGAGTTGTCCCTTTTCGGGGCCAGTCTGACTGGCCCCTTTTCAAGTCTGTGACGATCGCCACACGGGGTGCTCGTCAGTGGTCAGAAGCTGTCTGTTGGCCGTCCCGTTTGGGTCGGCCTTTTTTCGTTTTAATCTTATCAATAGGCTGTTATTGCCTTAAACCTCACATTAGATAGGGGGCTTGCTTGCTTTTTACTCCCCCGACAGGTTCAATCTGCACAAAAAAATGGGTGGATGCACATACATATGTCAATGAGCAAACAACTGCTGATCGTCGATGACGACCAAGAGATCCGCGAGCTGCTCAATGAGTACCTGACCCGGGCGGGCTTTCAGGTATTGACGGCGGCGGAGGGCAACGAGATGCGTCAGCAACTCGCCCAGCACAGCCCGGACCTGATTATTCTGGACATCATGATGCCCGGCGAGGACGGTTTTACCCTCTGCCAGCAGATCCGTCGTGACTCCCAGGTGCCCATCATCATGCTGACCGCCGCCTCCGACGAAGCGGATCGGGTGATCGGCCTCGAACTCGGCGCCGACGACTATATCGCCAAGCCGTTCAGCCCCCGCGAACTGCAGGCCCGCATCAAGGCGCTGCTGCGCCGCGCCGAATTCCGCCAGCCGGAAAAAGAGAAAGAGCCGAGCCGCCGCCTGCGTTTTGCCGAGTGGACCCTCGACACCCTGAGCCACCAGCTGACCCATGACGATGGCAGCCTGCTAGATCTCTCCGGCAGCGATGCCATGCTGCTCGGCATGTTCCTGCAACAGCCCGGCGTGGTGCTGGATCGCGACACCATCTCGGATGCCACCCGCGGTCGCGAAAGTCTGCCGATGGAGCGCGGCATCGACGTGCAGATCAGCCGTCTGCGCCAGAAGCTGGGCGACAACGGCAAGAGCCCGCGCATCATCAAGACCATTCGCGGCAGTGGCTACATGCTGATTGCCGAGGTGCACGAGCTGCCATGAGCAACAAGTGGTCCTGGGGGGCGCTGGTACCCCGCTCCCTGTTGTCACGGATGATCCTGCTGCTGTTGCTGGCCATCCTGCTCTCCCAGACCATTCTGACCGGCATCTGGATGCAACAGATCCAGAAGCGGGAACTGGAGGGGATGCTCAGCACCACCCGCAACCTCGCCATGTCTGCCGCCTCCACCGTCAACTTCTTCAAATCCCTGCCGCTACAGTATCGCCATATCGCGCTGGACCAGCTGCGCAACATGGGGGGCAGCCGCTTCTTCGTCTCGCTCAACGAGGAAGAGATCCACATCAACGCCATCCCCGACAGCGAACGCAAGACACAGGTGCTGGAGGAGGTGCAGGGAGTGCTGACCCGCAAGCTCTCCGACGCCATGGCGATCAAGGTGGATTTCTCCCGGCCCGATGACCTCCACGTCTTCAACAACGACACCCTGCTGGCGGATCTTCCCTCCTCCTGGGCCCGCTACACCCTGTCGCTGGAGCCGCTCAATCCACCGGTACTGGTGACCCAGATCGAGATTGAAAAGGGGGAGTGGCTCTATCTGGCGGCCCTGCTGCCCGCCCCCTACATGACCCTCGACGATACCGTGATGCCGAGCAACCAGGTGCGTTTCATCGCCCTGATGACGGTGTTCCTCTGCTTCTTCACCTTTATGCTGGTGCGCTGGCAGACCCGCCCGCTGCGCCGTCTCGCCAAGGCGGCGGTCAATCTCGGCAAAGATATCGATCAGCCTTCGCTCAAGGAGGAAGGGGCATCGGAAATCGTGGCGGCGACCCGCGCCTTCAACATCATGCAGCACCGCATCCGTCGCTATATCGACGATAGAGAGCGGCTGTTCAGCTCGATTTCCCACGACCTCAAAACCCCCATCACTCGGCTGCGGCTGCGGGTCGAACTGCTCGACGACGAGGTGCAAATCGCCAAGTTCAACAAGGATCTCGACGAACTGGAGCTGATGGTGAAAGGGGCGCTGCAGACGGTCAAAGAGACCGACATTCACGAGAATATCGAGGAGATCGACATCAATGCCCTGCTGGAGCAGATGGCGGAGTCGATGAACCTGCACGACGAGCGGCTGACCATCGAAGGCCACTGCAAGTGGCCCTATCGCGGCAAGCTGCTGGCGCTCAAACGCTGCATCGGCAATCTGGTGGACAACGGCATCAAGTACGGCCAGCGGGTGCGCATCATCATCATGGATGACGAGGAGATGCTGATCCTCTTCATCATGGATGAGGGCCCCGGCCTGCCGGACGACCAGTTCGAGCGTATCTTCGAACCCTATTACCGGCTCAGCACGGATCAGGCTGGCACCGGCCTCGGCCTTGGCATCGCCCGCAACATAGCCCACGCCCACGGCGGCGATCTGGTGCTGGAAAACCGTCCGCAAGGTGGCCTGCAGGCCACGCTCTCCCTACCAAGGCAGTAACCTTATGAAGTGGTTGTCTTTTTCTGTCATCGCCCTGCTCTCTGCTCCCGTTGCCGCCTCCCAGGTGGAAGTGCTGCACTGGTGGACATCCGGCGGCGAAGCGAAAGCGGTCGAAGTGCTCAAATCCGAGTGGACCAAACAGGGCAACCAGTGGAACGACTTTGCAGTGCAGGGCGGCGGCGGCAAGAGCGCCATGACGGTATTGAAGAGCCGGGCATTGGCCGCCAACCCGCCAGAAGCGGCCCACCTCAAGGGCTATGAGCTCAAGGAGTGGGCCGGGCTGGGCTTTTTGCGCGATCTCAGCCCGATGGCCGAACACCTCGGCTGGTACAGCCAGATGCCGCCCATGGTGCGTGCCACCCTCAGCCAGAATGGCGCCCTGATGGCGGTGCCCACCGGCATCCACCGGGTCAACTGGCTGTGGCTCAACCGCAAGATCTTCGAGCGCAACAAGTTGACTCCACCCACCGACTGGGCCCAGTTTGTCACCGTCGCCGACCAGCTTAAAAAACGGGGCATCACCCCGCTCGCCATCGGTAACGAGCCCTGGCAGCTGGCGGTACTGTTTGAAACGGTGGCACTCGGTGAGGGCGGTAAAGAATTCTATCGCAAGGCGTTCCTCGAGCAGGACAGCGCCACCCTGACCGGCCCCGACATGGTGCGGGTGCTGACCCGCTTCCAGCAGCTGCGCGCCTATGTGCCGCAAAAATACGCCGGTCTGAAGTGGCATCAGGCCACCAATCTGCTGGAGAGCGGTGGCGCCGCCATGCAGGTGATGGGGGACTGGGTGAAGGGTGAACTGAGCGCGGGCAACTACCGGCCGGGTGAGGATATCGCCTGTCTGCCGAGCCCGGGCAGCGCCGGACTGTTCAGCTACAATCTCGACTCCATCGCCATGTTCAAACAGCGGGATCCGGCCCAGTTGCAGGCGCAGGGGGATCTGGCCCAACTGCTGATGACGCCGAAATTCCAGGAGGAGTTCAATCGGGTGAAGGGGTCGATCCCGGCGCTGACCAATCCCGACATGAGCAAGTTCGACCGCTGCGCCGTCCGTTCCTATCAGGACTTCCTGCTGGCGGAAAAGCAGGACAACCTGCTGCCCAGCATGGCAGAAGGGATGGCGACGCCGACCAATATGCGGCAGGCGATCCTCGATGTGCTGAGCAACTTCTTCAACGATCCCAAGGCCAACCCGGAGCAGACGGCGCTGCATCTGGAGCGGGCGATGCGCTCGACCCGCTGATCCGGGCACATTGCCAAACGGCAGAAATGACAAAGGCGGAATAGCTCCGCCTTTGTTGTTGAATCGTCATCCGATTCAGGATTGATCGTTCTCGTCCTCATCCTCGTCATAGTAATCGCTGAGCTCGATCCAGAGCCCCAACCCGACCATCACCATGGAGCCGAACCAGGTACCGGTATTCCCGATCGGGCTGCCCATCACTATCATGGCGAAGGACAAGAACCCCATGCCTGCATAGGCCTGTAATCTGCCGTAGGAGACCTGCATATTCACCTCCTTGTTGAATATGGTTCAATTTTTATATTACTCGTCCGGCGCAAGCTGGATAGGGCAGAATAACATTTCGGTTACATATGCTGGTTGATGGGGCGTTTATTTGATTATTTTTTAGCCCTGAGTATCATTGGCAGCCGAATAGGTTGAAGGTTGATAATAGATGAGTGATTTATTCTGCGGCGCGACTCACGAGTTGGACGCAATCGGGCTTCGTTGCCCGGAACCCGTTATGATGGTTCGCAAGAAAGTGCGGCTGATGGCGGATGGCGAGACCCTGCTGGTCAGTGCCGACGATCCTTCAACCACCCGCGACATCCCCAGTTTCTGCCGCTTTATGGATCACACCCTGGTCGCCAGCGAGACAGAGCAGGCCCCCTACCGCTATCTGATCCGCAAGGGTCAATAAGCCCCCGTACCGGAGCACTCCATGACAACCATTACCCGAATCGGCACCACCCAGCGTTGGTCAGACGTGGTCATCCACAATGGCACCCTCTACGTGGTGGAAGTGCCCGTCAGCGAAGAGGCCGACATCCACCAGCAGACCCGCGAAGTGCTTGAGAGCCTGCAACGCCTGCTGGAAGCCAACGGCTCCGGCGTCGACAAGATCCTGATGGCCAATATCTATCTCAAAGACATTCAGGACATCGCTGCCTTCAACGAGCTGTGGGATGCCTGGATCCCGGCTGGCACCGCACCCGTGCGCGCCTGCGTACAAGCCCGCCTCGCCCACGAAGGCTACAAGGTCGAAGTACAGCTGACTGCCGCTGTCTAAGAGGCGCTTATCCCCCTCATCCCCGTCCCTTCTCCCACGAGGGGAGAAGGGAGCAAACAACAAGGCGTCATTGCTCGCCAAAGCGCCAATAGAAAGGCCCCGCCATCACTGGCGGGGCCTTTTCGTTACCGAAACCTGAACGACTTAGGCGGTCGGGGTCAGGGTAATGGTCACGCGACGGTTCTGGGCTTTGCCAGCGGCGGTGCTGTTGGTAGCAACCGGCTGATCTGGGCCCACGCCGGTGGTGGAGATGCGGCTACCTGCTACGCCCTGACCAATCAGCTGGGCGGCAACGGCATCGGCACGATCGCGGGAGAGCTTCATGTTCAGGTCGCGGGAACCTGTGCTGTCTGTGTGACCGACCACGTTCAGGCGGGTCTTGTCGAACTCGGCAACGACCATGGCCACGCCGGAGAGGGTGTTGGCACCGGCCGCTTTCAGCTGGGAGCTGGAGCTGTCGAAGGTGACGTTGTTCGGCATGTTGAGGATCAGCTCATTGCCATTGCGGGTCACACTGACGCCGGTGCCCTGCAGCTTCTCGCGCAGCTTGGCTTCCTGCACGTCCATGTAGTAGCCGATACCGCCACCCAGCGCTGCGCCGGCAGCAACACCGGTCAGGATGCCCTTCTTGCGGTCACCCTTGCTGGAGGAGAGCGCACCTACGGCCGCACCGGCAGCGGCGCCAGCCAGCGCGCCCCAGGCACCTTTGGAGGTCTGGGATTCACCTGTGTAGGGGTTGGTGGTACAGCCGCTCAGGGCAACGGTCAGTGCCAGAGCAGGCACCAGGATCTTGGCTCGCATGAAAAAACCTCTGTGAAAACAATCCGGCACCATGCCGGGGGCCGGATTGTAACGCGCTGGCACGCCATTGTCTGACGCAAGCCTGAATCGACGGCGAGAGTGATGTTTTTTTGGGCGATCGACGGGTTGTCAGCGCGATAACTGACACTCGGCATGGCAAGGACAGCTGACCAGATGATCGTTCACCATCCCCACCGCCTGCATAAAAGCGTAACAGATGGTGCTGCCGACGAAGTTGAAGCCGAGCTTCTTGAGCGCTTTCGACATGGCATCCGACTCCGGCGAAGTCGCCGGAATATCGCCGTTGCCCTGCCGCTGGTTAACGATGGGGGCGCCGCCAACAAAGCCCCACAGGTAGTCGGCGAAGTCGATCCCCTGCTCCTGCAACGCCAGATAAGCGCGGGCGTTTCTGATGATCGACTGCACCTTGAGCCGGTTGCGGATGATGCCGGTGTCCTGCATCAGCCGCTCTACATCCTGCTCGTCGAACCGGGCAATCTGCACCGGATCAAAGTCCGCATAGGCGCGGTAGTAGCTCTCGGTACGCTTGAGGATGGTGATCCACGACAGCCCCGCCTGCTGGCCGTCGAGGCAAAGCTTGGCAAACAGCTCGCGGGCGTCATAGACCGGCCTGCCCCACTGTTTGTCATGGTATTCAATGTATTCCGGGTCTTTGGTCACCCAGGCGCAGCGCAGTTCCATTTCCTCTCCCTCGTTATTTCAGCGGTGTACCCGACCCTGCCCACTCTACAGGCGGCACTGCTCACATCATATACCGGACATCCCGCCCGACCAGCCAGAGCCCAGCACCATCCCGCGAATCCGCTGCAATTTCGCCTATTATCCGACCATGCCAGACGGTATACTCCCTCGGTTCACATTCAGCAAATCTTGCTCTGATTTTCACTTCGCGCGAAAAAAATTATGCAAAAATTCGATGTCAAAACCTTTCAGGGCCTGATCCTGCAGCTGCAGGACTATTGGTCCCGCCAGGGCTGTACCATCATTCAGCCGCTGGATATGGAAGTGGGTGCCGGTACTTCCCACCCCATGACCTGTCTGCGTGCCCTGGGCCCGGAGCCCATCGCCTGCGCCTACGTGCAACCGTCCCGCCGTCCCACTGACGGCCGCTACGGTGAAAACCCGAACCGCCTGCAGCACTACTACCAGTTCCAGGTGATCATCAAGCCTTCCCCCGACAACATTCAGGAACTCTATCTGGGCTCCCTGAAAGAGCTGGGCATGGATCCTGAAATCCACGACATCCGCTTCGTGGAAGACAACTGGGAAAACCCGACTCTGGGTGCCTGGGGTCTGGGTTGGGAAGTGTGGCTGAACGGCATGGAAGTGACCCAGTTCACCTACTTCCAGCAGGTTGGCGGCCTCGAGTGCAAGCCGGTCACCGGCGAGATCACCTACGGTCTCGAGCGTCTGGCCATGTACATTCAGGGCGTAGACAGCGTCTACGATCTGGTCTGGTCTGACGGCCCGCTGGGCAAGACCACCTATGGCGACGTGTTCCACCAGAACGAAGTGGAGCAATCCACCTACAACTTCGAACACGCCGATGTGGAGTTCCTGTTCCACTGCTTCGAGCAGTACGAGAAGGAAGCCCAGAATCTGCTGGCACTGGAAAAACCGCTGCCGCTGCCTGCCTACGAGCGCATCCTGAAAGCCGCTCACTCCTTCAACCTGCTGGATGCCCGCAAGGCCATCTCGGTCACCGAGCGTCAGCGCTACATCCTGCGCATTCGCACCCTGACCAAGGCCGTGGCAGAGGCATACTACGCCTCCCGCGAAGCGCTGGGCTTCCCGATGTGCCAACGTGGCAGCAACGAGAACAAGCAAGGTTAAGGAACGGACATGGCACAACATACATTTCTGGTAGAGATCGGTACTGCTGAGCTGCCGCCCAAAGCCCTGCGCTCCCTGGCCGAAGCCTTTGCCGACAACTTCAAAGCCGAACTGACCAAGGCCGATCTGGCCTTTGGCGACGTCGAGTGGTTTGCTTCACCGCGCCGTCTGGCGCTGAAGGTAAGCGAGCTGGCTGGCGAACAGCCGAGCAAGAGCGTCGAGAAGCGCGGCCCGGCCGTAGCGCAGGCGTTCGATGCGGACGGCAAGCCGACCAAGGCTGCCGAAGGCTGGGCCCGTGGCAACGGCATCACCGTTGAGCAGGCCGAGCGTCTGGTCACCGACAAGGGTGAGTGGCTGGTTCACACCGCCAAGGTCGAAGGCCGTCCGGCCAAAGAATTGCTGGGCGAGCTGGTTAGCCAAGCACTGGCCAAGCTGCCGATCCCGAAAATGATGCGCTGGGGCGACAAGACCATCCAGTTCGTGCGTCCGGTCTTCACCGTGACCCTGCTGCTGGATGGCGAGCTGGTTCCCGCCCACATTCTGGGTATCGACTCTGCCCGCACCCTTCGCGGCCACCGCTTTATGGGCGAGAGCGAGTTCACCATCGACAACGCCAGCCAGTACCCGCAGATCCTGCAGGAGCGCGGCATGGTGATAGCCGACTTTATGGCGCGCAAGGCCAAGATCAAGGCTGACGTCGAAGCGGCCGCTGCCGCCTTCGGTGGCGTAGCCGATCTGGACGACGCCCTGCTGGAAGAAGTGACCGCACTGGTCGAGTGGCCGGTGGTGCTGACCGCTAACTTCGAAGAGAAGTTCCTGGCCGTTCCGGCTGAAGCGCTGGTGCACACCATGAAGGGTGACCAGAAGTACTTCCCGGTCTACGACAAGAACGGCAAGCTGCTGCCGAAGTTCATCTTCGTCACCAACATCGAGTCCAAAGACCCGAGCCAGATCATCAGCGGCAACGAGAAGGTGGTTCGCCCCCGTCTCTCTGACGCCGAGTTCTTCTTCAAGACCGACCTCAAGCAGACCCTGGCCTCCCGCCTGCCGCGCCTTGAAACCGTGCTGTTCCAGCAACAGCTGGGCACCGTCAAGGCCAAGGTCGAGCGCATTGAGAGCGTCGCCGGCTTTATCGCCGAGCGTATTGGCGCCGATGTGGCTCAGGCCAAGCGTGCCGGTCTGCTCTCCAAGTGTGACCTGATGACCAACATGGTCGGCGAGTTCACCGACACCCAGGGTGTCATGGGGATGCACTACGCCCGTCACGATGGCGAAGACGAAGCAGTAGCTGTGGCCCTCAACGAGCAGTACATGCCGCGCTTTGCCGGCGATGCCCTGCCGTCCGGTCTGGTTGCCTGCGCCGTCGCGCTGGCCGACAAGTTCGACACCCTGGCCGGTATCTTCGGCATCGGCATGCTGCCCAAGGGTGACAAGGACCCGTTCGCCCTGCGTCGCGCCGCCATCGGTGCCCTGCGCATCATGACCGAGAAGCAGCTGGATCTGGATCTGGTTGAACTGGTTGAAGAAGCGGTACGCGTCTACGGCGACAAGCTGACCAACAAAACCGTCGTTACCGACGTGGTCGACTTTATGCTGGGCCGCTTCCGCGCCGCCTATCAGGACGAAGGCATCGGTGCCGACGTGGTGCTGGCCGTACTGGCCCGCCGCCCGACCCGTCCGCTCGACTTCGATCGTCGCGTCAAGGCCGTCAGCCACTTCCGCACGCTGGATGCCGCACTGGCACTGGCTGCCGCCAACAAGCGCGTGAGCAACATTCTGGCCAAGGTCGAAGGCGAACTGCCGACTGCCGTTAAACCGGAACTGCTGGTCGATGCCGCCGAGAAGGCTCTGGCCACCCAGGTTGCCGAACTGCAAGCCGAACTGGCCCCGCTGTTCGCCGCCGGTGACTATCAGGCTGCCCTCACCCGTCTGGCCGCCCTGCGCGAGCCGGTCGATACCTTCTTCAACGAGGTGATGGTGATGGCCGACGACGAAGCCCTCAAGGCCAACCGTCTGGCACTGCTGAACAACCTGCGCAACCTGTTCCTGCAAGTCGCGGATATCTCCCTATTGCAGTGATGTTGGTTGAATCAGTGATATAAAAAACGGCGCCGTTAAGGCGCCGTTTTTGTTTGACCGAATATAAACAAAAAAGATAAATTAATATTACTAATAACTTTCCAGAGTCACATATGAGCAAAATCATATTATTCATATTCGCATTATTATCTGCAACATCAGTTGAAAACCATAAAGATAGCACTATAAATATAACTACTACACCATCAGTTGATATAGAAACGGTTTATAAATTAAAAGAATTCGAGGAGTTAAAGATAGAAAATAAAATCATGAAGGAGTTTCATGAGAAAATTTTAGATACTGTTTATTGGTCTCTTGGTTCTGTTTTTGGGATATTAGCATTGCTTCTAGGTTTTGGATGGTGGTCAAACTTCAAACTCCACGAAAAAGATAAAAAAAGTATTCTTGATGAAGTATCAGCACTTATTTCCGAGAGAGAAATAAGTCAAATTAAAAAGATCCATAATGTCCAGGAAAGCATAAACAGTGAAATTAAAAGCGTAGTGATTCAACTCAATTCAAAAATAGATAATCTTCATGTATTACATTCAGAAGTAGATAAAACTACGGATGAACTATATGGACAAATAGAAACGGTCAAAGCGAGCATAGCTGACTGCATTAAACACATTAAAATTAGTCATTTGGGTCATGAAGTATCGCTGCGATTTGTTGAAGAAAGACTCTGGGATACTAGAGGTGTCGGAGATAACGTGTTGCTAACACAATTTCAGTACTTATCTGCTTGTATAGAGCTAAATAAGCTTGTGGAGAATGAAGGGAGAGATATTGGTGGTATTCTAGAACGCATAGCAGCAACCATACAAGAGTCCTTTATTGATAAAAAAAGAAAGGTCTCACAATATCTTCTTGATGTAGCAAAAAATGACCTTAAAGAACTAGATGAAAAACACAACATAAGTATTAATAAAATTTTCACTTTGCTTGAAGAGGCGAGAACAATTGACAATTAATTACAGGGGCACCTGCTCGTAGGTTCGATTAGCCGCTAGGCGTAATCGGACGTTCGCGTAAATCCATTCTCCCACCATAACGGCCAGTCGAATTCCCCCTCCGGCTGGCCGACGCTGTTACACGGCAACAACCGCAACCAAAGCCTCTCGTTCGTCCGATTACGCTGCGCTAATCGAACCTACAGAAAGCGGTGGATTGCGGAGCATGCCGGTCGGTGCCGAACATCGAGAAGCTCAACATTGACCTTGGGTTGGCATTACGCCCCCTCATCCCCAACCCTTCTCCCGCAAGGGGAGAAGGGGGCAACTCGTAGGTTCGATTAGCCGTCAGGCGTAATCGGACGTTCGCGTAAATGGATTCTCCCGCTATCACGGCCAGCCGCACTTCCCCCTACGGCTGGCCGCCCCTGAATCACGGCAACAACCGTAATCAAAGCCTCTCGATCGTCCGATTACGCTGCGCTAATCGAACCTACAGGGGGGTAATGAGCTGTTATCATTTGAGACAGTGCCCAGCGCCGCCACGCCCCGAGAGGAGAGTCATGGATATACCTGCCGCCCCGTCCCCCGCCATCTGCCAGCTGTGTCAGGAGAAAGCCGAGCTCGACTTCGATTTCACCATGGCCTTCCAGCCCATCGTCGATTGCAGCCAGCGCACCATATTCGGCTATGAGGCGCTGGTACGGGGGATCAACAACGAACCGGCGCAGAGCGTGATTGCCCGGGTCAACGATGGCAATCGCTACCGCTTCGACCAGCTGTGCCGCATCAAGGCCATCGCACTGGCCGCCCGGCTCGATATGCGGGGCATGCTGAGCATCAACTTTCTGCCCAATGCGGTCTACCGTCCGGAACGCTGCATCCGCACCACCCTGCAGGCGGCCCGCGAACACCACTTCCCCATCGAGCAGATCATGTTCGAGCTGACCGAGGTGGAGCAGGTGCAGGATAGCCAGCATCTTCGCGGCATCGTCGATCACTATCAGGCCCTCGGCTTCAAGACGGCAATCGATGACTTTGGCGCCGGTTACTCGGGCCTCAACCTGCTGGCCGATTTTCACCCCAACATCGTCAAGCTCGATATGCACCTGCTGCGGGGCATCGACCAGGACCCGACCCGACAAGCCATAGTGCGCCACTGTCTGGCGCTGTTTGCCGAGTTGCAGATCACCCCGCTGGCGGAGGGGATCGAGACCCGCGAAGAGATGGCCTGCCTGCGGGAGATGGGCGTCAGCCTGATGCAAGGCTATCTGTTTGCCCGCCCCGGCTTTGAAAACTTGCCGGAAGTAGATTTCGCCAGCCTGTAAGCCAGTCGGTCTGCACTGCCCCCCTCAACCCACACCCGCCCGAATAAGAAAACGGACACCCGAGGGTGTCCATGTGCATACCCTGTGACCTTGCGCCATGGTCACACAGTCACCCTCCCCGGTTAATGGGTCAGCTGTGGCAACAGTTGCAGCAGGTGAGCCCGTATCGCCAGCGGCGTCTGGCTGACCCAGATCTCCAGCAGGCCATACGCGAGCAACGGCAGCACCAGCAGCAACAGGCAGAGCAGCACCAGCAAACGGCTCGGTGCAAGCCGCTTCACCTTGCTGCCAAGGTGCAGGGCCTCGGCCCGCTTGGGGCAGGCGGCCACGCAGCTCAGGCAGCCGGTGCACTCCAGGTTGCGAACTGCGATAAGCTGGTGCACCGCAATGCGCGATGGACAGGCCCGGCTGCACTTGTCGCAGTCATGACCCAGGCTTCGCAGGCAGCGGGCCGGGTCGCGGCGAATGCGCAGCGGCGTCAGTAGCCCCAGCAGGGCGAGCCAGGCGCCATAGGGGCAAAGGTAGCGGCAGAATCCCTGACGAAAGGTCGCGGTAAGCAGCAACACCCAGCCGAGGCACAGACCCGAGATCAGGGTCAGGTTGAAGAAGAAGGCTCCCATCTTCATGTCCGCCGCCTGATGGTAGGGGCTGGTGAAGTAGCCGGGCAGGGCAGCAGCCGGCACCGCCAGCAGGATGATGAAGAGCAGAAAGCCGAGCACCAGAAATTTCTGGGTGCGCAGGGCAAGATCCAGCCAGCGCGGCGGGCTCCACTCCCCCGGCAGCAACCGGTGGCGCAGGCCATGTAGCCATTCCCCCACCAGCCCGAGCGGACAGAACCAGGCACAGAACGCCCGCCCCAGCAGCAGGGCCGACAGGGAGAGTACCAGTACGGTGACGGTGGCTGCCGGATGGTGGGGATCCACCAACCCCTGCGCGAACCAGGCCCGCAGCCCGAGGCCACCGGCGATGGGCAGGAAGGCATCCACCACGTCCGGGCGCACCAGCCAGGGGCTCATCCCCTGTCCCAACTGCCAGATATGCAGGCTGTATTGCACTGTGACCAGCCCCCAGCAGAGCAGCAGCAGATGGCGAGTGCGCGCCCGCAGCCACTGGCTGTCGAGCGCTTCTAGGGCGGGCAGCGGCCGCCTCTGGTGCCGGAGGGCAAGCACGGCGGTGACCGTCCCCAGTGCGAGCCAGAGCAGGCTGTCGGCCGCCAGCAACCAGACCAGCCCCAGCAGGCCGAGCGCAAGACGCCCCGGCCAGCCGGTGCGCACCTGCCACGCCAACAACACCAGATAAACCATACCGGCCACCATGGTTATCGCTTCAATCACGCTCATGCATCCCCCACTGCCTACATCCGGATCCGGCAGCAAGGATAACTAACATTTGAGTTGATTATTTTGATCTGCATGGGCCGAGGGAGGAGTTATGGCCAA
The DNA here is from genome assembly GCF_049170315.1 of Aeromonas sp. 604443. Taxonomy (NCBI): domain Bacteria; kingdom Pseudomonadati; phylum Pseudomonadota; class Gammaproteobacteria; order Aeromonadales; family Aeromonadaceae; genus Aeromonas; species Aeromonas sp. 604443. The sequence goes on from NZ_JAAKMI010000019.1 coordinate 23,197, forward strand.
TGCCTCCCTCGCAGGCTCTCCCCTCTTTCAACGACACGCTGCCTCATCAGCCAGGCACTAACCGCGGGCACGGTGGAGGTGGTAGTCAACGTGATAGTCGTTGGCATTACGGAACATGATGGAGTAGTTGAGGAACTCTCCGCTCTCGCTGTATGAGAGTGAGGTGAGCCGCAGGATAGGGGCCCCCTGCTCGATATGGAGCAGCTCGGCAGTAGCCCGATCCGCCAGCACGGCGCTGAAGCACTCATAGTTGCCCGCAATCGCGATGCCGCACTCCCGTTCGATGTAGTCGAATTTGGACCCTTCCAGATGGGCGACCGACAGATTGCGAAACAGTCTGACCGGCATATAGCTCTCTTCCAGCAGCAGAGCCCGACCATCCACCGAGCGGATCCGGCTGGAGTAATAGACGGGTTCATTCACCTTCACCCTCAGCTGACTGGCGATGGCCGGTGGCGCAGGCATGGTGCGAAATTCCAACACCTGGCTGGTCAAAGTGCGCCCCTGCTCGCGCATCAGTTCGGTAAACCCGCTCAGCCCTTTGGTCTCATGCTGGACATCCTTTTTTGTCACATAGGTGCCGCTGCCGTGGCGCCGCTCGACCAATCCCCACTCGATCAACATGTCTACCGCTTTGCGAATGGTCATGCGGGAGACGCCATACTGTTCTGCCAGCGCTTTTTCGCCGGGCAACACATCTCCCACCCGGCACTCGGCACCGTTTACCCTGATCCTGAGTCGATCAGCCACCGATTTATAGATCACTGCTAGACATCTCCTGTGGTCACAATGCCAACCATCTTATTCTGAATCAAGTGACTAAATTGCTTAAAAACAATAACTTAACTTTCAACCAAAGCTGCAAGAACATCACGAAACCAAGAGGTACAACAATATCGCAAAAGTTAGACATCTTTGTCTAAATAACTGCATGCGTCAGATCACATTATTCCAAGATATTTCATGAGGTCTCTTTTTATCGTTGCTAATTTGCATCTGGCAACACCGGCAAGGATTCGATTAGCTATTTCAACCAAGGGACAATATATGCTCAGTCAAATTCAACGTTTTGGCGGAGCAATGTTCACTCCTGTACTGCTTTTTCCTTTTGCAGGTATGGTAGTAGGCATTGCAATTATGCTGAAAAACCCGATGTTTGTCGGTGAATCACTGGCAAACCCACAAGGATTATTCTTCCAGATCATCCATATTATTGAAGAGGGTGGCTGGACAGTATTCAGGAATATGCCGCTTATATTTGCGATTGGCCTGCCAATCGGTCTGGCAAATAAGGCACAAGCCAGAGCCTGTCTGGCTGTATTGGTCAGTTTCATGACCTGGAACTATTTTATCAACGCCATGGGCATGACCTGGGGCAGTTATTTCGGGGTCGACTTCAGTCAGGATATAGGGGGTGAAAGTGGCCTCGCCATGGTAGCGGGGATCAAGACCCTGGATACCAGCATCATAGGGGCCATCGTCATCTCCGGCACCGTGACGGCACTGCACAACCGCCTGTTTGATCGCCAACTGCCGGTCTTTCTCGGCATCTTTCAGGGCAGCTCCTTTGTCACCATTGTCGCCTTCTTCGTGATGATCCCCTGTGCCTGGCTGACCCTGCTTGGCTGGCCAAAAGTACAGATGGGCATCGCCTCCCTGCAGAATTTCATGCTGATCTCGGGTCCGGTCGGGGTGTGGGTATACACCTTCCTCGAGCGGATTTTGATCCCGACCGGCCTGCATCACTTTATCTACGGCCCCTTCATCTTCGGCCCAGCGGCAGTAGAGGGGGGCATTCAACTCTACTGGGCGCAGCACATGCTGGAGTTCAGCCAGAGCACTCGCCCGCTGATTGAACAGTTCCCTCAGGGTGGCTTTGCCCTGCATGGCAACTCGAAGATTTTCGGTGCCATGGGGATTGCCCTGGCCATCTATGCCACGGCAGCCAAAGAGAACAAGGCCAAGGTTGCAGGCCTGCTGATCCCGGCCACCCTGACCGCCATTCTGGTCGGCATCACCGAGCCGCTGGAGTTCACCTTCCTCTTCATCTCGCCGCTGCTGTTTGCCATCCACGCCCTGCTGGCAGCCACCATGTCGACTGTGATGTACCTGTTTGGTGTGGTCGGCAACATGGGTGGAGGTCTGCTCGACCAGTTCCTGCCGCAGAACTGGATACCCATGTTCCACAACCATGCGGGAATGATGTTCACCCAGATCGCTATCGGATTGGTCTTTACCGGCATCTGGTTCCTGATATTCCGCGCGCTGATTATCAGGCTCAATCTTAAAACACCGGGCCGGGAAGACAGTGAAATAAAGCTTTATTCCAAGTCAGATTATCAGGCAGCCAAAAACCAGCGTAGCAGTGATAGTGCAACACAAATTATCGAAGCGCTTGGTGGAGTCAAAAATATACGCAGTCTGAATAATTGTGCCACGCGCTTAAGAATATCGCTGGTTAACAGCAAGCTAGCAGATGCAGATGAGGAGTTTATTAAATTGGGAGCCCATGGTGTCGTCCGCCATGGCGATAGTATCCAGGTAATTATCGGTCTGCATGTACCTCAGGTACGTGAAAATATGGAATCGATTATGAACAACAGTCATCAACAATCGTCTTTAGTAATGGAGTCATGATCATGAAAAAATTCTCTGTAGTCATTGCCGGTGGTGGTAGCACTTTTACTCCAGGTATCGTTCTGATGTTGCTGGAAAATCAGCATCGCTTCCCGCTCAAGGAGATCAAATTCTACGACAACGATGGTGCCCGTCAGGAGATCATCGCCGAAGCCTGCAAAATCTTGCTGAAAGAGAAGGCTCCCGAGATCGCCTTCAGCTATGGCACCGACCCCAAAGCAGCGTTTAGCGATGTAGATTTCGTCATGGCCCATATCCGGGTTGGCAAATATCCGATGCGCGAGCTGGACGAGAAGATCCCGCTGCGTCATGGCGTGGTCGGTCAGGAGACCTGCGGCCCGGGCGGTATCGCCTATGGCATGCGCTCCATCGGCGGAGTGCTGGAGCTGGTCGACTATATGGAGCAGTACTCACCCAATGCCTGGATGCTCAACTACTCCAACCCGGCCGCCATCGTCGCCGAAGCGACCCGTCGCCTGCGTCCCAACGCCAAAATTCTCAACATCTGCGACATGCCGATCGGGATCGAGGGGCGCATGGCCCAGATTGCCGGTCTCAAATCCCGCAAAGAGATGCGGGTACGCTACTACGGCCTCAACCACTTTGGCTGGTGGACCCGCATCGAGGATCTGGAAGGCAACGACCTGATGCCGAAGATCAAGGAGCACGTTGCCCGCCACGGCTATGTGCCCAACAGCGCCAGTCATGCCGAAGCCAGCTGGAACGATACCTTCGCCAAGGCAAAGGATGTATGGGCGCTCGACCCGGATACCCTGCCCAACACCTATCTGAAGTACTACCTCTACCCGGACTATGTGGTGGCCCACTCCAACCCGGAACACACTCGCGCCAACGAAGTAATGGAGCACCGCGAGAAGCAGGTCTTTACCGCTTGCACCGAGATCGTCAAGGCAGGCAACTCAGCAGCTGGCGAGCTGGAGATCGATGAACACGCCTCCTATATCGTGGATCTGGCAACCGCCATCGCCTTCAACACTCAGGAGCGGATGCTGCTGATCGTACCCAATCGCGGCGCTATCCCCAACTTTGACCCGGAAGCCATGGTCGAGATCCCCTGCCTGGTCGGCAGCAGTGGGCCAGAGCCGTTGCAGGTGGGCAGCATCCCGCTGTTCCAGCAGGGCATGATGGGCCAACAGGTCGCGGTCGAGAAACTGGTGGTCGAAGCCTGGGTTGAGCACTCTTACCAGAAGCTGTGGCAAGCCATCACCCTCTCCAAGACAGTACCTAGCGCCTCGGTGGCCAAGTCCATTCTCGATGACTTGATAGAGGCCAACAAAGCCTACTGGCCGGAACTGAAATAAACCGCCCATAAACAAAAACCCCCTCGTGACAGAGGGGGTTTTTCGTGTTGGCAACGGGTGCGGATTAACGCAGCGGTTTGACCGAGCGACGGACGATCAGCTCGGGCTGTACCGTCATCGATTCCACTTCCAGCTCCTTGTTGCGGATCCGGCTGACCAGATGCTTCACCGCCAGCTGGCCCAGTTCGGCCTTCGGGTGACGGATGGTGGTCAGCGGCGGGCTGGAGAAGCGCGCCATCTCCACATCGTCGTAGCCGATGATGGAGATATCGTCCGGCACCTTGACTCCGGCTTCCCAGGCAGCGCAAATCGCGCCGATCGCCATGGGATCGTCGAAGGCAAAGACCGCGGTCGGACGAGGCTGCAGGGCCAGGATGCGCTGCATGGCATCGAAGCCGCTCTGGCTCTCGTAATCCCCTTCAAAGACCTGTTCATCTTTGAGGGTCAGACCGTGCTCGCCCAGCGCATCACGTACCCCGTCCAGCCGCTGCTGGGTGGTCGGCTTGGAGAGCTGGCCAGTGATGCAGACGATGTCGCGGTGCCCCAGCTCCAGCAGATGGCGTACGGCCATGCGGGCGCCGATGCGGGCGTTGTCGTTGATGACGTTGGCGAAATCGCACTCCGTCCCCCAATCCAGTACCACCTGCGGCACGTTCTTGTGGATGCGCAGCATGTCGCGCAACGGGGTGTCGATATCGGTCCCCAATACCAGCAGACCATCCACCCGTTTTTCCATCAGCATTCTCAGGTAATGCTGTTGGCGAGGCGGCTGGTTTTCGGTGTTGCAGAGGATCAGGCTGTAGCCCTGTTCGAAGCAGTACGCTTCAACCCCTTGCACCACTTCCGCGAAGAAGGGGTTTACGCTGGTGGTCACCAGCATGCCAATGGTCTTGGTCGAATTTATCTTAAGACTGCGCGCTACCGAGTTGGGCGCGTAGTTGAGTTCTGCCACCGCCTCAATCACTTTCTGGGTCGCGTCTTCGCTGACCCGCCGAGTGTGGTTGAGCACATGTGAGACGGTGGAGATGGATACGCCTGCGCGCGAGGCGACATCCTTGATAGTGGCCATCTCTGTCTCCTGACTGTCAAAGGCGGAACATTAGCAGATTTCCCGAATAAAGGCTTGGTTTTAACGGGCTCTGCCACGGAATTGTCAATGCCGGCTAATTTAGGCGCTCATTTCTGTTTGCGCAAACGATTAATGGTCAAAATGGGAGCACCATCAGAGTAAAATATCACCAGACTAATCCTCTGTGCTTCATCATAATCACCTCTGGTTACCAAGATGTTAAGGCGAAGAATCGATACTAAATTCCAATTCAACACAAATGACAGGTCATTTATTTCAAAATAAGCCCACCCCACCCCCTCTGGTTAGTATCTTTAACAGCTTGTTATTGCCCCGTGAGGAATGATAGAACCATACCTATAGCCGGATGCACGGGATGTCGATCCGGAATGGCACTCGTAAATGAAACAATCCACTGATTAAGGGACGAATCAATGCATAAGTTGAGCAAAATCACAGTTGGCGCAGCGGTTTCTTTGGCTCTGTTTGGATCGATCTCCATCGCCCACGCGGCAGACACCATCAAGATAGGTATCGCAGGCCCGCTCACCGGCCCGGTTGCCCAGTACGGGGACATGCAGTTCACCGGCGGCAAGATGGCGGTCGAGCAAATCAACAAGGCTGGCGGTATCAATGGCAAGCAGATCGAAGCCGTCATCTATGACGATGCCTGTGATCCCAAGCAGGCGGTAGCCATCGCCAACAAGGTGGTGAATGATGGCGTCAAGTTCGTGGTCGGCCACCTCTGCTCCGACAATACCCTGCCCGCCTCCGACATCTATGAAGACGAGGGGATCCTGATGGTCACCCCCGCCTCCACCAACCCCAAGATCACCGAGCGCGGTTACCAGCTGACTCTGCGCACCATCGGTCTGGATAGCGATCAGGGCCCGACTGCCGCCAAGTACATCATCGAGCAGGTCAAACCCCAGCGCGTCGCCGTTATCCACGACAAGAAGCAGTACGGTGAAGGGATCGCCTCCAGCGTCAAAGCAGCACTGGACAAGGCTGGCGTGAAGGTGGTGGCCTATGAAGGGATCACCGCCGGTGACAAGGACTTCTCCGCCCTGATCGCCAAGCTGCAGAAAGAGAACGTCGATTTCGTCTACTACGGCGGCTATCACCCTGAGCTGGGCCTGATCCTGCGTCAGGCTGGCGAGAAGGGGCTGAAAGCCAAGTTCATGGGCCCGGAAGGGGTCGGTAACAAGGATATCTCCGCCATCGGCGGCCCGGCTTCCGAAGGCCTGCTGGTGACCCTGCCGAACAAATACGATCTGGTGCCTGCCAACGCCCCGCTGGTGGCGGCGTTCAAGGCCAAGGGTCAGGACTCCTCCGGCCCGTTCGTCTGGACCACCTATGCCGCGGTGCAGAGCCTGGCTGCCGGTATCGCCAAGGCGGGTGAAGATGACCCGGCCGCCGTTGCCGCCGCCATCAAGGCCGCACCGATCGATACCGTGATGGGCCCCCTGACCTGGGCACCTAACGGTGACCTGAAAGGCTTCGAATTTGGTGTGTTCCAGTGGCACGCTGACGGTACTTCCAGCCAAGTCAAATAATCTGCCGATCGGGGGTGAGTACGCTCACCCCCTCCTCTCTTTGCGGGCAAGTACAGGGAACGCAGTATGTCCGAACACCTCCTTTATCTCGTTCAGCAACTGCTGAACGGATTAACCATAGGCAGCACCTATGCGTTGATCGCCATTGGCTACACCATGGTCTATGGCATCATCGGCATGATCAACTTCGCCCACGGCGAGGTTTACATGATCGGCTCCTATGTCGCTTTCATGGTGATGGCGGGGCTCATGATGATGGGCATCGACAGCACCTTTCTACTGCTGGGGGGCGCCTTCCTGGTCAGTATCATCATCACCGGCACCTATGGCTGGAGCATCGAGCGAGTCGCCTACCGGCCACTGCGCGGTGGCAACCGGCTGATCCCCCTCATCTCCGCCATCGGCATGTCGATCTTCTTGCAGAACATGATGCGCATGGCTCAGGGCTCGCGGGATATCGCCATGCCCAGCCTGATCTCAGGTGGCTGGACCCTGGGGGGTGAGGATGGTTTTCAGGCCAGCCTCTCCTATATGCAGCTGATCATTTTCGTGGTGACTTTCATCACCATGCTGGCGCTGACCCAGTTCATCGGCCGCTCCCGCATGGGCCGCGCCTGCCGCGCCTGTTCGGAAGATATCAAGATGGCCAATCTGCTGGGCATCGACACCCACGTGGTCATCTCCATCACCTTCGTGCTGGGGGCTGCACTGGCCGCCGTGGCCGGGGTGCTGCTCGGCATGTATTACGGCGTCATCAACCCCTACCTCGGCTTTATGGCCGGTCTGAAGGCCTTCACTGCCGCAGTATTGGGCGGTATCGGCAGCATTCCGGGCGCCGTACTGGGCGGCCTGCTGCTGGGGGTGGTTGAAGCGCTCACCGCCGGTTATCTCAGCACCGAGTACAAAGATGTGATGGCGTTTGCCCTGCTCATCTTTGTGCTGCTCTTTATGCCTACTGGCATCTTGGGTCGTCCGGAAGTGGAGAAAGTGTGATGAAACATCAATTGATCCACGCCTGTATCGCCAGCCTGGTGCTGCTGGTGCTCTCCTTCTGGCTGCTCGGCTTCAAGCTGGAGACCGATGGCTCCAGCCTGCAGGTAGTGAGCCGCCTCGATGTGTCGCTGGCCTGGCTACTGGGGGGCGCCACCATTGTTTTCTGGTTCCAGATGCTGCGCGGCCAGATTGCCAAGCTGTTTCAGGCCTCCATCAGCGGCTTCTCGGTCGGCTTCACCAAGCTGGTGCTGCCGAGCCCGGAAGAGGCGCCCAAGCTCTATAACCTCACCGCCGTGCTGGTGCTGCTGTTTGCGGTGAGCTGGCCCTTTATGGCTTCTCGCGGCGCCATCGATCTCGCCACCCTCACCCTGATTTACATCATGCTGGGGCTGGGGCTGAACGTGGTGGTCGGCCTCGCCGGTCTGCTCGATCTCGGCTATGTCGGCTTCTACGCGGTCGGTGCCTACAGCTATGCCCTACTCAACACCTACTTCGGACTGAGCTTCTGGGAGTGCCTGCCCATCGCCGGGCTGATGGCCGCTACCTTCGGCTTCCTGCTCGGTTTCCCGGTGCTGCGGCTGCGGGGGGACTATCTGGCCATCGTCACCCTGGGTTTTGGCGAGATCATCCGCATCCTGCTCAACAACATGACTACCCTGACCGGCGGCCCGAACGGGATCTCCGGCATCCCCAAGCCGACGCTGGGGGGGCTGGAGTTCAACCGCACCGTCAAGGATGGGGGCTTTGATACCTTCCACAACTTCTTCGGCATTACCTACAACGCCAACCACAAGGTGATCTTCCTCTACCTGATGGCGCTGGTGCTGGTGGTGGTGACCCTGTTCGTCATCAACCGCCTGCTGCGCATGCCCCTTGGCCGAGCCTGGGAAGCGCTGCGGGAAGATGAGATCGCCTGCAAATCGCTGGGGCTCAACCCCACCATCATCAAGCTGACCGCCTTCACCATAGGCGCCACCTTCGCAGGCTTCGCGGGGAGTTTCTTTGCCTCGCGGCAGGGCTTTATCAGCCCGGAATCCTTCGTCTTTATCGAGTCGGCCATTGTGCTGGCGATTGTGGTGCTGGGCGGCATGGGCTCCCAGATCGGGGTTGTGCTGGCAGCCATCGTGATGACGGTGCTGCCGGAGCTGGCCCGCGAGTTCAACGAGTACCGCATGCTGATGTTCGGCCTCTTGATGGTGTTCATGATGATCTGGCGACCACAGGGATTGCTGCCGATGACCCGTCCGCATCTGGAGTTGAAGAAATGAGTACTCATCAGAAGTTAATGGAAGTCTCTGATTTGTCGATGCGCTTCGGCGGCCTGCTGGCAGTCAACGGGGTAAAACTGGATATCGACAAGGGCGAGGTGATCTCCATCATCGGCCCCAACGGCGCGGGCAAGACCACCATCTTCAACTGCCTGACCGGCTTCTACTGCCCGAGCGGCGGCATCATCCGCTACAAGGGTGAGGAGATCCAGGGGTTGCCCGGCCACCTCATCGCCCGCAAGGGGATTGTGCGTACCTTTCAGCATGTGCGGCTGTTCAAGGAGATGACAGCGGTGGAGAACCTGCTGGTTGCCCAGCACCAGCACCTCAACACCAGCTTTATCGCCGGTCTGTTCAAGACCCCGGCCTTCCGCCGGGCGGAGCAGGAGGGGCTGGAGCGGGCCGCCTTCTGGCTGGATAAAGTGGGCCTCAAGGATCTTGCCAACCGCGCCGCCGGTAATCTGGCCTACGGTCAGCAGCGCCGCCTCGAGATCGCCCGCTGCATGGCGACCCGTCCCGAGCTGCTGATGCTGGATGAACCTGCTGCCGGCCTCAACCCGAAGGAGACCGACGAGCTGGACGAGCTCATCATGAGCCTGCGGGACGAATTCGGGGTCTCGGTGCTGCTGATCGAACACGATATGAAGCTGGTGATGGGCATCTCCAACCGCATCTTCGTGGTCAGCCAGGGCACCCCGCTGGCCCATGGCAAGCCGGATGAGATCCGTAACAACCCGGCAGTGATCAAGGCCTATCTGGGCGAGTCGTAAGGAAAACAAGATGTTAGAACTTCGCAACGTATCGACCCACTACGGCAAAATTCAGGCGCTGCACGATGTTAGCGTCGAGGTGAAAGAGGGGGAAATCGTCACCCTGATCGGCGCCAACGGCGCGGGCAAGACTACCCTGCTGATGACCCTCTGCGGCGAGCCCAAGCCCAGCAGCGGCTCCATCTGGTTTGAGGGGGAACAGATCAGCTCCCTCACCACCGCCCGCATCATGCGCAAGGATATCGCCGTGGTGCCGGAGGGGCGCCGTATCTTCGCCCGCCTGACGGTGGAGGAGAACCTGCTGATGGGCGCCTTCTTCGTCGACAAGGCCGAGCAGCATGGCCTGCTGGATCAGGTGTTCACCCTGTTCCCGCGCCTGCATGAGCGACTGGAGCAGCGCGCAGGCACCATGTCCGGCGGCGAGCAGCAGATGCTGGCCATCGGCCGCGCCCTGATGAGCAAACCGCGCCTGCTGCTGCTGGATGAACCCTCGCTGGGGCTGGCCCCCATCGTCATTCAGCAGATCTTCGACACCATCGAACAGTTGCGGCAGAAGGGGATGACCATCTTTCTGGTGGAACAGAACGCCAACCAGGCGCTCAAGCTGGCCGACCGCGGCTATGTGCTGGAGAACGGCCACGTGGTGCTGCAAGACACGGGCGCCGCCCTGCTGGCCAACCCGGCGGTGCGGCAGGCTTATCTGGGCGGTTAACCCACTCACCCGCATGCCATATCAACAAGGGAGCCGCTGGCTCCCTTATCTTTTGTGGGGTTAGTTTGCGCCCAAGCTTGCGGTACACTGGCCCGTAATCAACCTATTCGCAGGACATCCCGATGGACCAGTTTGCCCATATCAATGCCCATGATGCCCACCAGAAACTGAGCGCGGGTGAAGCCCGTCTGGTGGATATTCGCGACCCGCAATCCTTTGAAGCGGCCCACGCGGTCGGCGCCTTCCACCTCACCAACGGCACCCTGGTGCGCTTTATGAACGAAGTGGATTTCGATACCCCGGTCATCGTGATGTGCTATCACGGCAACAGCAGTCAGGGGGCCGCCCAATACCTGCTGCAACAGGGTTATGACGAGGTCTACAGTCTGGATGGCGGTTTCGAGGCGTGGCGCCGGGAGTTTCCCATCGAGGCTGGCGAGGCATGATCCAGCTGCTAGTGCTCGACAACGCCCGCATGGCACAAGCGCTGGTGGACTATCTGGCGACCCTGGGGATCTCCTGCGAGCTGACCCAGTCCGAGCTGGGGGTCACCATCTGGTTGGCGGACGAGCTACGCCTTGCCCAAGCCCAGCTGGAGGTGAAGCGCTTTCTGGCCGAGCCGGGCCACCCGCGCTATATGGAAGCCTCCTGGCAATCCGGCCGCGCCGATGCCCGCATCGACTACAGCAAGGGGATGACGGATCCCATCACCGATTTCCTCCATCAGGCGGGGCCACTGACGCTGGTGGTGATCATCGCCTGCCTCGCCATCTACGGCATCGAGGCCATCGGCCTACCCATCTACGATGAACTGGCATTCCACCCGACGCTGGCCCAGTTCACCGACTGGCAGGCGTGGCGCTATTTCACCCCCGCCCTGATCCACTTCTCGGTACTCCATCTGGTGTTCAACTTGCTGTGGTGGTGGTATCTCGGCGGTCAGATCGAGCAGCGCCTTGGCAGCGGCAAGCTGCTGATCCTGCTGCTGGTGGGCGCCGCCCTGCCCAATATCGCCGAGTTCTTCGCCAGCGGCCCGCTGTTTGGCGGCCTCTCCGGCGTGGTCTATGCCCTGCTCGGCTACTGCTGGCTGCGCAGCAAGCTGCAACCGGCCTGTGGCCTGACTCTGCCACCGGCGCTGATGGGCTTTATGCTGTTCTGGATGGTGCTCGGCTTCTTCGACATGCTCGGAACCAGCACCGCCAACATCGCCCACCTGACCGGCCTGCTGGTCGGCCTGCTGCAAGGCTGGCTGGATCGCAACCACCAGCCGACCTGATTATTCAGCAGTTTCAGAAACGAGAAAGCCGCCCCGAAGGGCGGCGTTTGCTTATGGTCTGCGCAGTTACTGCTTGAGCAGGGTGTCGTCAGTCACCTTGACCGCCGCACCGCCACTCATAAAGAAGCTGGCGAACTGGGTCTGGCTCTCGGTGGTGACCGCGCCAGTCGGATCAAAGTTCTCGTCAGGGGCCAGCAGCGAGCTATGGCCCCCTTTCAGGAAGCGCGCAGCATGGTGACCCGCCGGGAGCACGCCGGAACCCTTCAGCTCTTGCAAACCCAGTACCCGGAACAGCGGCTCGGTACCACCCAAAGGCGCGGAGGCGATGCTGTTGGGGATCACCTGATCCGGTAAGCTGAGCGCCCCATCACCAACAATTTCGGTGGCGAACAGCGGGAAGCTCTTGGCGACGCCACTGCCCAGATTGATCGGGTCGGCAGAGTCCAGCACTGACTGGGCGGCAAAGGTATAGCTCTGCAAGGTGCTCGCAGCCCCCGCCTGAGTAGCCGCATCCAGACTGGGCAGGAACTCGTTCACGAAACAGGTCGGCACCGCCGTCTGGCAACCGGGAGCATAAGCCTCAAACCCGGCCTTCAACTCAGGACTGCCCGAGGTGAGCACGCTCATCTTGATGGTCGGCCCGAAGCTCGGCGAGTTGAGCAGCAGCGGGGCGATGCCGCCACCCGGCATCGCAAGACCGCCGGTATCGAACTTGAACAGGGCATCAGCCTGAGCACTGCCGGTGGTCTGGTTGGCTACAGCCAGCAGATTGGCCCCGGTAATGGCACCGAGTGAGTGACCGAGGAAATGCACCTTCAGACCAGCACCACCCAATTGGCCACCCAGCCCCTTGGCATTGGCCAGACCGACAGCCAGGCGAAGGCCAAGCAGATCGGCCACGCTCTGTTTCAGGTTGTCCCGCGCCACCGTCAGATAACCCAAATTCAGATAGGGAGTCGGGTTCTCGGAGGTGGTGACGGTATCCATGCTGCCGCTCAGGGCATAGCCACGCTCACCGTGCAGCGGGTGATCGATCACCACCACAGCAACCACCTTGTTCACTGATGGGTCTAACCCGGCACCTATCTGGCTCAGCGCCAGCGCATAGGCGTTCTCCTTGATGGAGGTGACCCCGTGCTGATAGATGATCACATCGGTGACAGTGCTGAGGTCAGTGGTGGGGGCAAAGATCCGCAGCGGTACAGATTGTACTTCGGTCAGGGTCGGCAGCGGGTTGAAACGACCGATATTGCGCTCGGCATCCAGCGGCTTGCCACCCGAGGTGAGGGTCACCCCGATCAGCTTGCTCGCCTCCCTCAGCAGATCGGCCTGACGGCTCGGATCGGCGATCAGCTCACCCAGCAGTACTGGGTCCACACCCGCCCCGACCAGCCCACCGATCACCTCGGTATCACCCGCTTTCAACGCATTGGCGATGGCATAGAGGCTGTGAATGGCGCCATGCCAAGATTGGGTCTTGGCCTTGTCCCAGGAGCCGGCTATCGCTGGAGTAGAGAGGAAGTAAGGGAGCTTGACGGCACCGGTATACACCTTGGTCACCGCCGCGATGCCGTTCAATGTGGCATTGGCAGCGACAGCGGCAGCAATCGCATCCCGATCATCTTGAGGCAAGAATGGCTCGTTCGCCAGCTGGGTCAGGAAGGATACCCCGCCATTGAGCGCATCAATCGTATAGGTCCCCGGCAGGCTGGTGTTGCCTTTGGCGTCCTGCTTCCACAACGATGCGGCATCCAGGGTCGGGCTCTGCAACACGGTGGCCGCAGCTCCCTTCACAGCCAGCAGCACATCGGCGCCAGATTGGGTGGCAAACCAGTCGGAGAAAATCACCCGATCGCCGGTAATCCCGGTAGCGGCCTTGAACAACGCTTCCTGCAGCGCAATCAGGCTGCTGATGGTCTGCTCCTGCGCGGTTGCACCAGCCGTCGATTTGAAGTTGCTGTAATCACCGCCGGCCTTGAGCGGCGTACCACGACTGTCCTTGAGGGAGTCGGTCGCCACGATCATGTAGTAGGAAGAGGGATTGAGCGGCTTGAGCGGAACCAGATTGAGTTTGCCGCCACCATCACTCACCACAAAGTCAGTGCCATAGGTCAGAGTCTTATTGTTCTTCACTCCAACGGGTCGCTGAGTCACCGGATCCAGTACCAGCTCCAGCAGGTAGAGGGGCGCAACGGCAGAGACATACTCGCTGGCCGCCGGGGCCGGCACAGAGACACCGGTCACGGTCGCCGGTACCAGCTGGACGGGTTGGGTGGTTGACCAGCCATCAAGGGTGGAGAGGGCAGATACCGGGTTCGACAGATCAGCAGTTTCTGTCGAAAACTTCAGGGTACCATCGCTGGCGCGGGGGGCCAGCACACTCGGGCGAAGTCCATTGGCTCCACTCAGGGCATAGTCCAGGGAGCTGGTAGTATCTCCCTTGTTGTCATCTCCACCACATCCGCTCAGCAGAGCGCTGACAACAGCTGCATAAATTAGCTTCTTCTTCATTTTTTATTCTCTTTTTATAGGGTTGTTATCCATCACCAGCCAACGAGGCCATCACGACCGCGACTGCAAGACGTTAACATAAAACCAACAACCAACGAGACTCATGTTGGTCATCTTCTGCTCAGGTTTGTGGCGAGAATCAAGGTTTTACGTCAACAAAGGGGCGCAAGGGTAACAACAGTGAGTGATTAACCAGACCCGACCAGCCAGCGGGCACCATCACGACTAAAAAGCCGCCGCGATCTCGGCAAAGTGAGGGAATTGTCGGTAGAATGTCCGCCAACGCTTAAGGAGGACATCATGATCGACCCGAAGAAACTGGAAGAGATCGCCAAGCAGGTGCACAACTCCCTGCCACCCGGCATTCGCAGCATGGGTGAAGAGGCCGAGAAGAAGATGCGTCAGGTACTGCAAGCGCAGCTGGGCAAGCTGGATCTGGTCAGCCGTGAAGAGTTCGACGTGCAGACCAAGGTGCTGCTGCGTACCCGGGAAAAACTGGCCGCCCTCGAAAGCAAGCTGGCTCAGCTCGAGCAGCAGCTCGGCGCCAAAGGCGAATAACGAAAACCCCAGCTCAGCTGGGGTTTTTGCTTTGTATTGAACCTGTAAAAAGCATCACACCTGAAGCAGATACCAGGCCCGCTTGCCGCGCGCCTTGGCCTCGTACATGGCCCGGTCGGCCACCTCCAATGCCTGTCGGAAGCTCAATGGTTGCTCCTCCCACAGGGCGATGCCGATACTCAGCCCCACCCGCTGCGGGCAACCGGGTTTGGGCACGTAACCATGCATCCGGCAGATCAGGGCATCGGCCAGATGAGCCAGAGCATGGTTTGATACATCACGATGCAGATAAACCACAAACTCGTCACCGCCGTAACGGCCGCACAGGGCAGAGCCCGGCATAATGAGACGCAACCACTCCGCCATCTGCTGCAGTACCTGATCACCACAAGCGTGGCCCAACTGGTCATTGATCCCCTTGAAGTCATCCAGATCGATAAAGAGCAGTGCCCCCGTCCCTTGTGGCGGCTGTAGAGCGAACGCCTTGCCAAATCCCTGCCGGTTGAGCAGGCCGGTGAGCGCATCGCAGTTGGCACGCTCTGCCAGCCGCTGCTCATAAGCCTTGCGCTGGGTGATATCGATATGGGAGCCCATGATCCGCAATGGCCTGCCCTCATCATCCCACTCCACTACGCGACCACGATCCCACAGCCAGGTGATCTCCCCGGCCGGGCTGATGGTGCGGTATTCAGCTTCGTAGAAGGGCGTTTTCCTCTCAAGGTGGGCAAAGTAGCTGCCCATGGCATGGGCGCGATCGTCGGGATGGAGCTTGGCGCTCCACTGATCGAAATGAGGGGCCATATCGCCAGCCTGAAAGTTCTGCAGATTGAAGACCCGCAGTTCGCCGGTGGGAATGGTGCCCTGCCAGAGACAGATGCCGGTGCCATCGAGGGCGGCATTGAGCTTCTCCTGCAACAGGCCGTTTTCATGCTGCAAAGCGGCGATCTCTGCCTGCAAACGGGCAAACGCATCACCACCGGAGGAGGGTTCCGGCATGGCGGCCAGCTCAGTCGCGCAGGGTGCCTCCCGATCATACCCGGGTTGCCCCCTTGCCTCTTTGCTTAACACTGCGCCTCCTTGTGCTTGCTCTATGGATGCTCTTGTCAATCCAAACAAAGATGCCACCAGCCAAGCCAGATTAGTAGCCATTCATAGCCAAAATATTGAAAAATAATGGGATAACGCCGCGATAATCCAACCATTCGGTACGATCAGGTACTGCGGCAGCCACAAAAACAAAAGCCCCCGGCAAAACCGGGGGCTGCGTCATCCAAGCGGGGATCCCGTCAGATAAATTCGTAGGCGTCACCGAAGATGCGCTCCGGCTCGGCGCCGAGGATCTTGAACTCCTCACGCGCGGCCCCCGCCATCTCGAAGCGACCGGCGACATAGATGTCGTAGTCGTGGAGGCTGACGAAGTCATCCATGATCGCCTTGTGCACCAGTCCGCTCTTGCCGGTCCAGTCAGCATCCGGCTCCTGCACCACCGGGATAAAGGTGAGCGGCGCATAGTCACGCTCCCACTGCTGCATCTGCTCCAGTTCGTAGAGCCAGTGAGCCTGACGTACCCCCCAGTAGAAGAACACCGGGCGCTTGCTGCCTGTGTCGATCAGATATTCCAGAATGGAGCGGGCGTAAGAGAAGCCGGTGCCGCCCGCCATCAGGATCAGCGGACGGGGAGACTCATCGCGCAGGAACGCCTTGCCAGCCGGCAATTCGACCTCGATCTCCCCCTGCTCGCGCATGCGGGCCAGCACCTGACCGGCATAGGCGTTCTCGGGAGTGGCACCAATTTGCAGCTCCAGCACGCCCGGGCGGGTCGGCGAGTTGGCGATGGAGAAGGGGCGCTTGTCCGAATCGCTCATCACCACCAGCAGATACTGGCCCGGCTTGAAGCTGATCGCTTGCTGCGGCGCCAGGGCCACATGCCAGATGGTGTCGACATATTCGCGCAGTTCCTCTACGCGGCATTTGATACGTTGCATTCTTGTCCTTGTGGCGGGCTCGCTCGGCCCGCTTCGCTCATTGTTTCACTATGGAGTGACGACCAGCAGCCCTGGCCCCGTCAGTCGAGAATACTCAAATCAGTGCGGATCGCATCACTTTTTGCAGCAAAGCTCTCATGTTTGCCTCATCCGAGGATATTGAGCTCATCCCAGATGGCATCGACCTTCTGCTTCACCGCCTCATCCTGCACTATGGGTTGACCCCACTCCCGATTGGTCTCGCCCGGCCACTTGTTGGTGGCATCCAGCCCCATCTTGGAGCCGAGGCCGGAGATCGGCGAGGCGAAGTCCAGATAGTCGATCGGGGTGTGCTCGATCAAGGTGGTGTCCCGTGCCGGGTCCATCCGGGTGGTGATGGCCCAGATCACATCCTTCCAGTCGCGAGCGTTGACGTCATCGTCACACACCACCACGAACTTGGTGTACATGAACTGGCGCAGGAATGACCAGACTCCCAGCATCACCCGCTTGGCATGGCCCGGGTAGCGTTTCTTGATGGTCACCACCGCCATCCGGTAGGAGCACCCCTCCGGCGGCAGATAGAAGTCCACAATCTCGGGGAACTGCTTCTGCAGCAGCGGCACGAACACCTCGTTCAGCGCCAGACCCAGCACCGCCGGTTCATCAGGCGGACGGCCGGTGTAGGTACTGTGATAGATGGCATCGCGCCGCTTGGTGATGTGGGTGATGGTGAAGACCGGGAACTCGTCCACCTCGTTGTAGTAACCGGTGTGGTCGCCATAGGGCCCTTCCGGCGCCATTTCGCCCGGTTCCAGATAGCCTTCCAGCACGATTTCTGCGCTGGCGGGCACCTCCAGATCGCAGCTGATGGCCTTGATCACCTCGGTACGACTGCCACGTAGCAGACCGGCAAAGGCATATTCGGAGAGAGTATCCGGCACCGGCGTCACCGCGCCGAGAATGGTCGCGGGATCGGCGCCAAGTGCCACCACCACCGGGAATCGCTCACCGGGATGGGACTCCTGCCACTCGCGAAAATCGATGGCACCGCCACGATGATCCAGCCAGCGCATGATCAGCTTGTTTTTGGCGATCTTCTGCTGGCGATAGATGCCGAGGTTCTGGCGCTTCTTGTAGGGGCCACGGGTGATGGTGAGGCCCCAGGTGACCAGCGGTGCCACATCGCCGGGCCAGCAGTGCTGGATCGGGATCTGGTCGAGATCGACCGCATCTCCCTCCTGCACCACCTGCTGGCAGGGGGCGGAAGAGAGCCGCTTGGTCGGCATGTTGAGCACCTGCTTGAAGATCGGCAGCTTCTCCATCAGCTCCTTGAATCCCTTGGGCGGCTCGGGCTCCTTGAGATAGGAGAGCCAGACCCCGACCTGACGCAGGGCGCCCACATCGGGCTGCCCCATGCCCATGGCAACCCGATCCGGGGTACCGAACAGGTTGGTCAGCACCGGCATGGTGTAGCCTTTGGGATTTTCGAACAGCAGAGCCGGGCCACCCGCACGCAGGGTGCGATCGCTGATCTCGGTCATCTCCAGATAGGGATCTATCTCGCGGGTGATGCGCTTGAGTTGTCCGTTTTGTTCCAGCTGCGCGATGAAATCACGCAAATCCTTGTATTTCATGCAAGTTCCCAACCGGGTTCAGGAGGTCACGCATTATAACCCTGGCTGCCCATCGGGTGTACCCGAATCGGGCAGCAGACTCGGTGCAATGGGTGGCATGTCACGCTGGCCGAGGCGTCTGGCCAGCGCAGAGAGCAGCTGGGGCTCGTCCACCTCCATCAACAGACCGGCCACCAGCGCCCCGTATTGACGGTTGGAGAGTTCCGCCAGCAGGTATTTCTGGGCCTGCGGCGGCAAGGGGGAGAGCGCGCTCAGATGCCGCAGGGCGGCCCCCTTCAATCCCTCGTTGCCACTGGCGGCAATCAGCAGATCGCTGGCAGCGCTGCCGTGATGGAAGCGGTTGATGGTAGAGAGAGCACGCAGCGCATCCTGATCTGCCGGCCGCCGCCACAGCATGCTATAGAGCGCCGGTTCGCCGGTGCGCTGCAACAGATGGAACAACAGATGATTGTCGGGCAGATAGATATTCTGGCTGGCCAGCGCTTGCACCTCCCGCATCCAGATCGGTTGCGGCAAGGTGTCGAGGGCCAGCAACAGAGCTTGCTGCTGCATGGCGAGATCGGGGTTACTGCTGTAGTAGATGGACTTTAGCTGGAAGCTGCCCTGGGCAAGCTGCTGCCGATAGTGCTGCACCAGTGATTGCAATTGCCACTCCCCCAGCAACTGACGGGCACGCGCGGCAAAATCATAAACCGGTTGCTGCACCAGAAAACCGTCGACCTGCTGCTCCATGAGCCACTCGGGGGCCTTGTCGGCCTGTGCCTCGACCCAGCGTTGCAACGCGGGGGACGCAGGAGCGGTAACCGGAATATCCCGCAGCAGCTGCAACAGCAGGAACTCCCGCCGCTCGCGGCTCAGGGTCGCCAGCAGAGAGTCTATGGCTGCAAATTGCCCCTCCTGCAGACGGCCCGCCAGATAGCGCTGGTGCGTCTGCAACGTCTCGGCTGTCACCGCGACCGGAGCACTCTGCACATAGACTGGCATTGCACTCAGCAACCCCAGCAATAACCAGAAAACAGGCTTCATGACGTCTCCATCCATGTGACATCGGGATCTCATACTACTAGGGCGACCGGAAAACAGATAAACAAAAACCGCGACCAAGGCCGCGGTTTCGTCATTTTCTGACCGGACTTACTTCTGCTGGCGCCGCATGGCGTCGAAGAACTCGTCGTTGGTCTTGGTCATCGCCAGCTTGTCGATGAGGAATTCGATACCGTCGATCTCGCCCATCGGGTGGACAATCTTGCGCAGGATCCACATCTTCTGCAGCTCGTCACCGGAGGTGAGCAGCTCTTCTTTACGAGTACCTGAGCGGGTGATGTCGATGGCCGGGTAGACGCGCTTCTCGGCAATCTTGCGCGAGAGATGCAGTTCCATGTTGCCGGTACCCTTGAACTCTTCGTAGATAACCTCGTCCATTTTGGAACCGGTATCGATCAGCGCGGTGGCGATGATGGTCAGGCTGCCGCCCTCTTCAACATTACGCGCGGCGCCGAAGAAGCGCTTGGGACGGTGCAGGGCGTTGGCATCCACACCACCGGTCAGTACCTTGCCGGATGACGGGATGACGGTGTTGTAGGCACGGGCCAGACGGGTGATGGAGTCCAGCAGGATCACCACGTCTTTCTTGTGTTCGACCAGGCGCTTGGCCTTCTCGATCACCATTTCGGCAACCTGAACGTGACGGGAAGCAGGTTCGTCAAAGGTGGATGCGATCACTTCACCTTTCACCATCCGCTGCATCTCGGTCACTTCTTCCGGACGCTCGTCGATCAGCAGAACGATCAGTTCACAGTCCGGGTGGTTGTAGGCGATGCTCTGGGCGATGTTCTGCAGCAGCATGGTCTTACCGGCCTTGGGCGGCGCCACGATCAGGCCACGCTGGCCTTTACCGATGGGGGAAGCCAGATCCAGTACACGGGCGGTGATATCTTCGGTAGAGCCATTACCCCGTTCCATACGCAGACGTTCGTTGGCATGCAGGGGGGTAAGGTTTTCAAACAGGATCTTGTTGCGGGAGTTTTCCGGACGGTCGTAGTTGACCTCATTGACCTTGAGCAGTGCGAAGTAGCGTTCGCCCTCTTTCGGTGGCCGGATCTTGCCGGAAATGGTATCGCCGGTACGCAGGTTGAAACGGCGGATCTGGCTCGGGGAGACGTAGATATCGTCAGGGCCTGCCAGATAGGAGCCGTCTGCACTGCGCAGGAAGCCGAAACCATCGGTCAGGATTTCCAGCACACCGTCGCCAAAGATATCTTCACCACCCTTGGCGTGCGCCTTGAGGATTGCAAAAATAATATCTTTCTTGTGCGCCCGAGCCAGATTTTCCAACCCCATGGATTCGCCAAGCTTGACCAGCTCGGACACAGGAGTGTTCTTTAATTCAGTCAGATTCATAGTGGTGAAAGTCTGTAAGCAAGGATTGAAATGAGGAGACAGTCTGCTGGATTGATGCTGATCGGATTTGATTGCCAGGCTGTGGTTAGCAAAGAGTCAGGCAAAAAGGTTAGCAAACGAGCGATAAACTAGCACCAATCGGGATGAGCGTCTAGGTGATAAAACACAAGGAGCGCATTATTGCAATGCGCTCCTCTTTAATTATTACAGGTTGCCGTCCAGGAACTCTTTCAGCTGAGTCTTGGACAGTGCACCGACCTTGGTCGCTGCCACTTCGCCATTCTTGAACAGCAAGAGGGTCGGGATACCACGAATGCCGTACTTCGGCGGAGTATCAGAGTTATGGTCGATGTTCAGTTTGGCTACGGTCACGCGACCTTCGTACTCTTGGGCAACTTCTTCCAGGATCGGGGCAATCATCTTGCACGGACCACACCACTCGGCCCAGAAGTCGACCAGAACGGCGCCATCGGCTTTGATTACATCTGCCTCGAAGCTGGCATCGCTCAGCTGAACAATCTTGTCACTCATCTCCAACTCCAGTCAGTAATTAAGGCTTTATTGACATATCAACAAAGGCAATAGTTGCCCTATTTGAAATGATCCTGTTTATTATTGCAAGCCTAACCTGATAACCTACCGCCATGAGCAAAACACACTTAACGACCGACAAATTCGCCCAAATGGGCCTCGAACCCGAAGTTCTGGCTGGTCTGGAATCAAAGGGATTTCACTATTGCACGCCCATCCAGGCACTGTCTCTGCCACTGCTGGTAGAAGGTCATGACCTCGCCGGTCAGGCCCAGACAGGCACCGGCAAGACTATTGCCTTCCTGGCCGCGACATTCAACTATTTGCTGACTCACCCGCTGACCAAGCCCCGTCTGGTTAACCAACCCAGAGCCATCATCATGGCACCCACCCGGGAACTGGCAGTACAGATCTATAACGATGCCGACAGCATCGCCGCCTCTACCGGCCTGAAACTCGGCCTCGCCTACGGCGGCGAAGGTTACGACAAGCAGCTGGCCGTGCTGGAGCAGGGCGTCGACATCCTGATCGGCACTACTGGCCGCATCATCGACTACTTCAAGTCCAAGGTCATCGACCTGAGCAACATTCAGGTCGTGGTACTGGACGAAGCGGATCGCATGTTCGATCTGGGCTTCATCAAGGACATCCGCTTCCTGTTCCGCCGCATGCCGCCCGCGACCGAGCGCCTTAGCATGCTGTTCTCCGCCACACTCTCCCTGCGCGTGCAGGAGTTGGCCTACGAACACATGAACCACCCGGAACATGTGCAGGTCGAGCCGGAGCAGATGACCGGTGTGCGGATCAAGGAGGAGCTGTTCTACCCCTCCAATGAAGACAAGATGTTGCTGCTGCTCTCCCTGATGGAAGAGGAGTGGCCGGAAAAAGCCATCGTCTTCGCCAACACCAAGCATGTCTGTGAAGACGTCCATGCCTGGCTGGAGAATGACGGCCACCGCGTCGGTCTGCTGACCGGTGATGTGCCGCAGAAGAAACGGATGAAGATCCTCGAGGATTTCACCAAGGGTGCGCTCGATATTCTGGTCGCCACCGACGTGGCCGCCCGTGGTCTGCACATCCCTGACGTGACCCACGTCTTCAACTATGACCTGCCCGACGACGCCGAAGACTATGTACACCGTATCGGTCGTACCGGTCGTGCCGGCAAGAGCGGTCACTCCATCAGCCTGGCCTGTGAAGACTATGCCTTCAACCTGCCGGCCATCGAGGAGTACATCCACCACGCCATTCCGGTCAGCAAATATGATCGCGAAGCGCTGCTGGATGACGTGACCCCGCCGAAACGGGTGTTCCGCAACCGTCAGCCGGTGAACCGCAACATGCGGGATCGTCAGGGCGGTGGCAACAGCAACAACCGTCGTCGTCCGCCGCGCAAGAGCTAAGGACAGGCCCGTTGCACAACTCGCCTCTCTATGCCGCTATCGACCTCGGCTCCAACAGCTTTCATATGCTGGTGGTGCGCGAGGTCGCCGGTGCCCTGCGCACCGTCGCCAAGGTCAAGCGCAAGGTTCGCCTCGCAGCCGGGCTCGATCCGGAATTTCGTCTCAGCCGTGCCGCCATGGAGCGGGGCTGGGACTGTTTGCGTCTCTTCTCCGAACAGTTGCAGGACATTCCGGCCGACAATATCCGGGTGGTGGGCACCGCAACCTTACGACTTGCCACCAACGTCGATGAGTTCCTCAGCGAAGCGGAACGGGTACTCAACCACAGCATCGAGATCATCTCGGGCGAGGAAGAGGCCAAGACCATCTATGAAGGGGTCTCCTGGACCTCTGCCGGGGAAGGCAACCGGCTGGTGATCGACATCGGCGGTGCCAGTACCGAACTGGTGATCGGCGAACATAGCGAAGCAAAACTGCTCAACAGCCTGCACATGGGCTGCGTCACCTGGCTCAACAATCACTTCGGTGATGGCGAGCTCTCCGAAGCCCGTTTCGAGCAGGCGATTGCCGCCGCCAAGGCGGTGCTGGAGAAGGTGGCGGATGATTACCGAGCCCTTGGCTGGCGCACCTGCGTTGGCGCCTCCGGCACGGTACAGGCGCTGCAAGAGATCATGCTGGCGCAAGGGAAGAGCGAGCGGGTCACCCTGCCGAAACTGCAGGAGCTGATGGGTCAGGCCATCGCCTGCGGCAAGCTCGACCGGCTGCAGCTGGAAGGGCTGGCGGCCGAGCGGCTGACAGTGTTCCCCTCCGGCCTCGCCATCCTGATTGCCATCTTCGAAACCCTCGATATCGAGAGCATGACCCTCGCGGGTGGCGCCCTGCGTGAAGGACTGATCTACGGTCTGCTTGGCAACAATCACGACTGTGATGCCCGGGATCGTACCGCCGACAGCCTGATCAGCCGCTATCAGCTGGATAAAGAGCACGCCGAACGGGTGCGCGATACCGCCGTCGAGGCGTTCAACCTGCTGCAACCGGCCTGGCGACTCTCCAAACGCTACGGCCGCCCAATCTTGCGTTATGCTGCCCTGCTGCACGAGATCGGCCTCTGTATCGAGTACAAGAAGGCGCCGCAACACGCCGCCTACATCATCGACAACATCGACATGCCGGGCTTTACCCCTGCGCAAAAGAAGCTGTTGTCGGCCCTGCTGTTCAACCAGCGGGACGAATTCAAGCTGGAACCACTGGAGAAACAGGGTGCAGTCACCGGTCGTCAGGCGATCCGGCTGGCCCGTATCCTGCGCATCGCGCTGATCCTCTGCATGCGCCGCACCCAGGGCACAGTGCCCAGCTTCACCCTGCAGGCAGAAGAGGAGTCACTGACCCTGACCCTGCCCAAGGGCTGGATGGATGAACACTACCTGCGTGCCAGCGAGCTGCGCCTCGAGGTAGAGCGCCAGCAGAAAATGGGCTGGCCCACCCGCCTGCTGGAAGCCTGATTGGGCCACGCCCAATCAGTGCCCCGGCGTTCCGACAATCTCTTTCGCAGCCAACACTGGTGCTACTCAGGCCTGCACCTTGATGTTATTGGGCTGACGGGCAGATCCCGCCCTTGCGTCTGGGCCCAGCCTCCCCTTCATGACCAACGTTCGACTAGAGTTGGGGTGTCTTCATAACCAACCGGAATGGACGCCATGAAATCCTTGACTCTGATCGGACTGACCACCCTGCTCACCGCCTGCGGCGGTGGTGGCGACAGCAATAGCCAACCACAACCAGCCCAGCTCTCGCTGGCCTTCTCCGACGCCCCGGTGGATGCGGTCAGCAAGGTCTGCATCGCCGTCGCCAACATCAGCATCCACCCCGTCGCCGGCAACGAACAGATCTGGACCACCGCCAGTTTTCTCACCTCGGCCCAGGACGATGGCTGCACCCCGAGCGGCGAGACGATACCGCTCGACAGTGCAGACCGGCCGCAGTTCACCTACATCGACCTGCTGAGTTATCAAGGATCCGCCAGTCGCCCCCTGCTGTCCGGTCAGAGCGTGATGCCCGGTGACTACAGCCAGATGAGGTTGCGGATACTGGATGGACGGGAGGTCAGCAACCAATTTCTGAATGGCACCCCCTACTCCTACGTCAAACGGGATGATGGGGGGATCAAGCCGCTGGAAGTGCCAAGCAGCGAGCTCAAGCTGGATGCCTTCACCATCGCAGCAAACGGCCTCAGCGCCTTCACCACCGAGTTCGACCTGCGCCAGGCCATGGTGCTGCCCGGCCACGAGCAGTACTACAAGCTCAAGCCCAGAGGGGTGCGGCTGGTGAATAACACCCAGGTCACCATCGTCAGGGGCACGGTAGCAGCTGGCTTGTGTGGCGGCCTGCTGACCGACAAGGCTTTCGTCTACTTCTACCAACCCAGAAGTGACGACAACTACCCCGACATGGCGGACAGCGACAACGGCTTCTATGCCAGCGCGCCCGTGTTGCCGCAAAGCGGTGGCGGCTTTGGTTACGAGTTGGGATTTGTTAATCTCGGTAGCTACGATCTGGCGCTGGTCTGCAATGGCCACGAGGACGATCCGGCGCTGGCTGGCGACCCGCTGCAACTGGAACAGGTGCAGAAAGCCCAGGCGGTGGTGGCGCCCGCCACCATCATCAATTTCCAGTAACCGGCGACAAGAGGGCAACCCGCACATGAACACCTACCAACCCATCAGTTGCGATCTCTACGACTGGCTGGAGATCGCCGCCAGCTGGCAGTTGCCGGTCGCGCTGACCAGTCGGGACGGACGTCAGTGGGCGGATCGGATCCGCACCATAGAGGCCCGCGATGGAGTAGAGTATCTCCAGCTGCACAGCGGCGAGCAACTCAGTCTGGCGGATCTGGCGACCATGAGATTCAGCTGGCAGGGAGAGGAGAAGCTGATCCGCTTCGCTCCACCAGCCCAGTCAGACGGCCAATAGATGGCAAGAGGGCCAACCCCATCGGGTTGGCCCTCTTCTTTTACCCCTCGCGTGCGGCGTTATCCCGCCAGCGCCGCCATCACATAGACATCGAAGCGGTTGCTCTTGGTCTCGATAGCCATGCTGGGTTTGTGCTCATTGAGCCAGCCAGCATAGTCCGGTCGCTTCACCACTACCCGCTTTTGTGCCATCTTCAGCGCCGCCGGCAGCAGGGCATCGGCGTCAAGATCCGGCCCCACCAGCGACTGAAACACCCGCATCTCTTTTTTCACCAGCGCCGACTTCTGTTTGTGGGGGAACATGGGGTCGAGGTAGATGACGTCAGGCCGCTCGGTTAGCCCTAGCAAGGTCTCCACCGCCGGGCCGTGCAGCAACTGCATCCGCTCGCGCACCCAGGGGCCAATCTCCGGGTCTTCGGCGGCTCGAGCCAGACCATCCTGCAGCAGGGCGGCTACCACAGGGCTGCGTTCGATCAGGGTCACCTTGCAACCAAGAGAAGCCAGAACGAAGGCATCACGCCCCAGTCCGGCAGTGGCATCCACTACGGTCGGTGTGGCGCCGGCCTTGAGCCCCACTGCCTTGGCGATGGACTGGCCACGACCGCCGCCAAATTTGCGGCGATGGGCGACGGCCCCTTCGACGAAATCCACATAGACGGCCCCCAGCTTGGGCTCATCCAGCTTGCGCAACTCCAGCCGCTCCGGGGTAAACACCAGAGCAAACAGGGGAAGGTCGATTTGGCCAAGCTGGCTGGCCAGCGCGTCTGCCTGCGCGGCCTTGGCGGGGTCTTCGAGGAGGATTTGCATGGTCTCTGGATGCGTTCTAAGTTCAGTGAAGCGAGTGTACCACAACCCCCCTCATATCCCGGAGAATCCCATGCAGCTGCTGATAGCCCTGTTGCTTGCCGCCCAGAGCAGCACCAGTCTCAAGGTATGCGGTGTAGACTGGCCCCCCTTCTCCTACGCCGAACAGGGCAAACTGATGGAAGGGATATCGGTGGAGATCCATCAGGAAGCAACCAGACGCCTCGGAATGACCCTAACCCTGCTCGAACTGCCGTGGGGGCGCTGCGAACAGTATGTGAGTACCCAACTGGCTGATGGCATCCTCGACAATGCCCCCCTCCCCGACTGCTACCACTCTGATCTTGCTACCGCCTTCTATCCGCTGGCCGCCTATGTGCGCAGTGACAGTCCGCTACAGAACTTCTCGTGGGAGATGGCCAAGGGGCTGAAAGTAGGGATGGTCAGGGGCTATGACTATACCGACAAGATCAGGAACTTCACCGGATGGGACCCCATCAAGGCCCATTCAGACAAGCAGTTGCTGCTGTTGCTTGAGAAGAGCCGGGTTGACCTCATCATCCTCGACTACTTCTCGGCCCCCATCCTCTCCAGGGAGCAGGACGTCAAGATCCGCCCCCTCACCCCCTTTATCGACTCGACACCGCTCTACCTCTGTTTTGGCAAGCAGAAAGCAGACCTGTTGCCTGCCTACAACAAGGCGCTGCAACAGATGCTGGATGAAGGGGTACTGGATCGCATCTATCTGCGCTATCTCGGCGAGAATTACCGGACACTGCAAACGAAGCAGGCAGAGATGACATCGAAGGAGTAAACCCCCTAACTGATCTGCAGAAACATCCCCTTGTCATTGAGCTGCAGATATTCGGTGAGATCGTCATAGGCCAGCGGGCGGCTGAGCAGATAACCCTGGGTGAAGGCACATCCCTTCTGACAGAGGAAGTTGAGTTGCTCGCGGGTTTCTACCCCCTCAATCACCACCTGCATACCGAGGTTGTGCACTATGTTGATGATGCCGTCCAGCAGCATCCGATCCTGCTCGTTGAAGGGGATATGGCGCACAAAAGAGCGGTCGATCTTGACCAGATCCACCGGGAAAGAGCGCAGATAGTTGAGGGCCGAGTAGCCGGTACCGAAATCATCGATAGCCAGCTTGCAACCCGCCTCGCGCAGGGCATCGATCCGCACCCTGTGCTGATCACTGCTCTCCATCAGCAGAGATTCGGTGATTTCGATGACGATGTCGGCAGGATCGAGCCCGAAGTGCTGGATCACCTTGAGCCACTCGCTCGCCTCAGGGTCGATAGTCTGGAACTCCATGGTGGAGCGGTTAATCGACATCTGCAGATCAGGGAAGCCGGACTGCTGCAACCGAGCCAGATCCCGGCATGATTGCCACAACACCAGCGCACCCAGCCCCTGAATCAACCCCGCCTCTTCCGCCAGCGGGATAAACTCGGCTGGCGACACCTGTCCCCACTGGGGGTGATACCAGCGCACCAGCGCCTCAAGCTTGGCGACCCGACCGCTGCGGTTGTCCCAGATCGGCTGGTAGGCCATGGTTAACTGCTCCAGCTTGATCGCCTCCGCCAGATCCTGTTGCATCTGGTGGCGCTGACGCACCTCTTCCCGCATTGAGGAGCAGTAGGTACCGATCAACCGCCCCTGCCGCTTGGCGGCAAACAACGCTTGTTCGGCGTTTCGCAGCAGCTCGTCACTCTCGCTACCATCGACGGGGCAGAGGGTCATCCCCACGGTTGCCGTAACATAGAGATGCTGGTTGGCCAGCATAAAGGGACGGGTAAAGCTACCGATAACCTGCTTGGCAAACACCTCGGCCTGACGACGGGTGACGATGCCTGGCACCAGAAAGGCGAACTCGTCACCACCGATGCGGGCCACCAGGTCCTCGGTGCGCACCCGGCTCACCAGCCGGTCCGACACCTCCCGCAACAGGGCGTCACCGGCATGGTGATCCATGCTGTTGTTGACCGCCTTGAAGTTGTTGAGGTCGAGCACCATGAGCGCAAAGCGCTCGCCCCGCTCGCAGAAGCGGCTGAGACAGCGACTGAACAGCCAGCGGTTGGGCAGGCTGGTGAGGTTGTCATAGTTGGCCTGCGCGGCGATCTTCTGCTCGGCCAGTTTGGTTTGGGAGAGGTCGCTGAAGATGGCGATGTACTGGCTGATCCTGCCCCCTTCCCGCAGGGTGCTAATCATCAACTGCTGTGGATAGAGCTTGCCATTCTTGCGCTTGTTCCACACCTCACCACGCCATACCCCCACCCGCTCCAGCGCATGGTACATGTCGGCATAGAAGGTCTGATCGTGCAGCCCCGACTTGAGCAGGCTGGGGCGCTGGCCTCGCACCTCGTCACTGCTGTAGCCGGTGATCTGCTCGAAGGCCGGATTGACCGAGATGATGCGGCTATCGGCATCACAGACCAGGATCGCCTCGGAGAGATTGTCATAGACCCGGTGGGAGAGCTTGAGCTGCTCCGCATGGCGCTTGAGAGGATCGATATTCTCCAGCAGCACCATCAGGTAGTCCGGCTGCTGCTGCTTGTCACGGATCAGGGTGACGGTTACCCGCCCCCACAGGATCTGCCCCCCCTTGCAGAAGTAGCGCTTCTCCCGGGTGAAACTGCTGCGCTCGCCACGGCGGATCTCTTCGTAGCAAACGAGGCTGCCCTGCCAATCCTCGGGATGGTTGATGTCGGAGATGGATCGCTGCAGCAACTCGTCGAGGGGATAGCCAAGCATCTGCTCGATGGCCGGGTTGGCCCAGAGGATACGGCCAGCCAGATCCAGCTTACCGATCCCCACCGGAGCCTGGAACAGCATGCTCTGCAATGCATGGGACGGTTCAGGCAGAGGGGGGGGCAGCTGTCGTTGCAGCATCAGCGCCAGCTCACGACCCGCCAACGGAGCCAGCAACCGGAGTAACCCAATCACCTTGCTCATATTGGCCTGCGGCTGACGATAAAGCAGGGCGCAGATACCTATGGTCTCGCCATCTGCATTCCTGAGGACAATCCCGGCATAGGCCTGAGGTTGCCACTCCTGTGCAAGGGGAACGTTGGCAAAGAGCTGAAGCAGACGATCGCTGAACCAGGCTTCCCCCTCCTGCCAGGTAATGGCATCGGGAGAGTCAGTCAGTGGCAGCGTCAGGGCATCGGTGTCAAGGGAGGAGGGATAGGCGGTCTGAACCGTCAGGTGGGTAGCATTTGATTCCCTACTGGCGATCAGGACGACATCAGCCATCACAGCAGCGGCGATTTCACTCACAAAGGTATCGAAATATCCCTGGCCGCTCGAATGAGCCAGACTGGAGATGATTTGATAGACGGAATCGAGTGCTCGCCTCATGGCAAGTGGCTTTCTCTCCTTGAAGGTTAGAACACGACTCTACTGAAGAGCCGTGGGCAGTGCAAATATGCAATCAGCAAGATATTAAAAAGCCTTGAAAAAAGGGACCAAAAGGTCCCTTTTTGTCGCAGAAATCACGACTCGATCCCACTATGCCGCAAAACAGTGTACCTGCTTGAAGCTCACACAGGCGGCGGGTCAGGAATCTCAGGCAGCGATCCCGCTGTGTCGCAGCAGTGCATCCACCTTGGGCTCACGGCCACGGAAGGCTCGGAACAGCTCCATCGGCTCCTTCGAGCCCCCCTTCTCCAGAATATTCTTCAGGAAGGATTGGCCGGTGGCCGGGTTGAAGATCCCCTCCTCCTCGAAGCGGGAGAAGGCATCGGCAGAGAGCACCTCGGCCCACTTGTAGCTGTAGTAGCCCGCCGCATAGCCGCCCGCGAAGATGTGGGAGAAGCTGTGCTGGAAGCGGTTGAACGCCGGTGGCGTCATCACTGCTACCTGACTGCGTACCTCGTCCAGCAGCGCCGGGAGCTGTGCCGGATTGGCCGGGTCAAACTCCTGATGGAGACGGAAGTCGAACAGGGCGAACTCCAGCTGGCGCAACATCTGCATCGCCGCCTGGAAGTTGCGGGCGGTCAGCATCTTCTCCAGCAGATCGGCAGGCAACGGCTCGCCGGTCTCGTAGTGGCCGGAGATAAAGGCCAGCGCCTCGGACTCCCAGCACCAGTTCTCGAGGAACTGGCTCGGCAGCTCCACCGCATCCCAGGCCACGCCGTTGATACCGGCCACGCCGGCCACGTCGATGCGGGTCAGCATGTGGTGAATGCCGTGGCCAAACTCATGGAACAGGGTGACCACTTCGTTGTGGGTGAACAGCGCAGGCTTGCCATCCACCGGGCCGTTGAAGTTGCAGGTCAGGTAGGCCACCGGTTTTTGCAGCGAGCCATCCTGACGGTAGCGACGACCCAGACAGACATCCATCCAGGCCCCGCCCTGCTTGTGCTCGCGGGCGTAGAGGTCGAGATAGAAGCTGCCGCGCAGCTCGTCGTCGGCATCGAAGATGTCGTAGAAGCGCACGTCCGGGTGCCAGGTGTCGATGCCGAGGCGCTCGCGCACCTTCATGCCGAACACCCGCTTCACCACTTCGAACAGCCCCTTCACCACCTTGCTGGCGGGGAAGTAGGGGCGCAGCTGCTCGTCGGAGATGGAGAATTTGTGCTGCTTGAGCTTCTCGGCGTAGTAGGCGAGATCCCAGGCTGCCAGCTCGCTCTGACCATGCTGCTCGGCGGCGAAGGTGCGGATCTCCTCCAGCTCAGCCTTGCCTTGTGGCAGGGATTTGGCCGCCAGATCGGTGAGGAAGCTCACCACCTGTTCGGTCTTGTCCGCCATCTTGGTGGCCAAGGAGAGCTCGGCATAGTTGGCAAAGCCCAGCAACTGAGCCAGTTCGCGGCGCAGGGTGAGCAGCTCGCTCATGATGGCGGAGTTGTCCCACTTGCCCGCATTGGGGCCCTGATCGGAAGCGCGAGTGGTGAAGGCTTCGTACATCTCGGCGCGCAGCTCGCGGTTGTCGGCATACATCATCACCGGCAGGTAGGAAGGGATATCCAGAGTGAACAGCCACCCCTCTTTGCCTTTAAGTTCAGCCATCTGACGGGCAGCGGCACGCACACTGTCGGGCAGACCGGCCAATTCGGCTTCATCGGCCACCAGCTTGTGCCAGCCCTGGGTGGCATCCAGCACGTTGTTGCTGAAACGGGAGGCCAGCTCGGAGAGGCGGGCCTGAATCTCGCCGTAACGCTGCTGCGCCTCGGCAGGCAGACCGATGCCGGAGAGGCGGAAGTCACGCAGGGTATTCTGGATCTCCTTGCGCTGGGCGCCGCTCAGCAGCGGGAAATCATCGCTCTGGGAGAGGGCCAGATAGGCCTGATAGAGCCCTTCATGCTGACCGACATAGGTCTGGAATTCGGAGAGCAACGGCAGGCAGGCGTCATGGGCCTCGCGCAGCGCTTCGCTGTTGAGTACGGAGTTGAGGTGGCTGACCGGTGACCAGATCCGTGACAGGCGGTCATTTACCTCTTCCAGCGGGGCAATCAGGCTATCCCAGGTATGGGGATCACGCTGGGCCAGCACATCGCTGATCTTCTGCTTGCAATCAGCAATCGCCTGAATCACGGCAGGCTGCACCTGCTCCGGCTTGATCTGGCTGAAAGGGGGCAGCGAATCCATTGTCAGCAAAGGGTTATTCATCCCGGTTACCTCTTGTTTGGTCTTGAACAGACCGCTTTAGCAGCTCTGTATGGCTTTCTAACATGTGGCCAAGCCACGCAATAATCAAGCGGGAATCCACCTCTCGGCACTGTTTTCCCCTCTTTGTGAGCTCAAACACCTCTCTGCCAGATACTGGACGGCAACAGCA
This sequence comes from Aeromonas sp. 604443, assembly GCF_049170315.1. Classification (NCBI taxonomy): domain Bacteria; kingdom Pseudomonadati; phylum Pseudomonadota; class Gammaproteobacteria; order Aeromonadales; family Aeromonadaceae; genus Aeromonas; species Aeromonas sp. 604443. Next base: position 55,362 of record NZ_JAAKMI010000019.1, read on the forward strand.
TGAATAATCGGTACTTTTTTGCTCTTTTTGCGGCTTTTTCAACTCTCGAACCACAAGGGAGCAGACCAAATCCAATCGACAAAAGAGTAGGTTACAGCGGCCTATCACCGGCCCTTTCCATGCTTGGAAAATAACCAATCAACAAGTTAATAACCAAAACAAATCATACACATACGTTGATTAATTTATTTTTAAGTGCATATCATAAGCAGCCTGTTACTCAGGTCACTTGATTCTCTGTGCTGCACAGAAATCGGGTGAAAAAGGCAAAGTGACCCGAAAGGGCGCGACGCAAAGCCACCGGTCTAAGGGAAAACACCTATGACAGCGGGGCTGCCCCCGGGAGCGTTCGGCCATAGCTGTACGCTCCGTTTGTACTGTATGGAGATATCAAGATGAACAAATTGAAGTTATCCCTGCTGGGCTGTCTGCTCGGCATGGGCGCCCCCATGGCATATGCCGCCAGTGCCGGTCAGGCGATGGTCAACCCCCAGTCCGGCGTAGTAGTCGGCTATTGGCACAACTGGTGTGACGGCTCGGGCTACAAGGGCGGTATCGCCCCCTGCGTCAAGCTCGATCAGGTCAACCCGCAATATAACGTGGTCGATGTCTCCTTCATGAAGGTCTATAGCAGCGATCCCATCCCCACTTTCAAACTCGACCCGGCCATCGGCATGAGCGAAAGCCAGTTTATCGAGCAGATCGCCGAGCTGAACCGTCAGGGCCGTGCCGTGCTGCTGGCGCTGGGCGGTGCCGATGCACACATCGAGCTGCGCAAGGGTCAGGAGCAGGCCTTTGCCGACGAGATCATCCGTCTGGTGGAGACCTATGGCTTCGACGGGCTGGATATCGACCTGGAACAGGCCGCCATCACTGCCGCCGACAACCAGACCGTGATCCCGGCGGCCCTGCGTCTGGTCAAGGATCACTACCGCGCCCAGGGGAAAAACTTCCTCATCACCATGGCGCCGGAGTTCCCCTATCTGACCCAGACTGGCGCCTACATCCCCTATATCCGCAATCTGGAAGGGTACTACGACTGGATCAACCCCCAGTTCTACAACCAGGGTGGCGACGGTATCTACATCGATGGCATCGGCTGGATTGCCCAGAACAACGATGCCCTGAAAGAAGAGTTCATCTACTACATGGCGGATTCGCTGAGCAACGGTACCCGCGGCTTCTACAAGATCCCCCATGACAAGCTGGTGTTCGGTATTCCGACCAACATTGACGCCGCAGCCACTGGCTATGTGCAGGATCCGCAGAAGCTCTACAACGCCTTCAACCGCCTGAAGAGCGAGGGGCAACCGCTGCGTGGCGTGATGACCTGGTCCATCAACTGGGACATGGGCCGCAACGCCGCCGGTCAGTCCTACAACGAATCCTTCATAAAGAGCTACGGCCCCTTCATCCACGATCAGGAGATCACGCCGCCGGTCGACAACGGCAAGCCGGTGTTCAGCGGCCTGAGCGATACCCGCATCAAGCAGGGTACCGCCTTTGATCCGCTGGCCGGGGTCAGCGCCAACGACAAGGAAGATGGCGACCTGACTGGCCAGATCCAGGTGGAAGGATCGGTAGACAGCCAGCGCATCGGCCTCTACCCCCTCACCTACAAGGTGAGCGATCGCGACAACAACGTCACCGAGCAGGTACGCACCATCGAGGTCTACAGCATGAAGCCGGTGTTCAGCGGTGTCACCGACACCACGCTGGAACTGGGTACCGCTTTCGATCCGATGACCGGCGTCAGCGCCCATGATGAAGAAGATGGCGACCTGACCGCCCAAATCAAGGTCAGCGGCAACGTCGACAGCAGCAAGGTCGGCCGCTACACCCTCACCTATCAGGTGAGCGACAGCGCCGGTCAGCAGGTAACCCAGCAGCGCAACGTGACCGTCAGGGAGCAGGGCGCCGTCTGTGAAAACAGTTGGGATGCCAAGAAGGTCTACGTGGGCGGCGACATCGTCAGCCACAACGGCAAGAACTGGCTGGCTGGCTGGTGGACCCAGAACGAAGAGCCGGGCACCACGGGTGACTGGGGCGTCTGGCGCGTACAGGGCGACAGCGACTGCGGCGGCACAACGCCACCCGCCGAAGGCAGCAGCGACTTCACCGTCAGCGCCATGGCGAGCGAGTACACCATAGTCAACGGTCAGGTCAGCATCCGTTTCAACGTGACCACCGCCAACCCGGTACAGATCACCGCGACTCTGGAGCAGAGCGGCCACAGCCACGGTACCACCAGCAGCCAGGTGAACGGCACCAGCACCCTGGTGCTGCAGGGCAGCAATGTGACCGACGGTAGCTACGAAGTAGTCATCACCGGTCTGGCAGATGGCCAGAAGCCGGTGGTACAGCGCTTCCCGGTTGCGCTGACCGAAGAGAGCAACGGCGGTAGCGAAGGTGACTACCCGGCCTACGCTCCCAACACCGGCTATCAGGCCGGTGATCGGGTCAGCAATGCCGGTGGCAACTACGAGTGCAAACCCTGGCCCTACAGCGGCTGGTGTGGCGGCTCGACCAGCCACTATGCACCGGGTACCGGCTCTGCCTGGAGCGATGCCTGGATCAAGCTCTGACCTTTCCCCAACCACTAACGGGGGCCGACAGGCCCCCGCCCATATCTTGCCCGTCGGCCACGCTGCCGATGGGCAGGATGCACTGACCCGGACGGGTTAGCCCCTCTCTTTTACATGCTTGCCAACCACCCAAAAACATCCAACAACAACCAAGATAAGGAAATCACCATGCCAAGAACCACCAAGCTTGCCACCCTGCTCGGTCTGCTGCTGTCGGCCCATGTTGTGGCCGATGAGCGCGAACAAGCCTATTTCAAACAAACCTATCAGGAGCACTACGAACAGATGACGGCGCGCCTCGCCGCGCTGCATCAGAGTGCGGCTGACGAGCAGAACGTGATCATCAAGGATGGCAAGCGCCACCTTGCCATCAACGGCCTGCTCTACCCGCTGACGGCGGATAACCACATCCTGTTCGATCTGCCCAAACCCCACTTTTTCGACGAAACAGCCATTCGTAACGTCTTTGATTTCTTCGATGAGGAGTGGGAGCTGACCTGGTACGACGGTGGGGTCGTAGCGGTCAACAAACGCTTTGGCAACTATGACTACGGCAACGGCTGTCTGCTGGAGTACTTCCCCCACGGCCAGATCCAGAATGGCGAACGCACCCGGGTGGTGATGGAGACCAGCTCCTGCAGCGTCAACTCGTTTGCCACCTCGCTGCAATATCTGGACAAAGGCGAGGAGCTGGCGGCCGACCAGCTGGGGCTGGACGCCAGCCTGATCACGGCGGTCGAGCGCTATCAGGATCGGCTCTATGTCAGCCAGAACGGCAATCCGGGCCATGTGGCCATTATCGATATCCCGAGCCGCCAGCAGATTGGCGAGATCCGCGGCACCGAAACCGGCAGTGCCACGGCCTACAACCAGGTCAGTGAATTGTTTGTCCGCAACAGCCTGCTCTACGTGGTCTCGCGCTACTCGCACCGGGTCGATATCTTCGATCTGGCCGATGAACATCGCCATGTCACCACCCTGGGAACCGGTCGGGATTCCGGCAGCAACAGCCTGCACCGCACCCAGGCCGTCTTTGCCAATCAGGATTACGTGCTGGTAGCCGATGCGCTGAGCGAGATCAAGGTCTACCGCCAGCAGGATGTGACGCCGGAGAACAGCCTCAAGACCCCCATTGCCGGTCGGCTCGCCTTTGAAGGAAAATACAGCCACCGTCTGGTGCAACTCCATCAGGTGGGTGACTATCTCCTGGCCCATACAGCCGGCAAAAACTACTACATCTATGACTTGCGCAAACTGGCTGATGCCATCGCCAGCAACACCCCGCTGGCGCCTGAGCAGGTGATCGCCGACAGCAATCTGCAAAAAATCGACATGGATGGCGATCGGCTGGTGGTGAACTTCAAGGACCGCATCGAGTGGTATGATGCCGATACCCTGATCGCCAACGACTTTCAGTTCAAGAACCCGACCTTTACTGTCCGGGAGATCAACCAGCAGCCCGTGGCGGCGCTGAAAGATCTCCAGCTGGCGGGCTCGGCGCTTGTCACCGCCAACGAACGCGGCCTGGGTTTCAACCAGCTGCTGAGCAAGGAGATCAGCTTCACGGCCGACGAGCAGTTGCCGGCTCGCCCGCTGACCTTCGATCAGCTGATGCCGGCCGCAATCAGCTACATACTGCGCAATGACGAACCCTACGAGGTGCTGATCGATCGCGCCCAGCGTTCGGTCAACATCAATTCGCTGGTCAAGACCGAGCTGCTTGATAACGACACGGTGCGCATCACCAACTATGCAGCCAGAGAGCTGCATGACATCAATATCGAGTCACGCCTGAACGGTATCAACAAGTGGCTGATCCTGGGCCAGCTCGATCGCCTGCCCGCCTATGCCCAAATCACCCTGCCACTGAGCGCCTTTGGCGAGCAGGGACGCTTCAACAGCGCCAGCCGCGATGGCGTGTTTGATCTCAACAACCTGCTCGACAACAGCATCAATCTGCCTGCCCAGTTCGAGCACAGGTTCAGCTCCAACTCGGATCCGTTTGCCCAGAAGCTGGCACGCCTCAAGCCAAGCTGGAACGTGCGCTTCGCCACCAACACCAGCGGCTCCTGGCGCCCCATCAATGCCCTCTACGCTCGCGAATGGCTGATCATCGCCACCAACCTGGCCTACATGGTCTCGACCGAGGAGTTCAAACACGTCTGGTACAACTTCAAGGCGGTGAATGGCTACGAGATGTTCGGCAATGGCGGCAACAGCTATGTGCCGAACGGGATCTTTACGGCCGCCGATTATGACTACTACTACCACAGCCTGATGAAGCGCCCCTACCTCAACCTGGGGATCACCGCCATGGGGGGCGGGCTGGGGAGTGGTGGCATCACCGGGGTCGATACCTTTAACTTTGTCAGCCACTATTACGGCAGTTGGGGCATCATTGCCCACGAATTTGGCCACGGCTTCGATGGGAAGTCCTACAGCCATGAGAGCGCGTTTGCCCGTGGCAGCCACGGCTGGCATCCGCTGATGACGGGCATGGCCAACTACCATATCCGCAAGGGCGACCTGCCCTATCTGGACGATGATCTCAACGGCTTCCACAAGCCAGAAAACGACATCTATCGCTACAACTCGGTCAGCCAGGGGGCTCGCAAGCACCGCGCTGACAGCCACATGTACTATACCGACCACTACTTCATGCAATTCTCCACCATGCCGCAAGGCTGGGTAGCCAACGGCAGCGACTTCAGTGTTGGGCAACTGGCGGCCCTGAACAATCAGGAGCGACTGCTGATGGGCTGGATCCCCAAGGAGTCGGAGAAAGGCAATCTCTGCCGGTTCACCTTCCAGGATGGCGAGCAGTACTACGGCTACGTCGAACAGCAGGCTGATGGTCTGCTCTGTGATGCCGGATCCCTGATCCGTTATCGTCAGCCCGATGGCCAGTTTGTGCCGCTGGTCTCGGCCATCAACCAGTTTGACTGGCTGTCACTCCACCACAAGGGCAAGCTGGATCAGCCAGTACTGCACCAGAATGGTCGCCAGCTCTGCTACAAGAATGTGGCGGGCTTTTACGGTATCGGCTTCGTCAATGACAACAACCAGTGCACCCAGTTGCCCAACGTCTATCAGACCAATGGCAAGCACTGGCTGACCAGCTCCGGCTGGACCGGTCTGACCTACCTGAGCGGAGACTTCATCCTGCCCACTACCGGTAGCAGCAGTGACTTCACCGTCACCGACCTGGCGTCTGAATATTCCATCGTTAACGGCGCGCTCGACTTCAGCCTGACGCTGACCACCGCCAACCCGGTGACCGTCACCGCGACCCTGTTGCAGGATGGCAATCCGGTCGCTACCGGCAGCGCTCTGATCGATGGTCAGGGTTCCCTGCAGCTGACGCAGTCGGGCCTTGCGGCCGGCAGTTACGAGCTGTTGCTGGCGGGCATGGCGGAGGGGAGCAAGCAGGGCTTCGAGCGCCGCTTCACCCTGACGTTGGTGGAACAGGCTCCGGGTGGTGACAGTGACGGTGGTAACGGCAGCTACCCGGCCTATGTTGCGGGCACCGCTTATCAGAGTGGCGAACGGGTCAGCAATGCAGGTGACGACTACGAGTGCAAACCCTGGCCCTACAGCGGCTGGTGTGGCGGCTCGACCAGCCACTATGCGCCGGGTACCGGCAGCCACTGGAGCGATGCCTGGATCAAGCTGTAATCAGCTAGCCATAACAAAGAGGGGGAGCCATCGGCTCCCCCTCTCGTTTATCTCTTCAACCCGGCTTAACGGACATCTTCCTTCAACCACTGCGCCACGCGCTTGGCGAAGTAGGTGAGGATGCCATCGGCCCCGGCCCGCTTGAAGCAGAGCAGGGACTCCATGATGGTCTCCTTCTCTTTCAGCCAGCCGTTCTGGATCGCCGCCATGTGCATGGCGTACTCGCCGCTGACCTGATAGGCGAAAGTCGGCACGCCGAACTGATCCTTCACCTGACGAACCACGTCCAGATAGGGCATGCCCGGCTTGACCATCACGCTGTCGGCCCCTTCCTGAATATCCAGCGCCACTTCGTGCAGGGCTTCGTTGCTGTTGGCCGGATCCATCTGATAGGTGGCCTTGTTGCTCTTGCCGAGGTTGCCGGCAGAGCCAACCGCATCACGGAACGGGCCGTAGTAGCAGGAAGCGTACTTGGCGGAGTAGGCCATGATCTGGGTGTTGATGAAGCCGTTCTCTTCCAGTGCCGCGCGGATGGCACCGATGCGGCCATCCATCATGTCGGACGGCGCGACTATATCGACTCCGGCCTCGGCGTGGGAGAGCGCCTGCTTGATCAGGATCTCGGTGGTGATGTCGTTCAGCACATAGCCTTCGTCATCGATGATGCCGTCCTGCCCGTGGGTGGTGAACGGATCGAGCGCCACGTCGGTGATGACCCCGAGTTCCGGGAAGCGGGCCTTGAGGGCACGCACGGTGCGCTGGGCCAGCCCGTTCGGGTTGTAGGCCTCTTCCGCCATCAGGCTCTTGCTCTCCAGCGGAGTGACCGGGAACAGGGCGATGGCGGGTACGCCCAACTCCACCAGCTCGGCAGCCTCTTCCAGCAACAGATCGATGGAGAGACGCTCCACCCCCGGCATGGAGGGAACGGCTTCCCGACGGTTCTCCCCCTCCAGCACGAACACCGGATAGATGAGATCGTTGACGGTCAGTACGTTCTCGCGCACCAGACGACGGCTGAAATCATGTTTGCGCAGACGGCGCAGGCGGCGGCCCGGAAAGGCGCCCGGAAGAGTTGTAGCCATGAATCACTCCTGGAGAGGAAGTTGGAAGAACGCGGCGGAGGTGGCCCGGGTATGGGCCAGCAAGGCCTCGGGCGCTTCACCACGACAGGCCGCCACCACCTGGGCGATGTGCGGCAAAAAAGCGGGTTCGTTGCGTTTCGGGCGCGGTTTCAGATCTCGCGGCACCAGATAGGGGGCATCGGTCTCGATCATCAGCCGACCGGCCGGAATACGCGCTACCTGTTCGCGCAGCAGCTGACCACGCCGCTCATCGCAGAGCCAGCCGGTCACCCCGATATGCAGCCCCAATGCCAGACACTCGTCCAGCTCCTCATCGGAACCGGTGAAGCAGTGCAGCACGGCACCCGGCAGCTTCGGCAACCAGGGACGGAGGATCTCGATAAAACGGGCGTGGGCATCGCGGCAGTGGAGAAACACCGGCATCCCTAGTTCGGCGGCCAGCGCCAGCTGGGCGTCGAATACCACATTCTGCACCGGACGGGGGGAGAAGTCGCGGTTGTAGTCGAGACCGCACTCGCCAATAGCGACCACCTGCGGCAACGCCGCCAGCTCGCGCAGGGCGGGCAGGGTCGCTTCATCGACACTCTTGGCATCGTGAGGGTGTACCCCGGCGGTGGAGAAGCAGTAGCCCGGCCAGCGGGCGGCCAACCCGGCGCTCTCGCGGCTGCCAGCCAGATCGGTACCGGTGAGGATCAACGCCTCCACCCCGGCGGCACGGGCACGGGCCACCAGCTCAGGCTGTTCACCGGCGAACTGGCTGCTGGTCAGGTTTAAACCGATATCGATCATGGAATGAGACGTTCCGAACAAAAGGAATACATATCAGGTATTTGAAAACCATCTACCGAATGGGGTCTTACCATACGCCTCGAACGGGAGCATGAAAAGAGGAAGGGAGCCTCAGCTCCCCTCGTTCTGCTATTCCTGCGGACGTCGTCATCCTCTCGCCGTCCGGCAAACAGGTGACGAACAGAGCCTCAGCTCTCCCCATCCGGTTGTTCCTGTTGCTCTTCATCTTCTTTCTTCACGTAGAAGCGGGCAAAGAACAGACCTATCTCCCACAGCGCCCACATCGGGATGGCAAGCAGGGTCTGGGAGAAGACATCAGGCGGCGTCAGCAGCATGCCGACCACAAACACCCCGACGATAACGTAGGGACGTTTCTCCTTCAGGTTTTGCGGTGTGGTCACGCCGGTCCAGCAGAGCAGTATGGTCGCCACCGGAATTTCGAACGCCACCCCGAACGCGAAGAACAGGGTCAGTACGAAGTCCAGATAGCTGGCGATGTCGGTCGCCACCGTCACCCCTGCAGGTGCTGTGCTGGTGAAGAAACCGAACACCAGCGGGAACACCACGTAGTAGGCGAACGCCATCCCCGCATAGAACAGCAGGGCACTGGAGACCACCAACGGCATGATCAGGCGCCGCTCATGCTGGTACAGACCGGGGGCGATAAAGGCCCAGGCCTGATAGAGCAGATAGGGGATCGCCACGAAGAAGGAGACCACCAGGGTCAGCTTGATCGGCGTCAGGAAGGGGGTCGCCACATCCGTCGCGATCATGCTGGTCCCTTCCGGCAACTGGCTGAGCAGCGGCTGGGCCACGAAGTCGTAGATGTTGTTGGAGAAGTAGATCAGCGCCAGAAACACCACGAGGATGGCGGTAATGGAGCGCAGCAAACGGGTTCTCAGCTCAACCAGATGGCTGATCAGGGGTTGTTCGGCCTGACTCATGGCTTCACCTCCCCTTTTACTGCGGAGTCGCTGACCGGCACCGGCTCGCTCTCCCGCTGGCTGTTGACCGGCGGCACGTCGTGGCTCAGCTGCACCGCAGGCTCCACCGGCGTGACAGGCTCAGCCTGGGCGACCGGCTCGGGGCGCGGCGGACGGATCTCGTTCTCCACCTGATAGGGGCGATTGACCGACTGGGCCGCCGCTTTAAGCTGTTCGATGGACTCCTGCAGCTCGGGGCTCAGGTTGCTCATCTGCAACTGTTCGGCCTTCTTGAGGTCGTTATGCAGCTCTTGCAACTTGAGCTCCTGCTCCAGCTCGGACTTGACCGAGTTCGCGGTCGAACGAATGAGGCGGATCCAGTGGGTAGCCGTGCGGATGGCAACCGGCAGCCGCTCGGGCCCCAGTACCACCAGTGCTACCACACCGATAACGACCAGCTCCCAAAAACCGATATCGAACATGGCTTAGGCCTGGTCTTTGTCTTTCTGCTTGGCGGTCTCACTGCTCTGAGTGGCCGCTTCGTTCAGCTGTTTCGGGGGAAACTCGGCATCTTTCTGCTCGGCCTTGGCATCAGCCGGCTCGTCGGAGAGGGCTTTCTTGAACCCTTTGACCGCCGCGCCCAGATCACCGCCAATGCCGCGCAGTTTCTTGGTACCGAACAGCAGCACGACGATGACTGCAATGATCAACAATTGCCAAATACTGATACCACCCATGATTTTCTCTCCAGAACAGGCGCCTGACGGCGCGGTTGTTGATTAATGGGAACGGGTTCGCAACCAGCCGACCAGCCAGCAGAGGGCTGCACCGGCGAGACTGGCTTGTCCCCACTCAATGTGTTGTTTTTGGGTCAGCAAGAATACACCCGCCAATAGCAGGCTGGCTCCAACCCCTAAGAGGTAGCGGGCCTGCCCCTGCCGGCGGCTGTGACGGCGGAACTCGGCAAACATCTGGTCGAAATGACGCTGCTGATGACGGGTCTGGCGCAGGGTCTCATAGACCAACTCCGGCAGCTCCGGCAGCTTCTCCGCCCAGAATGGCGCCTTCTCCTTGATAGCGTTCAATACCGACTTGGGCCCGACCTGTTCGTGCATCCAGTTTTCGAGGAACGGCTTGGCGGTCTGCCACAAATCGAGCTGCGGGTAGAGCTGACGCCCCAACCCTTCCACATAGAGCAGGGTCTTTTGCAGCAGCACCAACTGCGGCTGCACCGTCATATGGAAGCGACGCGCGGTGTTGAACAGGTTGAGCAGCACGTGACCGAACGAGATCTCGGAGAGCTGCTTCTCGAAGATGGGCTCCAGCACGGTGCGGATGGCGAACTCGAACTCGTCCACCTTGGTGTCTGCCGGTACCCAGCCCGACTCCACGTGCAGCTCTGCCACCCGACGATAGTCGCGGTTGAAGAAGGCGAGGAAGTTCTCAGCCAGATAGCGTTTATCTTCCCGATTGAGGGTACCGACGATGCCGCAGTCGATGCCGATCCAGAGCGGGTTTTCCGGGTGTTCGTAAGAGACGAAGATGTTGCCCGGGTGCATATCGGCGTGGAAAAAGCTGTCGCGGAACACCTGAGTGAAGAAGACCTCTACCCCGCGCTCGGCCAGCAGCTTCATGTTGGTGCCGTTGGCTTCCAGCGCCGGGATATCGGAGACCGGAATACCGTAGATGCGCTCCATCACCAGCACCTGCTCGCGGCAGAGATCGGTGATGATTTCAGGCACATAGAGCGCCTCGGAGCCGGTGAAGTTGCGGCGTAGCTGGATGGCGTTGGCCGCCTCGCGCATCAAATTCAGCTCGTCGAGGATGGTCTTGCGATACTCCTCCACCACCTCGATGGGGCGCAGCCGCGCGCTCTGGGGCACGAAGCGGGCCACCAGACGGGCCAGCGCCTGCATCAGTCGCAGGTCGGCCTCGATGACTGGCTCGATATCGGGGCGGATCACCTTGATGACGATCTCGCGGCCACTCTCCTTCAGGCGGGCGGTATGCACCTGGGCGATGGAGGCCGACGCCAGCGGCGTCTCGTCGAAGTCGTCAAACAGGGTTTCGATGGGACAACCCAGGCTCAGCTCGATCTGCTGGCGCGCCGCCTGACTACAGAAGGGGGGCACCCTGTCCTGCAGCAGGGCCAGCTCCTCGGCGATATCCGGCGGCAGCAGGTCGCGGCGGGTCGAGAGCATCTGGCCAAACTTGATGAAGATGGGGCCGAGAGCCTCGAAGGCGAGGCGGATGCGGGCTCCGCGGCTGAGATCCGGTTGTTTGTTCTTGAGCCAGAACAGGGAGCGACGGGCCAGACGACCCGGCCAGGGTTGATAGCGGGCGGGCACCAGTTCGTCGATGCCCTGCTCCAGCAGGATGGTGATGATGCGATAGAGGCGTTTGAACTCCTTCGGGGTCATCAGGTCACCTGCTGTTCGAAGCGGGCCAGCCGCAGTTCGACGGCCTTGAGCTGCTGGGCCAGCACCTCGACGTCATCGTTGAAACTCGCCACTTCCAGCGGGCCGGGTGCGAGGCGGGCCTCTTCGGTCAGATATTCCGCCAGCTGGCTGAGGGTGCGGCACAGCTCGCGACCGACCAGGCGACGCGCCTGACGGGCACCACTGAACAGGGTGTGGGCCAGCACGTCGCCGGTATAGCGCGACAGCTCCTCCTCCCAGTCGATATCCAGCTCACCCAGCAGCACGCTAAATGCCTGCACCAGCTGGGGATCACCGCTCAGATCCAGCTTCTCCTCGCGGATATAGCGGGTCAGAGCGGACGGTTCTTTCAGCAGACCGAGGGCGGTCAGCGACAGGCTGAGCACCGCATCGGCCTCACCTTCATGCTGGGCCAGCACATCCAGCCGACGCTCGGAGAAGACAAACCAGAGCGGCTTGAGTTCACGCAGCTCCAGCTTGAACACCTTGCCCACCAGTTTGCGCAGCCGCTCCGGGCTCTGTTTGTCCAGCGCCAGCAACTGGTTGAGGCTGGTTTCGATCACCGCGGTGACCATGGCATCCATCGGCATAGGCAACCTTAAAACTTGTAACCGCGGTGCAGGGCGACCACACCCTGAGTCAGATTGAAGTACTCCACCTGCTCGAAACCGACATTTTCCATCATGCCGGCCAGGGTCTGCTGATCCGGGTGCATACGAATAGACTCTGCCAGATATTTGTAGCTTTCACTGTCGTTCGCGACGATTTCGCCCATTTTCGGCAGCAGTTTGAAGGAGTAGAGGTCATAGAGCTTGGCGATCACTTCACTGACCGGCTTGGAGAACTCCAGCACCAGCAGACGGCCACCCGGCTTGAGCACCCGGAACATGGAGGCGAGCGCCTTGTCCTTGTCGGTGACGTTGCGCAGGCCGAAGCCGATGGTGATGACGTCGAAGTGGTTATCCGGGAAGGGGAGCGCCTCGGCATTGGCCTGCACGTAGGAGACGTTGTTGGCGACCCCCAGATTGCGCAGCTTGTCGCGGCCCACTTTCAGCATGGAGTCGTTGATATCTGCCAGCACCACCTGACCGGTCTCGCCGACGATGCGGGAGAACTTGGCGGTCAAGTCACCGGTACCACCGGCCAGATCCAGCACCTTCTGGCCCTTGCGCACACCGGAACAGTCGATGGTGAAGCGCTTCCACAGGCGGTGGATGCCGAACGACATCAGATCGTTCATCAGATCATACTTGGCTGCCACCGAATGGAAGACACCTGCTACCAGAGTTTCCTTCTCGGTCGCGGCCACGGTTTTAAAGCCAAAATGCGTTGTCGTTGCTTGTTCTGACATCCCTTAAACACCCATAGAGCAAAGAATGGCCGCCAGTTTACCAGAGCCACTGGCGTCCGGACACCTTAAACCCGGCTCGCAACCAACTGCATGCCCAGCACCACCATGGCCAGACAGAGGAAGAGATTGAGACCGATATTGAGCAGCGCTTTCAGATAGGCCCCATGTTGAGCCAGCACTACCGTATCGAGGGCAAAGGAAGAGAAAGTAGTCAGGGCACCGAGGATCCCCACCATCAGCAGCGGCTTCATCGGGTGTTCTACCACATGACCATGACTGATGAGGGCGAATGCCACCCCCATGATGAAAGAGCCCACCACGTTGACCACCAGAGTCCCGTAAGGAAAGTGGCGCCCCAGCAGCAAGGCCATCAGTTCGGCAATCCCAAAACGAAGGCAGGCGCCGATGGCGCCCCCTGCAGCAACATAGAACCAGGTTTGCATGGTGTCACTCCCTCAGGGTCAGGCCGCCATTATGTCGCAATGGCGGCCCTTGTGCCCAGAGGCGGAACTAATCGACATCCAGCCTGATTGAAATCTCAGCGGCGAAAATCGATGGGCTCTGGCTGACCCAGCACGATTTCGGTCTGGGCCGGGCGGGTCTGGGCAATCGCCTTGCCGTTGCGGATCGAGTAACGCACCGGCACCTGGCGGCGCACCGCATCAAAGCCATTATCGGCGGGCAGGATCAGCAGGTTGGCTGGTTTGCCCACCTCGATACCATAGCGATCCTGCACATTCAGGGTGCGGGCGCTGTGGCTGCTGATCAGCTTCAGACCGTCGTTGATCTGCTCGTAACCCATGATCTGGCAGACATGCAGCCCCATGTGCAGCACCTGCAACATGTTGGCAGTGCCCATGGGATACCAGGGATCGAACACGTCGTCGTGACCGAAGCAGACGTTGATGTTCGCCTCCAGCATCTCCTTCACCCGGGTAATGCCGCGGCGTTTGGGATAGGTATCGAACCGCCCCTGCAGGTGAATGTTCACCAGCGGATTGGCCACAAAGTTGATGTCCGCCATCTTCAGCAGCCGGAACAGGCGGGAAGCATAAGCGCCGTTGTAGGAGTGCATGGCGGTGGTGTGGCTGGCGGTGACTCTATGACCGATACCCCGCTCGTAGGCCAAGGTCGCCAGCGTCTCGATAAAGCGAGACTGCTCGTCATCGATTTCGTCACAGTGCACATCGACCAGAACCTGATACTTCTCGGCAAGATCGAAGATGTAGTGCAGACTTTCGACACCATATTCCCGGGTGAACTCGAAATGGGGAATAGCACCGATCACATCGGCCCCCAGCTTGAGCGCCTCCTCCAGCAGTGCCTTGCCATTCGGGTAGGAGAGGATCCCCTCCTGCGGGAAGGCAACGATCTGCAGCTCGACCCACTCCTTCATCTCCTCCCGCACTTCCAGCATCGCCTTGAGCGCGACCAGATTGGGATCGGAGACATCGACGTGAGTACGGACAAACTGGATGCCGTTGGCGATCTGCCACTTCAGCGTCTGGATGGCACGCTGTTTCACATCCTCATGGGTCAGCAGCGCCTTGCGCTCGGCCCAGCGCTCGATCCCCTCGAACAGGGTGCCGGAGAGGTTCCAGCTCGGCTCGCCCGCCGTCTGGGTGGTATCGAGGTGAATATGGGGCTCGATAAAGGGCGCGATGGCAAGACCGCCCTCCCCGTCCAGCACCCGACCGGCGACGGCATGTTCGTCATGGGGTTCGATGGCTGTGATGACCCCATCCTGACAGCGGATCTGCCACAACCCTTCCCGATCGGCCAAACGAATATGTTGAATCAGCATTTGTTAGCTTCCTGTACCAGAACCGGCCGCTGGGTGAGGCGAACCAGAATGAAATAGGTGAAGGCGGCGCCCAATACCGCGTTGAGTGGCACTATGCCCGGCAGCGACTTGCCGACAGCCACCCCGACTGCCGTGGCGACCAGCGCCTGCCAGCGCACCGTCTCGAACTGCTGATCGGCAAACTGACGGTAACGCTCACGATTGAGCAGGAAATCCATGATGATAATGCCACCGATCGGCGGAATTGCCGTACTCAAAAAGGCCAGCCAGCCGACAAAGTTGTTGTAAAGCCAGAGGGCACAGGCGGTGCCGACTAGGCCGTTGATCACGCTGAGCGGCTTGCTCTTGAGACCGGTAATATTGGCAAAACCGAGGCCGGAGGCGTAGAGAGCGTTGTCGTTGGTGGTCCAGATATTGAGGCCCAGCACCAGAATGGCGGGGATCAACAGCCCCTGCATCAGCATCACTTCCGAGATATCGGCCTGCCCCGTTACCGCCGCACCAGCTGCACCGAAGACGAACATTAGCGTGTTGCCCAAAAAAAACGCCACCATGGTAATCATGACGGCGCCCCAGGGTTTGCGACCAAAGCGAACAAAGTCGGCGGTCAGGGTTCCTGCACTGATAAAGGAACCAACCACCATGGTCAACGCCGTGGTGAACTCGATGGGATTGCTTGGTTGTACCTGCTGCAGTGCAGCCATGCCACCGGTCGAGGTCACCGCCAGCCAGACCGAGTAGCCGCCAAGCAGTGCAATGGCCGGTACGGCCACAAAGCTCAGCACCATCAGGGCGGAGATACCGAAGTAGACGGTTACCGTCATCAGAATGCCCGAAATGGCGATCAACCAGTTCACATCGATGCCGGTCGCCTTCTGCACCGGCAGGGCAAACATCGCCACACCAACGCCAAACCAGCCGACCTGAGTACCGCCCAGCAGCAGCGAAGGCAGCCAAGAACCTTTCACCCCAAAGGAGTAACGAGCCAGCAGATGGGTAGAGAGACCGGTTGAGGCACCGATATAACCAAGACAGGCTGTGTAGATACCCAGCAGCAAGTTGCCGAGCAGTACCGCCTTGATGAAGTCATCGAACACCAAGCCGGTGCCCAGCGCACCACCGGTCCACATGCTGGCAGAGAAGAAAGTCAGGCCGAGCATCACCAGCATCAGCGAAAGCACACCTTTGCGCCCTTTGGCGGGTACCGCCCCCAAACAGTATTCGTTATCCTGCGCCATGCTCTTTCTCCACGTAATAGGCAAAACGCGCCGGATTTTACATGTAAAACGTTTCGCGTCAATCAATCATGGTTAAATATATGGATAAAACCATCAACAGCAGTCAAATGAGTAACACATTAGGACTAAAACCAGCAGATAAACAGTGTCGGCTGCAAGCAGAAGGGGTTGCGGGAATAGGGAATGTAAGGGGATATCAAAAAATGACGGATGCAAAAAAGCCTCCCTTTTCAGGGAGGCTTTCTATTTAATGGTGCTGATACCCAGAATCGAACTGGGGACCTCATCCTTACCAAGGATGCGCTCTACCGACTGAGCCATATCAG
>NZ_JAAKMI010000020.1:0-57252 GCF_049170315.1 Aeromonas sp. 604443
CGGGAATAGCTCAGTTGGTAGAGCACGACCTTGCCAAGGTCGGGGTCGCGAGTTCGAGTCTCGTTTCCCGCTCCAATCTCTCTTCAAATTCACTATCTTTCCCCCCAAGCTCACGAATTCAGTTTCTCCATACAATCGCAGCCACATTCAGTTGGTAGAGCATGATCCGCGCTTGCCAAGGCTGGGGTCGCGAGTTCGAGTCTCGTTTCCCGCTCCAATCTCTCTTCGAAGTTTTCATAATCCCTTTGAATTGCCCTTCACATCGCGCTGCGATGCTTTGTCGTATCTGGCGGTTTACTTCAGCGTATCTCTACCACCTCCTGCAAACAGGGGGGCTTACTCTGTGGGCTGATCGAGGCAAGCGGTTGTGACAGGTGGTGGAAGGCGAGAATGGCGGGCAAAAAAGAGGAGGGGCCTTGGCTCCTCCTGCATGATTCACTGGCGCGGGCTTAGACCAGAGTAACGTTCTCAGCCTGAGGGCCTTTTTTGCCCTGGGTCACAGTGAACTGGACTTTTTGACCTTCAGCCAGGGTTTTGAAACCGGTGCTCTGGATGGAGGAGAAGTGAACGAATACGTCCGGACCCTGGGATTGTTCAATAAAGCCAAAACCCTTGGTTTCGTTGAACCATTTTACCTGGCCGGTGCGAATGTCAGACATGTGCTAAATCCTATCAATAACAAAATGAAACTAAGCCCGTGCTGGGCTGCATTTGCCTTGCAAGCAGGGGTTGGCTCATGACTGACCACGTCTCTTTGTCCCAGTAGCACGTAGAACAATCCCTGTCTAAAGCACAAACGATTGTACGTTAGCGCCGATCCTTGTCAATTTGACCCCTTTCGTTTTTTGAACAAGCTAAAAATATTGTGAAGTCAGTAGCTTATTTGAAGATATTTGACTGAAAAAAACGGGAGGCCAGCGCCTCCCGTTTTTGTTATTCCTTGAGGGCGAACCCTTCGCCCTGCCGGTCGTAGCGGTAAACCGCCTGACCGTAGGAGCGGATCTCCACCCGCTGGATGCGGCGGGAGTCGTCCACCAGGATGAAGATAGATCGGCCCGATTGCAGGCGGGTCAGGGGACGATCCGGCCCCTCGATGGCGATCAGGCGGCTCAGCTCGGCACCCGGCAACTCGAATTTACGCCAGATGGAGTAGAGGGTCTCACCCGCCTGCACATCGTGTTGCAGCCAGGTACCGTTGACCTTCTCTTCGACTGGTTTGGCTGCCGCGGGGGCACTACCTGCCGCGCCATTGCCGACAGTTAGAGCTTGAGCTGGCACGGCCAACGGCACTTCCAGCGAGCCGGAAGGGGCTGCTTTGGGGGCGGATGGTGCCGGCTCCCAGGCCAGCACCAGCAACCAGAGCGGGAACAGGATCAGCAGACCTATGGTGTTTTTGCGGGGCAGCGGGCTGGACAGCTTGAATTTGCCTGCTTTGGCATCCTGGCGGCGTTGGCCGAGGTTGCTCATCCCTTGGCCAAAACGTTGGCGCAGGGACAGGGTCGCGGCATTGATGCGATGGAGCAGGGATCCTTGTGATTCGTCTTGGCGACGCTGCTGGGCTCGTCTGTTATGGCCTCGTGGGCGACGGTCCGGGGTGGGCACGGCATTTACCTCTCACTACATTGCCTGCCATCAGGCAAATTCGTCGCCTATGGTAAACGGACTCGCCCCCGAGGGGGAGAGTCCTGAGGCGGAAAATTATCAGCTGAGACGAAATTGACCCAATAATTGCTGCAATTTGTCGGCCGCCTGACGCAATGCCTGACTGGCTTTGGCCGTTTCGGTCGCATCCTGAGCAATGTCGTTGGCCAGTGCGTTGGTTTTTGACAGGTTGCCGGAGACGGTTTCTGAGACCGAGCTCTGCTCTTCGGCGGCGGAGGCGATCTGATAGGTCATGTCGTTGATGGTGGAGATGGCCTGGTAGATGCTGCCGAGCGCCTCTTCCGCCAGATCCGCCTCGCCCACCGCCTGATGGGTCAGCTGCTGGCTCTGGGTGATGGCGTTGACTGCATTGGTAGAGCTGAGGCGGATCTTCTCGATCAACTCCTGGGTGTTCTGCACCGCCTGCTGGGTATTACCCGCCAGTTTGCGCACCTCGTCGGCCACCACCGCAAAGCCGCGGCCCTGTTCGCCAGCCCGGGCAGCCTCGATGGCGGCGTTGAGGGCCAGCAGGTTGGTCTGGTCGGCAATCCCCTGAATGACGGTGAGGATGCTGGTGATCTGGGCGCTGTCGTGAGCCAGCCCTTCCACCACTTCGGCCCCTTTACCGGCTTCTGCCGCGACCTTGTGCATCGACTGGATCACCTGCTGGAAGCGCTCCTTGCCCTGATCGGCAGCGCTTTGCGCCTGTTTGGCCGAGTCGGCGGTATTGTTGGCGTGGGTGGCGACCTCCTGACTGACGTAGGACATCTCCTGTACCGCGGTCAGCATCTGCTCCATCTCGGCCTGATGATGCTGCAGATTGTTGTCGGTCTGACCGGCAATGCGATCGGTGTCACCGGCGTAGCGGTTCACCTCGCTGGCAGTCTTGAGCACATCCCCGAGCAACCCTTGCAGCTTGTCGATAAAGCGGTTGATCCCCTTGGCGAGATCCCCCAGCTCATCCACCGAGCGGGTCGTGAGGCGTTTGGTGAGATCCCCTTCACCATCGGCGATGTCATCCACCAGGCTGACCATCTGACGGATGGGGCCTGTGATGCTGCGTGCAATCACCAGCATGGTGGCCAGCGCCAGTACCAGTACGATAAAGGCACCGACCAGCTGCTGGGTCACCGCGGCCCGGTTCATCTCATTGAGCTGGCTCTCCAGCTGATCGGCCCCCGCCAGTACCACCTTGTAGGGCAGGGTGACGATGATGGCCCAGTTGCGGCTCATTCCCGGCACCATGATGGGGACGGAAATACGGAATGACTCGTCCAGCTCCTGACGCTGAACTTCCGGTTTCAGGTACTGCTGCCACTGGTTGCCCAGCACCTTACTTGCGCTGCTGCCGAGCAGGCTGGCATCACCGCTGGTGCCGGTGATGACACCGGCGGCGCTGACGATCAGGGTTTCCCCCTTGCCGTCATAGATGTTGCTGTTGAGGGACTGTGCCTGACGGCTGATGGAGTCCACCGCCAGATCCAGCGCGGCGATCCCCTTGAACTGACCATCCACCATGATGGGGGTGGTGATAGTGCTCACCAGCACCTGCTGACCGTTGATATCCACCTTGAAGGGATCGATCAGACAAGACCGTCCTTCCCGTTTCGGGCAGGCGTAGTAGTCGTTGGCGGGATTGCCGAATTCGTCCGGGTCGGTTTTTTCGATGGAGAGCAGCAGATCGGTGCCGATTTGATCCTTGTCGCGATAGAAATAGGGGACAAAGCGCCCCTTGCTGTCGCTACCGAGCGCGGTCTGACCGGCAAAGCTGGCATCCTGACCGTCGAAACCGTTGGGCTCGAAGCCGGCAAAGGCGCCATAGAGCTGGGGCTCCAACGCCAATTGTGCCTTGAGCAGGTCGGTGGCCTGCTGGCGATCCAGCGGTAGTTTGCCCTGTTGTTGCAGGGCGAGGGCGCTGGCCATCTGCTGGGTGTAGGAGAGCCCTTTTTGCAGCAGCTGGGTGATGGTGGCCGCCTCGGCGCGGGCATTGGCGCTGACCTTCTGCCATGCCTCCTGCTGCAGCGCTTCACGGCTGGAGCTGATGGTCAGTTGTTGGGTCTGTTGGCCGGAGTATTGGTTGAGCAGGATCAGGATGACCAGGGCTGCGGTCATGGCGATCCCGGCCATCACTAGAATGCGATTCTGGATAGAACGGAACTGCATCGTCTCTTCCTTGTTCGTGAGAAGTGTGGTGAGCGTTATTTGGGTATCGACCGGAGGAGGCAGCTCTCCAGCATTGTGCATAGCAAATCGGAAACGGGGCTTCTGTTTTGCGATCCTCTTCAAATATCGGGCTACAGATGCAAATGGCGACAGATTTAACCCCCTACTTTAGCCCGCAATGGCGTCATGGTTTTCCCATCCGTGATTGTCGGTGCTAAAATGCGACGGTTTTTTTAACGAATTGGCCCAAGGCCCTCTACACAAGGCTTAAAGATGAAAGTCAAAACCCGTTTTGCTCCCAGCCCGACCGGCTTTTTGCATGTCGGCGGTGCCCGTACCGCACTCTATTCCTGGTTGTTTGCAAAGAACCAGGGCGGTGAGTTCGTGCTGCGTATTGAGGATACCGATCTGGAACGTTCCACTCAGGAGGCAATCGACGCCATCATTGAGGGCATGGAATGGCTGGAGCTGAACTGGGATGAGGGCCCCTACTACCAGACCAAGCGCTTCGATCGCTACAACGGTCTGATCGACGAGATGCTGGCCGATGGCCGCGCCTACAAGTGCTACTGCTCCAAAGAGCGTCTGGAAGCGCTGCGCGAAGGCCAGATGGCCAACGGCGAGAAGCCCCGTTACGACGGCAAGTGCCGCGACCACGCCCACGATCACCCTGCCGATGCGCCGCACGTGATCCGCTTCCGCAACCCGACCGAAGGTTCCGTGGTGTTCGATGACCACGTCCGTGGCCGCATCGAGTTCGCCAACACCGAGCTAGACGATCTGATCATCCGCCGTACCGACGGCGCGCCGACCTACAACTTCTGTGTTGTAGTCGATGACTGGGATATGGAGATCACCCACGTGGTGCGTGGTGAAGACCACATCAACAACACCCCGCGCCAGATCAACATCTACAAGGCGCTGAACGCGCCGGTGCCGGAGTTTGCCCACGTCTCCATGATCCTGGGTGACGACGGTGCCAAGCTCTCCAAGCGCCACGGTGCCGTTTCTGTGATGCAGTACCGCGACGACGGCTACCTGCCGGAGGCCCTGCTGAACTATCTGGTACGTCTGGGCTGGTCCCACGGCGATCAGGAGATCTTCAGCCTGGAAGAGATGATCAAGCTGTTCAGCCTGGATGCCATCTCCAAGTCCGCCTCTGCCTTCAATACCGACAAGCTGCTGTGGCTGAACAACCACTACATGCGCAGCCTGGATCCTGCTTATGTGGCCAAGCATCTGGCATGGCACATGGAAAACCAGAAGATCGACACCAGCAATGGCCCGGCGCTGGCCGACGTGGTCACCCTGCTGGCCGAGCGCTGCAACACCCTGGTCGAGATGGCCGCCCAGAGCCGCTATCTGTTCGAAGATTTTGAGGCGATCGACGAAGCGGCAGCCAAGAAGCACCTGCGTGGCGTTGCTGCCGAGCCGCTGGCTCTGGCCAAGACCAAGCTGGCTGCACTGGATAGCTGGACCACCGAAGCGCTGCACGAGCTGATAGAAGCGACCGCCGCCGAGCTGGGTCAGGGCATGGGCAAGGTCGGCATGCCGCTGCGTGTGGCCGTCACCGGTCTGGGTCAATCCCCTGCCATCGACGCCGTAATGGCATTGGTGGGCAAGGAGCGCGTACTGGCGCGTATCGACCGCGCACTGGCTTACATCGAAGCCCGTATGGCTGCCGAGTAAGTTGTGCAAGAGTGGGCAAAGCGATAGCCGAGCCTGCCCTTTGTCCGATAGAAAAAATCCGAAACCACTGGTTTCGGATTTTTTTATGGCCGGGAGCGGCGGCAGGGCACAACGCGGTCATGCCCGACCAGGGCGAGCAGTCAGGCGAGCTTGAAGGAGTGGATCTGGCTGTCGAGCTCCTTGCTGTGCTGTTCGACCAGCTCGGAGGCCTCTTGCAGCTCGCGCAGCACCACGACGGAGCCTTCGGCAATCTGCTTGACCTGTTCCAGATTGCCGCGCATCTCTTCGGCGACCGAGCTCTGCTGCTCGGAGGCTGCGGCGATGTGGCGGTTCATGTCGGCGACACCCTGTACCCGCTGCACTATGGTGGCGAGCTGGGTACCGGCCTGGGTCACCTGTTCCACCCCCTTGTCGGCCTGGCGCACGCTCTGGGCCATAAGTTCGGCGGCCTGACCGGCATTGCCCTGCAGCTGTTCGATCATCTTCTGGATCTCGACGGTGGCGGCCTGAGCCCGGTTGGCCAGCTCGCGCACTTCGGAGGCCACCACGGCAAAGCCACGACCCGCTTCACCGGCGCGAGCCGCTTCGATGGCGGCGTTCAGTGCCAGCAGGTTGGTCTGCTCCGAGATGCCGCGAATGGTGTCGACCACAGAGCCAATGCGCTCGACCCCCTGCTCCACCTCGTTGACCACGGTGGCGGAGCGCTGGATGTTGCCGGAGAGGGTGTCGATGGTGCTGACGGTATCGGCGACGCAGCGGCTTCCCTCTTCCGCCAGCTGGCTGGTTTCGGCGGTGGCGTGAGAGGCCTGATCCGCATGGGCAGCCACTTCGCGAATGGCGCCGACCATCTGGCTCATGGCGCTCGCCAGCTGTTCGATCTGGGTGAACTCTTCGTTGATCGCTTCGTTGGCCTCCTCCATGCAGAGGGTGACCTGAGAGGCGATGTCGTTGAGCTCCTTGCAGGCGGCGCGCTGGTTGTTAAACACTGCTTTGAGGTTCTCCTGCGAGTGGGAGACCGCCTTGGCGATGTCACCGAATTCATCCCGAGATTTGAGCAACACCTTGTGACTGAGATCCCGCTTGGCGAAGCGCTCCAGCAGATCCACCAGATAGTGCACCTGCTTGACCATCAGGCGGGAACCGGTCATCAGCAGGATCACGAACAGCAGCCCCATGATGGTGGTCTCCATCAGGCCGCTCCAGAGCAGGCGGTCGGCAATGGCGTTGGCTTTGTCCGGATCAAGCCCCTCGCTGAGCAGGGTGGTCTCCAGATTGTTGGTATCAAACCAGAGTTTGGTCAGTAGCAAAATGGTACTCACCACCATCAGCAACACCACTTTCGGCACCAGCCGAATGTTGCTCATCCGCTTCTCCAGCAGGTTCAACTGCATCGTAAAATCTCCTTTGAATATCGCTTTTCCTTTGCCCTCAAGGCTATCGGCATTATCTTCTCTTTTATTAATTCGCACTGTGCTTAAAGTTGGAAAATGTATGCGACATCACTTAACTCATCTACGGGCGATGGATCTGCTGATGGCATTTCTGTCGATTGTCTCGGTTCTGCTGGTGACGGCCCGCTGGTGGGGCCACGAAACCCTGACTCCCCAGACCCTGCAGCTCTTCTATGACCTGGACAGTCTGATCTGCTACTTCTTCCTCGCGCATTTTGCTTATGGCTGGATCCGTGCTCCAGACCGCAAAGCCTACTTCAAGGCAAACTGGTTCTATCTGCCGGGTAGTCTGCCGATGGTGGAGCAGCTGCGTTGGGCCCGACTGCTCCAGTTGTGGCGGGTCTATCAACTGTTCAAGGAGCACCCGGATCTCTGGGCCATGTTCCGTCGCGAGCGCAACGAGACCACCCTCTCCGGCATCCTCTTCCTCTTCGTCCTGCTGCTGGGATTGGGCTCCGGCGTCATGTACTGGATTGAGTCTGGTCAGCCCGGCAGCCAGATTGAGACCCCCTATGACGCCTTCTGGTGGACGCTGGTGACCCTGTCGACCGTGGGCTATGGCGATCTGGTGCCCAAGACCGAGGAGGGGCGGTTTGTCGCCAGCCTGCTGATCCTGTTTGGGGTCGGTCTGTTTGGTGCCATCAGCGGTTTTATGGCAAGCATCTTTTTGCAGCCGACCAAGGAGAGCGAGACCGACAAGTGGCGTCATCACTACAACAACCAGCAAGAGGAGTTGCTGCGAGAGATCCGCGCCCTGCGCAGCGAGGTGCGGGAGCTAAAAAACAAGTGAGGCCAAGGGCGGGCAAGTTGCGAGGTGACTCGCAACTCCGCGCTTTATATCCGGGGGGGCGCTGCTTTTTCTTTGCTTGTCCTTTAGCCTGCTGGCGGCTTAACATTCAACCTCTTGTCCAAACCAGAAAAAGAGAACCGATCGACCATGCGCGCCCTTCTCGGGATTTTGATCTGCTTGTGTGCCCAACAGGCACTGGCCGATACCCGTTATGTTTCAGACAACATCTTTACCTATATCCACAATGGTCCGGGTACCCAGTACCGGATCCTCGGTAGCGTCAAGGCTGGTGAACCGCTGGAGGTGAAGGCGGTGAACGGCGAGGCCGGATTCACCCAGGTGGTGGACGGGCGTGGCCGCGAAGGGTGGATAAAAAGCAGCGAACTACAGAGTGAGCCCAGCTTGCGTGAGCGGCTCCCTCAGGTTGAAAAGGAGCGGGATGAGCTCAAGGCCCGCCTGCAAAATCTCAACGGTGACAACGAGAAACGCTTTACCGAAAAGGATGGCCAGATCGCTGCCCAGAGCAAGGAGATCGCCGCTCTCAAGGCCCAGTTGGTCAGTCAGGGTGAGGAGATGAGCAATCTCAAAGAGCAGAATGATGCCCTGACCCAGAGCTACGACAACCAGGAACACGACATGCAGATGGACTGGTTTATCCGTGGTGGTGCCATGGTGGGGGCCGGTATCCTGCTTGGTATCCTGCTGCCGATGCTGCCCCGTCGTCGCAGTCGTGGCGATCGCTGGATGAACTGACAGCATTTGGCTGAATAAATTGATGAGAAGGGTCGCCGTGGCGGCCCTTCTTTTTTTGGGGCGTATTGGGGGGATGGGTGGCTGCTTTGCGATAGAGCGGCGGCAGATCGTATACAAAATTAAGTCAGATGACCCTCATGTTTATTGGCGGGCTGGCTTCAAAAGGGAATGAATAGGGTGAATTAGCGATCTTTGTTAAAGAGTGGCAACAAATTCATTTCATATAGGGGAGGATATTGTATACATTGTCGGCGTTTCGGCGGCGCGACCGCCTTTGTCGATATCAGCCTTAGGGCGTACAGGAAGACCCCATATGTTCAAAGCTACTCAAGTACTTGCCGCTGACTATATCCCCTCTGATCTGGCCGCCCTGCGCGAAGCCATCACCCAGAACTATGTGGTGGATGAAAATGCCTATCTGGCCGAACTGTCGGCCATGCTGCCGGGGGATGGCGCCTCGCTGGAGCAGGTGACCCAGCGTGCCCGTACTCTGGTGACCAAGGTGCGCAAGGAGAGCGGCTCCGGTGACGGTATCGACGCCTTCCTGCAGGAGTACAGCCTGGATACCCAGGAGGGGATTATCCTGATGTGTCTGGCCGAGGCGCTGCTGCGCATTCCCGATGCCGAGACCGCTGACGCCCTGATCAAGGACAAGCTCTCCGGCGCCAACTGGTCATCTCATTTCCGCAAGAGCGACTCTACTCTGGTCAACGCCTCCACCTGGGGGCTGATGCTGACCGGCAAGATTATCAAGCTCGACAAAAAGCTCGACGGCAACCCGGCCAACCTGCTGGGGCGGATGGTCAACAAGCTGGGGGAGCCGGTGGTGCGATCCGCCATGTATGCCGCCATGAAGATCATGGGCAAGCAGTTCGTGCTGGGGCGCGACATGAAGGAGGCGCTCAAGGCGAGCCGCAAATCCCGCGAGCTGGGCTACACCCATACCTACGACATGCTGGGTGAATCTGCGCTGACCATGCAGGATGCCGACAAGTATCTGACCGATTACCGCAACGCCATCGAGGCGGTGGGCAACGAGCGGATCAGCGACGGCGGCCCGGCCCCCTCCATCTCCATCAAGCTCTCGGCACTCCATCCACGCTATGACGTGGCCAACCGCGAACGGGTGCTCGGCGAAATGTGCGAGCGGCTGGTGGGGCTGGTGCGTCTGGCCCGCGACAAGGATGTGGCCATCAGCATCGACGCCGAGGAGATGGACAGACTCGAGCTGTCGCTGGATCTGTTCGAGCAGCTCTACCGCTCCGACGCCAACCGTGGCTGGGGCAAGCTCGGCATGGTGGTGCAGGCTTACTCCAAGCGCGCCCTGCCGGTACTCTGCTGGCTCACCGCACTGGCCCGCGAGCAGGGTGACCTCATTCCGGTGCGACTGGTAAAAGGCGCCTACTGGGACAGCGAACTGAAATATGCCCAGCAGGCGGGCCTGCCCGGCTACCCGCTCTTTACCCGCAAGGCGGGCACCGATATCTCCTACCTCGCCTGCGCCCGCTACCTGCTGAGTGAGCCGACTCGCGGCTTTATCGCTCCCCAGTTCGCCACCCACAACGCCAATACCGTGGTCAGCATTCTGGAGATGGCCGGTGATCGCCAGTTTGAATTCCAGCGTCTGCACGGCATGGGCGAGGAGCTGCACAACGCCGTGCTGAACGACAATCCCGGCCTGCACTGCCGCATCTATGCGCCGGTCGGCGCCCACAAGGATCTGCTGCCCTATCTGGTGCGCCGCCTGCTGGAGAACGGGGCCAACACCTCCTTCGTTCACAAGCTGGTGGATCCCAATACCCCGGTGGATTCGCTGGCCGAGCACCCGCTGCGTACTCTCAAGCGCTACTCCGGTTTTGCCAACGACCGCATTCCGCAGCCGGTGAACCTCTTCATCGACCGCAAGAACTCCAGCGGCGTCAATATGAACATCCTCTCCATCCAGCGCCCCTTCTTCGCCCGCTTGAAAGAGCTGGAGAGCAAGCAGTGGCTGGCGGGCCCCATCGTCGATGGCGAGACCCTCAAACGCAGCGAGGCACGCACCGTGCTGAGCCCGCAGGATGTGAGCCTCACCGTCGGCAAGATCCACTGGGCCGACGAGCAGGCGGTGGAGCAGGCCTTGGCATCCGCCCACGCTGCCTTCCCGCGCTGGCGTGACACCCCGGTAAGCGAGCGTGCTGCCGCGCTGGAGAAGCTGGCGGATCTGCTGGAAGCGAACCGCGAGCAGTTTGTCTCCCTCTGTACCCGCGAGGCGGGCAAGCTGCTGCAAGATGGCATCGACGAGGTGCGTGAAGCGGTCGATTTCTGCCGCTACTACGCGGTGCAGGCCCGCGGCCTGATGGGGCAGGCGACCCTGCTGCCCGGTTACACCGGCGAGCAGAACGAGCTGTTCCTGCAGGGGCGCGGGGTGTTTGTCTGCATCAGCCCGTGGAACTTCCCGCTGGCGATCTTTCTCGGCCAAATCGCCGCTGCGCTGGCCACCGGCAATACCGTCATCGCCAAGCCTGCCGAGCAGACCGGTCTTATCGCCCATCTGGCTGTGACGCTGGCCCATCAGGCCGGTATTCCGGGTGACGTGCTGCAACTGCTGCCCGGTGACGGTGCCACCGTCGGTGCCAAGTTGACAGCGGATCCGCGCATCGGCGGCGTCTGCTTCACCGGCTCCACCGAGACCGCCAAGCTGATCAATATGACCCTGGCCCAGCGCGATGGCGCCATTCTGCCGCTTATCGCCGAGACCGGTGGCCAGAACGCCATGATCGTCGACTCCACCGCCCTGCCGGAGCAGGTGGTACGCGACGTGGTGAGCGCCGCCTTCCAGAGCGCCGGTCAGCGCTGCTCGGCCCTGCGTGTGCTCTACCTGCAGGAGGAGATCGCCGAGCGGGTGCTGGAGATCCTCACCGGCGCCATGCAGGAGCTGAAAGTGGGCAACCCGGCCGAGCATAATACCGACGTCGGCCCGGTGATCGATGCCGATGCCAAGGCCGGTCTCGATGCCCACCTCGCCTACATGATCCCTCGTGCTCGCCTGATCGCGCAGGCGCCGATGCCAGCCGCGACCATGGAGGGACACTTCGTCCAGCCGACCGCGCTGGAGATTGGCTCCATCCGCGAGCTGGTGAAGGAGCAGTTCGGCCCCATCCTGCACGTGGTGCGCTACGCCACCCGGGATCTGGACAAGGTGATCAGCGACATCAACGGCACTGGTTACGGCCTGACGCTGGGGATCCACAGCCGCAACGAATCCCACGCGGAGGAGCTGGCGAGCCGCATCAACGTGGGCAACGTCTACATCAACCGCAACCAGATCGGCGCCATGGTCGGGGTGCAGCCGTTCGGCGGCCAGGGGCTCTCCGGCACCGGCCCCAAGGCGGGTGGCCCCCACTACCTGAGCCGCTTCGTCACCGAAAAAACTCGCACCATCAACACCACTGCAGTGGGCGGCAACGCCTCCCTGCTGGCGATGGGCGATGCCTGATCCGCGTCGATAGAGGCCGGATACGGGATACCGGATAACAACGGGCCGCCTTCGGGCGGCCTCTTTATTTGCACCATCCGTTTTTTACGAATGGGACAATCGGCCACGGCGGGGTCGTCAGCGACCCGTGCCGGTCGTAAGATGGGAGCCATTCGTGCGGCGTTTGCCCCTTGGTCGGCCAGCCGTGGTCAGGGTTTTGTTTTAACGAGAGTGTTTATCTGATGTCATTAACCGAACAAGCCCGCTGGTTCGTGCTGGGGGGCGATCATCTGGTACTGCTCGATCAGCAGGGAGAGGTGCCACAAGGAAGTAAAGCGTGCCTGCCCACAGCGCTGGCTGACGCCCATTTCGAGCGTTTCGACGAGTGGCAGGGGCTGCCCTGCTATCTGCTGGATCTGGGGGCTGAGGCCGCCACGACTATGATGGCCCCCCTGCGCCAGCTGATGGTGGCGGGGGACGAGGAGGGCTTTCGTCTCGCGGGCCGTGCCTGGCAGCTCGCCACTTTCCGCCGGACCCACCGTTTCTGCGGCGAGTGCGGCGCCCCCATGACCCCGAAGGCGGGGGAGTGGGCGCAGGTGTGCCACCACGGCCATACAGTCTATCCGCGCATCTCCCCCTGCATTATCGTAGCGGTACGCAAGGGGCCGGAGATCCTGCTGGCAGCCCATCGCCGTCACTATCAGGCGGACGATCCCATGTATACCGTGCTGGCCGGCTTCGTGGAGGTGGGAGAGAACCTTGAGCAGTGCGTGGCACGGGAGGTGTTCGAGGAGAGCGGCATCCGGGTGCGCAATGTGCGCTATGTGGCGAGCCAGCCCTGGCCCTTCCCCCACAGCCTGATGATGGGCTTTACCGCCGACTACGAGAGCGGCGAGATCAAGGTGCAGGATGACGAACTGGTGGCCGCCGCTTTCTTTGCCGCCGACCGGCTGCCGCGTTTGCCGCCCCACGGCACCATTGCCAGGCGGCTGATCGAGTTGTCACTGGCTGGCGAGGGGTAACGAGGCGCTTATCTTTTAGCCAACCTTTTTGCACCTCTTTTTAAAAACGGGGCGCTCTGGTTTGCGCCCCTTCACATCTTTGCAACCGATCACCCATTTGCCACGTTTTGGGCAGTCCGCTCCGGTGGGCAAAGTGGTATTATGACCGCCATTTTATGCGTGATATGAATTCAGGAACTGGGATGAAAGAGCTGAAGAACGATCGATACCTGCGCGCCCTGCTGCGTCAGGATGTAGACATGACGCCGGTATGGATGATGCGCCAGGCTGGCCGTTATCTGCCGGAATACAAGGCGACTCGCGCCCAGGCGGGGGATTTCATGTCCCTGTGCCGCAATGCCGAGCTGGCCTGTGAAGTCACCCTGCAGCCGCTGCGCCGCTACCCGCTCGATGCTGCCATCCTCTTCTCCGACATCCTGACCGTGCCCGATGCCATGGGGCTGGGTCTCTACTTCGAGCAGGGTGAAGGCCCGCGCTTCGAGCGTCCGATCACCTCCATGGCCGACGTGCAGGCGCTGCCGATCCCGGATCCGGAAGATGAGCTGGGCTACGTGATGAACGCGGTACGCACCATCCGCCGTGAGCTGAAGGGCGAAGTGCCGCTCATCGGCTTCTCCGGCAGCCCATGGACCCTGGCCACCTACATGGTGGAGGGGGGCAGCTCCAAGGCATTCACCAAGATCAAGCAGATGATGTACGCGGAGCCGCAAACCCTGCACCTGCTGCTCGACAAGCTGGCCGACAGCGTGATTGCTTACCTCAACGCCCAGATCAAGGCGGGTGCGCAGGCTGTCATGGTGTTCGACACCTGGGGCGGCGTGCTCACCCCTCGCGATTACCGCGATTTCTCCCTGCAGTACATGCGCAAGATTGTCGATGGCCTGATCCGCGAGCACGACGGTCGCCGCGTGCCGGTCACCCTGTTCACCAAGAACGGCGGTCAGTGGCTGGAGCAGATCGCCGCCACCGGTTGCGATGCGCTGGGTCTGGACTGGACCACCGACATCGCCGATGCCAAGCGCCGGGTCGGTGACAAGGTTGCGCTGCAGGGCAACATGGATCCCTCCATGCTCTACGCCACTCCGGCTCGCATCCGTGAAGAGGTCGCCTCCATTCTGGCCGGTTTCGGTCACGGCAATGGTCACGTATTCAACCTCGGCCACGGCATCCATCAGGATGTGAACCCGGAACATGCCGGTGTGTTCGTCAACGCGGTACACGAGCTCTCTGCCCAGTACCACGGTCGCTAAGGCCGGGGCGAGAGAAGAAGAGTTTGTTTGAAATCCGGGGCCGTCAGGCCCCGTTTTACATTGAAATAGGCGCTGCAACGACGAGAATGTGGCGCCAGTGCAGGAGGCAAGATGAGCAGCAAGTCACTGGATTGGGGTATCGATCTTGGTGGTACCAAGTGCGAATGCGTGGTGCTGGATGGCGACGAGGTGCTGCTTCGCCATCGCATCCCCACCGAGCGGGCGGGCGGTTATGAGCATATGATCGGCCAGATCGCCAAGCTGGTGGCAGAGTGCGCCGAGAAGATTGGCCAGCGCCCGACCGTCATCGGCATGGGCACGCCGGGGGCGCGGGATCCGCAGACCGGCCTGATGAAGAACTGCAACACCACCGAGCTCAACGGCAAGCCGTTCAAGGAGGATCTGGAGCGCAAGCTGGGCGTGCCGGTGCTGATCGCCAACGACGCCAACTGCTTCGCGTTGGCAGAAACCCATCTGGGCGCGGTGCGCCAGCACCATCCCGATGCGAAAGTGGTGTTCGGCATCATCATGGGGACCGGGGTCGGCTCCGGCATCGTCATCAACGGCCGCATTCTCAACGGTCATCACGGCATCGCCGGTGAGTGGGGCCACAACGTGCTCTCTCCCGATGGCCCCGAGTGCTACTGCGGCAAGCACGGCTGCGTCGAGACCCTGATCAGCGGCCCGGCGCTGGAGGCCTGGTACGAGGCCAAGGCCAAGCGCCGCCTCTCGCTCGCCCAAATCGCGGCCGCCACGGCTCACGATCATGTGGCCAGGCTCACCATCGACCGGCTGCACCTGCTGTTTGGTCAGGCGCTGGCCAATGTAGTCAACATTCTCGACCCGGATGTTATTGTCATCGGTGGCGGGGTGGGCAATGTGCAGAGCCTTTACAGCGCCGGGCGACAGACAATTTTGCCCTTCCTCTTTAATCCCCGCTTCGCAACCCCCATTATTGCTCCAGCCCAGGGTGACAGTGCCGGGGTATTCGGGGCCGCACTGCTGGCCCGCGGTGAATTCAAGGAGGCCCTGCTGTCGTAGCCGGGGCTCTCGGGCGGCCGGTGCGCCGCCCTGTTGCTGGTTCAAGGAAACGGATTCTCGATGATCAAGATTGCCATCAATGGTTACGGGCGGATCGGTCGCAACGTG
Organism: Aeromonas sp. 604443; assembly: GCF_049170315.1. Lineage (NCBI taxonomy): Bacteria > Pseudomonadati > Pseudomonadota > Gammaproteobacteria > Aeromonadales > Aeromonadaceae > Aeromonas > Aeromonas sp. 604443. The sequence goes on from NZ_JAAKMI010000020.1 coordinate 15,366, forward strand.
TTGCGAGCCCTCTATGAAAGCGGGCGCGACAAGACCATCAAGATCGTCGCCATCAACGAGCTGGCGGCCCCCGAGGCCATGGTGCACCTGACCCGTTACGATACCAGTCACGGTCGCTTCCACCATCCGGTGCAACTGGCGGGCAACAGCATGCTGGTGGGGGAGGATCTTATCTCCCTGTTTGCCGAGCGGGATCCGTCAAAGCTGCCGTGGCGGGCGCTGGGAGTCGATGTGGTGCTCGATTGCACCGGGGTATTCGGCTCGCGGGCCGATGCCGAGCTGCATCTGGCGGCGGGGGCGGGTAAGGTATTGTTCTCCCATCCGGCCGAAGCAGATGTGGATGCTACCATCGTCTACGGGGTCAATCATCAGGTGCTGACGGGGCGCGAGCGGATCGTCTCCAACGCCTCCTGTACCACCAACTGCGTGGTGCCGGTGATTGAAACATTGCATCGAGAATTCGAGATAAATTGTGGTACTATTACGACAATTCATTCGGCCATGCACGATCAGCAAGTCATCGATGCCTACCACAGTGACTTGCGCCGAACCCGCGCTGCCAGTCAGTCCATCATTCCGGTGGACACCAAGCTGGCAAAGGGGCTGGAGCGTATCCTGCCCCACTTCGCCGGCAAGTTCGAGGCGATCGCGGTGCGGGTGCCGACCATCAATGTAACAGCGATGGATCTCAGTATTACTGTTCGTAAAAAAGTGACAGTTAGTGACGTAAATCAAGCCCTGCAACGGGCATCCAGAGGTACATTACACGGTATTCTGGATTACACGGAAGAACCGCTGGTCTCCGTAGACTTCAATCATGATGCACACTCCTGCATCATTGATGGTACCCAGACCCGGGTGAGCGATGCCAACCTCGTCAAGATGTTGATGTGGTGCGATAACGAATGGGGCTTCGCAAACCGGATGCTGGATACCACCCGGGCCATGATGGCCGCAGGCTGAGCCTGCCCCGGGCGAAAGGTTACTGTTTTTAACATTACCTGGAAAATATAGAGGACTGAATATGTCTGTTATCAAGATGACTGACCTGGATCTGGCGGGTAAACGCGTTCTGATCCGTGCTGACCTGAACGTACCGGTAAAAGACGGCAAGGTCACCTCCGATGCACGTATCGTTGCGACTCTGCCGACCATCAAGCTGGCTCTGGAAAAGGGCGCCAAGCTGATGATCACCTCCCACCTGGGTCGTCCGACCGAGGGTGAATACAACGAAGAATTCTCCCTGGCTCCGGTTGTCAACTATCTGAAAGACGCTCTGTCCTGCCCGGTTCGCCTGGCCAAGGATTACCTGGATGGCGTAGAAGTCGCTGCCGGTGAGCTGGTTGTGCTGGAAAACTGCCGCTTCAACAAAGGCGAGAAGAAGAACACCGAAGAGCTGGCCAAAAAATACGCCGCCCTGTGTGATGTCTTTGTAATGGATGCGTTCGGTACTGCTCACCGCGCCGAAGGTTCCACCTACGGTGTTGCCCAGTTCGCTCCGGTCGCTTGTGCTGGTCCGCTGCTGGCGGGTGAACTGGAAGCCCTGGGCAAAGCCATGCTGAAGCCCGAGCGCCCGATGGTTGCCATCGTTGGCGGCTCCAAGGTCTCCACCAAGCTGACCGTTCTGGAATCCCTCTCCAAAATCGCTGACCAGCTGGTTGTCGGTGGTGGCATCGCCAACACCTTCATCGCTGCTGCCGGTCACAACGTCGGCAAGTCCCTGTGCGAGCACGACCTGATCGACACCGCCAAGAAACTGGCTGCCGAGACCAACATTCCTGTGACCACCGACGTGGTTGTAGGTGCCGAGTTCTCCGAGTCCACTCCGGCGACCATCAAGTCTGTTAACGATGTGACTGACGGCGACATGATCTTCGACATCGGCCCGGATTCTGCCAAGGCCCTGGCTGACATCATCATGAACGCCAAGACCATCCTGTGGAACGGCCCGGTTGGCGTGTTCGAGTTCGACCAGTTCGCTGAAGGCACCAAGGTTATCGCTGAAGCCATCGCTGCTTCTCCGGCCTTCTCCATCGCTGGCGGTGGTGACACCCTGGCTGCCATCGACAAGTTCGGCATCGCTGACAAAGTCTCCTACATCTCCACTGGCGGCGGCGCCTTCCTGGAGTTCGTAGAAGGCAAGGTTCTGCCGGCTGTTGCGATTCTGGAACAGCGCGCCAAAGCCTAATTGACCCGGAACGGGGGGCAAAAGCCTCCCGTTTCGTTTATCATGTGCCCGCTGTGCCGGTTCATGATGAACCCCCCATTTTTTATTAACGGCATACGAGACAGGACGATTAAACATGTCTAAGAAAATTTTCGACTTCGTAAAACCCGGCGTGATCACTGGTGATGACGTTCAGAAAGTGTTCGCCATCGCTAAAGAGAACGGCTTTGCTCTGCCGGCCGTAAACTGCGTTGGTACCGACTCCGTGAACGCCGTACTGGAAGCTGCTGCCAAGGTTAAAGCGCCGGTTATCGTTCAGTTCTCCAACGGTGGTGCCGTGTTCACCGCCGGTAAGGGTCTGAAGCTGGAAGGTCAGAAAGCTGCCATCCTGGGTGCCATCTCTGGTGCCAAGCACGTTCACGCTGTTGCCGAAGCCTACGGCGTGCCGGTAATCCTGCACACCGACCACGCTGCCAAGAAGCTGCTGCCGTGGATCGACGGTCTGCTGGAAGCGGGCGAGAAGCACTTTGCTGAAACCGGCAAGCCGCTGTTCTCCTCCCACATGCTGGATCTGTCCGAAGAGTCTCTGGAAGAGAACATCGACATCTGCTGCGAGTACCTGACCCGCATGGCCAAGATGAACATGACTCTGGAGCTGGAACTGGGTTGCACCGGTGGCGAAGAAGACGGTGTCGACAACAGCCACATGGATCAGTCCGCTCTGTACACCCAGCCGGAAGATGTTGCTTACGCTTACGAGCGTCTGTCCAAGATCAGCCCGCGTTTCACCATCGCTGCCTCCTTCGGTAACGTACACGGTGTATACAAGCCGGGTAACGTCAAGCTGACCCCGTCCATCCTGGACGCTTCCCAGAAGTACGTTTCCGAGAAGTTTGGCGTTCCAGCCAAGTCTCTGGACTTCGTATTCCACGGTGGTTCAGGTTCCACTCTTGAAGAGATCCGCGAGTCCATCTCCTACGGCGTAGTGAAGATGAACATCGACACCGACACCCAGTGGGCAACCTGGGAAGGTCTGCTGAACTTCTACAAGAAGAACGAAGCTTACCTGCAAGGCCAGCTGGGCAACCCGGAAGGCGCCGACAAGCCGAACAAGAAGTACTACGATCCGCGCGTATGGCTGCGTGAAGGTCAGACTTCCATGATCGCTCGTCTGGAGAAAGCATTCTCCGACCTGAACGCCATCGACGTACTGTAATTCGTTACAGCACCTTGATTGCATGAAAAGGCGCCCTTCAGGGCGCCTTTTGCATTTCTGTGATCCGCACCGGTTGGTGAGTGGAGGAGGAACTGGGTATTATCGAAACAACTTTGCTTATTTTATTAAACAATTTGCAACCAAGGCAGGATGCTGAGTATGCAGGCAGGAAAGCACAACGGATATCAGGAGCACGTCGCCTCCTACTACGCGGCGACCCGCAACGATCCACAGCAGTGGTCGGAACTCGAGGCCGAGCTGAAAGCGGATGTCTGCATTATCGGCGGCGGTTTTACTGGCCTCAACACCGCCATCAATCTGGTTGATGCGGGCTACAAGGTGGTGCTGCTGGAGGCCAACCGCATCGGCTGGGGCGCCTCCGGGCGCAACGGCGGTCAGCTTATTCGCGGTATCGGCCACGATACCAGCCAGTTTGCCCGCTGGATTGGTGAGGATGGGGTGCGCGAACTCGACCTGATGGGGCTGGAGGCGGTGCAGCTGGTGCGCGAGCGGGTCGAACGCTTCAACATCGAGTGCGATCTCACCTGGGGCTACTGCGACCTCGCGACCCGTCAGCGTCATCTGGCCGGTTTCGAAGAGGATCTCGCGCATCTGGCGAGCCTCGGCTATGAGCACGAACTCAAACTGGTGCCGCGGGAAGATATCCATAGCGTGGTGGGATCGGATCGCTATATCGGCGGCCTTATCGACATGGGCTCCGGCCACCTGCATCCTCTCAATCTTGCGCTCGGCGAGGCGCGCGCCGCAGCCAGCCTCGGGGTTTCCCTGTTTGAACACTCCCGGGTGACCCATATCGATTACGGCAAGCAGGTCGAGGTGACCACGGCTCATGGTCGGGTCACCTCTGACTATCTGGTGATCGGCTGCAACGCCTACCTCAACGACCTCAATCCGGAGCTGGGAGGGCGGGTGCTGCCCGCGGGCTCCTACATTCTCGCTACCGAGGTGCTGGATCGCCGCTTGCGCCAGCGCTTGCTGCCGCAAAACATGGCGGTGTGCGATCAGAACGTGGCCCTCGACTACTACCGCCTCTCCGCCGACGGTCGTCTGCTGTTCGGCGGGGCCTGTAACTACTCGGGAAGGGATCCCCGCGATATCAAGGCCTTCATGCTGCCCAAGATGCTGCGGGTCTTCCCCGAGCTGGCTGGTACCGCCATCGAGTTCCAGTGGGGCGGGATGATCGGGATCGGCGCCAACCGGCTGCCGCAGATTGGCCGTCTCAAGGAGCATCCCAATGTGCTCTATGCCCAGGCCTACTCGGGGCACGGTCTCAACGCCACCCATATGGCGGGCAAGCTGGTAGCCGAGGCGATCCGCGGCGAGAGCCGGGGTTTCGATCTCTTCGCCAGCGTGCCTCACATCACCTTCCCCGGTGGCCCGGCGCTGCGCTCTCCGCTGCTGGCACTGGGGATGCTGTGGCACCGGATGAAGGATATCTTCTGACTCCGATTATCAGCCTGCGTAGTGATGGTTGAACGAGGCACTCTTGCCAGCCCCTTGTTTATAGCGGGTTGGCACAATTATCTCGCCTGATAGACCAAAAGATGCATTCGCGCCAATCCCTGCTGGTTGGCGCTATCTTTTAGGTGTGAGCGTGATGCCGGGCCAGGCGAACAAGAGCGGGTTCGCTGGCCGAAAAAGATGTGAAGGAGGGCCAAGATGGAGATAAATGTGGTCGCGTCAGGCGGGCTCACCCCGCTGGCGCAACGGCAGGGATCTCCCGCTGCGCAGGCACAGGAGCGGGCTGTGACCTCACCATCAACGGGCAGTGACAGCCGTATGGTACGCGATCTTGGCGCCGTGCTGGATGAGCTCGGGCTGTCGCCGCAAGGGGAGGATAGCAGCGGGAGCCGCATCTCAATCAGAGATTCGCTGGAAGCGTTCATCAACACCATGATGGGCGCCCTGCAACAGCAGCAGGAACAACAGTTGGCATTGCAGCAACAACAGCGGCAAGAGCAGGAACAGCGCAAACTCGCCATCGCCGACAGCAGCGAAAATCCGCTCAAGCGGGATCTGGAGCGCCTGCTGGAGACGCTGGATCAACAGGGCGGGCAGGGAAAAGAGAGCGAACCAGGAGCCGAGATCGAAGCGGTGAACCCCTTGCAGAGCCAGCTGACCAAGCTGCTGGAGAGCAGCGGTGCGGCAGAGAGCGGGGTCACCCTCAAGGAGGTACTGTCAGGGTTGGCCAGCAAGCTGCCGAACGAACCTGCCGAGCGAAAAGGGTATCGGGTCGATACCCAGGTTTGAGCTGGTTGGCAACGGCAGCCCCGCCGTTGCAGAGACATGAGGGGCTTGTTGCCTTTTATTGCGCTGGTTCCGCCAGCCGCCAGCCCTGTTCGCTCTTCATCATCCACACCTCTGCCTCTTGCGGCAGCACCTGGCCCGCCTCGAACTCGCCATATTTACGCTCGAGCTCCATCAGACCCATCTCCTGCTGGAAGGGGCCAACCCGGTCGTAGACCAGATCCTCGTCGTGCAATACCTGCAACTGATCGAGCCCCTGCTTGAAGTGGAGCTGGTAACTCACCTTGACCAGATAGACCCCCTCCATCCGCTCCTCCTTGCCGAGGATGGTGAAGTCGCTGATATCGAACAGGTTGGCGTCTGTCTCGGCCAGCAGCTTGGCGGTAACTTGGCTCCGGATATCCTCTTCACCGGGCCCTGCACTGCAGCCATAAAGCCAGAGGGCTAGCAGGGGGATGAACCACTTTTTCATCAAAACTCCGGACGGGCGAGACAATCGAAGGGCAAATTCTGCCATGCTGCCGGTCATATACAAGGGATTGCCAGAAAAATCAGTGCGTAACGTATGAGGCGGCCCCTGCCTGTCGACAGGGGGGCCGTTGGTCAGCGTAGCTGATCAAGTTTGCCCAGAAACTCGGCAGGCCCCATAAAACCGGTGACCCGCAGGCCTGTCAGCTCCTTGCCCTCGCGGTCGAAGAAGATGAGGGTCGGCAGCCCCAGCACATTGAGGCCGTTGAGCAGCTCGATATCGGCATCGTCGTTGGCGGTAACATCCGCCTGCAGCAGCACCATCTGGCCGAAGCGCTCCCTCACCGTGGGATCGCTGAAGGTCTTGTGCTCGAACTCCTTGCAGGCGACGCACCAGTCGGCGTAGAGGTCGAGCAGCACCGGCTTGCCGCGAGCGGCGGCCAGCTGCACCTTGAGATCATCCAGCGTCTTGATGCGGATAAACTGAGGTGCCGTTTGACTGGCATCCGCCGTGATGGCAGCAGGGGGGGCCGGTTGCAGCAGATCCTTGCCCACTACCACGGCGCTGATCATCGCCAGCAACAGCACGAAACCGCGCACGCTTCTGGCCACCGAGTGGGGCTGGTGCTGGTTGTGGTGATAGAGATAACCGCACAGCAGCAGCCCCCAGCCGAGCCAGGCGAGGGTAGTAACTTGATCGCTCCAGAGCCGTGACAGCAGCAGGATGGGCACCGCCAGCAGGGCAAAACCAAACAGCTGCTTGATCACATCCATCCAGGCGCCCGCTTTGGGCAGCAGCTTGCCACCCGAGGTGCCGAGCAGCAGCAGCGGTAGCCCCATCCCCAGTGACAGCGCATAGAGCGCCGCCCCGCCGAGCCAGAGATCGCCGCTCTGGGCCACGTAGATCAGCGCCCCCGAGAGCGGCGCCGTGGTGCAGGGGGAGCAGACCAGCCCGGAGATCATTCCCATGATAGCGACCCCGACCACAGAGCCGCCCTGCTGGCGGTTGGAGAGACTGGAGAGCCGAGTTTGCAAACTGCTCGGCAGTTGCAGGGTATAGAGTCCGAACATGGAGAGGGCCAGCAGCACGAACATCACCGAGAGGCCGATCAGCACATAGGGGTGTTGCAGCGCCGCCTGGAATTTAAGACCTGCCGAGGCCACTACCAGCCCCAGCAGGGTGTAGGTGACCGCCATCCCCTGCACATAGACCATGGAGAGCAGGAAGGCGCGGCCGGTGGAGAGGCGATGGCCGGCACCGGCGATGATGCCGGTCAGGATTGGGTACATGGGGAATACGCAGGGGGTGAAGGCGAGCCCCAGCCCCAGCGCGAAGAAGGCGACGATGCTGAGCCAGAACCCCTGATTGCCGAGGGCGGCGGCGAGCTGATCCTGCTGGCTAACCGGTGCGACGCTTTGTGCCGTTTCAGCAGTGGACGCTGTGGTTGCCGTGACCAGCGGGGCCACATCGATCAGCTTGTCGGTCGGCGGGTAGCAGAGGCCGTCGGTACAGCCCTGATAGCGCACCCGCAGGGTGGCATTTTCCCCCACCTCCTTTAGCGGCACCGCGATGCTCACCTGCTGGTAGTAGACCCGGGTCTTGCCGAAGAAGTCATCCTCGTGCTCGGTGCCTTCCGGCAGGGTCGGCTCGCTGAAGGTGAGGTTGTTCCCCTTGAAACGCAGGCTGTGGCGATAGAGGTAGTAATCGTCGGCGATGTGGAGGGTCAGCAGCAGCTGATCGCCACGCTGTTCGCTCTCGATCTGAAAGGCCTCATCGACCTGCAAAAATTTGGGTTTGGCGTTGGCCTCAATGCCCAGCGAGCTGAGCAGATCGGCGCCGCTGGCGTGTGCTGGGGCGCTGCCCACTGTTGTCATCAACAGGGCACAGAGCAGCAACAGGGGAGAGAGCAAGCGGGTGAACGTCATGCGCTCTCCCCATTGAGCCAGTCGAGATAGGCGGGCAGTCCGGCACTTACCGGCAGGGCCAGCAGCTCGGGCACCTCATAGGGGTGATGGATTTGAATACATGCCAGCAGCTCGGCAAAGAGTGGCTGGCGGGATTTGATGATGAGCTGGATCTCGGTGGCGCGCTCCACCTTGCCTTGCCAACGATAGACGGAGGTAATGCCCGGCAGTTGATTGATGCAGGCGGCCAACTGCTGGTTCAGCAGCTGTTCGCAGAGAAGGTCGGCACTGGTTTGATCTGGGCAGGTGCAGAGCACCACAATGGCGTCGGTCATAAAGCGGATCTTCACCTCGTTGGGGTAAACCGGGCAGGCGCCCTTGCCGTCTCATCCCTTTCCGCGGATGAAGGTGAAAAAAGCGCCTGAAAATCAGCGGCTACTATACCCCAGAGCCACTTCAAATAGCATCTGTAGCCATTTGTGAGCCAGCGCCAAAAATTTGTGGGGGGCATGAGATAGACGCTGTCATGGGGACAGGGCAGAATGAGCGGGCTTGTTCCCAATTGACGTAAGGAAATGTATGACCCAACAGAATGAGCAGCAGAGAAACCGCATGTTGAGCCTGCTGCGCGAAGGTGAGCGCCGCATGTTGGTTCAATTGGCCGGGCTGCTGCGCACGACCGCCGATGAAATCAATGCCGAGCTGGAGAAAGAGGAGCTGATGGCCACCCTGGAGCAGCCCATCACGGTGGAGTATCTCAACGGCGTGGTGCAGCACCATCTGTTCGAGCGCAAACACAAGGGAGATATGGCGGTTGCCCAGCAGATCCTGAGCGATTATCAGAGCGAGCTGGAAGCGCTGCAGACCGCTCAGGCCCAGCCTGAAGAGGCTGTTGCAACTGACGAGAGCGGCGAAGAATTCAAGGCCCAGGCCCAGGCCCAGGCCCAGGCCCAGGCCTGAGCGACGGGCAGGCCTGAATCCTTACCTCTGAATCAGCCGGCCTGCCAGCGCTGATCCCTGTTGCGGCCCTATCATGTCTGCCATGGTGGGGCCGTGTCGTTTCTTCTGTTGCCTTCTCTTGTTGACCTTCGCTTCTCGGTTCCGGCCCAATCGATTTGCGCCTTAGCGCGCCTCTTGGGGCATGCCGTGCGGCACTTCGCGGGGGATGGGGAACACCTTGTCATAGCCCCAGTTGTAGACGAAGGCATAGATCAGGTAGAAGACGACGAAGCCCAGATCCAGCACCAGCGCCTCCAGCATGCTGACGCTCAGCCACCAGGACATGACCGGCAGCGCGACGATCAGCAGACCGCCCTCAAAGCCGAAGGTATGCAGCACCCGTTGCCACAGGGTCTTGTGGGTATGGCCCTGATATTTCAGCAGCAGCTTGTCGACCCCGATGTTGTAGATGTAGTTCCAGACGGTGGCCAGCACCGAGAAGAACAGTGCCAGCGGGCCCATATGGTTGAGCCCGACCCCGGTAACCCAGCTGGCCAGCGGGGCGGCAATCAGCAGGCCAATGAATTCAAAGCCAATGGCATGGCGCAGGCGATCGTTACGGGTACGCATAAGTCACTCTCTCAATCAGATTTATTCACGGATTGCTGGTTAATCTATAGATCTTTAGCGATAGATTCATGTTGGTATCCATCGCTAAAATAGATGGATGAGAGAGCTTGCCGGAGGGCCATAAGATGACGCCATCACTGGAACAACTGAGGATCTTGCTGGCGGCCGCCGAAACCGGCTCGTTTTCCGCTGCCGCCCGCAAGCTGGGCAAGGCGCAGTCGGTGGTGAGCAGCGCCATCGCCAATCTGGAGATCGATCTGGCGCTCACCCTGTTTGACCGCAGCGGCCGCTATCCGCAGCTGACGGAGGCGGGGGCCCGCATGGTGCAGGAGGCGGGGATCCTGCTGGCGCAGAGTGAACGATTGCAATCCATTGCCGGGGAGCTGGCGGCCGGGGTGGAGACGCGGCTCACTCTGGCCATCGATGATGACTCCCACCTACCCTGGCTCGGCACCCTGCTGGAGGAGTTCGCCACTCGTTACCCGACCGTGGAGCTGGAGCTGCTCTTCCCGCTGATGGAAGATGTGACCGAGATGCTGGTGACAGGTCGGGCCCAGCTCGGCATCAGTTATCAGAAGGTGCATCCCCAGCGGGAGATTATCGCCCATTCGCTGGGGGAGGTGACCATGCCGCTGGTGGTGTCACCGGATCATCCGCTGGCCCGCAAGCAGCCGCTGCGGGAGGTCGATCTGCAGGGGGCACGTCAGCTGATGGTGACCGGCCGACGTGAAGGGAGCGAGCGCCAGCGTTTTCGCATCTCGGCTCAGGTGTGGTGGGTCGAGGGGGATCTCGGGGTGCTGGAGCTGGTCAAGCGGGGCCTTGGCTGGTCCGCCATCCCGGAATTTCTGCTGCATCAGCCGCTGGCTCGCGGCGAAGTGGTGGTGCTGGAGCCGGACTTTATCGCCAGCCACGCGCTGGCGCTGGAGTTGCAGTGGCATCGCGCCCGCCCGCTGGGGCAGGCGGGGCGCTGGCTGAAGGAGGCACTGCTGGCGCGGGTGCCTCGCTAGCCGACCTTACTCGGTCAGGGCGTAAGGCAAGGGTTGCAGGGTGAGGCGGGAGCCTTCGTCCTGCTTGAGGCGGAATTGGGCGTCAGCCTCGGTATCTTTTGGTAGCACGGCGGTGAGCCACACCTGCCCGGCCTGTTGCCAGGCGTTGAGCACCATGCCGCTGCGACGCCAGTTGTCACCCAGTTGCAGCTCCAGGGTATCGCCGCTGGCAACTGGCTCGCCGGTAGTCCCCGCCAGCAGGAACAGGGCGCGGTTGTTGGCGCCGCGATACTTGGCGCGGGCCACCGTCTCCTGCCCCATGTAGCAGCCCTTATTGAAGCTGATACCGTCCAGCGCCTGCAGGTTGAGCATCTGCGGGATGAACTCCCCCTGATGCACCGCTTCCATATGTGGCAGGCCCGCCTTGATCTCGAGCCCCCACCAGAGTGACTCGTCACCTTGCGGCAGGGTGTCGGCTTGCTGATTGCTCACCAGCAGCCAGCGATCCTGCTCAATCTTCACCGCCATGCCGCCATCGATCAGACCGCTCTGCTCAAGGCCAAACTGCGCGGCGATCCAGCCATCGCTGCCCGTACCGGCGATCCCGGTAGCGTGACGCTCATCGGCGGTGATCTCGACCTTGGAGAAGACGGCAAATTTCTTCAGCTCCGGCAACTGACGTTCCAGCACCGAGGGGCTGGTCAGCAGCAGCAGGCTGTCGTCGAGGCAGAGCAGGCGGAAATTGCTCCACAGCTTGCCCTTGGGATCACAGTGGCCACCCTGGGTCTGTTGCCCCGGTTGCAGGGCGTTGACATCACAGGTGACCTGACCTTGCAGATATTTGGCTCGATCCTGGCCGCTGATACGGGTGATGGCCAGCTTGGTCAGGGAGAAGCGGGTCGGCTCGGCAGGAAAAACAGGTGGTTGCAGGCTCACGATGGTATTCCAGAGAGAAAGTATGTGAGCTGCATGGTAAAGACGTAACTAATGTTTGTCAGCCGGAAAATCCAGCTGGTACCATCCCCCGGTCTTTGTAAGGAGAGTGCCATGTTGAGCCCAGTTGAAAAATCCCGCCTGAAGTGGGCCTGCCGTCGCGGTATGCTCGAGCTGGATGTGATCTTTATGCCCTTTTTCGAACACGAGTTCGACTCCCTGAGCGAAGCCGATCAGCAGACCTTTATCCGCCTGCTGGCGAGCGACGATCCGGATCTGTTCAAATGGTGCATGGGTCATGGTGTCCCTGCCGATCCCGCATTTGCCGCCATGATCCCGATGATCCTGGAGCGCAATCAGGCGCGCCACGACCGCCAGGGGTAATACTGTGGAGCGGGTGATCATGACGGTTCACCCCTCCCGCCATCAGCAATGTTTGCTGGTGGCCCTCTTTTTGTTGCTGCTCTGGCCGGTGGCTGGCCTGATTGGCGGTTGGCAGTGGGCACTGTTGCTGCCCGTCTGGTTGGTGTCGCTCTGGCTGAGCTGGCGGGTGCTCGCCGCGCCCCCGTTCGAGCTTGTCTGGGATGGTCAGTGGCTACAGTGGCAAGGTTGCCGCTATCAGCTCGGCAAGAAAAGCCGCATTTTGCCCGGCGTGCTCAGGCTGGCGCTTTGTCCCGAGCCGGAAGGCTCTGAATCGGCGTCGCCACGGCAACTGTGGCTCTTCTCCGACGCCCTTCCCCCCGAACATTACCGCCTGCTGGCGCGAGCCATCCACTTTCTGCCATCTCGGCGCTGACGCCTGCTTTCCGTGATGACCATGCGCTGATTTAGCGCGATAAGCTGTTGCCATGTGGCTGAAAAGCGGTTGAAAACAAGTGACCCCGCCGGGGCGGGGTCACTGATTGCTGCAATGCTTGGCGGGAAGGGGATTAATCCCGCTCCGGGGTCAGTACGGTTGGCTTGGAGTCCGGCAGCATATCCGGATGATCCAGGTTGTAGTGCAGGCCGCGAGACTCTTTGCGCTGCAGGGCGCAGTTGACGATAAGCTCGGCCACCTGCAGCAGGTTGCGCAGCTCCAGCAGGTTGTTGGAGACACGGAAGTTGGCGTAGTACTCCTGCACCTCCTGCTTGAGCAGGTCGATGCGGCGCTTGGCGCGGGCCAGGCGTTTGTTGGTACGCACTATCCCCACGTAGTCCCACATCATCAACCGCAGTTCGTGCCAGTTGTGCTGGATCACCACCAGTTCGTCGGAATCTTCCACCTTGCTCTCGTCCCATACCGGCAGGCGCGGCGGCTCCACGCTCATCGGCAGCTTGGCCAGAATATCGGCCCCTGCCTGATGGGCATAGACCACGCATTCCAGCAGGGAGTTGGAGGCCATGCGGTTGGCGCCGTGCAGACCGGTGTAGGTCACTTCGCCGATGGCATAGAGGCCGGGGATATCGGTCTGGCCGTTGTTGTCGATCATCACGCCGCCACAGGTGTAGTGGGCGGCCGGCACGATGGGCATCGGCTCCTTGGTGATGTCGATGCCGACCGCGAGGCAGCGCTCATAAATGGTCGGGAAGTGCTTGATGATGAAATCGGCCGGTTTGTGGCTGATATCCAGATACATGCAATCCGCCCCGAGCCGCTTCATTTCGTGGTCGATGGCGCGGGCGACGATATCGCGCGGTGCCAGCTCGGCCCGCTCGTCAAACTCCGGCATAAAGCGGCTGCCGTCCGGGCGGCGCAGATAGGCCCCCTCGCCACGCAGCGCTTCGGTCAGCAGGAAGTTGGGGTCGTCCGGGTGGAACAGACTGGTGGGGTGGAACTGGTTGAACTCCAGGTTCGCCACCCGGCAGCCGGCCCGCCATGCCATGGCGATACCATCACCAGAGCTCACATCCGGGTTGGAGGTGTACTGGTAGACCTTGGAAGCACCACCGGTGGCCAGCGCCACGAAACGGGCGCGGATCACCTCGACCTGCTCGGCGTTGCGGTTCCAGACGTAGGCGCCCAGCACCTTGTTGCCCGGCAGGTTGAGCTTGCGGGTGGTGATGAGGTCGACCGCGTTGAAGCGCTCCATCAACTGGATATTGGGGTGAGCGCGCACCTGATCGATCAGGGTCAGTTGCACCGCCTTGCCAGTGGCATCCGCCGCGTGGAAGATGCGGCGATGGCTGTGGCCCCCTTCCCGGGTGAGGTGGTACTGGGATTCGCCGTCGGCGTTCTCCTCCTGATCGAAGGGGACCCCTTGCTGAATGAGCCACTGGATGGATTCGCGGGCGTGGCGAGCGGTGAACTCCACCACTGCCGGGTCACACAACCCGGCGCCCGCGTTGAGCGTGTCGCTCACGTGAGATTCGATGCTGTCGGTTTCGTCGAAAACGGCAGCGATGCCTCCTTGCGCATAGAAAGTGGCCCCTTCACTGATGGGCCCCTTGCTCAGAACCAAGACTTTGGCGTGGTCTGCCAATCGCAACGCGAGGGACAAACCAGCGGCACCGCTGCCAATGATCAGTACATCGCAAAGGTATTCAACACTTGCTTTCATAAGTATCATTGGCCTGGATTAAGAACTGGCACCATGGTAGCCCAAGCGAGGGCGAGGATGCAGCTTGCATCACATTTTTTTCAATTGAAGCGAACTTTCTCTGATTCTCCCTGTCTGAACTTGTGCGCTTAGGAAGGGCCGGAAAAGAAAAACGATAACCTGATGGGGGTTTTACGGCTCTGATGAGCGACCAGAATCTACTGGACGAACAACTGGTTGAACGGGTCCAGCGCGGCGATAAAGCAGCTTTCAACCTGTTGGTAAAAAAATACCAGCAAAAGGTGGTCAACCTGGTTGCCAGGTATGTCAACAATCCCGGCGATGTGCCCGATGTGGCGCAAGAGGCCTTTATAAAAGCCTACCGTGCATTGCCGACATTCCGTGGCGAAAGTGCTTTTTACACCTGGTTGTACCGAATTGCCGTGAACACGGCGAAGAACTATCTGACCTCCCAGGGGCGTAGGCCCCCGAGCAGTGATGTGGAGGCTGACGAAGCGGAGTCTTATGGCGGCGGTGAAGCCTTGCAAGAGGTCTCAACCCCCGAAAACCTGGCGCTGACTGACGAGATCAAACGCACCGTGTTTTCAGCCATAGAGGCATTGCCGGAAGACCTGAGGACAGCTATCACCCTCCGCGAACTGGAAGGGCTGAGCTACGAAGAGATTGCCGAAATCATGGATTGCCCTGTGGGTACGGTCAGATCCCGTATCTTCCGGGCGAGGGAAGCAATCGATAAAAAGCTGCAACCTCTGATCGAGAATTAACTGGGGAAAGACGGGTTAACTTATGGCAAATAAAGAGCAAATCTCTGCCCTGATGGATGGTGAGCTGAGTGACGCAGAGGTACTGAACGAGCTGGAGATGGACTCCGACTTGCAAGATACTTGGGGTCGTTACCACCTGATCGGCGATGCCATGCGGGGTGACCTGCCGGTCAATCTGCAACTGGATCTCAGTGACAGCATCATGACTGCGCTGGAGGATGAGCCCACCATACTGGCACCCAAGCCGGTCGAGACGGCTCCCGTACTGCAACCTGTCGTTGCACCTGTCAAGACAGATTCCAATGTGGTTCCGTTGTTCCGCCGTGTCGGTCAGCAACTGGGGCAATACGCCATTGCCGCCTCCGTGGCCGCCGCTGTTATCTTCGGAGTGCAGCATTATCAGGGACAGGATGGCGTTCCGGCCAATCCGGTGCTCAATACCATTCCAATCGGTGGCAGCGCGGCGCCTGTGAGCGTCCATTATCCGCAACAGGATGGTGCCCGTGCCCGTCAGCAAGGTCTGACCGAACAGCAGATGCAGGAACAGCGGGAGCGGATCAACGCCTTCCTGCGTGACCACCAGTTGCAACAACGCCTGTTGCAAGACAGGCAGAACCAACAATAACGAGTCGTCAGGGATATCAACGTGCGCCAGTACAGCCGTATTTTACTGGCCTCTCTCCTGCTGATCAGTGCCAAGGCCTCGGCCGACGATAAGTCGGCCGAGGCCTTGTTGCAGCAGATGCAGAGTGCCGTGCAGCAACAGAACTTCGAATTGTCCATGGTCAAGGCCCGTCAGGGACGTCTTGAACCGATCCGCATCAGCCATGCCGTGATCGATGGCAAGGAGGTAGCCCATCTCAGCTATCTCGATGGCAAGGCGATCGAGTATCTCCAGCGTCAGAATGAATACACTTTTTTTGAAAACAGCCATGATCCCTACACCCTGAAGGATGCCCGCTTTCCCGGTATCTGGTCGACCCTGGTGAAGATGCCGTTGGCACAGGTGCTGGAGAGTTATGATCCTGTGCTTGCTGGCCGTAGCCGGGTGGCCGGCGAGGTCGCTCAAGTCGTCAGGTTGGTTCCCAAGGAAGCTGACAAATATGGCTTTGTGCTCTGGATTGACGAACGTAGTCACCTGTTGCTGCGAGTCGACATGGTGGAGCGGGAGGGCAATCTGGTGGAGCAGATGCTGGGGGTGGATCTGCAATTGCAACAAAAACCGTCCCCATGGCTGGTAAAGCTGGCCAACAGCAAGCAGCCCTCGGCGCTGGCGCTGGAGGATGCCTATCCGGCGCCGCAACAGCAGTTGAACTGGCAGATCACCTGGTTGCCCGATGGCTTCAAGGTGCTGTCGCAAGACCGGCACCAGCTGGTGACCACCAGTGTACCGGTGGATTACATGATGCTCTCCGATGGCCTGGTGGATCTCTCGGTCTACGTCTCTCGGGTCGATCCCAAGCAGGCGGTGCGCCAGCAGCTGATCCGCCAGGGGGCGACCTCGCTGGTGAGCTACGTCAACGAGGTGGGGGTCGAGATCACCGTGGTTGGGGAAGTGCCTGCCGAGACAGCCAAACGCATCGCCGAGTCGGTGCAGCCGCTGGCTCGCAACGAAGCGGTGCAGTGAGTCCATGTTCTGGGTTCACAGTAGTGTGCGGCTTGCCGTTGGCTGTGAGTCGTGTTCAGATCCTGCCATTGCATGAGCACGAGGTGTTGCCGTGAATGAGATGAGTGAAGAGCTGGCGACCGTGGTGGCCATTGAGGGTGACCATGCCTGGGTGGAGTGCGAGCGTCGCTCCGCCTGTAGTGGTTGTCAGCAGCAGTCCAACTGCGGTACCGGCACCGTGGCCAAGGCATTTCCCCTGAAAGCTCCCCGCTTGCGGGTCAGGCTCACCGCCGAGGTGCGGGTTGGCCAGCAAGTGAGGCTCGGTATCCCGCAAGAGAGTCTGCTGCGCGGGGCGGCGCTGGTCTATGTGTTGCCGCTGTTTTGCCTGCTTGCTGGCGCCTTGCTGGGGCAGCTCTGGCTGGCACCGCTGCTCTCGGGGGGGGAGGGGATCACCATTCTCTGCTGCCTGCTTGGGGGCGTGCTGGGCTTTTTACTGGTTCGTTACTTTTCCAACCGCCTGGATCAGGGGCGCTACGGCCCGCAGATGCTCGGCGTGGTCGTCCCTGTCCGCATCCTCCCCTGACTGAACAGGCGCTATTTCACTGGCGCTGGCGACTAAAGAATGGCCGTCAGCCGGGTTATCCAGTAAAATCGCGCCTCCATAACTGACCTTAACTAATTTTGAGTGACTCTTGCTCGATGAAACACATTCGTAACTTTTCGATTATTGCGCACATCGACCACGGTAAATCGACCCTGTCGGACCGTCTGATCCAGACTTGCGGTGGCTTGTCCGACCGCGAGATGCAGGCTCAGGTGCTTGACTCCATGGATCTGGAGCGCGAGCGCGGCATTACCATCAAAGCACAGAGTGTGACCCTGAACTACCAGGCACAAGACGGTAACACCTACCAGCTGAACTTTATCGACACCCCGGGCCACGTGGATTTCTCCTACGAGGTCTCCCGCTCTTTGGCGGCCTGTGAAGGGGCGCTGCTGGTGGTGGATGCCGGCCAGGGGGTTGAGGCACAGACTCTGGCCAACTGCTATACCGCCATGGAAATGGATCTGGAAGTGGTGCCGGTGCTGAACAAGATTGACCTGCCGGCTGCAGAACCCGAGCGGGTTGCCGAGGAGATCGAAGACATCGTCGGTATCGACGCGGTCGATGCGGTGCGCTGCTCCGCCAAGACCGGCCTGGGTGTTGACCTAGTGCTGGAAGAGATCGTCGCCAAGATCCCGGCGCCGGAAGGTGACCCGGATGCCCCGCTGCAGGCGCTGATCATCGACTCCTGGTTCGACTCCTATCTGGGCGTTGTCTCTTTGGTGCGGATCAAGAACGGTTCCCTGAAGAAGAACGACAAGATCAAGGTGATGAGCACCGGTCAGGTGTGGGGTGTCGATCGTATCGGTATCTTCACGCCCAAGCAGGTGGATACCCAGGGGCTGGGCTGTGGCGAGGTAGGTTGGGTTGTCTGCGGTATCAAGGACATCCACGGCGCGCCGGTGGGCGATACCCTGACTCAGGCCAAGAATGGTGCCGACAAGGCGCTGGCTGGCTTCAAGAAGGTGAAGCCGCAGGTTTATGCGGGTCTGTTCCCCATCTCCAGCGATGACTACGAGTCGTTCCGTGACGCCCTCGACAAGCTCTCCCTGAACGATGCCTCCCTGTTCTTCGAACCGGAGAGCTCCACTGCGCTGGGCTTCGGCTTCCGTTGTGGCTTCCTCGGCATGCTGCACATGGAGATCATTCAGGAGCGTCTGGAGCGTGAATACGATCTGGATCTGATCACCACGGCGCCGACCGTAGTCTACGAGATCGAGCTGACCGACGGCTCCACCATCCATATCGACAGCCCGGCCCAGATGCCTGCCATCACCAGCATCAAGGAGATGCGCGAGCCGATCGCCGAGTGTCATATCCTGCTGCCGCAGGAGTACATGGGCAACGTGATCACCCTCTGTATCGAGAAGCGTGGCGTGCAGACCAACATGGTCTATCACGGCAAACAGGTGGCACTGACCTATGAAATCCCGATGGCGGAAGTGGTGCTCGACTTCTTCGACCGTCTGAAGTCCACCAGTCGCGGTTACGCCTCGCTGGACTACGGCTTCAAGCGTTTCGAAACCTCCGACATGGTCCGTCTGGACATCATGATCAACGGTGAGCGCGTCGATGCCCTGGCCATCATCACTCACAAGGACAACGCCCAGTATCGCGGTCGTCAGGTGGTGGAGAAGATGCGCGAGCTGATCCCTCGCCAGATGTTCGATATCGCCATTCAGGCGGCCATCGGCAACCAGATCATCGCTCGCAGCACTGTCAAGGCGCTGCGTAAAGACGTAACCGCCAAGTGCTACGGTGGTGACGTGAGTCGTAAGAAGAAACTGCTGAACAAGCAGAAAGAAGGTAAGAAGCGGATGAAGTCCCTCGGCCGTGTCGACGTGCCGCAGGAAGCCTTCCTCGCGATTCTCCACGTCGGAAAGGATTAATAGATGGCAAGCACGTTTTCCCTGATCCTGGTGGTGGTCTGCGCGATCACCGGTGTTATATGGTGTCTGGACAAGATGATTTGGTCCAAGCAGCGCGCCGCCAAGATTGCCGTGGCTCGTGCCCATGGCGGTGCCCACCTGGATGAGAAGACCCTGGCCAAGGTCGCCCCTGTGCCGGTCTGGATTGAACAGACCGCCGGGGTCTTCCCGGTCATCACCTTTGTGCTGATCCTGCGTTCGTTCATTTTTGAACCGTTCCAGATCCCGTCAGGTTCCATGATGCCCACCCTGCTGGTGGGCGACTTCATCCTGGTGGAAAAATTTGCCTATGGTCTGCGGGACCCGGTGACCAACACCAAGTTCCTCGAGACTGGCGAGCCCAAGCGTGGCGACGTGGTGGTGTTCAAGTATCCCCTTGAACCGCGCGTTGACTACATCAAGCGGGTGGTCGGTATGCCGGGTGATCGGGTTATCTATCGCAACAAGGAGCTGATGATTCGGCCCAAGTGCGAGGAGCAGGAAGGGAAAACGTGCCCGGGCTTCAAGAAGCTCGACGTCAAGTTTGAACAAAGAGGCGAATTTACCCAGATGGGGATCCCCCTTGACCGCTATACCGAGCAGTTGGGTGATGTCTCCCACGAGACCCTGCGCAATCCGCTGATGCCCGACATGGTTGGCCGTTACTATCGCCAGCCCGGCACCTACCCCGACGAGTGGGTGGTACCGGAAGGCCAGTATTTCGTGATGGGCGACAACCGCGACAACAGCACCGACAGCCGCTTCTGGGGCTTTGTGCCCGAGCAGAATCTGGTCGGCAAGGCGGTCGCTATCTGGATAAGTTTTGAATTCGAGCGCGAAGAAGGCTCCCTGCTGCCAAGTTGGGTACCGACAGGTGTGCGCTTCAACCGCATTGGCGGAATCAAGTAAATGAATATCAAGATGAACAGACTGCAGTCCCGTCTCGGGCATGTCTTTGCGGATCTGGAACTGCTGACCCGGGCGCTGACTCACCGCAGCGCCGGTTCCCGTCACAATGAACGACTGGAATTTCTGGGTGACTCGATTTTGAGTCTGGTGATTGCCGACGATCTCTTCCACCGCTTCCCGCAAGCGGCGGAAGGGGATCTCAGCCGGATGCGCGCCACCCTGGTGCGTGAGAAGACCCTGGCCGAACTGGGCCGGGAGTTTGACCTTGGTGATCACCTGATCCTCGGCCCCGGCGAACTCAAGAGCGGCGGTTTTCGCCGCGAATCCATTCTGGCCGATACGGTCGAGGCGGTGATCGGTGCCGTCTATCTGGATACCAATCTTGAGACGGTGCGGACACTGCTGCTGAGCTGGTATGCCAGCCGCCTGGAAGAGATCAAGCCGGGCATCGAGCAGAAAGATCCCAAGACCCGTCTGCAAGAAATTTTGCAGGGAAGCCGCAAATCCCTGCCGACCTACACCGTGACCAACGTCAAGGGCGAGGCCCACAATCAGGAGTTCACTGTCCAGTGTGACGTGGAAGGTCTGGATGGTCCTCTCGTCGGGGTCGGCACCAGCCGTCGCAAGGCCGAACAGGCCGCGGCGCAGCAAGCATTGGAAAAACTGTCATGACAGATACTACCTACTGCGGCTTTGTCGCCATCGTGGGCCGCCCGAACGTGGGCAAGTCCACCCTGCTCAACAAGCTGCTTGGCCAGAAGGTCAGCATTACCTCGAAGAAACCCCAGACCACCCGTCACCGGATTTTGGGGATCGACACAGAGGATAACTACCAGACCATCTATGTAGATACCCCGGGTCTGCACATTGAAGAGAAACGGGCCATCAACCGCCTGATGAACCGTGCCGCCACCAGTTCGCTGGGGGATGTGGCCATGGTGGTGTTCATGGTCGACGGTACCCACTGGACCAAAGACGACGAGATGGTGCTGGGCAAGCTGCGCAATCTCAAGTGCCCGGTGGTGCTGGCGGTCAACAAGATTGACAACGTCAAAGAGAAAGAAGATCTGCTGCCCCACCTCGAGTGGCTGGGCCAACAGATGAACTTTGCCCATATTCTGCCCATCAGTGCCGAAAAGGGCACCAACGTGGAGAAGATCCGCGAGTGGGCCAAGGATCTGCTGCCGGAAAACGTCCACTTCTTCCCGGAAGATTACGTGACTGACCGCTCCTCCCGCTTTATGGCCTCCGAAATCATCCGCGAGAAGCTGATGCGCTTCACCGGCGAGGAGCTGCCCTACTCGGTGACGGTGGAGATCGAGCGCTTCAAGGTGGAAGAGAACGGTCTCTACCACATCCACGGCCTGATCCTGGTCGAGCGCGATGGCCAGAAGAAGATGGTCATCGGCAACAAGGGTGAGAAGATCAAGACCATCGGCACCGAGGCGCGCCTCGATATGGAGCGTCTGTTCCAGAACAAGGTGCACCTCGAGCTGTGGGTCAAGGTCAAGTCGGGCTGGGCTGATGATGAGCGCGCCCTGCGTAGCCTCGGGTATGGTGACGACTGATTGCTGACCCCGGCTTTCGTCATCCACAGTCGGCCCTATCGGGAGACCAGCCAGCTGGTCGAGGTCTTCACCCAGGATAGTGGCCGATTTACCCTGGTGGCTCGCGGTTCTCGCGGGCCACGCTCCCCTCTCAAGGGGCTGCTGCAACCCTTTACCCTGCTCACCATCGCTTGGCGCGGCAAGGGCGATCTCAAGAACCTCACCCAGGTCGAATGCCCGGATCACTCCCTGCGACTCGGCGGCGATCGCCTCTTCTACGGCCTCTATCTCAACGAGCTGGTCTACTACCTGCTGGAAGCGCACACCCCGTTCCCCGAAGTGTTCGATGCCTATGCCCGTGCCATCATGGCGCTGGCCGATGGCGAGACGCCGGAGCTGCCGCTGCGCCGCTTCGAGTTCCTGCTGTTGCAGGCGCTCGGCTATGCGGTGGATTTCGAATACACGGCGGACGACGAGTCGCCCATCGAGCCGACCTTGCTCTATGGCTTCGAGCGTGAATTGGGCTTTGTTGCTTGCGAGCGGGCGCCGGATCCCCGTACCCTGTTTCTCGGTGCCCACCTGCTCGCCTTTGCCGAGGGACGTTTCGATTCCCCTCCCTTGCTGCAGGCGGCCAAACGTTTCAGCCGACTGGCACTGCAACCCTATCTGGGCAAACGTCAGCTAAAGAGCCGGGAGCTGTTTTTAAAACGCAAAGCCAGTATGCAAGGCTGCACAGATTACAGACATACGGATATTGGCGCGGTGTGATTCGCTGACCGCGCAGTCAACAGATGAAGCCTTTCAAGGAGTTCTCAATGAGTGAAATCTATCTGGGTGTGAACATCGACCATATCGCGACTCTGCGCAACGCCCGTGGCACCCAGTATCCGGATCCGGTACAGGCCGCTTTTGTGGCAGAACAGGCAGGGGCCGATGGCATTACCGTGCATCTGCGTGAAGATCGCCGCCACATCACCGATCGCGATGTGGAGATCCTGCGCCAGACTATCCAGACCAGAATGAACCTGGAGATGGCGGTGACCGAAGAGATGATCGGCATCGCCTGCCGTATCAAGCCCCACTTCGTCTGTCTGGTGCCGGAGAAGCGCACCGAAGTGACCACCGAGGGCGGTCTGGACGTGGCCGGTCAGCTGGACAAGGTGACTGACGCCGTTGCCCGCCTCTCTGCTGTGGGTGCCCAGGTATCCCTCTTTATCGACGCCGATCCCATCCAGATCGATGCGGCTGCCGAGAGTGGCGCCCCCTTTATCGAGATCCATACCGGCCGTTACGCCGATGCCACCACCGATGCTGAGCGCAACGCCGAGTTCAAGCGTATCGCCGCCGGCGCCTCCTATGCCGCTGGCAAGGGCTTGAAGGTCAATGCCGGTCACGGCCTGCACTACCACAACGTCAAGGCCATCGCCGCCATCCCCGAGCTCTATGAGCTCAACATCGGCCACGCCATCATCGGCCGCGCCGCCTTCGATGGTTTGGCCAAAGCCGTGAGCGACATGCGCCTGCTGATGCAGGAAGCTCGTCAGGGGATCTGATGCTTCGGGTACTGGCAACGCACAGTGGCCATATGAAACAATAGGGACTCCATGGCATCCCTTTTGTTGTTTCTGCCGATGGGAATATCGCAGTCGTCAGACCTGCTGCTGCGCCCATCTTCCCAGACGTTGCAGCGCCTCGCCGAGCAGCTGGCGGGAGGTGCCTATGTTGATCCGCACATACTCTTCGCCATCGCTGACGTAGTGGGAGCCATCTTCGATGATGACCCCCGCTTCGACTGCCCACCTGAGGGTCACCTCGCTTGCGCTCATTCCGCTCCCTTTGGTATTGACCCAGACCAGATAGGAGGCATCCATCGGCATGACTTGGAAGTCGGGCAGATTCTCCCTGAAGTAGCGCGCCAGCAGGGCGTAGTTCTCTCTCAGATAGAGATTCAATTCGGCCAGCCATGCATCGCACTCGTTATAGGCGGTGATAATTCCCCAGAGCCCGAACACATTGGGAGAGGTGATGGAGTTCTGCTCAAGGCGCGCTCTGAAGCGGTTTCTTATCTGCGGATTTGGAATGATGCTGTAGGAGGTTTTCAATCCGCCCAGATTGAATGCCTTGTTGGGCGAGCTCATCAGCATCATGTTGTTGCAGTAACGCTCCTCCAGTGCCAGAAAGGAGACGAACTCGCCATGGATGATGTGCTCTGCATGCACTTCATCGACCATCATCAACACCTGATGGCGCAGGCAGATGTCGGCAACGGCTTCCAGCTCGGCCTGACTCCAGATCCTGCCCGACGGGTTATGGGGCGAGCAGAGAAAATAGATTTTGGGCTTGTGGCTAATGATCTGCTCCTCCAGCTTCGCCAGATCGATCCGGTATCGTCCTTTGTTCAGGGCTAACGGGTTGGCGACAACCTTGACCCCCTGCCTTTCGGCCGCCTTGGCAAAGGGATCATAGACAGGGGTGTTCATGATGATGCTGTCACCCGGCTGGCAGAATGCCTGCACCGTGTAGTGCAGGGTGGAGACGGTACCATAGGAGAGGGTGATCCACTCCCGTTCCACCGCGACCTTGTGGTGGCGGGCCTGGAAGTTGATGACCGCCTCGTAGAAATCATCGATGCAGTGGGTGTAGCTGAAGGTGCCCCAGCTGATGATTTCGCTGAACTTGCGAGCCACAGCCGGCGGCGATTTGAAATCCATATCGGCAATCCACATGGGAATGCTGTCGGCGGGAACGGGGCCAAAGCGGCTCTCGATCACTTTCATATCCCACTTGCGGCATTTGTCGCTGATGCGATCTGCCAGCTCGTCGAAACGGGAGGATTGCAAGTCGGCAGAGGGGGTTGGGAGGCGCAGGGCCTCCCGATCTTTACAGGAGAGCATCGAGATTATCCTTCACGGTTTGAACCTGAGCGCCAATGATGACCTGCACGCTGTGCTCGTCGATCTTGACGACGGAGAGGGCGCCAGCCTGTTTCAGGATCTTCTCCTGCAGCTTGCCCATATCGTGTACCACCAGTCTCAGCCGTGTGACGCAGTTGTCCAGGCTGACGATATTCTCCTTGCCACCGAGGGCACTCAGGATCACGGCCGGGTCGTGTTTCGCAATCTGGATATCATCGACCTCATCCCTGCCGGGGGTCTTGATGTCATATTTCTTGATGTACCAGTAGAAGACGGTGAAATAGATGGCAGACCAGATAAGGCCAATGGGAATTATCAGATACCACTTGGTTTGCCAGCCCTGCATGATGCCGAAAATAAGCAGGTCGAGTGCACTGCCATCGGTATTGCCGATGGTGACGCCACACATGGCCACCACAAAGAGCGCGGCGCCGGTCATAAAGACATGGAACAGATAGAGTACCGGCGCGACAAACAGGAACAGGAATTCGATGGGCTCGGAAATACCGGTCACGATAGAGACCAGTACCCCGGAGATAATCAGGCTCTTGATTCTGGTTCGATTGCCGGGCGTGGCTGCCATATACATGGCCAACGCTGCAGCAGGCAGACCGAATATAAAGGTCGGCATAAACCCTTGCGACAGGAAGGCGGTTGCTGCCGGGCTGATAGGTTCACCCGCTTTCAACTGGGCGAAGAAGATATTGAGCGCGCCGGAAATGGTTTCGCCATTGACCAGCTCGGTACCGCCTGCCGGGGTAAAGCGCACCATGGCCAGCATGATGTGGTGCAGACCGAGCGGTTTGAGCAGGTTGATGGCCACTCCGTAGAGGAAGGCACCAAAAGAGCCGGCAGAGATGATCATGTTGCCGACCGCAGTAATACCGAGCGCCACATAGTGCCAGAAGAGCGGCATGGCGAGACCTATCAGCGACATGACCAGCACGGTGATGATGGGCACGGAGCGCAGGCCGCTGAAGAACGAGAAGGCGTCGTGCAGTTTGAGGTTATAAAAACGGCGATGGATGAAGTAGGTTACGATCCCCGACACTATGCCACCCAGCACACCCATGGAGAGGGTCTGAACCCCCATCACCATGGCTTGCCCCGCCAGTTTGATATTTTCCGGCGAAGCCAGTTGGCTGGTACTGGCGAGATAGAAGTTGATCCCGATATTCATCGCCATATAGCCGACGAAACCGGAATAGGCCGCGACACCCTTGTTCTTTTCGGTCAATCCCATCGGAATACCGATGGCAAACATGATGGGCAGATAGGTGAAGCCGAAGCTGCCTACGGTTGCCACCAGATTGAAGACGAGCTGGGTATATTCTCCACCAAGAAAAGGAAAATTATCTATGGTGGAGGGGCTGGTAATGGATGACCCCACCCCCAGCAGTAGTCCCATGAATGCCATCAAAGAGACGGGAAACATGAATGTTTTCCCCAAACTCTGGGCAAATTCCCATACCTTATTTCGCAAGGATGCGCGAGCCATCATTATTATCTCCCAGACCTGTTACCGTAATTTTATTGTTATCAAATCTTGTTATTACTCATGCACATACGGATTTTCGCCTCGACAACTTCCTCCATGGCGGCCATGGCGGGTACCAGATACTGGCGCGGGTCGCTGGCATCCGGATGAGAGCCAAGGAAGGCTTTCATTGCATCGGCGAAGGCTATCTTCAGTTCGGTCGCAACGTTGACCTTGCAGATCCCGAGTTCGATGCAGCGGCGCACATCGGCCTCCGGTACGCCGGAGGCGCCGTGCAGCACCAGCGGAATATCTACCTGCTCGCGAATGGCGGCGAGGCGTGCAAAGTCCAGACGGGGCTCCTCCTTGTAGAGGCCGTGTGCGGTACCGATGGCCACGGCCAGCGAGTCGATACCGGTACGGCGGACAAACTCGGCAGCCTTCAGCGGATCGGTAAATTTGGCATTTGCGGCATCGACAATGAGGTCATCTTCCTGACCACCCAGCTGGCCCAGTTCCGCTTCAACGCTGGCGCCCATGCGATGGCAGAAAGTGACCACACTGCGTACTTTCTCGATGTTCTCTTCAAACGGAAAGTGCGAGGCATCGATCATGGCCGAGCGAATGCCCGCTTCGACCTTGTTGTGGATGTCCTGCTCGTCTTCGTGGTGATCCAGATGCAGCACCAGCGGGATGCGGTACTCATGAGCAGCTGCCTGACAGATGGAGACCAGATATTCGACCCCGGCATGGCGATAGGTGCCCGGGGTGCCAGCCAGGATCACCGGAGAGCGCATGCGAGCGGCGGTGCGAGCCACCACCTGCACGGTTTCCAGGTTGTGGATGTTGAAAGCCGGTACGGCGTAGCCACGGCGCTGGGCATCTTTGAGCATTTCATGGGAAGAGATCAGATACATAGTGACTCCTGAGCGTCCTGATTGACGCGAGATCCTGAGAAAAGGGAGGAAAGGTTGGTCGGATTTATCTCCCGGCCAGCCACCCAGATGTGTTGTTGATTGAGTTCAGTGGTGAGGGCGAGCAGATTGGCCTGTTTGCCAACTGCCAGTGAACCGAGGCGATCGGCAATGCCGAGCATCTTTGCGGGTGCCAGCGAGGCCATTGTGATGGCCTCATCGAGCGGCACATCCGCCAGCTGCACCATGTTGCGTACGGCGCCAAGCAGGGTGAGAGTGCTGCCCGCCAGACCGCCGGTTTCGGTGCGTACCACACCGTTCTTCATCTCGACCCGATAGTTGCCAAGCAGATAGTGACCGTCGGGCATACCGGCGGCGCGCATCGCATCGGTGATCAAGAGCAGGCGCTGGCCGGCGCAGCAGTGACAGAGCTTGAGCACGCTCGGGTGGAGATGATGGCCATCGGCGATCAGCTCCAGCCAGGCTGCGGGATGGACAAGACCTGCACCGACCATGCCGGGTTCGCGGTGGTGCAGGCCGCGCATGCCATTGAAGCAGTGCACCAGCCCGGAGGCGCCCGCTGCCAGCGCCGCCATGGTGGTATTGTGATCCGCCGCCGAGTGGCCCAGCATTACCCGCACGCCGTTTGCGGCAAGATGGTGAATGGACGCGATGGCGTTGGGCTTTTCCGGTGCCAGCGCGACCACCTTCAGGGTGCCGCGCGCCAGCTGTTGCAGGTGGTTCAGCTCGGCAATATCCAGCTCCCGAAACAGCGCCTGATCGTGGGCGCCCTTGTTGTCCGGTGTGAAGTAGGGCCCTTCCAGATAGCAGCCGAGCAGCTCTGCGCCCGGCATGCCACGGGCAACGCCATCGGCAATGCGGGCAAGAGCTTGCTCTATCTCGGGGAGTGGGGCGGTGACCGTGGTGGCAAGAAAAGCGCCGACCCCTTCTGTCGCCTTGGCCATCGACAAGGTTGCCAAGGCATTGTCCTCGCTATCCATGACATCGACACCGGCACCGCCGTGGACATGACCATCGATCAGCGCAGGCACCAGCAGATCGACATCCCGCGCCGGATCGCCATCCGTGATGGGAGCGATGGCGGTGATGATGCCCCCTTCATGGGTCAGCTCCTGATGTTCCAGCCAACCCTGTTCGGTCAGCAGGCGACGGGCACGGATCCGTGAGGCCATCAGATGCCCTCCTCGACGAGAGCGGCATCTGTCTGACGCTCTTTGCACATCTCATCCGCCAGCGAGGTGAGCCCCCGGTGGCCGCAATCAAGGGCCTGCCGGCGGAATTCACGGGCACTGAGGCCATCGCGTTCCAGCGCCATCTCCAGCAGCAGTTGCAGGTTGGTACCGGTAATGACCTCCCGCTCTGGCTGGTGCAGTGAGAGGGTAGAGGCGACCCGAAACGGGGTGCCACCGAGCAGGTCGGTCAGGAAGACCACGCCATCCCCCTTGTCGACCTCAGTCAGTGCCGCTTCGCACTGCGCCTGCAGCAGGGCGGTGGTGGAGCTCTCGGGAAAGTCGATGGCGATAACCGCTTCCTGTTCGCCGAGGATCTGCAGCATGGCGCGCTCCAGACCGCTGGCGAAACCGCCATGACCACAAATGATGATGCCCAACATAGTCTGTTCCTTTACTGCAAAGGGGGCCGGCTTGCTGCCGGCTCCGGATTAGAGGAAACCGGCGAATTTGCCGACGATACCGAGTACCACCGTGATGACGATGAGGCGCAGCGGGCTCCAGCCTTTGCGGATCAGGGCGTACATCGCCAGGGTGTAGAGCAGCGGCAGGAAGGCGGGCATCAGCTTGTCGAGCACGTCAGCCTGCAGTTTGACGACTGCATCACCGGCAGTGATCTCCAGCGTGGTGCCAAGACGCACGTAGGTGGCGACCAGCGCGCCGATCACCGTCATACCGACGATGGAGGCAGCATGCCCCACCTTGCGGGTATTGGCCTTGATGACCGGAATCGCCGCTACCCCCATGCGGTAGGCGTAGTGCGCCAGACCAAAACGCAGGCCGAAGTGGACCACGTTGAACAGCAGGAAGAAGACCACGGCACCCATGATGGAGCCCTGCAGCGCCAGATCTGCCCCTATGCCGCCACAGATGGGGAGCAGGGTGAGCCAGAACATGGCATCGCCGATCCCGCCGAGCGGTGCACCAACGGCAATCTTGGTGCTCTGGATGCTGTTGACGTTCTGCTTGGAGCGCTCCATCGCCAGCACGATCCCCATCACGAAGGTGACCAGGAAGGGGTGGGTGTTGAAGAAACCCATGTGCCCTTTCATGGCCCGGGAGAGATCCCGCGGATTGGTGTGGATCTTCTGCAGTGCCGGCAGCAACCCATAGAGCCAGCCGGAGGCCTGCATCCGCTCATAGTTGAAGGAGGCCTGCAGCAGCAGGGAGCGCCAGGCAAAGCGGTTGATATCCTGCTTGGTCAGCTCGGCGCCAAGCTGCTGATCTTCATAGGTGTCGTCGGATTGTGGCCGGGTATTGTGCGGTTCGGCGCTGGAGATGATCCGCGCAGCTGTGTTGTTAGATGCCATCTTCGGTTTCCTCCTGAACAGGACGAGCTTGCGGGGTGGTGGTACGCATGAAGTCGATCAGGGCCATGGCCAGCGCGGCGGCGGCGATGGCCAGAACCGGCAACTGGAGCCAGGCGGCAGCGACGAAACCGAGGATGAAGTAGGGGATATAGACGTTCTTCATCATGATCTTGAGCAGCACGGCAAAACCGATGGCGGGCATGATGCCGCCAGCAACGCCGAGGCCGTCGATGAGGCGGGCAGGTAGCACGTCGATGGCCGCCTTGGCATGTTCGGCCCCGAAGTAGGTGGGCAGGAAGGCACAGAGGAAGTAGAAAGTGCCCAGCGCCAGCAGTGCCAGGTAGTTGACCCGCTCGATACCGCGCACGTCAGCCGCTTCGGCCATGCGATCGCAGCGGGACATCACCCCCGACATCACCGAGAAGAGGAAGGTGATCCCCATCTGCACGGCAACGGCGAAGGGAACGGCAACCCCTACCGCCACATCCGGCTTGACCCCGGTGGTGATGGCGAAGGTGGCGCCGACTATGGTGCCGATAATGACGTTGGGCGGTTGCGCCCCCGCCAGCGGGGCCAACCCCATCCAGACCAGCTCCAGAGTACCGCCCACCAGAATACCGGTAGGCAGGTCGCCGAGGATGAGGCCAACCAGCGGCCCCAGCACCACGGGACGGTGGAAGTGGGTCAGACCGTTGAACAGGTCGAGTCCGGCGAAGAACGCCAGGATGCCAAGCAGCAGACCTTGTAACAAACTGATTTCCATCACAATTGTCCTTAATCAGAGCAAATTGAAAATGTCCTGTGCCGGTTCGGTCGGCACGCCCTGGACATAGCACTCGACACGGGCGTCCCGCAGGGCGCGAAATGCGGTGATGTCCTGTTCGTCCACGGATACGGTCTTGTGGATTTGACGCTTGCCGTCGGCGTAATGCATGTTGCCGACGTTGATCCGGGAGATGGGGACACCTCCCTGAACCAGGGTGTTGAAATCGGTCGGGTTTTTGCAGACCAGCAGGATCTTCTGGCGATCTGCCGCCTTGTGGATGTTGTCGATCACCTTCTGGAGCGGCCAGAACCGCACCGCAATGCCTTCGGCCAGCACCATCTCCATCAGGTTCTGCTGGATGGGGTCCTCTGCCACCTCGTCGTTGGCGACCAGCACCAGATTGGCACCGGCAAAGCCGACCCACTGGACGCCGACCTGACCGTGGATCAGACGCTCATCGATCCGGCTCAATACGATATTGGGCATCACAGCACTCCTTCTTGGTGGAACGGATAGATATTGACCCCCTGTACGACCCGGTTGACCTGACCGGTGGGGCAGGGATTGTCCGGGCTGATCCCCAGTCCCAGCGAGGTATGGAAGGCGTAGTACTGGGCATAGAGCAGGTAGCAGAAGGCGAGCTGGGCATCGTCGCCATGCAGGGTGGCGGGCAAATAGATGTACTCCCCCTCCTCGATGGCGGGATGGCGCTGGTCGGCGATGGCGACCACCCGGGCGGCCTTGTCATCGCTTCGCAGCTCGCGCAGCAGATCCAGATCGTATTGCCGGGTGTAAGGGTCGTTGGAGATGAGCAGCACGATGAGCGTCTGCTCGTTGACGACCGATTTCGGGCCGTGGCGAAAACCGGTGGGAGAGTCGAACATGGCGACCAGACGGCCTGCGGTCAGCTCCAGCAGTTTGAGGGCCGCCTCCTGCGCCACCCCTTGCAGACTACCGCTGCCAAGATAGATGACCCGTTCGGGCAACGGCTCGTTCCAGGCCGGTACGCGCTGCACAACCTGCTCCAGAATGGCGTCACTGGTGGTGACCAGCTGCTCGCAGCGCTGGCGGTTGAACTGCTCTGGCAGAAAGAGAGCCAGACAGCTCAGCATCATGCTGGTCAGGCTGCTGGTCATGGCGAAGCTGCGATCATTGGTCTGGGGTGGCATCAGCAGGGCCAGAGAGTGGGCATCTTGCTGGCAGCGGCGATAGAGCGCCCCTTCACCGTTGCAGGTCAGCACCAGATGGTGGCAGTGGCTGAGCAGCTGACTGGCCAGTTCGACCGCCGCCACGCTCTCGGGGCTGTTGCCGGAGCGGGCAAAGGAGATAAGCAGGGTCGGGCAATCTTCGGCCAGATACTCGGCCGGGTCGGTGACGATATCCGTGGTGGCGATCGCCTCGACCCGGGCATGCAGGTGGGCCGAGAGATAGGGGGCGAGCGCCCGACCGGCAAAGGCGGAGGTGCCTGCCCCGGTCAGGATGATGCGCAGCTCTTGCCGGGCGAGCAGGGGGGTCAGAAAACGGGTCAATGCTGGACGGCACTCCTCGACCATGGCGAGGGTCTCGCGCCAGGTGGCGGGTTGCTGGCGAATTTCACGGGCAGTCGCCAGGCCATTGGCACTGCGCAATATCTCTTCTGAATAACCAAGGATCATGTCTGCAACTCCTTATACAACAGGGTCGAGCTGGGAATGGCGGCGAGAGGCCGCAGTGCAGGCGCTGGCGTAGTGCCGCAGCACCTCCTGCACCTGATCGAGAATGAGGTCATGGGGATTGGCCGAGAGCGTGCCCTGACGCACCTTGCGATACTGCAGGGGCAGATGCTGGCTCAGCAGGGGGAGCGGGATGGGCTCCGCCGCCAGATTGGCCAGCAATCTGGCGTAGCACTCATCGACCCGGCTATCGGGCCAGTAGTAGCGAATGCGATCCGAATAGCTGTAGCCACGGGCCAGCCGGCACTCGTTGGCACTGCCCTGGTAGTGGCTGCGCCAGAAGTCGGGGCGCTCCAGCATGGTCTCTTCCATCACCTTGCGCAGACCTGAACAGGCCTTGGCCACCACCAGCTCCTCCTCGATGGCGGCGAGGGCAAACAACGCTTCGCGCAGGGCGAAGGTGAGGGCGGGGCCGACTTTGAGAATGGCAAAGTGGTCGCGTACCAGCTGGCGGTAGGCCTCGGGAGTCTGGTAATCGGTGGAGTGGGCTTCGAACACCATGTGGGGATAGGCTTCGATCATCCGGCTAAGGGGCGCCGCTTTTTCGGGCCGGTAATCGATGACGCGGGTATGGTCAAACTCGACGCCGGGTTGCACCACCAGACCGATCACTCTGGGCCAGATATGGGCCAGCCCCGCCTTGTTGAAGGCCTGTTGATGGGCCTCGAGGGTGTGGCGTGCCGCCTCCGGCGTGGTGACCGCCAGCTCGGCAAGATCTTCATGGGCACCGCCCGGCACCGGCACCTCGGTGCCAATCACATAGACCAGATCGCTCTCGCCAAAAGTGGCCAGACAGGTTTGCTCGGCGATCTGCGCCAACCGTGCCGCCCTTTCAGCGACCAGCTCATCGGTCAGGGGAACGGGATCACCCTGACAGGACATGCTGCAGTCGAGGTGGATCTTCTTGAACCCGGCAGCGACATAGCTGGCGATGAGATCTCCGGCATGGGCCATGGCCTGCTCGGCCGGTTCCCCCTGCCAGCGGTTGGGGCCCAGATGGTCGCCCCCCAAAATGAGGCGCTGCGCCGGAAAGTGACACTGTGCCGCCAGCTCGTAGAGGCGATCGCGAAAGTCGGCGGGGGTCATGCCGGTATAGCCGCCAAACTGATCCACCTGATTGGATGTGGCCTCGACCAGCAGCAGCTCATCCCCTTCGGCGGCCAGCCGTAGCGCGGCCTCCAGCACCAGCGGGTGAGCGGAGCAGACGGCGTAGATCCCGGTCTGTTCTCCCTGTTTATGTCTTTCGACCAGTGCCAGCATGGATTTCATTTTGATGTTCCTTGGTTGCTGCGGATGGAAATGTTCTTTCGATTTCTTTTCTTTACGGTAGTGGGGAGGAAAAGAAAACGAAACAAAAGAGTCGTCAGATCTTGAAAGGGATCACAAAAAGAAAGGTATCGAAAGATTTTGAATGGTGGGGAAAGATGATGAGAGTGGTGGTAAAGCGTAATGAAGGCTTGATTTGGCACCTTCGCTGAGCGTTAATATGCAAACGTAACGAAGTGAAAGCGATCTTTCACTACAGCATTCCGGCAGAAGAACTATGCAAACAAGCGAAAAAGGTGCGCTCGGAACCAGCGAGCGGCGGGAGCGGATTATTCAGCAGCTGCGCAGCAATGGCAGCGTTCAGGTCAACGAGTTGGCGAGTCACTATCAGGTCTCTACCGTGACCATCCGCAACGATCTGGCCTTTCTGGAGAAGCAGGGGGTGGCCGTGCGTGCCTACGGTGGCGCCCTGTTGTGCGAGCCGGGTCAGACGGTGCCGGAGCGCACCATTGCCGACAAGAGTGTGCTCAATACTCCCGTGAAACAGCGGATAGGCGCGCTGGCGGCGACCCTGGTGCCCTCAGGTTGTCGCCTTATCCTCGATTCGGGGACGACAACACTGGAGGTAGCGCGACATCTGAAGGGACATCAGGAGATCCTGGTGATGACCAACGGCATGAATGTGGCGAATGAACTGCTCGAAGCAGAAGGGGTGGAGCTGCTGATGACGGGCGGACATCTGCGCCGCAAGTCGCTCTCCTTCTACGGTGCGCAAGCGGAGCAGTCCCTGCAAAACTACCACTTTGACATGCTGTTTCTCGGGGTGGATGGCATCGATCTGGAGCGCGGCGTCAGCACCCATCATGAGGACGAAGCGCGCCTCAACCGCTGCATGTGTCAGGTAGCCGAGCGGATTGTGGTGGTCACCGACTCCAGCAAGTTTGGCCGGCGCAGCCTGCACAAGATCATCGATACCCTGCGTATTCACACCCTGATCACCGACGATGCCGTGCCTGCCGATATCCTTTCCGGTTTGCGCAATGCCGGTATCGAAGTGCTGCTGGTACCGGCCGATGGCGGCAAGGGGCAGGAGAAGCAGGGGCAATATAATCCAGTGCAATCAGCTATAAGCGGTTGATGACAAACGCGATAGACTGGGTTTCTCACTCACTGATCGAGCCTGTTATGTAC
This sequence comes from Aeromonas sp. 604443, assembly GCF_049170315.1. Lineage (NCBI taxonomy): Bacteria > Pseudomonadati > Pseudomonadota > Gammaproteobacteria > Aeromonadales > Aeromonadaceae > Aeromonas > Aeromonas sp. 604443. The sequence goes on from NZ_JAAKMI010000020.1 coordinate 49,553, forward strand.
CACCCCGATATCACCGAACTTGAACCTGTCGCCCGTGCGGCGGGAGCGGCCATCATGGCCATCTACAGCCAGCCCTTCGCTGTGGAGTACAAGAGCGACGAGAGTCCGCTGACCGCGGCCGACAAGGGGGCTCATGAGGTGATCGTTCAGGGGTTGGCGCGGCTGACTCCGGATATTCCCGTATTGTCGGAGGAGTCAGGGCCAGAGGTGATGGCTGCACGCCACGGCTGGTCCCGCTACTGGCTGGTGGATCCCCTCGACGGCACCAAGGAGTTTGTCTCCCGCAACGGCGAGTTCACCGTCAATATCGCGCTGATTGAAGGGGGGGCGCCGCGCTGGGGGCTGGTCTATGCCCCTGTGCTGGACAAGCTCTGGTATGGCGGAAAGGGTCTCGGTGCCTGGCGCATCGCCGATGGCAAGCGCGAGCCTATCCAGACCCGGCCTCATCGTGAAGGCGAGGCGTGGCGAGTGGTGGGCAGTCGCAACCACCTGTCGCAGGAAACCCTCGATTTCTTGGCTCCTTTTGGCGAGATCGAGCTGGTTTCCATGGGCAGTTCGCTGAAGTTCTGCATCATTGCCGAGGGGGGCGCCGAGCTCTATCCGCGCCTCGCACCTACCTGCGAGTGGGATACCGGCGCTGCACAGGCGGTGCTGGAGGGGGCGGGTGGCAGCGTCACCCAGCTCGATGGCTCACCCCTTGCCTACAACAAGCCCGATATCCTCAATCCCTGGTTTGTCGCCAGAGCGTGACCTTGTTGGTGCGCTGAGCATCGCGCAATAAAAAGAGGCCGGAGCGGGTTGTACATCCGTTCCGGCCTCTTTGTATTTGACGCAGTTTTAAAAGACTTTCTTGAACGGCTTGATGGTCACTTTGGCATAGACGCCAGCTACAACATAGGGATCGGCATCGGCCCAGGCTTTGGCGTCAGCCAGCGAGGCAAACTCGGCGATGACGGTGCTGCCGGTAAAGCCTGCATCGGCCGGATCCTCGGCGTCGATAGCCGGGTTGGGGCCGGCGGTCAGCAGGCGACCCTCATCCTGCAGGGCTTGCAGGCGAGCCAGATGGGCAGGGCGAACTTGCTTGCGCAGTGGCAGGCTATCGGGGACATCTTCGGAGTAGATGAGATACCACATGAGAGGATCCTTTTCTGATGAGGGTTATTCTTTGGGTTCGTCTTTTTGCTGGGACAACTGCTCGGCAGGGATGTGGCGATAGAGATAGGCGCCGCTCAGCAGGGTAAAGACCAGCGTCATCCCCAGCAGGCCGAACACCTTGAAGTTGACCCACATCTCTTGCGGCAGGTTGAACGCCACGTAGAGGTTGAGCAGGCCACAGACGGTAAAGAAGCCGACCCAGCCGAGATTGACCTTGTCCCAGACTGCATCGGGTGCTTGCAGCTCCTTGGCCAACATCTGTTTGATCAGGTTCTTGCCAAAGCCGTAGCGGCTGATGAGCAGACCCAGTGCGAACAGCACGTTGATGACAGTCACTTTCCACTTGATGAAGGTGTCATCGTGGAAGAAGACGGTGAGGCCGCCGAAGAAGCCGACCAGCAGGAAGGTAAAGAGCTGCATCTTCTCGACTTTGCGATAGCGTATCCAGCTATAGGCGAGCTGCAGACCGGTGACCACCACCAGTGCGCCGGTAGCCATGTAGATGTCGTAGAACTTGTAGACCGCGAAGAAAACGATAAGTGGAATAAATTCAATAAATTGCTTCATTGTTGGCGCCTAGTCCTCAAAAATGGCCTGCAAATTTCGCTCAGTCTACCTGTACAGCAGACAACGGCAAATGAATAAGACCGCTCATTTTTACGCCGGTTCCGCGCTGTCGCCAAACAGTTGGCGAGCAATGGTGAGCCCCAGTCGCTGCTGATCGGCCAGCAGGTCGTGGATATGGCGCTCTTCAATTAGGGGATTGAGCAGCACGGCACGCAGCAGGGTAAGCGGCTGGGCACCGTAGCGCACCACGGCCCGCTGGGTGCGGGAGACAAAGCTGTGCCCCTCGGCGCGCTGGGCTTTTTGCAGGGCTACGTTGAAGTCGTTGATCTGCGCATTGGCCGCTTCATCCAGCACCTTGCCCTGCAGATGGGGCGGGATGCAGCGATAGGAGAGCAGGTTCATCACCGGAGCAGACATCAGCTCGAAGGCGGGGTCGCTTTCGATGAGCTCTGCCATCAGCCGGGCCCGGTCGTAGTTGGCCTCGATCAGGTCGGCATAGCCTTGCTGGCCAAACAGCTGGAAGGCGGCGTCCAGATAGAGGGCGTTGGCCGGGCGGGTGCCCTCCAGCGTAAAGCGGCCCTGATCGAACGAGGTGGCGCGAATGGCATAGGGCGCCTCCCGCTTGACCGCCATCATCAGGTCGGGCTGGCGGCAGAGCAGCATACCGGTACCGAGCGGCACCAGCAGTTGTTTGTGGCCATCCAGGGTGACGGTATCGGCTCGCTCGATCCCGGCCAGCAGGGTTTGATAGCGGGGGGAGAAGAGGGTCGGGCCACCCCAGGCAGCATCCACGTGGAAGTGGATCTGTTCGCGTTCGGCGATGGCCGCCAGCTCCGGCAGGGGATCGATGGAGCCAAAGTCTGTGCTGCCCGCCACGCCGACCAGCGCCAGTACTTTCAATTTTTGCTCTTTGCTCTGGATCAGCGCCTGCTCCAGCGCGGCCAGACTGAGCCGGTTCTGTTCGTCGGTCTCGAGGCGCCAGACGCTGCGGGCGCCGAGTCCCAACAGATCCATCCCCTTGTCGAAGGAGTAGTGCATCAGCCGGGAGCCCAGAATGACGGCGCCGCGATAGCCCTGCTCATAGAGGGCGAACAGGTTGTCGCCGCAGGCACGGTTGCGGGCTAGCCACAGCGCCGTGACGTTGGCGATGGTGCCGCCGCTGGTCATGACGCCGAGGGCGGCATCCTTGGCATGCATCTGCTCGCCGTAGAAAGCATCGTCCCTGCCATAGATGAGGCGGTGCAGCTTGGCCAGCACCTCCCGCTCCAGAAAGCTGAGCAGTCGGGAGGACTCCATCTTCATCGGATTCTGGTTGAGCATCACCAGCAGGCGCGACAGCTCGGCAGTGAAGGCCGGCAATGGTGCTGTCATATGACCCATGTAGCGTGGCGAGGTGAGATGGGATGCGCCGGGTACCAGGGTGGCCAGCCGCGCCAGATACTCATCGATGGAGAGACCGACCGCAGGCATTCGGGATTGAGCGAGCTGGTGGGTGAACTGGTCGCGCTGGTAGATAGCCTGACTGTCGTCGGAGTGGTGGAAGCTCTCCAGCAAGGTGTTCATCGCCTCGCCAAAGGCGGGATCCGCATGTGTAAACAGCTCAGTCAACGTCATCAGGTTCTCCAGACCAGGTCACCGGTGTTGGTGTCTATGCCGCTTCTGTCGGGCATCGGCGGCAGAGCATACACCAAAGGGGGGCGGGTGACAGCCACTCCATTTTTTAAGCGAACACTTGTACTCCGAAATGGCGCTGGGTAGAGTGAGCCACAGTTATTGTGGAGTCGATGTTATGAGTGGTGTGATGGATTACTCCCCCCGGGAGGAGCTGGCAAACCGGCTGAGTCACGGTGCGGGATTGTTGCTGGGGATTGTCGGGCTGGTGCTGTTGCTCATCAAGGGATGGGGGCAGGGTACGCAGGCGCTGGTGAGCTACAGCCTTTATGGCGGCAGTCTGGTGCTACTCTATCTTGCCTCGACCCTCTACCACTGCATGGCGGAAGGGCGGGCCAGACGCTGGTGCAAGGTGTTTGATCACTGTGCCATCTATCTGCTGATTGCCGGTACTTATACTCCCTTCCTGCTGGTTGCACTCGACACGCCGCTGGCAAAGGGGTTGATGGTGGTGATCTGGGCCCTGGCGCTGGCTGGCGTGGTGTTCAAGTTGGTATTTATCAACCGCTTCAAGAAGTTGTCGCTCTTTACCTACCTGATGTTGGGCTGGTTGTCGCTGGTGGTCATCTACCAGCTCTATATCCATCTGGCCGGTGAGGGGCTGCTGCTGCTCGGGCTTGGCGGCCTTATCTACAGCCTCGGGGTCATCTTCTATGTGGCCAAGCAGATCCCCTATAACCACGCCATCTGGCATCTCTTTGTGCTGGGTGGCAGCGTTTGTCACTTTATGGCCATTTACGGCTACGTCGCCTAACGTCTTGCAACTAGCCCTTAATTGGTATTTTTAGCGCGTAAAAGGATAAATTCGTGCGGTATCACACAGTTGGCATCAGCGTTTGCTGACAAGCTAGGGCCAGTTCAATTCGCAAAGGATGCACGAAATGAGTGAAATCGCGCTTTCCATCAGCATGTTGTCGCTGGTGGCAGTGCTGGGACTCTGGCTTGGAAACTGGCGAGTCTATGGCGTTGGGTTAGGGATCGGTGGGGTGCTGTTCGGCGGCATCATAGTGGGTCACTTTGCCGGGGTGTCAGAGCTGGCGCTCGATGAGCAAACACTCCATTTTATTCAAGAGTTTGGCCTGATCCTGTTTGTCTATACCATCGGCATTCAGGTCGGCCCCGGTTTTTTCTCGTCATTGCGCAGCTCCGGACTCAAGCTCAATGCCTTTGCTGCTTTGCTGGTTATCCTGGGGTGCATCGTTGCGGCGGCACTTCATCAACTGTTTGATGTGCCGCTACCGGTGATCCTCGGGGTCTTCTCCGGTGCCGTGACCAATACCCCATCTCTTGGTGCGGGTCAGCAGATCCTGGCGGAGCTGGGAGCTCCCCATGGTTCAACCGGGCTGATGGGGATGGGATACGCAGTGGCCTATCCATTCGGCATCTGCGGCATTTTGCTCACCATGTGGCTGGTCAGGGTCTTCTTTCGCATCAAGATCGACGATGAAGCCGCCCAGTTCGAGTTGCAGACAGGTAAAACCAAGGAGAGCTTGCAGACCATCAACATCGCGGTACGCAACCCCAACATGCATGGCTTGATGCTGAGCGAGATCCCGAGTCTCGACGAGTCTGATGTCATCTGCTCACGCCTCAAGCGTGGCGACGAGCTGATGGTGCCGCGCCCTGATTCCCGTATCGAGCTGGGCGACCTGCTGCACCTGGTTGGTGAGCGCCATGCACTGCACAAGGTGTTGCTGGTGCTGGGTGAAGAGGTCGACACCTCCCTATCGACTCGCGGTACCGACCTGAGGGTGGAGCGGGTCGTGGTGACCAACGAGCAGGTGCTGGGCAAGAAGATCCGCGATCTTGACATCAAACAGCGCTATGACGTGGTGATCTCGCGCCTCAACCGGGCCGGTATCGAGCTGGTACCGACCAGCCAGACCAGTCTGCAGTTTGGTGACATCCTCAACCTGGTAGGTCGTCTCGATGCCATCGAGGCCGTGACCAATGTGGTCGGCAACGTGCAACAAAAACTGCAACAGGTGCAGATGTTGCCGGTATTTATCGGGATTGGCCTCGGCGTATTGCTCGGCTCCATCCCCTTCTACCTGCCCGGATTCCCGGCCGCTCTCAAATTGGGTCTGGCGGGGGGGCCGCTGGTGGTGGCGCTGATCCTGTCGCGGATCGGCAGCATCGGCAAGCTCTACTGGTTCATGCCCCCCAGCGCCAACCTCGCGCTGCGGGAGATCGGGATCGTGCTGTTTCTGGCGGTGGTTGGCTTCAAGTCAGGGGCCGGCTTTGTTGATACCCTGATCAACGGTGATGGCCCCTCCTGGATGCTATATGGGGCAGCGATTACCCTGATCCCCTTGCTGGTGGTCGGGGTGCTGGCGCGTCTCTATGGCAAGATGAACTATCTCACCCTCTGTGGCTTGCTGGCTGGCTCCATGACGGATCCTCCCGCATTGGCCTTTGCCAACGCCATGCACCCGACCAGTGGTGCCAGTGCGCTCTCATACGCCACTGTCTACCCGCTGGTGATGTTCTTGCGGATCATCTCGCCACAACTGCTGGCCATCATCCTCTGGGCCGGTGCATAGGGTTAAACCGGACAGGAGCATGCCTTGTCATGCTCCTGCCATTATAATGTAATATATTGATAATTTTAGTTTTTATTTTTCGGTAATCCCCTCATCACCCTTCTGTCTGGCTGAACGGTCCAGCCTCAAATCAGTCTATTCTTTCGAATTTTCGAACTGGTTATTTGCTCTCTCTCTGTGCAGAGTAGGCTGTGGCTTTTTGCATGCAAATCAGGATTCAGGAGAGAACATGATTACCAATTCCGTTACTCTGGAACAGGGCGTAACCGTCACCCAGCTCAAAGGTCAAGTTTATCAGGTGGCTGCAGATGGTAGCCGCAAGTTGCTGGTGGAAGGGGATGTGCTGCCGAAAGGGGCGGTGATCATGTCGCCGGATGGCGCCAGTTTCATGGGCGGCGGACAGTCTTTCAATGTGCAACCTGCCAGCGAGCAGAGTGAGCCTGCCGAAGAGGAAGATGCTCCCCAGCTGGCGCAAAACAGTGCCGCAGGCACACCCGATGATATCAGTGCCCTGCAAGAAGCCATTTTGGGTGGCGCTGACCCGACCCAGGCCTTTGAAGCCTCCGCCGCAGGCGGTGCACCTGCTGCCGGTGGTGGCGGGGTTGGTGGTGTCGCCGGAGCCAGTGGCAACGGCGGTTTTGTCACCATCGACCGTACCGGCTCCGCAACCATTGCCGAAGCGACCTTCGATACCACCTACAACACCAATGGCGAGCCACCGCTGGATGCTGCAGGAGAAGATGAGGTATTTGACCTTACGCCTCCAACCATCTCCGTGGTAGCGCCAGACAATACCAATGACACCACTCCGACCCTGACCGGAACCACGGATGCGCCTGCTGGCAGCACGGTGACCCTGGTGGTGACCGATGCCAACGGCAATCAGCAGACCCTGACCACTATTGTCACACCTAATGGCACCTTCACCGTGGATGTCGCCACACCGCTGGCCGAAGGGGGCTATCAGGTGACGGCTTCCGTGACCGATCCGGCCGGCAACACCGGCACCGCGACCGATGATGGCAGTGTGGATGTAACCGCTCCGGTGATTACTGTTGATGCACCTGACAATACCAATGACACCACCCCGACCATTACGGGCACTACGGATGCACCTGCTGGCAGCACGGTCACTCTGGTCGTGACCGATGCCAATGGCACTCAACAAACGTTGACCGCCATCGTGCAACCGGGTGGTGGTTACAGCGTAGATGTCACTACTCCGCTGGCGGAAGGCAGCTATAAGGTGACGGCCAGCATCACCGATCCGTCTGGCAACACAGGTACCGCTACCGACGATGGCAGTGTTGATAGCAAGGCCCCTGACCTGGCCATCACCCTGGATGCCGACATCACCGCCGACGACGTCATCAACGCCGCTGAAGCGGGTCAGCAGATCCCGGTCAGCGGCACCGTGACGGGCGAGTTCAAGGTAGGGGACACCGTCACCCTGACCGTCAACAACACCGAATACACCGGCAAGGTGGCTGCCGATGGCCGCTTCACCATCCTGGTGGCGGGCAGCGATCTGGCGGCCGATGGCGACCGCACCATCGATGCCAGCGTGACCAGCACCGACGTGGCGGGCAACAGCGCCACCGCGACCGACAGCGAAGGTTATGAAGTGGATACTGACCTGCCGAGCATCGACCTGGCGGCGATTGGTGATGGCAACCTGTCGGTGGATGAAGCCAAGGCGGTCGAGCTCAAGGGCACGACCAGCAACGTGGAAGATGGCCAGAAGGTCACCCTGACTGTGACCGA
>NZ_JAAKMI010000021.1:0-55044 GCF_049170315.1 Aeromonas sp. 604443
TCGCCATCGCTGATACTCACCGTGTTGGTCAGCAGCACCTGTACCGTGCCATCCGTTTCGGTCGCACCCGCATTCAGGGCCTCGACGTTGAAGTCGATGTCACCTTGTGGCGTCACTATCAGCGTCAAGGTCGAAGTAACAACATCAGAACTATCGGTGACCAGATAACTTACTGTAGGAACTGCACCAGAATAGTCAGGAGCGGGGGTAAAGGTGAAAGAGCCATCACTGTTGATGATCAGCGTACCAATGCCAGTAAGGGTCGATGTAACACCTGCGGGAACATCAATATTACTACCCCAGCTATAGCTGATGATGGATTGAGCCAAGGGACCATCCGGGTTGGAGCTATTGGCCAAAAGATCACCACTGACAGGGTTATCTTCATCCATCGAAAATACTTCACTCTCATCCAACAAGAGATTAGTTAGTGGCTCCGGTTCTAACAGTGGTTCAGCCGCTTGCTCAGTGTTGATAATGGGTTCAGCCTGATAATTGGTATCAAAACCGGCCTCGGCAATGGTCGCATCACCGGTTCTATCAATGGTGACAAAGCCACCATTGCCGCTTGCTCCTGCTACCCCGCCAATACCACCGCCACCACCGGCAGCAGGTGCACCACCTGCTGCTGAAGCCTCAAAGTTTTGCGTCGGGTCAACGCCTTGCAAAATTGACTCTTGCAATGCAGCAATGTCAGAAGGAGTGCCCTCCGTGCTGGCACCACCTTGCGGTTGTCCCGGTTCTGCTAATTCGGAACCGGTGGGTACATTCTGCGCTGGTGTATCGTCATAGGGGGAAAGAACAAGCTTGGCATCATCCGCTATGGTCAATTTGGCACCGGGCTGGAGTATTTCCCCCTTTTGCAGGGGGCGACTGCTGCCATCAGCCAGCACAATCTCCACATTCCCTTCGATAGCTGAGACAACCACGGACTTGTCGATGATTTGGGTACGCATATCCATTGCTCCAACGTGACAGATCTTGATGTCTACACCGTAGAGGGAGATAACGTGCTTTTCCGTTGCAATAATCTATAGGTTTGACTGCCCTCAAACCGATATAGAGAATAAAATCGAAAGGTTATTTTTTCTTCATTAAAATCATAACGATATAAATGGAACCAAATAACACCCATATTAATTTGATAATAAAAAAATCAAAAAATATATTGTATTGATATAAAAAATGACCCCATTCGGGGCCATTTCTACACTGCACATATCAATCAAGACAAGGGGAAAGCAGGATGCACAAATCCCTGATAACCATCGATATGCAACTTGGAAAGCAGTTCCACTTGATGTTGATCTTCGACGCGGGTTGCAATGGTGGTCACACCGGCATTGTGTGCAGCTCGGCACACTGCAGCCAAGAATGAGGTGTCAGCACCCGGCTCCATGACCTGACTGGTATAACCGTGATCCACCTTGACATAGGCAGGCGCTAACTCCTCCAGATAGCCCAGTGACTGGAAGTGACGGCCGTAGTGGTCAACCCCCCACTGGAAACCATGGACCTGCAATGCGCCTACCAAAGCGGCCACATGATCTTTGTGCTTCATAATGGCTGCCTCGGGTATCTCGAATAACAGCCGTTCTTTCAATTCGCCATGTTCGACCAGATAGTGCGTCAGCCAGGTCAAAAACTCATCCGAACAAAGCGAACCTGCCGTTATATTAATTGCCAGCACTAGATCCGCTTGTTTGTGCAGTAAGGGAACACATGCATCAAGTATTGCCTGATCAAAATCGCCCCCCAATTTGAACTGTTCGATGGCAGGCAAAAACTGACCGGCAAAATAGTCCGTGCCATCGCGAGAGATAGATGCAAACAACTCGGCATGCAACCTGGCCCCGTTATCAAATCGGCAAGCTGGCTGAGCCTTGAATCGCCAGAGGTGATGCGAAATAGCATCCTGAACCAAATCACGCCATGCCAAGCGCCCCATCAACCCCTGCTCGGCTCCCCCTTCCATGACAACAGCACCACGGCGTTCATTACGCGCCTTGCCGAGTGCATTATCCGCTTTAGTCAACAGGACTGAGAGATCATCATTACCATCACGGCCTGCAATACCAATGACGGAGAGAGGATTACCCTCCGCCATTGGGTTCACGACCAGATCAGCAATACGAGAATTGATAATTTCTGCCAACTCCTTAAGCTGACCCAAATCATCTGTCGGGCAGAGCAGAGCATATTCGGTCGCTGATATCCGCGCCACAGCTGCACCATCCCATCCCTTAAGCTGTTCGCGTAAGATTTGTGCTATAGATTTGACCATATTATCACGGGCAGCAAAACCTTCATCACGGTAGATATCATCGAGCATATCTACCGCAACCAACATGATGCCCCCTTGGCCAGATTCTGCAATCCAGGCATTAACCTGACCAACAAAATAGGCTCGATTACCCAAGCCAGAAACGGCATCCACATAAACTCGTTCACGCAGTTTCTCCGCCTCGTCGGCCTGCTCTTTGAACTGCACCGCCAACTTTCCGGATAAGATGTTGATCGCTTGTACAACCTGCTTCAATTCATAGGTCTTGGGCTCTGGAATGGTATGCCCAAAATGATGCAATTCAATCTCGACGGCCTGCTCACAAATCTGCTTGAGCGGTTTTAACAGGAAATTAAGTGCACGCATAAGCAAGATCGTGGTTACCAAAAATCCAATCACAAACCAGGTCGCCAGTTCGCTCATCCCTGCCCACAGTTCGTGATAGGCTTGTCCTGGGTGGCCCACCACCTTGAGCTTGCCAAGTTGCAGCCAGCCAGACGTCAGAATTGACTCATTGGATACTTCCGGAAACAAGCCAAGTTCAATAAACCAGTCAGGTACACCTTGAATACGGCTGCTGTTTTCTTCTTCAATCACATCTTTCGACGCAAGCAGGTCAAGACGAACCATACGGTAATAACCACCATCAAATATGGCCTTAATCACCGACTCAGCTCCCACCTTGTCGCCATTTTCAAGATAAGGAGTTAATGCCAGTCCCAGTGACGTAGCGGTGTTGATTACCGTTGTCTCCTGCTGTTGTGCCAGATAAGTTCGTGTCGAATTGAATTGCACCCAATACGTAGCTGCAAACAACAGTCCAAACAACAGCAACATGGTGGCCAATAACTGTCTATAAAGCGTCATAGGTTAATCATCCAAATTCACCACAGGCCTAGCCAATCGCCCCGATGTCATGCGATTGCGTAAATCATTCCATAATCCCAAGCGAGATGATTGGCCAGCCAGCTCCCCTTGGCCTCGCGCCTTCATCAACCACAAGTGACTACCGTTAAAACTATAGATAGGTACCAAATCTCGCCGTTGGGTAGCAGGTCGAATAGAGCCTATCAAATTATCCAAAATAACCGGAACAGAAGAGGGGGTCTCATAATATGCCACCACCATGTGGAACTGGTTGTAATCAAGGGCCTTGACATAAACCATCCGCATTTTTTCATCCGGGATCCCCAATTCCAGTAGTGTGGAATATTTGGCAATACTGAAATCTTCGCAATCTCCTCCGGCAGCTCCCAGAAACTCGAGCGGGGTTGCCCAGTAATCTTTCTTGCGCCACAACTTGATGTCATCAACAAAGCGCATTTGATTAAAAAAGTTGTTCACTCTTTCGAGCTTTTTCGTCTCGCTCAGTGCCTTTCCCTTCGTTTCCATCACCAGCATGCGCCAACTGGTTACACGCTTGCCAGCTCTGGCGCCATAGGTCTGCTCCGCCCGCTTGATCAAGTTGAGGTCTTCCTGTGGCAGAGGCTGGCTGGCACAGAGCAAAAGTGAGAAGGGTAACAGCAGGATCCATAAGGAGTGGCGCAGAGTACGTAGAGATCGGTATCTCCATTTATTGAGGAGATCATACCATCTGCCTCCGGTACCACGCTGGAGTGTCACGTCATATGCCTGCTGCATGATTGCTTCTGCACTCCTCAAAAACCGCGCAACCACCTGCTTTAGCCAAACATGGTGACTGCCAGCTGCAGTCACCATGTTGGCGTTCATCATCATCCCGGCGGGATCATTGGCAAACGGTTATTGCCTGGGCTGCCATTCAGCGGGTTGCTTGACGCTAAATGCGTTGAGCAGACTTCCAGTCGCATTGAGGATGCGATAGTCCGCCAGCAATGCATCATACTCAGCAGTGATATAACTGCGACGCGCTTCGAACAATTCGTTTTCGGTGTTCAATACGTCCAGCAAGGTTCGCTGACCCAAGCCAAACTGCTTCTTGTATGCCTGAACGGTATCGTAGCTTGCATCCACATGCTCTTTAAGGAAGGTTTTCTGTTTGGCCAGCGACTCTTTCGCATTCCATGCCAAACGGGTTCCCTCTTCTACCTGACGAAATGCATTCAGATGAATGTCTTTCGCCTGAGAGTACAGTGCCGAAGTTGCATTGCTCTCGGCTACGTCAGAACCACCTCGGAACAGGTTGTAACGCATCCGCACCATAGCTGTCAGATCGTCATTGCGACCTTTAACGGCATCAATATCCTCATTCCAGTTTTGGTCCACTTCAAAAGTGACGTTAGGGTAGAAACCGGATTTGGCACCTTCATGCTGATACTTGGCCGCTTCAATATCTTGCAGGGATGAGAGCAGGGTCGGGTGAACTTCTGTCGCCGTTTTCAGGGCAGTATCGAGACTAGCCGGGACCAACTCGGCATTAGGTACCGGTTGAACGAGATCTTTTGGTACCTCGTTAACCACCCGAATAAACTCGCTTTCCGCATCACGGTAGTTGTTTTCAGCGGCGGCTTGGTTGGCGTAGGCCCTGGCAACACGACCATCAATCTGGGTCTGATCAGCAGTAGAACCAAGCCCTGAATCAGTCCGTTTCTGAATGTCGCTACGGATCTGTTCGTGGGTTTCCAGGTTCTGTTTGGAGAGTTCCAGGATCTCCTGCTGGCGCAGCATATTGAGGTAGACCTCAGCCACTCGCAGCGCGGTATTCTCTGCTTCGGAGATCATCGCCAGACGCTGGGCGTTGGCTTCAGCTTCAGTTCGGGAGACGTTGTTGCTGACATCAAAGCCATCAAACAACATCTGCCGCAAACTGAGCCCAGCCTCTTTGCGAGTCATGGAGTCATCAATATTGCTGTTTGAACCAGCAGCCCGGGTAGAAGGGCTGTCAGTCTTTTCATAGCCTACGCCGCCACGCAGATCGATCGTTGGATAATAGCCACCCTTGGCGCCATCATGCTGATAGAGGCGTGCCTGGTAGAGATCAAACGCTTCCTTGATCTTGGGATGCGTAGCGAGTGTCTGTGCCACCGACTCTTCCAGAGTCTGGGCCTGACCCAAACTAGGGATCAGGGTGATGCCACTGACCAGCATGGCAACAATCGTTTTTTTCATGTTATCTCCAGTCATGTTTTGTTTTTAGATTGTTGGCTTATCGTTCTCTCAGTGCCGACTGCTTAGCCCGTAAAATCGGCTTAAGTAAATAGTCTAGGACACTTTTTTTACCAGTAATGATATCAGCACTGGCTAACATACCGGGGATGATGGGAAGTGCGTTAAGCTCATCGCCCAAGTAACTCTTCTCGGTACGCACCCGAACCAGATAAAAGGAGTTCCCCTCCTCATCCTGGATCGAGTCCGCACTTATCTGTTCAACCTTGCCATGCAATCCTCCATAGATTGTAAAGTCGTAGGCAGTGATCTTGACGATGGCATCCAGCCCCGGTCGCAGGAAGGCGATATCTTTCGGCGACACCTTGGCTTCAACCAACAAGGTGTCCTCCAGCGGCACTATCTCCATCAAATCCATGCCGGGCTGCACCACGCCGCCCAGAGTGTTGATCTTGAGTTTCTTGATGGTGCCCTTGAGCGGAGCAATCACGCTGGTCCGATCAACCCTATCTCGCAAGCCAACCTGCCCTTCTGACAACTGGCCAAGTCGCCCCTGCTTCTCATTCAGTTCCGTCTGGGAGTCAGCACGGAATTTCAGCGCTATGTCATTGCGCTTGGAAATAGTCTCACGCAACACCGAATTGAGTTTTGGGATCAGCAGACGGTTGCTCTCCAGCTCCCCCTGCATCTCGTTGACCTGCCGCTCCAGCTTGATTAGCTCCACTTGAGGCACTATACCCTCTTTTGCCAGTGGACGGCTAATATTGAGCTCTTGTCTGGCCAGATCCACACTGCGATTCACGGTGCGAATTTTGGCATTCAGTTCAATCAGTTCCTGCTCTTTCTGCTCGATCTGTTGACCAAGAATATAGAGCTGGTTCTTCAGGTTATTAAGGCGATCCCGTTGTACCGAGCGTTCACGGTTGGCATATTCGGGAAAGACGGTTTCATAGCCATCCGGAAACTGAATTGGCGCTTCTCCCACCACTACCTGTTCACGCCACCCCAGTGCAGGGTCATTTTTAACCTCAACACTGGCCATTTCGGCCCGTAACCGGGCAATATCTCCTTTCAGAGTGACCAGCTCCTGCTCACGCTCTCGAAAATCGGAGCGGAAACGGGTGTCATCGATACGCAGCAGCGGCTGTCCCTTCTCGACGATATCTCCCTCTTTGACGAAGATCTCTTTTACTATCCCCCCTTCCAGATTCTGGATCACCTGCAGTTGGCGGGATGGGATCACCTTGCCCTGACCCACGGTGACTTCATCCAGCTCGGCCCAGGCAGCCCAGACGATGGCACTCATGAAAAAGAGGAAACAGCACCACAACAGGATGCGGGCACCGGTTGGGGTAGTAAGCAACACAGCGGCCGCGCCGTCATCGACAAACTCCAGATGCTCGGGGGCCGGCAATACATCACCGGAAGGCGCCTTTTTGCTGCGTTTTAACCAGTCCATGAGCCCCTTAACCATGGGACACCTCCTGCACGCGCACCTTGCCTTCCTTCAACTGCTGCAACACCACCTCTTTGGGGCCATCTGCCACAATCTGTCCCTGCTCGATGACAATAACCCGCGAGGCCACATCCAGCATTGAGGTCTTGTGGGTGATGAGGATCAAGGTGGTTTCCGGGCCCAGTCTGGCGAGCTCCTGTTTGACCTGCATCTCGGACTGGTTGTCCATGTTGGAGGTAGGCTCATCCATCACCAGAATGGGGGGATCATTGAGCAGGGCGCGTGCCAGCAGGATCGCCTGACGCTGGCCACCGGAGAGCTGGCGGCCACCCTCGCCGATCTGCCGATCCAACCCGTTGGGATCACGGTTGGTAAAATTGGTGACGCCCGCCCGCTTGGCAGCGCGCAAGACTCTCACGTCATCCACCAGCGGATTACCCAGCATGATGTTGTCTCGCACCGAACCAAAAAAGAGAATGACATCTTGGGGAACACAACCGATATTGCGACGAATCACCGAGGGAGGTAACTGGTCTATTTCGAAACCATCGATCCGGACCGAACCGTCAGTCGGCCGATACAGCCCCATCAACAACTTCTCGAGGGTCGTTTTACCCGCCCCAATCCGGCCGATAATTGCCACCTTTTCACCCGGCTGAATACGCAAATTGATATGGTGCAGGGTGCTGGTTTCCATTCCTGGATATTTGAACGAAACATTTTCGAATTCAATTCGACCGGCAATCACCGGATGATGGATATATTGCTTGCCCTCCTCCTGCTCACCCGGGGTTTGCATGATTTTTTCCAGAATATCCAGTGCAGATTTGGCCTGGTTATAACGGGTCGACAACACTGAGAGTTGCACCATGGGCGCAATGGCACGGCTGGAGAGCATCACGGCAGCAATCATCCCCCCCATGGTGACCAAGCCTTCGGAGATCTGGTAAACACCGACGATCACCAGACCGACCGTCACCACCTGCTGGATATAACTGGCCAGTGACGACATGGAGTTGGTAATTCGCCGTGTTTGTACACCCCAGGTGGAAATATGGGAAACAGCCTGCTCCCAACGGTGCTGGAACAGACTCTCGGCGCCAAAGATTTTGACCGTTTCCAGCCCGGAAATACTTTCGATCAGGTTGGCATTTTTCTGAGAGGCCAGCCGGGAACCCTCTTCGATGGACTTTTTGAGCGGCTCTTGAATATAGAAGCTGTAGGCGATCAGGATCAGCATGGCGACGATGGGGACCACCACCATCACACCGGCAAACATCCAGATAATAAAAAGGAAGAAGACGGCAAAAGGCAGATCGATAAGAGTAGAAACCGTCGCGGAAGTGAAAAACTCCCGCACCGATTCAAATTCCTGCAGATGTTTGGCGAAAGCGCCGGTGGAAGCGGGACGAGACTCCATCCGCATGCCCATCACCTTGGCGAAAATCTTGGCGGACAGCAGCACATCAGACTTTTTGCCAGCGATATCGATAAAGTAACTGCGCAACTGCCGCATCACAAAATCGAAGGTAAAGACCACCATGGCCCCGACCGCCAGCACCCAGAGCGAATCAAATGCCAGATTGGGCACAATCTTGTCATAGACGTTCATGGTAAAGAGGGGGCTAGCGATGGCAAACAGGTTGATCAGAATGGAGGCGATCAGCACATCGCGATAGATTCCGCGAGATTCAAACAAAGTGCTCCAGAACCAGTGGCCATCACGGGTCTCCAGCACCTTGGGAGAGCGCTCGTCAAATTTGAACTGCTTCTTAACGTAAAAGAGACGCCCCAAATACTCATCACCCAGCTGGGCAGCAGTCAGCCATTGGGCGGCATCACCTGCCTGCGGGAAAATCACTTTCCCCTGGCTGCGATCTTCGTTCCACTCCAGCAAAATACAGGCGCCACCGTTACGCATCTGCAATACGCAGGGCAGCAGCAAGGGAGAGATCTGATCAAGCGGCTGGATCACTTCACGGGCAGATAGCCCGCCCCGCTCGGCAGCACGACAAAAGAGTGCTGTAGTCAGTCGTCCGGAGACCAGTGGCAACCCGGTCGTCAGGGCATCCTGGCTGTTGGGCACACCATAAAAGCGGGTCAAGAAGACCAGACACTCCAATAACTCATCGATACGACTTGTTTCTGCTTGCATAGCATCCCGTCACTGCATTAATAAGGTCGATACGAGAGGGGTATCACTCATATTTTCCTGCTATAGCGACTCTAAAAACGAGCCCCCTCCCACAGATGAGCCTGATCAGGGAATAAACCTATCCGGATACATCGTGACACTCACCACCAATTTTCCTTGCATGATGATTGGTAAAACCAGCCTGTGAGCATCATGCCGACGCCTCCCTCAGGTAAATGGAGGTGTTAATTGATAATGGCATTTATTGTGGCGCATCACTATATCAACCTGCAGGTACCAAAACTATAGTTTATGGTATGAACTTTTTATATAACCCTATGTTTTACGTGAAAATAATAATTACGAACTCAATTATAGGTCAGGAAGTATGAAGGGTCTTCCCAGTGCATGACCCTGAGGGCCACTCAAGGAGAGTGCTCGTGCAATGTCCGCCATCGCAGTCCAGCGATTCTCGCACCAGGCGGGAGCAAGCAGGGTTGGGCGGCGCGCCGATGCCGAAATCCGGTGATACACCACCTCGGGTGGTGTGTGCTGGATCATGGCGACAGCGGCTTCCACATACTGCTCCAGCGTCAATACCTCAAGCCGCCCCGCTTGCCACGCTTTGCCAAGAGTACTGCCCTCTACCACATGAAGCGGATGCAGCTTGATCCCCTCAACACCGGTCCCAACGATACGATGCAGGGTATCGAGGCTGTCCATCGACACCTCGCCCGGCAGGCCGACGATCAGATGAGCACATACCTTGATGCCGCGCTGATGGGCACGTCTTACCGCATCCTCATAGGCGGCATAACCGTGGCCGCGGTTGATCCGTTGCAGAGTCTTGTCGTTGGCGCTTTGCAGCCCGAGCTCCAGCCACACCTCGTAGCCCCGGGCCTGATAGCCCGCCAACAGATCCAGCACCGCATCCGGCACGCAATCGGGGCGAGTGCCCACACAGAGCCCCACCATATCGCTCACCGACAGCGCCTCTTCATACATCCGCTGCAGATATTCGACCTCGGCATAGGTGCTGGTATAGGCCTGAAAATAGGCAAGATAGCGCTTGGCACGGGTGACTTCGTCCCGGCGAGCCAGCAGTTGTTGCACCACTGAGAGTTGCTGAGCCGACTCGTCGGCAAAAGAGGAAACGTTGCAGAAGGTGCAGCCACCACGGCCCAGGGTGCCGTCACGGTTCGGGCAGGTGAAGGCCCCGTGGATGGAGAGTTTGTGGATCTTCTGACCATGACGCTGCTTGAGATCCTGACCGAATGTATTGACGAGTTCGTGTAACTGCATGACACCTCCGCTAAAGGAGCGCCATTGTACGAGCTTGCGCAAAACAGGGGCTGAGCTGGATCAAGCTAGCGGATAGAGTAAAACATATAAATACCCGACCAATTTTGAATAAATATAGAGAAAAAGCGCAAAAAAAGGATTTTTACTGTTCTTTGACGATTCAAACAGTAAACATCCATATGAAAATGAGACCTGATAACCCACTGTTGAACAATGAAAAATTCAAAGAGACCCGACAGCACACAATTGCAAGCATGGGATATTGAAAATGTGATCCCTTCCGCTGTCAGCCACATCGGGTTGGTAAAATTACTACATTCGCCCATCGTCGCCGAGCACACCATTGAGCCCGTCAATTACGATATATTTAACCAACAAAATCAAACTATACAGAATAAAAACTACATAACTGCGAGCAAATCCCCCTAACCCGACATTTTGTTATGCGAATGTAACCATGAAGACAAACCTGACCTGCGATTGACCTCGCCAGAAAATCCCATTAGTTTGGAGATTCGCCACGTCAGGCAGACGGAACCACAAGAGCCAATCGCAATTTATGCAGTCAGGTGATGACTGTGCGATACAAGGCCGAGCAAGGGAGAAATGCAATGTCACTATATGATCCAAAGCTGGAGAGGGATAACTGTGGCTTCGGCCTATTGGCCCACATGGAAGGGGAAGCCAGCCACAAGCTTGTCCGTCTCGCGATGTCAGCATTGGCTCGCATGCAGCACCGCGGCGGGATCTCCGCCGATGGCAAGACCGGCGATGGTTGCGGTCTGCTGCTGCAAAAACCGGACAGCTTCTTCAGAGCTGTCGCCGAGGAGAAGGGATGGCACCTTGGCCGCAACTATGCGGTCGGCATGCTGTTTCTCAACCCTGACCCCGTATTGGCCCAGCAGACCCGCGACATCATCGACGAAGAGCTGGAAAAAGAGACCCTGAGTCTGGTCGGCTGGCGCAAGGTGCCCGTCGATACCAACGTACTGGGTACTATCGCAAAAGCCTCCCTGCCCAGCATTGAACAGGTCTTTGTCAACGCCCCGCCCGGCTGGGTCGACAAGGATCTCGAGCGCCGTCTCTATATCGTGCGTCGCCGCATCGAAAAGCGCGTCAACGACGACTACTTCTATGTGGTCAGCCTCTCCAACCTGGTCACCGTCTATAAAGGGCTGTGCATGCCGGTGGACTTGCCGCGCTTCTATCTGGATCTCGCCGACATCCGTATGCAGGCGGCCATCTGCGTCTTCCACCAGCGTTTCTCCACCAACACCAGCCCGCGCTGGCCGCTGGCCCAGCCGTTCCGCTATCTGGCTCACAACGGCGAGATCAACACCATCGCCGGCAACCGCCAGTGGGCCAAGGCGCGCAGCTACAAGTTTGCCACCCCGCTCATTCCCGATTTGCAGGAAGCGGCCCCGTTCGTCAACACCACCGGCTCTGACTCCTCCAGCCTCGACAATATGCTGGATCTCTTCCTCGCCGGTGGTATGGACCTGTTCCGCGCCATGCGCCTGTTGATCCCGCCTGCATGGCAAAAACATCCGAACATGGATGATGACTTGCGCGCCTTCTACGACTTCAACTCCATGCACATGGAGCCGTGGGACGGCCCGGCCGGTATCGTCATGACCGACGGCCGCTACGCCACCTGCGCACTAGATCGCAACGGTCTGCGTCCGGCCCGCTACGTCATCACCAAGGACAAGTTCATCACCCTCGCCTCCGAAGTTGGCACCTGGGACTACACCCCGGACGAAGTGCTGGAGAAGGGCCGGGTCGGCCCTGGCGAGCTGTTCGTGGTGGATACCAGCAACGGCAAGGTGTGGACCAGCTTCGAGATCGATGACGACCTCAAGAACCGTCACACCTACAAGCAGTGGATGGATAAACACTGCCGCCGACTGGTCCCCTTCGAGCAGATGGACGACAGCCAGACCGGTAGCCGCGAGTTCTCCGACGACCAGCTGAAAACCTATCAGAAGCTATTTGGCTACTCCTTCGAGGAGCTGGATCAGATCATCCGGGTTCTAGGTGAAAACGGTCAGGAAGCGGTCGGCTCCATGGGGGATGATACCCCGATGGCGGTGCTCTCCTCCGGCCCGCGCACCCTCTATGACTACTTCCGCCAGATGTTTGCCCAGGTGACCAACCCGCCCATCGACCCGCTGCGGGAGAACCACGTGATGTCGCTGGCCACCTGTATCGGTCGCGAGCAGAACGTCTTCAACGAGACCTTCGGCCACGCCCACCGGGTGCTGTTCCAGTCGCCGATCCTGCTCTACTCCGACTTCCACCAGCTGCTGGCACTGGAAGGTGAGTACTACCGTCATCAGGTGATCAGCCTCAACTTCAAGCCCGAAGAGGGACTGGAAGCAGCCATCCTGCGTATCTGCGAGGAGGCAAAAACTGCTGCCAAGAGTGGCACCGTACTGCTGGTGCTGTCGGATCGCGATATCAGCGCCGACACCCTGCCGATCCCGGCCGCCATGGCGGTGGGCGCGGTACAGCGCACCCTAGTGGACAACAACCTGCGCTGCGACGCCAACATTCTAGTGGAGACCGCAAGCTGCCGCGATCCGCACCACTTCTCGGTGCTGCTGGGCTTTGGCGCGACCGCCATCTACCCCTATCTGGCCTACGAAACCCTGGCCAAACAGGTTGAAGAGGGTGTGCTCGCCATGCCCCTGCGCCAGGCGATGGTCAACTACCGCAACGGCATCAACAAGGGGCTCTACAAGGTGATGTCCAAGATGGGCATCAGCACGGTCGCCAGCTACCGCTGCTCCCAGCTGTTTGAGGCAGTGGGTCTGGCCAAAGCCGTGGTCGAGACCTGTTTCCGCGGCGTATCGAGCCGTATTCAGGGCGCCGACTTTGCCGACATCCAGCAGGATCAGCTCAAGCTGGCCCGTCAGGCCTGGCTGGCCCGCAAGCCCCTCGCCCACGGCGGCCTGCTCAAGTTCGTCCACGGCGGCGAGTACCACACCTACAACCCGGATGTGGTGCAGACCCTGCAAACCGCGGTGCGTTCCGGCAACTATGCCGATTACAAGGAGTACGCCCGTCTGGTCAACGAGCGCCCGGTCTCTACCTTGCGTGACCTGTTGGCCCTGAAGAAGGTCGACAATCCGGTCGCACTGGATCAGGTTGAGCCGGCCGACAAGCTGTTCCCCCGCTTCGACTCCGCCGCCATGTCCATCGGTGCCCTCGGTCCTGAGGCCCACGAGGCACTGGCTGTTGCCATGAACCGCCTCGGCGGTCAGAGCAACTCCGGCGAAGGTGGCGAAGATCCCAAGCGCTTCGGTACCGAGAAGAACTCCCGCATCAAGCAGGTGGCTTCCGGCCGCTTTGGCGTCACCCCCCACTACCTGATGAACGCCGATGTAGTGCAGATCAAGGTGGCTCAGGGGGCCAAGCCCGGCGAAGGGGGCCAGCTGCCCGGTGACAAGGTGACTGCCCAGATCGCCCAGCTGCGCTATTCCGTGCCCGGCGTGACCCTGATCTCGCCGCCGCCGCACCACGACATCTACTCCATCGAGGATCTGGCCCAGCTCATCTTCGACATCAAGCAGATCAACCCGAGCTGTCTGGTGTCGGTGAAACTGGTCTCCGAGCCCGGCGTTGGCACCATTGCCTGCGGCGTGGCAAAGGCCTATGCCGACTTCATCACCATCTCCGGTTATGACGGCGGTACCGGTGCCAGCCCCCTCACCTCGGTCAAATATGCCGGCTCCCCGTGGGAGCTGGGTCTGGCTGAAACCCAACAGGCGCTGGTCGCCAACGGTCTGCGCCACAAGGTGCGGCTGCAGGTGGATGGCGGCCTCAAGACTGGTCTGGACATCATCAAGGCGGCCATCCTCGGCGCCGAGAGCTTCGGCTTTGGCACCGGCCCCATGGTGGCGCTCGGTTGCAAATACCTGCGGATCTGCCACCTGAACAACTGTGCCACCGGCGTAGCCACTCAGGATGAGAAGCTGCGTCGCGAGCACTTCACCGGCCTGCCGGAGATGGTGATGAACTACTTCAAGTTCATCGCCGAAGAGACCCGCGAGCTGATGGCTCAGCTCGGCGTCACCCAGCTGACCGACCTGATTGGCCGCACCGATCTGCTGGAAGCTCTGCCCGGCCTCACCGCCCGTCAGGCCAAGCTGGATCTCTCCGGCATTCTGGCTCGTCCGGTGGCACCGGCAGGTTCCAGCCTGTTTAGCCAGCAGCACAACCCCACCTTCGACAAGGGGCCGCTCAACCTGAAAATGGTGGAGGATCTGCTGGAGGCGGTGGAAACCTCAAGCGGCGGCGAGTTCCGCTACGACATTCGCAACACCGACCGCTCGGTGGGTGCGCGCCTCTCGGGCGAGATCGTCAAACGTCACGGCAATCAGGGGATGGCGGCGGATCCGGTCAAGGTGCACTTCAACGGCACCGCAGGCCAGAGCTTCGGCGTCTGGAACGCAGGGGGCCTTGAGATGATCCTCACCGGTGACGCCAACGACTACGTGGGCAAGGGGATGACCGGCGGCAAGCTGGTGATCAAGCCCCATGTCGGCGTGGCGTTCAAATCCCACGAAGCAGCCATCATCGGCAACACCTGCCTCTACGGCGCCACCGGCGGCAAACTCTACGCCGCGGGCACTGCCGGCGAGCGTTTCGCGGTGCGCAACTCAGGTGCCCTGGCGGTGGTCGAGGGGATTGGCGACAACGGTTGTGAATATATGACCGGCGGCATCGTCACCGTACTGGGTCAGACTGGCGTCAACTTCGCGGCGGGCATGACCGGCGGCTTTGCCTACGTGCTCGACGAGTGCGGCAACTTCGCCAAGCGCACCAACCCCGAGCTGGTGGAACTGCTGGACGTGGCGGATCTCGCCATCCATCAGGAGCACCTGCGCGGCATCATCACGGCGCACCTCAATGAGACCGGCAGCTCGCGCGCCGAGGAGATCCTGGCCAACTTCGACTCCTATGTGCCCAAGTTCAGGCTGATCAAACCCAAGTCCAGCGACGTGAAATCGCTGCTGGGTCACACCAGCCGTTCCAGTGCAGAACTCAGAATCCAGGCGCAATAAGGAGGGAACCCTATGAGCCAGAACGTATTTCAGTTTATCGATGTCCAGCGGGTCGACCCGCCCAAGAAGCCGCTCAAGATCCGCAAAATCCAGTTTGTGGAGATCTACGAGTCCTTCAATCAGCCGCAGGTACAGATGCAGGCGGATCGCTGCCTCGAGTGCGGCAACCCCTATTGCGAGTGGAAGTGTCCGGTCCACAACTACATCCCCAACTGGCTGAAACTGGCCAAAGAGGGGCGCATTCTTGAGGCGGTGGAGCTCTCCCACCAGACCAACAGCCTGCCGGAAGTGTGCGGTCGGGTCTGCCCGCAGGATCGCCTCTGCGAGGGCTCCTGTACCCTCAACGATCGCTTCGGTGCGGTGACCATCGGCAATATCGAAAAGTACATCACCGACAAGGCGTTCGAGATGGGCTGGAAGCCCGATCTCTCGAACGTGGTCAAGACCGGCAAGCGGGTCGCCGTCATCGGCGCCGGCCCTGCTGGCCTTGCCTGTGCCGATGTGCTGGCACGCAATGGCGTCACCCCGGTGGTGTTTGACAAATATCCGGAGATCGGCGGCCTGCTCACTTTCGGTATCCCCTCCTTCAAGCTGGAAAAAGAGGTGATGCAGCGTCGCCGCGAGATCTTCCAGGGGATGGGCGTGGAGTTTCGACTCGAGACCGAAGTGGGCAAGGACATCACCTTCGCCGATCTGCTCGGCGAGTTCGATGCGGTCTTCCTCGGGGTCGGCACCTACAAGTACATGAAGGGCGGTTTTGCCAACGAAGAGGCGCCGGGAGTCTATGACGCTCTGCCCTACCTCATCGCCAACGCCAACCGCTTGCTGGGGTTCGAGAAGGCGCAAGCCGACTATATCGACTTCGCTGGCAAGCAGGTGGTGGTGCTGGGCGGTGGCGATACCGCCATGGACTGCGTGCGAACCGCCATCCGTCAGGGGGCTGACAAGGTGGTCTGCGCCTATCGCCGCGACGAGGAGAACATGCCGGGCTCCAAGCGGGAGGTGAAAAACGCCCGCGAGGAGGGGGTTGAGTTCATGTTCAACCTGCAACCGGTAGCGGTCGAGCTGGATGCCAACGGTCGCACCGTCGGCATCAAGGTGGTGAGCACCGAGCTGGGTGAACCCGATGCCAATGGCCGCCGCAATCCGGTGGTCATCGAAGGCTCCGAGCAGGTGCTGGCTGCCGATGCGGTGGTGATGGCATTTGGCTTCCAACCCAACCCCCAACCCTGGATGGCGGAGTTCGGCATCGAGCTCGACAACCGGGATCGCATCAAGGCGCGCGAGCAGGCGGAATATGCCTTCCAGACCAGCAACCCCAAGGTGTTCGCCGGTGGCGACGCGGTGCGTGGCTCCGATCTGGTGGTGACCGCCATCTACGAAGGGCGCAAAGCGGCCGAAGGGATCATGGACTATCTGGCGGTCTGATCTGACCGGCCACAGCCGTGATGTTCCCTAACAGTCAGCCCCGCCAATGCGGGGCTGATTTTCTATGCGCGCTCACCAACCGCTCATACGCTCCTGGCAGCCGTGAAGATAACTAGATGCAGTGCCTTGCGATGGCTCCTACACTGGGCAACTGCCACGGGAAAAACTCCAACCATTTGAGGCAGAATTTGTGACGTCTATCTGTTACACTTCGCGCCCGCCATTTTCCGGCTCACTCTCTGACTTGATGTCAGGCGCAGCCGTCGGTGGTTACAACCTCCGTCTCGCTCATGCCGAGCTAACCAAGCCAAACACAGCCCAGCTGGAACACAGGAACCCATTATGAGATTTGAATCGTTCGATTTTGCCCCCGAGATTTTGCGTGCTGTCTCAGATTGCGGTTATCAGGAGATGACCCCTGTGCAGCAACAGGCGATCCCGGCCATTCGCCGTGGCCGCGATGTGCTGGCCAGCGCCCAGACCGGTACCGGCAAGACCGCCGCCTTCGCCCTGCCCATCTTGCAACGTCTGGTAGACAATCCGGCTCCGGTCCAGCCTTCCAACGCCCGTGTGCTGATCCTGACCCCGACCCGCGAGCTGGCGGCTCAGGTGGCGAGCAACATCAATGACTTCGCCAAGTATCTCGATATCACCACCATCACCATCGTCGGTGGTGGCAAGCAGGACGTGCAGGCCAAGAAGCTCAAAGCGGGCGCACACATCATTGTGGCCACCCCGGGCCGTCTGCTGGAGCACCTCACCGCCTGCAACCTCAGCCTCTCCGGCGTCGAGTGTCTGGTGATGGATGAAGCGGATCGCATCCTCGACATGGGCTTCAGTGCCGATGTGCAAAAGATCCTGCAAGCGGTCAACAAGACCCGTCAGAACCTGCTCTTCTCCGCCACCTTCTCCGACGCGGTGAAGAAGCTGGCCAACCTGATGCTGGATCGCCCGCAGATCGTCAGCGTCAACAAGCAGAACTCCACCGCCGACACCGTCAGCCACACCGTCTATCCGGTCGAGCAGAAGCGCAAGCGCGAGCTGCTCTCAGAGCTGATTGGCAAACAGAACTGGCAGCAGGTGCTGGTGTTCGCCAGTACCCGCGAAAGCTGTGATGTGCTGGTCGAGGAGCTGAACCTCGACGGCATCAAGTCCGCCGTGGTCCATGGCGAGAAGGCCCAGGGCAACCGTCGCCGCGCCCTGCGCGAATTCATGGAAGGCAAGGTACGGGTACTGGTGGCCACCGAAGTGGCCGCCCGTGGTCTGGACATTCCGAGCCTGGAATATGTGGTCAACTATGATCTGCCGTTCCTGGCGGAAGATTACGTGCACCGTATCGGCCGTACCGGTCGTGCCGGCAAGCGCGGCATGGCCATCTCCTTCGTCAGCCGTGAAGAGGAGCGTACCCTGCTGGAGATCGAGGCCCTGATCGGCCAGAAGATCCGCCGCATCATGGTGCCGGGCTATGAGGTGAGCAGCCGTGACGAGTTGATCAAGCATTTGCAGGAGCGTCGCCGCTTCGGCAAGCGGCCGCAGCGTGAAGATAACGCCGTAGCCCAGGTGATGGCCGAAGCCAAGCTGCAGGGTCAGCGCCTCAAGCGTCTGGCCGCCGCCAAGAAGCCCCGTCAGCCGAAATAAGGCGGGCAGTTGCTCTATTGAACCGCAAAGGCGCCACTGGCGCCTTTGCCATCTCTGTCATCGGTGTTGACCCCTGGTGGTCAACTGAAGGATTGCTTATGACCTCTCCGACCTACAATCAGGCCCTGCTCGAGATGGCCACCCAGAGCCTGGCCGAACTGGCCCGCACCGCCGAACAAAAGGCGGGCAAGCGCACTCCAGCCCAAGAGAGCCACTTTCTCTGCACCTGGATGGCCGACTCCCTCAAGGAGAAGCGCTTCTCCCGTCTGGTGATGGAAGATTTGAAAGCTTGGGTGCAGCTTGGCCGCACCCTGGGCGCGGGTGCCGATCTCAAGGGATTGCTTGCGCGCATCGCCTTCCAATACCAGTGCGCCATGACCAACCCGCAACAACTGGGGGCCAAGCTGGCTGCCCTGCTGGAGGAGCTCTCAGCGGCAGGCTGGCTGGTGCTGACCGAGAGCGAGGTGGACGCCAAGCTGCGCCTGCAATCGGGCGGTCAGGCGAGTCTGGTGGTAAGCCATAGCGAATATGAAGGCCATATCGAGGACGGTGAGCTTGTCAAACCCCTCACCCTCTATGTGCGCGGTGACGAGAAGGTGCTGGCCGAGGCGGCCTTCAAGCACGGCCTGCTGCTGAGCCAGGGCAACAAGAAAGCCACCCTGGTCAAACACCACAAGGCCTACCGGCTGATGCCGGACAACGCCCAACCGGCGCTGGCACTGCTGAGCGAGGCTCGCCAGAGCGCCTGATCTCGCCTGTTTTCAGCAATAAAAACGGCAGACCCTCATTTAAAGCAGGGCCTGCCGTTTTTTATTGTTCGATGTTTGGTGATGAGGTCTGGTAGTCGTTTAGCGGATCTTGATGCCAATCTGGCCCGCGTCACACCACTCGAACATCACCTCCTCGCTCTTGCCGCAGCAACTGCCACCACAGACCCGACTCTCGCGCTTGATGACCCGCCCCTTGCGCATCCAGACGCCGAGCATGGCCTCCACCGCATCTTCCGAGGTGTGGAAGTGGCGAGCCAGATCACGCCGGCTCACCTTCTGCTGCGCGGCGAGGTAATCCCCCAGCTCGCGCAGGATCATAAGGTCACCACCTTGCGGGCGACGATGTCACCGTGACGGCGACCGGCCCACCAGAGCAGTACCAGAGAGAGGCCATAGCTGACGATCCAGAACAGGCTCTGTTCCGGATGAGCGGCGAAGGTGGCCACCTGATAGAAGAGGGTCGCGCACATAAAGGCCATATAGTTGCACCAGGCCGCGGTAAAGAGGGCCCACTGGCGACCGGTTTCCCGCACCAGGGCACCCATGGCGGCGGCGCAAGGCATGTAGAGCAGCACGAACAAGAGGTAGGCAAAGGCACCGGCCGCCCCGTCGAAGTGGGTCTGCATGTTGCCGTAGGTGGAGACATCGACCTCCTGCGCCTCGGCGGCAGCTTTCTGGTCGTCGAGGTTGCCAACATCAAGCCCCATAGGGTCGCTCGGGTTGATCTCCGCCAGATTGGCTGCCACGGCATCGATCGCCTCGTGGAAGCTGGCCACCAGCGAGAACTCGCTCGCCTCCTCTTCATCTGCGCCACCACCGGCGTAGAGGCTGTTGAGGGTCCCGACCACCGCCTCTTTGGCGAAGATACCGGTGACGATACCGACCGTGGCCTGCCAGTTGTCATCGCGTACACCTATGGGGTGCAGCACCGGGGTCACCGCTTGGCTTATCTTGCTCAGGACCGAGCTCTCCTGCTCCTGATGGCCAAAGCTGCCATCGGTACCCAGGGAGTTAAGCACGCTCAGCACGGCAACCACCAGCACGATGGTTTTACCGGCGCCAAAGACGAAGGATTTGAGCTTCTGCCAGGTCTTGATGGCAACGTTGACAGGACGCGGCCACTCGTAATCCGGCATCTCCATCAGCATGGAGTCGCTCTTGCCCGGCAGCAGGGTATTGCGCAGCAGCAGGCCAGTGAGCACCGCCACCAGAATACCGATGAGGTAGAGACCGAACACCAGGTTCTGGCCTGACTCGGGGAAGAAAGCCACCGCAAACAGGGCGTAAACCGGCAGACGGGCACCGCACGACATGAAGGGGGCCATGGCGGAGGTCATCAGCCGCTCCCGCTCGGAGTTGAGGGTACGGGTCGCCATCACCGAGGGGACGGTACAGCCAAAGCCCATCAGCATCGGCACGAACGCCTTGCCCGGCAGGCCGAGGCGGCGCATCAGGGCATCCACCACGAAGGCGGCGCGGGCCAGATAGCCGGAGCTCTCCAGTACCGCGAGGAACAGATAGAGGCAACCAATCACCGGAATAAAGGTGGCCACGGTCTGCAAACCAACCCCGAAGCCGTCAGCCAGAATGGCGCCCAACCATTCGGGGGCATTGATCAGCCCCAGCAGGTGGTGCACCCCATCGACAAACAGGGCGCCGCCCATGATGTCGAAGAAGTCGATAAAGGCGCTGCCCACCTTGATGGCGAACATGAACATCAGGTACATGACAAACAGGAAGAAGGGGATGCCAATCCAGCGATTGAGCAGCACCCGATCCAGCCACTCACTCTGGGCCTCGGTGAGCTTGCCCTTCTGCTGGCGAGCCTGTTGTACCCACTGGTGGATATGGCCGTAGCGAATATCCGCCAGTTGCAGGTCGATATCCTGCCCTTGATGAGCGCGAGCTACCACATTGGCGGCGGCCGCCTGCTGACCGGGCAGCAGAGTCTCCTGCATCACCGCATCCTCTTCCAGCAGGCGCAGGGCGCGGCCACGGGTAGTGAGGTGATGCGGGGCGAGCAGGGTCTCCAGCTCCGCCAGATCGGTTTCAAACTCTTGGCCGTAATCGAGTTGCAAGGCTGCTTGCGGCTGACCGATAAACTGCCGGATCTGCTGCTTGAAGGCGGCAACCTGCTTGCTGTTGTGGGCAGAGAGGGCCACTACAGGGCAACCGAGGGATTTGCCGAGTTTGCTATCGTCGATGACGATGCGGCGCTTTTGCAGGATATCCAGCTTGTTGAGCACCACCACCATGGGCAGGCCCAGTTCGCGCAGTTGCAGCGTGAGGTAGAGGGAGCGCTCCAGATTGGCGGCGTCGATGACGTTGAGCAGCAGGTCGGGTTGTTGGCCCTGGGCAAAGCGGCTGGCGATCTGCTCGTCCAGACTGCCATCCTGACCCGCCAGGCTATAGATGCCGGGCAGATCCATCAGCTTGAAGTGATGCTCACCCGCGCTGAACTCACCCATCTTCTTGTCGACGGTGACGCCACTCCAGTTGCCTACCTGCTGGCGGGCGCCGGTCAGGGCGTTGAACAGGGAGGTCTTGCCGCTATTGGGGTTACCTACCGTTACCAGGGAATAATTCATACCAGCTCTACCTCTATTTTCTTCTGAACCCGCCGCGTGCGAGTGGCAAGCTGCTTTGCAGGTTCGACTTCTTGTCTCTGAACCGCTCCCGGTGACTTTCTTGACCGAAGCGGTAGCCGAACAGGGGGTTATACCGGCTCGACTTCTATTTGCTGGGCCAGACTCTTTTGCATGGAGAGACAGATCCCCTGGCACTGGATCTGGAGCGGGTCCCCCAGGGGGGCGGAGCGCAGATAGATGACTTCAGTCTGGGGCAACAGGCCCATCACCATCAGTTTGCGGCGCAGCGGCCGGGCGAGCTGATTCATATTCTTGATGCGAGCACTCTGTCCCGGTGACAACTGCGTGAGTACCATGACTGACTCCTGAAGTTAAACAATAATAATTCTCTTTTACTTGGGGCATTATAAGCTGTGTCTTCAACTTTTATTTGAGTAAAATCAAACTCCGCTTAGCTAACCCATAAAGTAATGCCATGAATCACGACAACAACAGCCGCCTCGTTTACAGCACAGATGGCGGCATGATCAAGGAGCAGAGCGCTCCCCAATCCGCCTCCCCCTTCCCCACTGACGGCACCGTGCGCATTCGCCGCGAGACCAAAGGGCGCAAGGGCGCCGGGGTGATCACCATTCATGGCGTACCCGCCGATCAGCAAAAATCCCTGGCCACCCTGCTCAAGAAAAAGTGCGGCACCGGAGGCGGTATCAAGGAGGGAGTGATCGAGATCCAGGGGGATAAACGGGACCTGATCAAAACCGAGCTGGAGAAAGCCGGTTTCAGCGTCAAGCTGGTGGGTGGCTGATCCCCTTGTCACTCATGCGGTTTTTCCCTAGAATGCCCGCTCCCATCGAGGGGGAGTAGTCTCGCACGCCGGTGCCATCCATTGCATGAATACCGGTTTGCGACCCTGATCAACATACTTGGTGCCAAATCACCATGGTCAGGGTGATCCATGCCAGCCATGGATTTGACAAGACCTTTGACGGGCCAGTGCCAATACCGGGGACGGATGGCGCAGGCTTGTCTTTGGTTTATAACAATTCCGTCCCCCGGTCATTTTTATGGAAGCCTTGTTAACCTCAACCCTCAGCGTCGCTATTGCCGAGATCGGCGATAAAACCCAGCTGTTGGCGTTGCTGCTCATCTGCCGTTTTCGCAAGCCCTGGCCCATCATCGCCGGCATGCTGGCGGCTACCTTGCTCAACCATGCGGGCGCCGCCTGGATTGGTGAGTTCATCAGCCGCTGGCTCGATCCCAAGATAATGACCTGGCTGGTCGCCATCGCCTTTATCGCCATGGCTATCTGGATTTTGGTGCCGGACAAGATGGATGACGAGGAGAGCTCGCTGGATAAATACGGCCCCTTTATGGCCACCTTCGTGCTCTTCTTCATCGCCGAGATTGGCGACAAGACCCAGATCGCCACCGTGCTGCTGGCCGCCAAATATGATTCGCTGGTACAGGTCATTACCGGCACCACCCTCGGCATGATGCTGGCCAACGTGCCGGTGGTGCTGATCGGCAAGCTGGGGGCAGACAAGCTGCCGCTCAAGGGGATCCGCATCGCCTGCGCCATCCTCTTCGTCGGCCTCGGGGTGAGCACCCTGATCTTTGCCTGATCGCCTTTTCCGCTGACCAAGCCCTCCACCTCGGAGGGCTTTTTTGTTTGCCTAGTGCGTAACCCGCTGTCGCAACCACCTGCCCTACAGCCAAGGGGCAGTGCACGGTTGCGGGGACCTCATGCCATAATGGGGCAAACCTCGTGGAGTCCCCCCATGCACAACGTATCAAGAGAGACGCTTCTCGAATGGGTCAAACAGGGACGGCTGGCGCCAGAGAAGCTGGCGGACGCCCTGACCCTCGCCGATCTTCCCCCCCATCCGGCGCGCTGGCAGTGGCTGTTTGACCGGCTGCTGCTCTGGCTCGGCGCCCTCTGCATCGGGGCTGGCCTCATCTTCTTCGTTGCCTTCAACTGGCAGGAGTTGGGCCGGGTCTCCCGCCTCGCCCTGCTGGAGGCGCCGCTGCTCGCCATGCTGCTTCTGCTGTGGCGCAAACCCCTTGGGGATACCCCCCGTCAGGCGCTGCTGCTCGCCATCGCCCTCAATATCGGTGCCCTGCTGGCGCTGGTGGGTCAGACCTACCAGACCGGCGCCGATCCCTGGCAACTGTTCGCCACCTGGGCGCTGATGCTGGTGCCGCTGGCGGCGTTTGGCCAAAGTCCCCTGCTCTGGACCTTAAGCTGGCTGCTCGGCCAGCTGGCGCTGGTGCTCTACTGGCGGCTCGGTTTGTTCACGTTCTTCTTTACCTTCGATGAAGAGGGATTGGGCTGGTGCCTTACCCTTCTCAACGCTGTCCTCTGGGCTCTGCTTCTGCTGGCGCCAAACCGCTGGCGCCTGATGCCAAGCTGGCTGGCGGGCCTTGCTGCCGGTCTGGGGGCCACCCTGCTCACCCTGCTGGCGCTGTTTGATGTCGCCTCCCCGCTGGTGTGGCCGCTCTGGCTTGGCTGGCTCGCTGCGGCCTATGCCCTGTGGCACCACAGATTTATCGCCGGACTCGCCATGGGGTGCCTCAGCCTGATTGCCGTCATCCTCGCGGCGCTGGGCAAGTGGATGGAGCCCGACATCAACGGCTTCTTGCTGCTGAGCCTGATTGCCATCGGCCTTTCTGTCACCGCCGCCCGCTGGCTGCAACAACAACGGAGGTCTCATGAGTGATCTGACCCTTTGGCAAGCACTGCAACAGGCCAATCTGGTGGAAGGGGATCAGCCCAGTGATACCCAGCCCCACTGGTCGAGCCGCTTTATGCTGGGGCTGGTGGGGTGGATTGCCGCCCTGTTCCTGCTCTTTTTCCTGTTTCTCACCTTCGAACAGCTGACCCGCGAGGCCAACAGCGCCCTGCTGCTCGGGGCCGTGCTGCTGGCGGGGGCCTACGCCCTCAATCGCAGCCAAAGCGGCGATCTCTGGGATCAGTTCGTGCTGGCCCTCACCCTGGCGGCCGATGCCTGGCTGCTCTATGGCCTGCTCGATCAGCTTGATCTCCATCATGCCCTGCTCTGGTTTGGGTTGTGCCTGCTGTCCCTTGCCATCGCCGTGCTGTTCGATCACTGGCTGGTGCGGCTGTTTCACAGCGTGGCGGCGGCCCTGCTGCTCACCCTTGGCCTCGCTTGCATCGGGCTGCAACTGCTGGCGCTGCCGCTGGTGATGGCGGCCATCACCTTCTGCTGGCTGCGGGCAGATAGGGATCCCGCCCGTCACCAACTCTACCACTCCATCACGCTGGGGCTCGCCCTCTCCCTGCTGGTGCTGGGCCGCCTGCACCACCCGCTGTGGGATGGCGGCAGCAGCGTGCTGGACGAACTGGGGCTGTCCCGCCTGCCGCTCTGGCTCAATCCCCTGATCTGCGCCGCCCTGCTGCTGGCGGTGATGGTGAAGCTCAAGCTCCCCCTGCTGTTTGGCCTGCCGCTGGTGCTGATCAGCGCCATCATCCCCGGCATGGGGGCAGGCGCACTGGTGCTGATCCTCGGGTTTTATGCCGGCAGTCTGGGGCTGATGACCCTCTCGGCCCTGCTGCTGCTCGGCTATGGCTCGCTCTATTACTACGACCTGGGGCTCACCCTGATGACCAAATCCTGGCTGTTGCTGGGCTCCGGCATCCTGCTGCTGGGTGCCCGCCAGCTGCTCACCACCTTTGCGGCAAGGAGCGACTCATGAAACCCGTCACCCGACAACTCGCCCTGTTGCTGAGCGGCCTCGCCATCCTGGCAGGCATCAATGCCACCGTCTGGCGCTATGAGCACGCCATGAGCAGCGGCGAAGTGGTGCTGCTGCGGCTCGCTCCGGTCGATCCCCGCTCTCTGATGCAGGGGGATTACATGCGGCTCAACTATGAAATTGCCCGCGAGCTGACCAGCCGCGACGCCCGTGCGACTCAAGACAAGGGCAGCGACACCCTAGTGATCCGCCTCGATGCCCATCAGGTAGCCACTCTGGTGGTCGATGGCAAACCGGATCGGCTCGCCAGCGATGAGCGGCTATTGCAGGTACACCAGAGCGAGCGGCAGTGGCAGATCGGCCCCGATGCCTACTTCTTTGAAGAGGGCACGGGGGAGCAGTACGAAACGGCCCGCTACGGCGAGTTCCGGCTGCAAGCCGATGGCAAGACCCTGCTGGTGGGGCTGCGGGATGAGGCCTACCAGCCCATCGGGCAGACCCGCGCCCGCTGGTAACGGCCGTGAGTGGCTATTTACTCTGTTCATGGTCACACTCAAGGGAAGGTTGATCGCTAAGGATGTTCCCAATGAGGATATGGCTGATCTGTCATCTGTTGCTGCTCTGCTGGGCCTCGACGGCCCGGGCTGATCTGGGCAAGCTCGAGTACCTCACCGAAGAGTACCCCCCCTACAACTACAGCGATCCGCAAGGCCAGCCCACCGGGCTTGCGGTCGATCTGCTGCAGATGATCTGGCAACACAGCGGCGTGACGCCCCAGCCGGTGCGCATCCTGCCCTGGGCGCGAGGTTATTACTTGCTAACCCAGAAGCCCAACGTGGTGCTCTTCTCCACCGCCCGCACCCAGGCGCGGGAGGATCTCTTCAAGTGGGTCTGCCCCATCGGCTACTCGGAATACATACTGCTGGGCCGCAAAGCGCGGAACATCACCCTGACCGCCTTCGATCAGATGAGCCAATACAAGATCAGCGCGGTGCGCTCGGATGCAGCCGAACAGCTGCTGCTCAACAACGGCATGGATGATAACAACATCATCCCGGCCAACCGCCTGTCGCAGGGGTTGAAGATGCTGCTCTCCGGCCGCGCCGACCTGCTCGCCACCAGCAAGCTGGCGGGATATGACGCCATCCGCGAACTGAAGCTGAGCAGCGACGACTTCAACGTCGCCATGGTGTTGAGCGCCGAGCAGCTCTGCTACGCCTTTAGCCGTCAGGTGCCCGACAGCGAGATCACTCTCTTTCAGCAGGGCCTGACCCGCGCCCTCGCCTCGGAGGAGTTTCGCAAATTGCAGGCCAAATACCTGCCGGTGCGCTGACTCTCGGCTGCGGCTGGGATGGTCCCTCAGTCGCACTATGGTTGCCCTCAAGGAGCTGGCTATTGCGAACTCGAGCCGTCACACTGTTTGGCAGTGTCGATATAGTGAAGGATCTCTTCCATGCAGAAATGGCATCTCTCCCACATCCTACTCCTTCTGTGGGCCAGCTTTGCCCGTGCAGATCTGGACAAGCTCGAATACTGCACCGAAATCTCCCCGCCTTTTAACTTCAGTGACGCAGAGGGTCAGCCCACCGGCCTTGCCGTCGAACTGCTGCAGATGATCTGGCAATATAGTGACCTTTCCCCCCAACCAATACGCATTCTGCCGTGGGCCCGCGGCTACAAAGAACTAAGCAGCAAGCACAATGTGGTGCTGTTTGCCACCGCACGGACACCCGAACGGGAAGCGCTTTTCAAGTGGGCCTGCCCCATCGACAACTCGGACTTTGTGCTGCTTGGCCGCGCAGCTGACAAGCTGACCCTTGTCTCTGCCGAACAAATGAAACAATACAAGATTGCGGTGGTGCGCTCGACCGTATCGAGTCAGCTGTTGCAGGAGCGGGGTCTGGATGAAAGCAACCTTGTCGAGGCAAACCGTCTCAGCCAGGCGGCCAAAATGCTCGCCTCGGGCCGTACCCATCTCTTTGCTACCAACAAGCTGGTCGGCTATCAAACCCTCAAGGACCTCAACATGGATCTGAATGACTTCAATGTGGCCTTTGTGCTCGACAGCAAGCCACTCTGCTATGCCTTTAGCCGTCAGGTGCCAGACAGGGATATAAGCCGCTTTCAACAAGCTCTGGATCGTGCCCGGGCCTCCCCTCAATTTTCGCAACTGCAAGCCAAATACCTGCCACTGCGCCAGTCTCTCTGACCCTCGCAACACAGCACAACATGCCGGCGGCCTCCTGCACTTTTTGCCAAACTGCAAACCCGCCTTGGCGAAATCATCCGGCTTGGTCACAATTGAGCATAGGTATTCCCTTGAGCAGGATAGAGAAATGAAACCATGGATCGGGTTGGCCACACTGCTTGTTACCTCCTTTGCCAACGCCAGCCCCGAGCTGGCAAAGCTTCACTACATTACCGAAGAGTACAAACCCTACAACTACGCCGATGCCAGTGGCGCCCCCACCGGCCTCGCGGTCGAACTGCTGCAACTGGTATGGAAAAAGACCAATACCCCGGCGCAGCCCATCACCATCATGCCTTGGGCGCGCGGTTACTACCTGCTCACCCAAAAGCCCAATGCGGTACTCTTCTCCACCGCCCGCACCCAGGCGCGGGATCCTCTGTTCAAATGGGCCTGTCCCATCGGTTACGCCGAAATCGTGCTGGTAGGGTTGGCCGAGCGCAATATCACCATCACCAAGCTCGATGATGCCAAAGCATTCAATATCGGGGCGGTACGGGCTGATGTGGGAGAACAGTTGCTACTCAACAACGGCTTTGACGAGACCAAGCTGATGGCAGCCAATCGGCTGGCACAAGCGCTGAAGATGCTCACCTCAGGTCGGATCGATCTGGTCTCCACCAACAAAACCACCATGGAACAGCTGATCGTGGAGCAAAAACTCGACCCCGCCCGCTTCAAGGAGCAGTGGGTACTTAGCTCGGAGCAGTTCTGCTTCGCCTTCAGCCATCCGGTAAGCGACGAACTGGTCAAAGAGTTCCAGACCGGCTTGACCCAGGTGCTGGCGAGTAGTGAATACCCGCTGCTGCACAGCAAATACTTCCCTGCCCCCGCCGCCAAATAGCGGCGCAGCGAAAAGCGCCAACAACAAGGGGCCCGCTGCGGGCCCCTTCGCTTTTTACCATTTGCTCTCACCTGGCCACGTACCAGCACAGCAGCAGCCACCTTGTGAAGGGCGATAAGCTGTTCGATATCGAGCCCCACGACGGCGCCATTCACACCCGCCA
Source organism: Aeromonas sp. 604443 (assembly GCF_049170315.1). NCBI lineage: Bacteria > Pseudomonadati > Pseudomonadota > Gammaproteobacteria > Aeromonadales > Aeromonadaceae > Aeromonas > Aeromonas sp. 604443. The sequence goes on from NZ_JAAKMI010000021.1 coordinate 28,723, forward strand.
CTTGTCGCCCACCATCACCCGATCGGCCCGTTCGGCGCCACACAAGATCAGCGGCCTAACGTCGCAGTGCCGCCATGCAACCCAGCTGCTGGGAAGATCTGAAATATAGAAAATCAATTAGATAGCAACATGCCTCGCGGCATCCAGGCATCAATTGCTATCCGCATTCGGGTGTCTGTGCTGGGCATGAAAAAGGGGAGCCAGGCTCCCCTTGTGGCACTTGCGGCGTTAGAACTTGTAGAGCCAGGAGATAGCGGTGAAGTAACCGTTATAGTTCTGGTTAACATGACCCATGCTGTACTCCTCACCGGTGTAGAGGTAGTCCACATCGTGGTAGAACTCGTAGCGCATATCCCAGCGCAGTGACTGCTTCTCGTCGAGCTGATAGAGGGCATAGCCTTCCAGACGGTGTTGCTTGCTGGTCAGGTCGGGGTAGTCATAACCCTTGCTGGCATCTGTCTGGCCACGGCCATAGGAGAAGCTGTAATCCACCCCCAGTTCCAGCGCCAAATCAAACGCCTTCTTCTGGCTTAGACCCACTCCCAGAGTAGTGATTTGGTCACGAACCCGGGTCGAATAGGGATCCCAGTCCGGGGCACCGGTGTAAGCATGGTTCTGGCTTGAGGTGATCCACTGTACATTGCTGAATAGATGGCCACTGAGATTCTCATCAAACTGCTGGTTAAGGGTCAGATCGATACCATAGTCCTCCCCTTCACTGAGTCCGATGTCAGGCTCCGGATAGTTTGCCCGTGCCCACCACCCTTCCAGCGAGGAGCTTAACTGCTCGCTGAAGGCATACTGCAGATCGCCACGCAGCTCGAACCTGTCACGATTGGCCAGATAGAACTGACGCAAGGTCGGGCTGACATTGGTATTGTTATTCTTCCACTCAGAGCCATCCCGGGTGCTCCAGGAGAGTTTCCCCCCCAGTTGCAGATCACCCACCGGGCGATAGCGACTCTTGAGGAACAATGTCTGCTCATCCGTCTTGCGACGATCCGCGTACTCCCGTTCATCGGCACGATACTGGTAACCCCCGGTTACCTTGACCGATCGACTAAGGCGGTAATCCGCTTCCAGATTGGCTTTACTGTGAGAACGATCCCCCGGCTGCCGTTGTTTGCCAATAACAACCTGCTTGTCCGAGTTGTCCTGCCGATCCCGGTATTCGCCCCCGGCACGCAGAGTCAAATCCCGGCCAAAACGCCCCACCCATTTGGCATTGGTCTGGATGGTATCGATCTCGCCATGGAAATCGCTCTGGGTGATCGGCACCTGCCGGAAGGCGGCTAGATTGCCATCCGATGTTGCTCGACTGCTGAGAATGCGACCGCTCAGACTCTGCCGGTTCCAGTTGTACTGGCCGGATAAACTGACCTGATGGAAGCTGTTGTCGGGTTCGTAAGCCCGCTCATTGGCATAGGGGTCGCTGGCCGAACCGAAATAGAATGCGGTCTCCTCGTTGCGATAGAGTGAGCCGTTGTAGGCCAGATCAACCAGCCAGCCTTCACCCAGGTAGCTGATGCCACTCTTGACCAGGGTGGTACTGCTGCCATCGACCAGCTTGGGTACAAAGCCCGGCATGCTGCCTATCCCCGGGATGCTGGACTGATAAGTGGCCAGCGTTGCCTCTTTTTTCTCATAAGAGAAATCGGCATAAGGGCGCCATGGGCTCTTGGGGGTATAGGCAAGCCCCATGGTCAGCTTCTTGCGGACCACCTCCTTGTCAAATTCGGCCAGCGCACCAGCCGCCATAGGCGCATCGTCAGAGCGATAGACACTCTTGCCATGGCTGTTCCAGTAAAAGGGGGTTTCGGAGTAGCCAATTTTGGCGCGCGCGCCATCATAGAACCCTTGCTCCAGTGACATGCTGAAACGGCGCATTCCAAGATTCCTGGCCTCGAGTGCGCCATAACGGGATCCCTCTCCCCGATACTGCAGGTCAGCGTTAAAGATCCCCAGCATGCCGGTATCGTTGACGGCGGGCACCCAGTTGCGAAAACGGGTCGCGCCATCATCGTTGATGTAGCCTGTGCCCAGCCCCACCTCACCAAACCAGCCACTCTCGCTTTCACAGGATGCACAGCGCCAGCGTGCGGTTTTGGCCTCCTTGGCCGATTGCAGAGAGTAATCCTCGACAGCCAGCGACTCCTCGGCGGCATGGGCCGAGAAGATGGTCAGCAAGGAGAGCCAAAGTGTTGATTGTTTCATGACATCTCTCCTCAACGTCGCAGGGACTGCCCATTCGGATGGTTGGTCCCGTGGATCTGGTTATGACAATTCAGGCAACTGCCGCCACGTACCTTGAGATCCCCCTCTGGGATGGACACGTTGGCATGGGGGGCGCTGTGACACTCCTGACACAGCTGGGGAACGCGCTTGTTGAGCAGCGCCTGATTGATGGAGCCGTGGGGGCTGTGACACAGGGAGCAATCCTCGGTCACCGGCTCGTGCTCCCACAGGAAGGGGCCCCGCTTCTCGGCATGGCACTCGTAGCAGCTCTCGTTGACGGTCGGCTGTTTCAGACTGGCCTCATTTTGTGACTGGTGCGGGTTGTGGCAACTGGAGCAGGGCATTTCGCCATTCAGGATGGGATGACTGGTGCGCTTGTGCAGATCCGATTTCTCTGCGGCATGGCAGCTGGTACAGGTCTCGACCTGTTTCTTGCTGTCCATCACCGGATCCTTGGCCTGGTGCAATGTGTGGCAGCTGGTACAGGAGAGATCCTCCACCGCATGAACACTGGCATGCCAGCCCATCCGGTTGGTATCGGTGTGACAGGAGAGACAGACGCTGTTCTGCTTCTCGACCGGCACAGGTGAATCGGGACCAAAGGTGATCATCGGCTCCCATTTCTCTCCTTTGCGAGGATTGCGCGTGTGGTTACCTGCCGGACCATGACAAGCTTCACACTGCCGGTCGGCCATGGGGCCATTCTGGTTGCCCAGATTGCCGTGCACACTGTGGAATATGCCGGTCGCGGGTTTGCGTGAATCTGAATCGTGGCACTTGAGGCAGGTATCTGCTCCCTTCGGGGAGTATTTCCCCTGATCAAATTTCTTGTCCAGAGCCAATTCCACCTGGAGGCGCGGATCTGCATCGCCAGCGGGTTGCGCGGCATCGCTCCCGGCCCAGGCTGACAGGCAGCTCAGGGCCAGTATGCCAGCCAATAACCACTGCGAGATGGTCTTTTTCATCTTGTTTCCTTCAACGGCGAAGGGCCTGGGGTTACCCCCTGACCGCAGGATTTCATCAACGGAAGTCGTAGACCTTGTGAACCTTGTCGACCCCCTGCTCCTGCCCGACGGCATGGCAAGAGGCACACTGTTCAACACCGGTTGCGGCTTCGATCGTCTCTGCACCAAAGACGGCGCCGTTATTCTTCATGTGGGTAGCCCACTCATCCCCTGCCACCGGGCTATCCGGCTTGACCAACCCCAGCGGTGATTTGAGGTGACAGCTGGAGCAGACCACCAGCACCGGGCTGAAGTATTTGGGCTGTTTGTTGTCAGCCGTGGTAGCGACCAGAGAGGGGCGCGCGTTCTGCTGGTTGGGCAGGTTGTATTGCCCCTGGGTATGACAGGACTCGCAGTTGCCGATATCGCCCGGGAAGGTAGCACTTCCCCCATGTTTGGCGCCCAGCGCGTGGAAGGAGTGGACGTGATATTTCAGGTCCCCCGGCACCCCCGCATAGAACGAGGTACGGGTCGCGTTGTGGCAACTGGTGCACTGGCTCATATCCTTGGCCGCATGATTGCTCATGTGGACTGCCAGATCCTTGTGACAACTGTTGCAGGAAGCGAGATCCGCACCGGCCTTGAGCAGATAGCTGCTGTCGATGCCCCCTTCGGCACGGAAGTAGGCGTTGACCGGATTGATGGCGATCAGGGAGAGTGCGCTGGCAGTGCCGCTGCAAGGCAGCAGATCCCCTGCGGCAAACGCCCCGTTGCGATCGGCTTTACGCGCCACACAGACTCTCAGATCGGCGATGGTCGCGGCCAGGGTGCCGTTGACCTCGTTGCCTGTCTCTTTGCTGCACAGGAAGCGACCTGTGCCCTGGCTGACACACTTGCTGAACTCGATCTTGTTGCCAGTGGCGAAAGTCTGCGGGTTGGTGGTGGCCAGCTCGAATCCCTGGCCCTGATCCCAATTGACCAGAATGGCCGGATTGCCATCTTTGACATATTTCAGCACGTCATTAACGCTCTCGGCCGGCGTACCGTCGACGGTGACGGTCAGTTCGATCTCGATATTGGGAGCGGCATAGCGAACGTCATCGAACGTGAACTGCAGCTTGTCGCGTCCAATCGCCTCGTTGGCCATGTAACCCAGGTGGACCATGTAGGGGGACTTGCTGCTGGCCGGATCAGCGCCATGGCACTGGGTGCAGACTGCGCCACTGTTTATCTTGCCAGTGATGTGAGCATCAAAACCTGTGGAGCTGGTTGAATCGGCATGACAGGCACCACACGCTTTTTCCTGGGCATGTTGCCAGTTACCGGCATTGAGGGTGGCTGGCGTGGCGTCCTTGTGACAGGTATCGCAGTTGCGCGAGTCTTGCGGGAAGTGGCTGACCGTCTTGGTATCCGTACTATCCAGATTGCCATGGTACTTGTGCACTATGGTCGTCAGAGAGCGGCGGGTAGCAATGGCCGGATTGCTCTCGTTGTGACAGGTGACACAGAGTTTGGGGTCAGCGCGATCCGCGTGTTTGATCGCTTGCTTCATGTGACAACTGTTACAACTGCTCTGATCCACGATATCCCGGGTCAAAGCGGCGCGCGTCCCAGCCGGCACCCAGTCCAGCACATAGTTGGTGACGGGGACATTGTTACTGCCACCAAAAAAGATACCCACACGATGAGTCGCAGTTTCATCCCAACTAATCACGCCATTGTTGCTCTGTGAATCAGCAGGATAGGGATCCGACACGGTGGTGGGGTTAATAGCAAAGGTGTAGCGATATTGCCCATTGCCCAGTGACTCCAGCTTGCCGCTGTTTTCACTGGTGGCTTTGCCGGAACGGTAGATAAAACTCTTCCAGATGGCCGGGTCTTCACGTGTGGCATCGCGGCCGGGGATCACCTTGTTGAGGGTGAATGAGGGGATCGTAGCGCCTAGGTCGTAACCCGAGCCCTGTTTGTCCGTCACGTTGAACTGTACCGAGAGCTGACCATCCGGGGTGAGAACCGGTGTCGACGCCGAGATAATCAGAGATCCAGGGGTTCCTGGAGGAGGGGTGGGTGGCTCACTCTTGTCACTGCCATCCCCCCCGCCACCACAGGCCGAGAGGGTGAGCACCATTGCTGCTGCCACCAGCGCTTTCCAGTATTTCATCTTGTTTATCCTTTTTTATCGGATTTTTTATTTCATGTATGAGCTGTCTCAGAAAAGTCCCAAAAACATGCAACATTGAAGCCTTTTGAGCCCCACCTTGGTCAAAAACCATTTCCACCCGAATTATAAGGTTTATGTGGCTCTCGACGTTGACAGAAGTCTCAAAAGCGGGACTAAGCCCACTTTTTCGAATAAAAAAACGGTATAAGCTGTCTTTTTCGATTTTTATGTCAAGAGGAGTGCAAAATGAAGCGAAGCATGAAATGGGAAGTGGTGGGGTTATCTCTGTTGATTGGTTCAATTGGGCCAGCCTTTGCCGGGGTCGACGAGATGGCCAAAACATGTAACGCATGTCACGGTAATCAGGGGATCAGCTCACATACAGATATTCCGACAATCGCCGGAATAGCAGAATCTAATCTTGCGGAGCAGATGCGAAGCTACCTAGATGGCCGCCCTGCTAAGACCGTTAATCATGTCACCGGTGACACCAGCAAACAGGGAAACATGACCGACATTGTTAAGGGTCTTAGCGACGATCAGATCGACGAATTGGCAGCTTACTATGCCGAACTGCCCTACCAGCCGATGAAGCAGCCGTTCGATGCCGCACTGGCCAAAGCAGGACAAAAACTGCATGAAGAGTCTGGTTGCAAGAAGTGTCACTCCGAAGGTGGCTCCGTTGCCGACGATGAAGCCTCCATCCTCTCCGGTCAGCCAAAAGGTTACATACTGATGGCCCTGCAAGAGTTCAAGGCCGGCAAGCGCAGCAATGACGAGAAGATGAATAACGCCATCATTGCCATGAGTGATGCCGATCTCCAGGCGTTGGCCGAGTACTACGCCAGCCAGCAATAACCAAAGCGGTCAGGTTTATCCATTGATCAAGCCCCCACTCTGTCGTGGGTGGGGGACTCTTGCCCGTTTCTGGCATTTTGGGAGGTATTTGTCGCTCTTTTTCTTGTCAGGGGGTGGATAACGCCGCTGAACCTCTTTGATCCGGAGTCCAGTATGAAAAAAATAATGCAGTGGGCCTTGCTTGCCACGATCTGTCTGGGTGCAAGCGAGTTTGCCCTCGCAGCGACCGCCGTCGAACCAGCGTCTGCAGCCGTCAGCACTGTGGCCGATAGCAGTGCCGCCGATGCACTGGCCGCACGCCAGGCCAAAGCCGCGAAGAAAGCCGCAGCCGAGAAAACAGCGGCCGCCCGTTTCGCCAAGTGTGACAAGTGCCACGATGGAAACGAGGGGATGCATGGCAAGCATGCCAGCGTCACCAACCCCAATACCAATGAAGCGGTGACCTGTACCAACTGTCACGGCAACCCGTCAGCCCAGCACCGCAAACAGCGTGGCGGCATTGTCGACGTGATGCGCTTTGGCGACGATGCCTTCCCGCTCAGCCAGCAAAACGGCGTCTGCATGAGCTGCCATGAGCCCGATGATCTGCGCAAGGCGCTGTGGGCTCACGACGTGCATGCGACTCGCGTGACCTGCACCAGCTGCCATCAGTTGCACCCGGCCAAAGAGCCCATGGTCGGCATCCCCGAGAAGGCCCGCATCAAGCTGTGCGTCGACTGCCACAGCAAGCAGCATGAGGCCAGGCAGCAAGCCGCGGCCAAGGAGGGCGCATGAGCACGACCCGTCGCGAGTTTATGGTGGGGATGAGTGCCAGCGCCTTGATCCTGATGACGGGGTCGCCCCGCGCCCTGGCCAACAGCATGACCATCGGGGGGGTGCGCTACGGCATGATCCACGATGAGACAGCCTGCATCGGTTGTACCGCCTGCATGGATGCCTGCCGGGAAGTCAATCAGGTGCCACAAGGGGTAGCCCGCCTGCAGATCCTGCGCTCCGGCCCTGTGGGTGAATATCCGGATCAGGAGTACCGGTTTTTCCGCAAGTCCTGCCAGCACTGTGATAACGCCCCCTGTGTGCATGTCTGCCCGACGGGTGCATCCCATATCCGGGCCGAGGATGGCATCGTCGACATTAACCCCGATCTCTGTGTCGGCTGCCGCTACTGTCTGGCGGCCTGCCCTTATCAGGTACGCTTTATCAACCCGGTCACCCGCATTGCCGACAAGTGCGACTTTTGCCGCAAAACCAATCTGGCCAACGGCAAGCAACCCGCCTGTGTCGAAGCCTGCCCTACCAAGGCGCTGGTGTTCGGCAATCTGGATGATCCTCACAGCCCGATCGCCAGACGGCTGGTGCATGAAACCACCTATCGCTACAAACAGTTCCTCGGCACCTCGCCCAAGATGTATCGGGTACCAAAAGGGGAGATAAAATCATGAGTCCACATAACCCGCATCATGGCGGTATCCCTCTGCAGATGGTGAGTAGCGAAACGGGAGGTGTGTACCATGTGGCATAACGCATTTCACTTCGACTCACTGGTCTGGGATGGTCCCATCGCCATCTACCTCTTTCTGCTGGGGATCTCCGCCGGTTCAGTCACCCTCTCGGTGCTGTTGCGCCAGCGCGGGGCCGGCAGCGAGAACGGCATCATCAGGGCGACCGCCATTCTGGCCCCGCTCAGCGTGATACTGGGGCTGCTGATCCTCATCTTCCACCTGGCTCGTCCCTGGACCTTCTGGAAGCTGATGTTCCACTATCAGTTCGATTCCGTGATGTCGATGGGGGTCATGCTGTTTCAGGTCTATATGACGGTGTTGTTTGCCTGGCTGGCGGTGGTCTTCAGAGCCGAGCTCGAGGGGTTGCGGCGACACCTGCTGGCGGACAGGTTCGCCTTCATCGATACCCTGATAGGCAAGGTGGCACAGCTTGAGCGACTGCTTACTCCCCTGTTGTTGTTGCTGGCCGTACTGCTGGGGGCCTATACCGGCTTCCTGCTCTCGGCGCTCAAGACCTACCCCATGCTCAACAACCCGATCCTGCCGGCGCTGTTTCTGGTATCCGGTATCAGCTCGGGGGTAGCCTCCACCATCTTGCTGGCGGTGACTCTGTTCAAGGAGAGCAGCCATAGCAAGGGGGTGAGCTTTGTGCACCGCTTCGAGCGTCCCATGGTGGCTATCGAGATCTTCTTGCTGGTCTGCTTCTTCACCGGCCTCTACTTCGGTGGCGGCCAGCGGGAGGCAGCGATGTGGGCGGCCATAGGCGGCGGCTTCTGGTCGCAGGTCTTCTGGTTTGGCGTGATTGGCATAGGCATCCTGCTTCCCCAACTGTTGGGGCTGTTCAGCTCGCCAGCTCGCCAGCACCAGCACTCCCACCTGGTGCTGGTCTGCAGCCTGAGCCTGGTGGGGATCTTGCTGCTGCGCTACTTCATCCTCTATGCCGGTCAGATGACGGTGCTGTAACATTGCTGCGTGGATGGGCCAGAGATGTGTTTAGTCCTTATACAGGCTTACACATTTTCGGCTCGTTCTTCTCCACGCAGACTCCCCAACCTTCTCGGCATCCACCATGGGGCCAAAGGCCGGATAAACAACAAGCGCCCAGCCGGGCGCTTGTTGTGGTTATCGTGATGACCGGATTCAGGGTGTTGGGCAGGCGCTTGGCGAGCCACTGTTGCGGGGCCAGAGGGTGGATCCGTCGCTTTCAGAGAGCGGCAGGAATGTGACGCCTTCGCTCATGTTGGCTGGGGGCAGGTCATCCTCCAGCACATACATCCCCATCGGCAGGCTGCCATAACGCTGGTTGGCCTGCACCTGAGCGACCGCGAGGCTTGAGTAACGCAGGCCGAGCAGATCGAAATGATTGCGCCAGTCCCAACCGGTGAGCCGACTGAGTGCAACCAGCATAAAGTCATTGCCCGGTATGTCGCGCACCCGTTTGCCGCCATAGACCGCATGCCCCGAGTAGGGGAACAGGCTAAAGCCGAGCCTATCCTTGCTGGCATTCCACTGCACTTCACTGTCGGCTGCCGCGCCGAAGATCCGTGAATGCTGATAGAGCAGGGTGAAGAGAGTGAAGCCATCGTTCAGCCGGGTGCCATCAGTCAGGATCATACCGTGGGCGCGCAATGCCATCTGGATATAAAACGCCATGCGATAGCCGTTGTGGACGGCGTAGGCATTGCTCTTCCAGGGGGCTTCGTAGCGACTCTCGCCGGTATCGAGCACCTTGCAGTTGGCCCCGAGCACGAGGCGGTTGCCACTCCTGTCCCTTACCTGCGCCGCATCAGACATGAACACATAGAAGAGATCCTTGTGATTCATGTGCCCATCCTTGATGGGCGCCGTGTTGCCATCCCTCAGATAATGGGCGCGCCACTTCACCACATAAGGGAAGATGTTGTTGGAGTTTTCCCCCGCCCGGCTCCCGTAGCCACTCCAGTTGTCGGCATCGCCTGCCGCAGCGTACTGCACGTTCAACCGGTTGGTCTGCAGGTTGTGGCCCAGCTCGTGATTGTCGAGCCAGCCGGTCGGGCTGATGCTGCCGGAAGAGTCCCACGGGTTGCCGCTGCAACCGCTGCCGCAATGGGCATTCTGGTCATAGTTGGCATGCTGGATGATGGTGCGGGTATGGAGCGATTCATCGAGACACCCCTCCCCCAACAGTGCCACGCAGGCGTTTTTAACATCCGCAGGCAGCGACTCATCGAGCCCCTTGCTCTGAATTTTCAGGCCCGCCAGGGTGTAGACACCATTGATGTGATCCCGGGCGATGCTGTCGAGCAGGGCATTGGTGTCGGGGATGACGCCACCAACCGCCTTGGTGAAGCGATCCCGGCGCAGATGCTGTTCGGCGCCATCGGCCCGCAGATCGATATGGGGCAGCTCGGTTTGTTCCAGCCGCTCGTTGAACTCTCGTATCTGCTGCTCATCACTGAAATCCATGATGGCCGGATGACGGGTGACGCCCGTGGCGCTCACCTGGACGGCCAGCGATGCAGCCGCCCCTTCCAGATAGAGGTAGATAGGGCCGCCATAGGGCGAGGTGAAGGTGACACTGCCCCCCTTGGCCAAGATCAGCCGCCCGGTGGCCAGCTCCAGCGGGGCTCGATAGATCTTCTGCTCATAGGCGCGATTGGTATTGGGCCTGTGGTAGTTGAGTCGGACGGTAGCGGACACATCGGCGTTATCGGTGCGTCTCAGGGTGATGGTTTGTCCCGGCAGGGCATACCAGCCGGTGGTGGTCCACTGCCCGCTGTAGGGAACCGCAATGCGCCGACTGTCGGTGAGCGTTGCGGGATAGGCGTAGTGAGCCGCTTGTCCCTTCACCACCTTGTTGCGATCGGTGACGTACTCCCCCAGATCGGGCTGGGCCGGGGTACGGGTGCGGGCATAGCTCACCAGCCAGTCGGCAAACATCGCCTGCTGCCAGGATTGATGCTCATCCCAGGCAATCGGGTAGTCGATGGCGGCACGGTATTTGTCGGCCAGCAGCAGGGTGGCGGGCAACAGTGTCACGCCGTCACGGGCAAAGGGACTGATCCCGGCCTTGTCGAGGGTGATGGCCCCATTTCTCAGCCAGTCGGCACCCAGCTTGAACTGCTGGTTGAAGCTCTCCGAGCCACCGCAATTGATAAAGTTGCCGCCGCAGCTATCGAGCCACTGGGTAGTGAAGTTGCGATCCAGAAGGTTGCCAAGCAGGGTATCGACCGCCATCAGCTGGGCGTCGGGTGCCATGATGGTGTTCACTGCCAGATCGCTGGCTCTGAGTTTTGACCAGTAGTTGCCCCAGGTAACCAGCCCCATATCGAGATAGAGGGGGCTTAGCAGCGGGCTGGCATCGCGCCGATAGTTGGAGAGCAGCAGCGGGATCCCGGCCGCTTTGGCCTTGGCAATCCCCTGTGCGATCCCCTGATACCCCAGCCCCTGGCGGTCGATATCGCTGATCACGATAAGCTCCGGCGCCATGGTGTCGATACAGTTGCTCAGCGCCTGATAATCGCAGGCATTGGCCGGGTTGATGCTGTGCTTGTCGGGATAGATCGCCTTGAGCCAGTCCCGCACGCCTTCGTTGTGGGGAAAATAGACGCTATCGGCGCGGCTTGGCATCTGGGTGGTAATGATGCGCAGGCCATCGCTATCCTTGCCCCGGGTCAGCCAGCCAATCAGCCCCTTGAGCAGCGCCTCGCTCTGCGCTGTGCGGTCAACGGAAAACAGGTTCGCCCCCATGGCAGCCTGACGGTAATCGGCTTGCTCTGAGACCATCACCAGCCCCCGGATCTCGCTCTCCCCCTTGCCATTGATGTTGGAGGGGAGCAGGGTCACCGTGCTCTCAGGCTGGAAGCTGGAAAAGGTGATGGAGTCGTGGCTCGGGTTCCAGCTGATCTGTGCCATCCCCTGATAGAGGCTGCGAACCAGCTCGGTGCGGTGCGTCTCACTGTCAGCAATCGCCGCGCGGGCATGGGCGATCAGGGATTGCTCGCTGGCAAGGGTATGATCTTCCCGGGTAATGGCATTGGCGGCATCGCTGATAAAGCTGGCCGAGATTTGGCAATCACCACGCATGGGGCCTGTGGTGTAGGTGTTACCCGTCAGGGTGCCTTCACACCCTGTGATGTTTGCCAACACGAAGCCACTCTCGGGCTGCACGGTGAAACGCCCCTGTTCACCCGCATTCAGGCGCAGGTAGTCGGGACTGACCGCGCCTCCCAGAGAAGCTTGGGTGGTGGCGTTGAAATAGACGGCGGCACTCTCCTGCGTGAAGCTGGCCGAGATCTGGCAATCGCTGCGCATGGGGCCAGTGGTATAGGTGAGGCCGTCCAGGGTGCCATCACATCCGCTTATCTCGGTCAGGAGGTAACCGCTGTCAGCCTGTACCGAGAAGCGCCCCTGTTCTCCCGCCGCCAACCGCAGGCTGGTGGGGTTCAACTGTCCGCCCGCGCTGCTCTGGCTGGATGCCTCGAAATAGTTGGGGGTGACAGGGGGGCGGATAGGGGTCTCTTCCTGTTCGCCATCACCGCCGCCACAGCCTGTGATCAACAGCGCCAGTAAGGGAGTGAGAACCGTCTTTTTCATTGTCTGATACGTTCCTTGTGTTACGACGGGTAGGGGAGTCGGTAGTCTAATGAGCTGCCTTGCTTATTTCAACGCTGATTGAATGGTCATTTTGCTTTATTTTCAGTATCTTGGATGTTTTTTTGGCCGGATTTTGCCGTATTTGGTGTTGCTGGCGCAGCAGAACCGATAGGGATGGGGCGAGCACCCCATCAGCACAGGCCATACCAGCCTGAGCTCACCGTAATGAGTCGCTTCACCGGGTTAACAGAGGATGCTGGGCCGCAGGTTTTGCCTGTAACCCTCGCAGGGGGGATGTCAGACGGATGGCTGAGCGGCGGGGCCGATCGTTGCCAGCGCCCGCATTTCCAGCCGCTGCTCGCCGGGGCGGCAGACCAGCACCGAGCCTTGCTCGAACCAGTCTCCCAGCACGATGCGGCGGGCGGGCTGGCCATCGAGGATGAAGTCGTGGATGGCGGGTCTGTGGGTGTGGCCGTGGATCATCATCCGGCAGTCATGGGCGCGCAGCATCTCGTCCACCGCCGCGGGCGTCACATCCATGATGATCTGGCTCTTGTGGGCATTCTCCATCTGGCTTTGGCCGCGCATCTTGCAGGCGATGGCCTGACGGCGGGCGAGCGGCAGTCGCAAAAAGAGCCAGCGCAGCCACTTGAGCTGGGTGATGCGGCGAAACTTCTGATACCCCTCATCCAGGGTACAGAGCAGATCGCCGTGGCTCAGCACCACCCGCTCCCCATAAAGGTCGATCACGCAAGGGTCACCCAGCAATGTCATCCCCGCGCGCTTGGCGAACTGCTGCCCCAGCAGAAAGTCGCGGTTGCCGTGGATAAAGTAGATGGGCACGTTCTGCTGGCTCAGGGCCAAAAAGGCATCGGCCATCTGTTGATGGAGCGGATTGGGGTCATCGTCGCCAATCCAGAATTCGAAGAGATCCCCCAGCACATAGAGGGCATCGGCGCCGGGGGCGTCGTGCTCGAGAAAGCGCACCAGTGCCGCGGTCATATCGGGCCGCTGGGCAGAGAGGTGAATGTCACTGATAAAAAGGGTGCTCATGATGTGGAGGTCGGGCTCTCGGTCGAAACAGGGCAAACAGGGGTGGCAGAGATAGTAGACACAACAGGGGACGAATAGTGCGCTGCGGGCGCCATCGCGCCAGTTAAGGTATGGATATCGTCACGGGATGGCGGCTGCCATGACAGCTCGGCCAGATTGCGCCCCTCCAGCGTCAGCAGTGCAGCATAAGGATCGCCCGCTAGACCCAGCAACCGGCACATGGCCGCTTCCCCTTTCAATCCCTCTTCAAGGCGCAGACGCAATACCTCCTGATAGAAAGCATCGCCAAAGCGTTGCAGCAAAGCCGCCATCAGGGTGAGGTGGCGCCAGCCATTCAGCTTCTCGATGGGGGCGGGGGTGACATAGAGCTCCAGCGGCCAGCTGGCTTCGCTTTGATCGCAATCGGCACTGTGTTGGTCAAGGCAGGAAAAGGTGCGCTCCAGCAGCCAGATATTGTCGCTCTTGTGGCTCGCCTGCCAACCTTGCTCTGCAAAAGTAGCGGCAAACTCGGCGGGATCTGGATGCTGGCAGAGAATATCGAGATCGCTGCCCGGCCGATCCAGCCCGATGGCGAGCGTGCTCACCAGCGCCATATCGCTGCACTGCGTGGCCAGCTCATCCCACACACCGGCGGTGAGCAGGGCATGGGCCGAGCGCTGGCGCGGGTTGCCGTGGGCCAGATAGTCGAGGCGGCGCCAGTTTGGGCTGGCAGTGGAAGAGGCAGATGGAAAAACTGCGGCCGGGGCCGCAGTTTTGTCAGTGCCGAGTCGGCAGAGATCAGTCAGCAAGGGTCACCTTGGTGATCACCACGTCTTCTACCGGCACGTCCTGATGGATGCGGCCGTAGTTACCGGTCTTGACGCCCTTGATCTTGTTGACCACGTCCATACCGGCAGTCACTTCACCGAATACGCAGTAGCCGAAGCCCTGAGTGGTGGCGGATTTGAAGTCGAGGAAGTCGTTGTTGTTCACGTTGATGAAGAACTGGGCGCTGGCAGAGTGCGGCTCCATGGTGCGGGCCATGGCGATGGTGCCGATCTTGTTGGAGAGACCGTTGGCCGCTTCGTTCTTGATGGGAGCGCGAGTGTCTTTCTCTTCAAAGCCCGGGGCATAGCCGCCGCCCTGGATCATGAAGCCGTCGATGACGCGGTGGAAAATGGTGTTGTCGTAGTGACCGTCACGGCAGTATTGCAGGAAGTTGGCCACGGTTTCCGGGGCTTTTTCAGCGTTCAGGGTGAGGGTGATGTCGCCGTGATTGGTGTGCAGAGTGACCATGATATGTCCTTTCATTTGATGCGGACGACGAAGTGCCCGCAGGTGTATGGCATAAAGTGGTGGCAATTCTAGCCCATCAGGGGCTGGCGGCATAGTCTCTCTGGCGCCGTAACCGTGCTGGCAGGCGGGATTGGCCACGTTTTCTGCCTCGTTTTCTGCCCCTGAACGGGGTATTATGACCAACCATTTTACTCACAGGCAGTGGTTAGAAGATGCTGAAGATATACAACACACTCACTCGTCAAAAAGAAGAATTCAAACCTATCCACCCGGGCAAGGTGGGCATGTATGTGTGTGGTGTCACCATCTACGATCACTGTCATATCGGCCACGGCCGCACCTTCGTCGCCTTTGATGTGGTCGCTCGCTACCTGCGTTACGCCGGTTATGACCTCACCTACGTGCGCAACATCACCGACGTGGATGACAAGATCATCAAGCGTGCCGCTGAAACCCGCGTCACCTGCGACGAGCTGACCGAGCGCCTGATTGGCGACATGCACGCCGACTTCGACGCCCTCGGCATGGTGCGCCCGGATATCGAACCGCGTGCCACCCAGCACATCGAAGAGATCATCGAGCTGGTGCAATCCCTGCTGGATAAAGAGCACGCCTATGTGGCCGATAACGGCGACGTGATGTTTATCGTCGAATCCTACGCCGACTACGGCAAGCTCTCCGGTCAGGATCTGGAGCAACTGCAAGCCGGTGCCCGCGTTGACGTGGTCGATGCCAAGCGCAACCCGCTCGACTTCGTGCTGTGGAAGATGTCCAAACCGGGCGAGCCGACCTGGGAAAGCCCCTGGGGTCCGGGCCGTCCTGGCTGGCACATCGAGTGCTCCGCCATGAACTCCAAGCACCTTGGCAACCACTTCGACATCCACGGCGGCGGCTCCGATCTGCAGTTCCCGCACCACGAGAACGAGATCGCCCAGTCCTGCTGCGCCCACGGTGGCGACTACGTCAACACCTGGATGCACAGCGGCATGGTGATGGTGGATAAAGAGAAGATGTCCAAATCCCTTGGCAACTTCTTCACCATCCGCGATGTGCTGGCCCACTACGACGCCGAAACCGTCCGTTACTTCCTGATGTCTGGCCACTACCGCAGCCAGCTCAATTACTCGGAAGATAACCTGAAGCAAGCCCGCGCCGCGCTGGAGCGCATGTACACCGCTCTGCGCGATCTGCCGGTAGCCGCTGCTGCCGGTGGTGACGAGCAGGTGGCTCGCTTCGTTGATGCGATGGACGACGACTTCAACACCCCGGAAGCCTACTCCGCCCTGTTCGATCTGGTGCGCGAGATCAACCGCCAGAAGGGCGAGGACATGGCCGTTGCCGCCGCGCTGGGCGCCCGTCTGCGCGAGCTGGGCGCCGTGCTCGGCATCCTGCAGCAAGACCCTGAGGCTTTCCTCAAGGGTGACGAAGCGGACGAAGAGGTTGCCGAGATCGAGCGCCTGATCGCCGAGCGCAATCAGGCCCGTGCCGACAAGAACTGGGCTGCGGCGGATGCCGCCCGCAACCGTCTCACCGAGATGGGCATAGTGCTGGAAGACAGCGCCGGCAAGACCAGCTGGCGCCGTGCCTAAGGGCCGCCGGTTGACGACCTGACGCAGAGCGCAGCCCTTGGGCTGCGCTCTTTTTTTCAGGGCCCTGCGCTTTGTTCAAGGCTCGGCCCATGCAAGCGAACATAAGGAAGATGGCATCATGAAGATATCCAGCTGGCCCTTGCTGGCACTGGCCCTCTCTGCGGCGGCCCTGATCGCCCCGGCCCATGCGGGCACCACCACCAGCGGCAAACTCGATCCAGCCGCCAGTGCCCGCGCCAAGGCCAAGGTGGCCCAGTTTCTCGACTGGGAGCGCGCAGTCAAACCGAGTGGCCTCTATCAGAGCGATCTTGGCGGCGCGCTGCCCACTATCGTCTCCCCCGAGCTGCTCTGCCTGCTTAATGCCGCCTCAAAGGCGCGGGAAATAGCCACCCGCGAGGCCCCTGACGAGAAGCCCCCCTTTGTCGAGGGCAACCCCTTCCTGCCCAACGCCTGGGATAACCTGCTGGGCTCGGAGATCCTCTCGTCGCGCGCCATCGCCGGCAGCCGGGATCGCAGCGAGGTCAAGGTGCGTTTCACCTTTGGCGAACCGGGCACCCCGCTTGACGCCCCCAGCGGCACCTACCGTTTTGTCAGCACCTATCTGGTACTGGACGGGCCGCAAGGCGCCCGCATCACCGATATCGACGCTGGCGGCAGCTGTGATTTCTGCCAATCCGGCAGCCTGCGCGCCGCCCTCTATGAGACGCTCACCGCCTATCCCGCCGCAGGGGGAGAGCAGTGCAAGGGGTTGGGGAAATAGAGTTTTGGTTGGAATAGAAGCGTATTTGGGGAATAGAAATAAAAACCGCAGCTCAAGGCTGCGGTTTTTCATCTTCAAAATAACGTAAGATCATATTGACGTCAAAAATCCAAAATAATATGAATGACAGTTCACTTCTTTAGTGTAGTTTTTCTCAGCAGTCTTCTGAGCATGATCTTTATTTCTTTCAATTCATTTCCTAACAAGTCTATTTTTTGATCTAATGATAGAGTGAGCGTATCATCTGATGTATCTGGAAGATAGGTACCCGCGTCAAGATCAAACCATTGTGAGCTTGCAAGATATATGTCTTTTATTTTTCTCTTTGACAGATCTCCACCTTCAATTAATTTGTTTTTTAGTCCAGCCTTACTATCATCTGAACCGTGATTAATGAATATTGTTACGGGGTTGCAATTGGATTGTTCAGTGTTTTGAGTGTTCAAAACGAAATCAACTAGACCAGACTGATCAGCATGGGCAGAGTAATAACTGGAGAAGTCAAAAATAGATGCTTTGCTATTTTTCATTCTTTGAGTTAGCGTGGAGCTACCATTGGCTTCTTTGGCCTGATAACCAGTAATTATAATCGCATTGTTGGAATTATCAGATAATAAATCAAGATAATCGACAACAGGCCCTGCATTGCACATTCCTGAGCTTGCAATAATTATTTTGTGTCTTTTTCGGATAACATCTTCTGGTGTCTTGATTGAGGATTTTTGATTGGTACCAATCTTTCTTAAAATTTGACGTTCGGACACATTATTATCTTTTTCAAAAAGGTCTTTTAATTTTGAATAGTCATCAAACCCCAGTGTTTGCAATAATGACTCATTTATGTACATGCCTTTTCCAGTCGATGTTTTATCAAATAGTCTATCGCTATAAATAGTTGATATTTTATTACCAAGAGGCGAGTGGACACACCATGGAAATCTCTTTGGCTTGTTATTTTCATCATAAGTTGGTGGCATGTTTTTTTCAATTGCAGCCCAGATGTCACATATTAACTCCTGAGTTCTATGCAATGAAAATGCAGGAACTAACAGTGTACCGTCATTATTTATACAAACGTTGTTAATAACTTTCCACAGTTCAGCGATACGATTATCTTTTGATTTAACTGTTGGTTCTCTGTTTCTAGAACCATATGTTGACTCTATGACCATATAGTCAGTTTGCGGAAAAGGGTAATGTTCAGATTTGAGTAACGGTAAATATTCAGCACCATCTACATTAACACCGATATCGCCACTAAACAAAATAGTTTTCCATTTGCTGTCAGGACTATTTGGGGTTTTCCAAGATAATGAAATATGAGCAGCTCCAAGAATATGGCTACTTCGTAAATATGTAAACTTTAGTCCATCTGATAGAGATATTGTTTGCCCCCATTTAAATGGTTGTTCATCAATCAAAAACCATGATATTTCTTTTAAAAGACATTGGTCCATTCCGCTTATTTTTAATGAGTCCAACAACATTACCTCTACAATTTCTTTAGTAGCTTTAGTGGCATAGACTTTTCCAGTGAAACCATACTCAATTAATGTAGGAATTAAACCGCAATGATCTAGGTGGGCATGGGTAAGTAAAATAAAGCTAATTTGCTCTGCATCGAATGGAAAATCCTCAAACTTTTCTACTCTTTGCGGCTCATCACCACCTTGATAAGCACCACAATCGACAAGAAATTGAATGTCCGAGTCAGTGTGATGTAACCAAGAACAAGAGCCACTGACGCCATTAACAGCGCCAACAAAGTTCACTTTTAGCATAAAACCTCCTTGTTTTTTCAATAAAAAATTTAATTGATTCTGATGCCTTTTAGGTGGCTAGTTAGTTTTCATATTGCTGTGCTAAAGAAAAATATTTTTGGATTTCGTAGAATCAAGCATTAGATCATCGTTTAGAAGGCCGTAGGTTCGATTGACGAAGCATAATCAGAGGTTCGAGAAATAAGTCGTTATTACGGTGAAATACTTACTATCGGGCCTTCAATATAAAACCGCTTCCCGAAAGGGATGGGTGCCGCTTGCCGTTATACTCACCATGATTTTTCACCTATGCAACCATGGCGATGACACCTGTTGCATAGGAGTGACAATCTGCTCTCGCCATAGGGTGGTCGAGGGGCTGGCTGCGAGCTAACAACCCGCCCAATCTGTGCCCCGAATAGGCAGGGGACGGTTACCTTGGTGCAATGCGCTGCGCTTGGTGCACCCTACGCCTGTTAACCGGCCTCGGCGTTGCGGGTTGGGTGTTGCCCCTTGTTGTTCGCCGGGGTGATCCCGTTTGTCCCATACCGTAGGGTGCAATGAACGAAGTGAATTGCACCTCTATTCGACGCGGGTTTGCTTGCGGCAACAGGCTTGGCGGATTGCGCCATGGGCTTCACCTGCAAGGGGAGCGGTTAGCACGGACGATTACGCTACGCTAATCGACCCTACCGACCCTGCTGGCGAAGTCATGCCAACGGGGTTGATGATCCCTCACCCTCTCCCACAGAGAGAGGGGACGGTTACCTTGGTGCAATGCGCTGCGCTTATTGCACCCTACGCCTGTTAACTGAACTCGGGGTGGTGGGCTGGCTGTTGCCCCCTGTTGTTCGCCGAGGTGAGCCCGTTTGTCCAGGCCGCGAAGCAGGACGCCGAGTGAGCGCCGCGGTGCCATGGGCCAAACCGGTATTGGACGAGCAACGCTCGGCCCGGTTTGGCGCAAGGACATGGATGTCCGTAGCGGACTTTGACCGACGCCATGGATGGCGAAGGTCAAAGCCCATCGACGCATGCCGTGGGACAAACGGGTGAACCGAGGGAACCCGACGCAGGAGGGCGAACAAGTGGGGGTGGCCTTTCTTTTGGTGGCTTTTCTTTGGCCACGCAAAAAAAGTCACTCGCCAAGCCGCGCAGCGGCGGCGAAACCCCGTCGAGGACGGAGTCCTCGTGTCCTGCATGGCGAAGCCGTGCCAATTAGACGGCGATATTTCGTCAAGCAATGACGTTACCGACCCCCTCACCCTCTCCCGCAGGGGGAGAGGGAACGGTTACCTTGGTGCAATGCGCTGCGCTTATTGCACCCTACCGCTCACCCGCAGGGAAAGGGGATGGTTACCGCGGACGATTACGCTTCGCTAATCGACCCTACTCGACCCCATTCGACCCGATTCGACCTTACAAATTGCCCCAAGCGTCGCATCCGCATGGTGGCATGGGCACAGCCCCGGAGGCTGACGGGAACGCCAGTCGAGGGTGCAACCCTCGCACCTTGGCGCAGGGTCGGGAGACCGGCTGGTCTCCGTGAAAGACGCTACCGCCCCTGACTGTCGCTGCCACATTGCGCCGTTGACCTTGGTTTGGAAAAAGGGGCCAACAGGCGCCGCCAAATATCTTACGGATTCATTGAGCGCTTAACTATGGCGGCCATCACGCAACTATCAGAAACCAGAGGTTTTTTGCGCTGGCACAAGCTTTTGTTAATTACTGATTGATTAATTGCGGGGTAAACCTTGTGCGGTTGGTCGCCTTGGGTAATCCGTCGCTATCACCTTGATTCAAAACGGCGATCACAGACTTTTTGCGCCGTATGTCTAGACTGGGTTGGCCGCGGTCGCTGACCGCCGCCTCTGGATCAGCAGACAGGGTATAACTGAGCTGGCTCACCCCTATGTGTCACTGATGGAGGAGTCGGCCATGTCCGCTACCCGTATCTGGATTAAAAACCCCCTTGCCACCTTTACCCCCGAAGCGGTCGATGGCCGCGGCGGGCTGGTGATTGAAAACGGCCAGATAAGCGAGGTGCTGGCGGCAGGCCAACAGCCTGCCCGACCGTGCGAACAGCTGTTCGATGCTCGCGACCATGTGGTGCTGCCGGGCCTTATCAATACCCACCACCACTTCTACCAGACCCTGACCCGCGCCTGGGGGCCGGTGGTCAATCAGCCGCTCTTCCCTTGGCTCAAGACTCTCTATCCGGTCTGGGCCAGATTGACGCCCGACGCTCTGGCGCTGGCGAGCAAGGTGGCGATGGCAGAGCTGCTGCTCTCGGGTTGCACCACGGCGGCCGATCACCACTACCTCTTCCCGCGCGGGATGGAGGAGTCCATCGATATTCAGGTGGCGGCGGTGCGTGAGCTGGGGATGCGCGCCATGCTGACCCGTGGCTCCATGAGCCTTGGCGAAGATGAGGGGGGCTTGCCGCCGCGCCACACGGTGCAGGGGCAGCAGCAGATCCTCGATGACAGTCTGCGGCTGGTGCGCCAGTATCACGAGCGCGGCGCCGGGGCGCAGATCCAGATTGCGCTGGCCCCTTGCTCCCCCTTCTCGGTGACCGAGGAGATCATGGTGGAAAGCGCCAGACTCGCGGCCGAGCTCGATGTGCGGCTGCACACCCATCTGGCGGAGACGCTGGATGAGGAGGCGTTCTGCCTTGCACGCTTTGGCCTGCGCACCGTCGATTATCTCGAAAAGGTGGGCTGGCTTGGCGATCGCACCTGGCTGGCCCACGGCATCCACTTCAATCCGGACGAGATTGCGCGGCTGGGGGCGGCGGGCACCGGAGTGTGCCACTGTCCGGTCTCCAATATGCGGCTCGCCTCCGGCATCTGCCCGACCCTGGATCTGGAGGCGGCCGGTGCGCCGGTGGGGCTAGGGGTGGATGGCTCGGCCTCTAACGATGCCTCGAACCTGATGCAGGAGGCCCGTCAGGCGCTCTATCTGCAGCGGCTGCGCTACGGCGCCGAGCGCATCACTCCGCGCAAGGTGCTGGAGTGGGCGACCGTAGGCTCGGCCCGGCTGCTCGGGCGCGGCGATCTCGGTGAGCTGCTGCCCGGCAAGCAGGCAGATCTGGCGCTGTTCAAGCTCGACGACCTGCGCTTTAGCGGCAGTCACGATCCCATCGCGGCCCTCATCTTGTGCGGCGCCGAGCGTGCCGATCGGGTGATGGTGGGCGGCAAGTGGCGGGTGGTGGATGGCGCCATCGAGGGGCTGGATATCGAGGGGCTGATTGCCCGTCACAAGGTGGCCGCCGCCGCGCTGGTGCATGGCTAGCCGACTCTGGTGCCACTCCCTGGCTGTATGGAGTTGGTATTCACCTGACAGTTGTCCACAAAAGGGAGTGGTCATATGGCTTCAAACCGGATAACAAAACAGTGCCCCCTACTGTGTTATCTGGAGTCACCGTAGACCTGCAACGAGAAAAACTCAGCCTGCCAGAGCTCGCCAAAGAGCTCAATGACGAGTAACTTCGCCTGTTCGAGCGTCTCAGCCCAGAGTTTCGAGAACGTCAGATTGAGGTCCACTACACCGGAGAACTGGTGGCTGTTGGCACCTTCTTCGTCGGCGCGATCCAAGGGGTTGGCAGGTGTATCTGCAAACCGTGCTGGACTGCTACAGCCGCCACGCCTGGGGACGGCTCTACACCAGCAAGCTGCCGGTGACCTCGGTCTATGTGCTCAATAAAACGGTACAGTCGTTTTTCGAGGCCCACGAGGCACGGGTCTATACCATCCTGTCGGATAACGGGCGCGAGTTCTGTGGGCGCCCAGACCATCATCCCTACGAGCTGTTCCTGCAACTGGAGGGGATTGAGCACCGGACAACCAAGGTACGCAGGCCGCAGAGCAACGGCTTTATCGAACGGCTGCATCGCACACTGCTGGATGAACACTTCCGTATCAAGGGGAGGACGACCTGGTATGAGTCGGTAGAGCAGATGCAGACAGACCTGGGTAGCTACCTGGCGCACTACAACACCCAGCGGCCGCATCAGGGCAGGATGATGGAGGGACTGACGCCCTACAGCATGTTCAAGAAGGGTCTGAAATTGATACCGAAGGAAGTGCGCTCTAAAGTAGCGTAAACAAGACACCGGCTTGAGGCCGGTGTCAGGTGATAACTAGATCTGTACAGCAGCTTAATAGACTTAATTTAAATGACTAACGGCCACTTCATTATTAACTCTACAGTCATTTTTTTTGATAATAAAGTAGCCAGCCAATTTTTTACCAACTCGTTGGGATGGCTTTTCCACTAGCTTATGTAAAACCCAAGATAAAAATATGCACCCACCAGTCACAATCAACAGTGAAACCCAAGCTTTCATGCCAAGATCGAGTAAGATTCTAAGCGCTACATAGCCAGCGACACCATGTATCACATAAAGTGGGTAGCTTATATCTGCCAGGAAATCGAAGAACTTGTTTGACCTGAAAAAATCCTGATACGTAAATGCAAAAATGAAGGTCAGCAATGCAAATGCATAGCTCCATGCTACCGTTATTCCGGCAGCTGCGGGGCCAATATACCATTGCAAACAGAAAAGGCAAAAAATCACTCCAATTAAAAGATATGCTTTGTCTCTTTCAATACGACCACGTTGGACATAGTGAAACACCACCCCAATGAACATATATATAATATATTGCGACACTGTCATAAAGGTCATTGCCAATTGCCACAACCTTGCATCCGTATTACCCCAACCGGGAATATACTTATTAATAACAATCGATGCTATGAAGATAAATATCGGGGCTAAAAAAACCATGGTTGATTGCTTTCGAAATAGCACAATCAATAACGCACAGACAAAATAAAACTTCATTTCTATCTCTAGCGTCCACACTATTCCATCAATACCTCTTGACCATAAGACATCTCTAATACCAGGTATGTAATGAATCAATACCTCTTGAGTAGTGAATGGCCACTCCCTTGAAAAATAATGTGAGCTAATTAAAATGGCAACCAACGTAATACTAAAACCTACAATATATGTTGGCACAATTCGCAGCATTCGATTGATAGTGAAACCAAACCAACTTGTTTTTTGCAAAGAAAATGGAATTACGAAGCCACTAATGATAAAAAATAATGCTACACCATATGCCCCCCAATTAAATAATGAAAAGGCGTTTAATAATGAAACATAAATAGGAATTGCATGCGTTTCAAAGGGAAGCATTGGCGCATTTGTTAACACCTCTACAGCTGCACGGCTTGACCAAAAAACGCCATAGTAATGTGAAATAACTACAGCTAATGCAGCAAAGCCTCTTAGAGTGTTTGCGAAATCAATCCTATTGCTTTTCTGGTTTTGCATATGGTTGACGTAGATAGTGAAAGATTGACAAATTGTAACATGAACTCAAGCACAGTCTGTAGTGGTCAACTAAATCCGGACTCTTGATTAGGCGGATCCTCGGCTTTTGCTGGCGTGACCCCGTAATTGTGTTGATGTGGATGCCGCCAGTTGTAGTAATCGGCGTTGTTGCCCAAATCCCCCAGCAAGTCATGACTTCCCCAGCCCCTGGTGACCGCAACACTCGGGGTTTTCTGACAGGTAGACCCAGGGTATTGAGTTTGTTTATGGCGCTTACATACGCCATGACGTCTCCCACTTGGCCGTTTAGTTACGCAGACTGATTTTCCCCGCCAACAACTGCTTGAACCGATACATCACCGTCTCGGCCAGCGAGCGACGGTGATACCCCGATATCTTCTTCCAGTCCGCTAGCCCTTCCTTGCGCATCACAACACAGCATCATTTCTCGGGTGTCCCTTTTCCATAACGCCGTGCTTTCGCTAGTCAGGATACAGGCTGTCGCCCCCTGTGCGCTAGATAAGCTGATGGCTGGCTTTACTGTCGTCGGCGCCATCCGCATAAACATGTCCCAGCGAGACTTCCGCCGCCACGATATCGTGGCTCACCGGATCTACCGCCAGATGCAACTTGCGCCACACTCGCCGTTTTTCGGCGCAGTGTTTGCTGACCTTTCACTCACCTTCACCAAACACCTTCAGCCCGGTTGAGTCGATAACCAAGTCGGTAACGCGTCCCCTTGGGGGGAGCGATAAGCCACTTTCACCATACGGGCTCGCTTGCAGACACAGCTATAGTCCGGTGCGCACAACGCCAGATTCCTCAACTCGAGCAGGGAGTCGAGTAGTCCCCGAGTGGCCCGCGGGGTGAAGTTGAAAATTCCCTTGAGCATCAGGAAGGTACAGATGATCTGGTTGGTGTAGAACTAGCTGCGGCCTTGCCGTCCGTGATAGTCGTGGTGAAACCAGTTGCTCATGGCCTCGGCATCAACCCAGAAAGTGGGTGAACCACGGTGAATCAAAGACTTGTTGTATTTAGGCCAGTTGGTGATGGGGTGCAGCGAAATGCCCATGATGCAAACTTGAAGAGGATGGTGATGAGCAGATCACCGAGTCCTCAGCTAGTTCCATTCAAGCTGCATCGATTTGGGCAACAACGCCTAGCAATCCATCAGGTAATAGCTGATATCCAGCTTCGCTTCCCGCAGGTTCAGGTATCCCGTTGCTGGGAGCCACTGTGACTTCAAGCTTCTGAACAGCAACTCCATCGGGACGTTATCCCAGCAGTTACCACCATGATTCATGCTCCAGGCCATGCGATAGCGCCACTGTCGTTGCCGAAATGCCCGACTGCCCTATTGGCTGCCCTGGTCGGAGTGAAACAGCACACCCTGATTGACAAGCCCGCTGCTGATAGGGCATCTCCAGAGCTTTGATGGCCAGATCTACATCAGGCTTACCAGAGATCGTCCAGCCCACAACTCGCTGGGTATGCAGGTCGAGCATCACAACCAGATAATGCCAACTAGCCCCTGCCCAAACCTAGGTGATATAGCCACACCTGATTGAGTTGCTGGACATCAAATTTGCGGGCCAGCAGATCGGGAATATCCGGTCGTGCAGACCGGGCACCTTATAAAGGTGTGCGCCCGGCTGTTTGGATGCCAACCCGGATTCCTTCATCAGGTTACGGACTTTGAATCGGCCAATCTGATACCCCAGCGTTCGCATCATCGACATCAAGGCGCGACTGCCTGCGGAATCCCGGCTCTCTTTGAACAAACGGCGCAACTAACGGCACTGTTGCATGCACTCACGGTTAATTACTCTCCTACGAACCAGATAATCATAAAAACAGAACGAGGGAGCATCGCAAGCGCAGCAGACCAAAGTGATGAGGGCTTTCCTCCAAGTCCTGTCAGGGATATCTAACGGGCTAAATGATCTGAGAGTAGTAACCAAAGCGAAAACAGGGACCGTAGAGCAGGACGGAGCCTCTCAGACCACCAGTCAGAGAACATTAGGCACCACGCAGCGCTTTCATGGCCATGAATACCCGGTTGGAGAATGGAATAACTTACCGGGTAAGGAGTGGTGGAAGTAAGCGGCCATACCCTGCCCCACGAGGTAAATCCCTCGGCTATATACAGACCCCTATAAAAGCCTGCCTTCAGCAGGCTTTGTTGTTATGAATGTCCCGTCCTGAATATGGTTTACACCTTTCCCCCCAATAAATGGAGAACCCGATGGGACAAGGTGTGAAACGGACA
>NZ_JAAKMI010000022.1:0-42588 GCF_049170315.1 Aeromonas sp. 604443
TCAAAAATTGTTTTTGATGCTCGATGCTGTGAGTGCCCACACAGATTGCTTGATTCAAATTGTTAAAGAGCGACGCAGCTTTTGCTGCTGCGGGAGTGGCATTCTACTCAACCGCCTTCTCGAGTCAAGCCTTATTTGCAAAGGCTTTTCGAGGTTATCGACTCGGCTGTTTGCGTTGCCGCTTGCCGTGTCGATGGAGGCGCATTATAGGGAGTGAATTCGTTCTGGCAACCCCTCTCCTGCAATAAAATTGCAAAAAACTGCTCTTTTTTAGTTATTCATCTCCAACCACAGCTTTTATACAAACTTATCCACAGAAACCGCCTTCAGATTGTTAGAATGGCCGAAAACAAGGAGGCCAAGATGGACTTGCGACTGAGACCCTACAAAGGAAAACGCCCACAACTGGGCAAGCGAGTATATGTAGACCCCTGCGCCACCCTGGTGGGCGATATCGAGCTGGGTGACGATGCCAGCATCTGGCCCATGGTGGCGGCACGGGGGGATGTGAACCATATCCGTATCGGCGCCCGCAGCAATATTCAGGACGGCACCGTACTGCACCTGACTCGCAAGAGCGCCAGCAATACGACCGGCTATCCACTGCTGATCGGTGAAGATGTCACTGTGGGTCACAAGGCGATGCTGCACGGCTGCACCATCGGCAACCGGGTGCTGGTCGGTATGGGTGCCATTCTGCTTGATGGCGTCGTGGTTGAAGATGATGTGATGATCGGCGCAGGTTCACTGGTGCCACCGGGCAAGCGACTCGAATCGGGCTTTCTATATATAGGGAATCCCGTCAAACAGGCTCGTCCGCTCAAACCCGCCGAGGTCGCCTTCCTCAAGACCTCGGCCGACAACTATGTCCTGCTCAAGGATGAGTATCTGCAAGAAACCTGATAGGGCTGGCAAAAGCAGGAAGCCCGGCATAATGCCGGGCTTCGCTTCTTATATAGCTATATAACCGTGCAAAACGGCTGACCGAAGATCAGTGGGCCTGATCCCAGTTGTCACCGGTGCCCACCTCCACCACCAGCGGCACATCCAGTTCGGCTGCGGCAGACATCTTCTCCTTGATGATGGCGATGTAATCCTCCAGCTTCTCTTCGCAGATCTCGAACACCAGTTCATCGTGTACCTGCATCAGCATGCGGATCGACTCATCTTCAATCCCGCGGATCCAGCCATCCACGTTGATCATGGCACGCTTGATGATGTCGGCGGCCGTACCCTGCATAGGGGCATTGATGGCGGCCCGTTCGGCGGCCTTGCGCAGACCGGCGTTGCGGGACTTGATATCCGGCAGATAGAGGCGACGACCAAACAGGGTCTCGACATATCCCTGGGCTTCCGCCTGCAGGCGGGTGCGCTCCATATACTCCAGCACGCCCGGGTAGCGTTCGAAGTAGAGGTCCATGTACTTCTGCGCTTCGGCACGACCGATCCCCAGCTGCTTGGCCAAACCGAAGGCACTCATGCCGTAGATAAGGCCAAAGTTGATCGCCTTGGCGCTGCGGCGCATGTCGCTGGTCACCGCATCAAGCTCTACGCCAAACACCTCGGCGGCGGTCGCCTTGTGGATGTCCTTGCCCTCGGCAAAGGCGGTCAGCAGCCCCTTGTCACCGGAAAGGTGCGCCATGATACGCAGCTCGATCTGGGAGTAGTCCGCCGCCACCAGCTTGTAACCGGCGCTCGGAATAAAGGCCTGACGGATCCGGCGC
The DNA here is from genome assembly GCF_049170315.1 of Aeromonas sp. 604443. Lineage (NCBI taxonomy): Bacteria > Pseudomonadati > Pseudomonadota > Gammaproteobacteria > Aeromonadales > Aeromonadaceae > Aeromonas > Aeromonas sp. 604443. The sequence continues at coordinate 1,725 of NZ_JAAKMI010000022.1, forward strand.
CCTTGCTCATTGCGCACCGGGATGTTCTGCAGGTTGGGATCAGACGATGACAAACGGCCCGTAGCCGCTACCGCCTGATGATAGGAGGTGTGTACCCGCCCGGTCTGCGGCTTGATCATCAGCGGCAACTTGTCGGTGTAGGTGGACTTGAGCTTGGCCAGACCGCGATGTTCCATCAGCAGTTGCGGCAGCTCGTAGGTCTCCGCCAGCTCGGCCAGCACCTCTTCTGCGGTGGACGGTGCACCCTTCGGCGTCTTTTTGATGATCGGCAGGCCCAGCTTGGTGAAAAGGATCTCCCCCAACTGCTTGGGCGAGGAGAGGTTGAACTCCTGTCCGGCCAGCTCATGAGCCTGCTTCTCCAGCTCCGCCAACCGCAGCTCTATCTCCTGACTCTGCTGGTGCAGCAACTTGGGATCGATGGTGGTGCCGAGCAACTCCATCCGCGCCAATACCGGCAGCAGCGGCAGCTCGATCTCACTGAATACCTTGGCGAGACCCGGCACGGCCTCCAGCTGACCCCACAGGGTCTGGTGCAGACGCAGGGTGATGTCGGCATCTTCCGCCGCATAGGGGGCCGCCTGCTCTAGCTCGATCTGGTTGAAGGTGAGCTGTTTCACCCCTTTGCCTGCGATATCTTCAAACGAGATGGTCTCGACTCCGAGATAACGCTTGGCCAGCGAATCCATGTCGTGACGGCTGGCGGTAGAGTTGAGCACATAGGACTCGAGCATGGTGTCGTAGGCAATGCCCTGCAGGTCGATGTCGTGGTTGAGCAGCACGTTGCGATCGTACTTGAGGTTCTGCCCCACCTTGAGACGGGTCGGATCTTCCAGCAGCGGCTTGAGCTTGCCCAGCACCACGGCCTCGCTCAGCTGTACCGGGGCCCCCAGATAGTCGTGGCCAAACGGCACATAAGCAGCCTTGCCCGGCTCAACCGCGAAGGAGACGCCAACAATCCGTGCCTCCATATAGTCGAGACTGGTGGTTTCGGTATCGAAGGCAAACAGCGGTGCCGATTTCAACTGTTCCAGCCAGCCGTCAAACTCGGCTTCGTCCAGAATGCAGCGGTAGTCGGTTTCGATGGCGGCAACCGGAGCAGCGCTCTCATCGCCAGCCTCGTCTTGTCCGGCGCTCTCGCTGCCCTCTTCACCACCGGACTCCAGCTCCTTGATCAGGTTGCGCAGCTCGTATTCGCGATAGACCGCCAGCAGGGACTCCTTGTCGACAGGCTTGAGCAACAGCTCTTCCAGACTCTGTTCCAGTTCGACGTCAGTCTTGATGGTCGCCAGTCGATAGGAGAGACGAACCTGCTCCTCCTGCTCGCGGAACTTGTCGGCGAACGCCTTGGAGCCACGGAAGCCGAGCGCAGCTACCTTGTCGAGGTTGGCGGCAATCTCGTCGATGCTGCCGATCCCCTGCAGCAGGGCAAGTGCAGTCTTTTCACCAACGCCGGTCATGCCGGGAATGTTGTCGACCTTGTCCCCCATCAGGGCCAGATAGTCGATGATGAGCTCGGGCGGTACGCCGAACTTCTCGATCACCCCTTCCCGATCGGTCTTCACATCTTTCATGGTGTCGATCAGGGTGACATGGTCGGAGACCAGCTGCGCCATGTCCTTGTCACCTGTGCTGATCAGCACCGGCAGCTGCTTCTCGGTCGCCTGACGGGCCAGGGTGCCGATCACGTCGTCGGCCTCCACCCCTTCCACCATCAGGAAGGGGAAGCCCATCGCCTTGATCATCTGGTGGATCGGGGCGACCTGGCTACGCAGATCGTCCGGCATGCTGGCGCGGGTCGCCTTGTACTCGGGATAGATGTCGTCGCGGAAGGTCTTGCCCTTGGCATCAAACACCACGGCCACATGACAGTCAGGATATTGCTTGCGCAGGCTGCGCATCATGTTGGCCATGACACGGACGGCGCCGCTCGGCAAACCGGTCGATGTGCGCAGATCGGCCTGCTGGGAGGCGAAGAAGGCGCGGTAAAGATAAGAGGAGCCGTCGACCAGAATAAGGGGATTGCTAGGGGCCATGAAATCGTCCTGCCAGAGATAAACAGCCGCTAGGATGCCACAGGGCCCCCCTCACACCAAGGGGCGCAGCAACAGCACACAGCGCCTGATAAAGGAACTCAGTCTGTGGATAACTCTGTGTTCAAAAATGGGGCGCATCAGGACGCACAGTGATAAAACTGTGCATAAGAATATAAAAACTCATTAAAAACAATGCATTGAGATCGTAAAAACCGATCGTGAGACAGTTAGAATGATCTCGATCAATGTGGAAAAAGATTTAAGGGAGTAGGTACGGCAGGATCCAAAACGAAACAATCCTAGCACAGCAAGATGACTTGACCAGCGGAGGGCGAGCGATAACCATACAAAAGTACAACAATCCATCCTGGCTCACATTTTCAACAACGAGGAGTTTGCCATGAAAAAAGTGGCCGTGATTTTGAGTGGCTGCGGTGTCTTTGACGGGGCCGAAATCCATGAGGCCGTCATCAGCCTGCTGGCGCTGGCCCGTCAGGGAGCCGCCGTCCAGTGCTTCGCCCCGAACGTGGCGCAGCTCCATGTCATCAACCACCTGACCGGTGAAGTGAGCGAGGGAGAGAGCCGCAATGTGCTGGTCGAAGCGGCCCGCATCTGCCGTGGCCAGATAAAGGATGTGGCCGAGCTGGATGCGGCCGATTACGACGCGCTGCTGGTGCCCGGCGGCTTTGGCGCTGCCAAGAACCTGTGCGACTTCGCTATCAAGGGGGCCGAGTGCCAGATCCAGCCCGATGTGCTGAAAGCGTGCCAGAGCTTTGCCAACGCCAACAAACCGGCCGCCTATATCTGCATCGCGCCCGCCATGATCCCGCTGATCTATGGTGCCGGGACGCTGGCGACCATCGGCCATGACGAGACTACCGCCAACGCCATCGAGGCGATGGGCGGCAGCCATCTCAACTGCCCGGTCAACGAGTTCGTAGTGGATCAGGAGCGCAAGGTGATCTCCACCCCCGCCTACATGTTGGCCAGCAACATAGTGGAAGCTGCAGACGGCATCGAGAAGACAGTCAAGCAGCTGCTGACGCTGTAATCCCCGCCCTGCCAAAAACAGACGGGCCGCTCATGTAGCGGCCCGTTTTCAATTCTGCCTGAAGGCGATGAATTAGATGGTTTCGCCCATCTGATCCATCTTGCCCAGCAGAGCACGCAGACGCTCCTGCCATGCAGTGTGCTCGTTACGCAGCTGATGGTTCTCGTCTTGCAGCTTGCTGTTCTGTTCTTTCAGCTCGTCCAGCTCCATCTTCAGCAGGGAGATGTTGTCGACAGCGGATTGTACTTTAGATTCGAGTTGCTCAAGGACTTCTAGTGACATATGCATACCTGTTTGTTCAATTGCGATGCCCCACAGAGGGCGATTCAAGCGCGTGGAGCCAGCATACCCCGAGCCTATCGGCACAAACAAGCCAGTGCGCTGTAAAATGCGCCTTCCATAGATGTATTGTCTAAATATGCGTCTATTTTTCTCGCATCCTGCGCCCGAGCCGCGACAACACTCTAAACCGTACCTAAAAAGCGCCGCTACCAACGCATCATTGATGCCATCCTGATGGCACGGTCGCTATCCATGCAAGGCGATATAAGCCCCCAGCAACAGACAGGCGACCACATACATCAGCAGGCCGTAAAGCAGGTTCCAGCGCAGGATCAGCCCGGCACTGAGGTTGTAACGGGAGGCCAGCGCCAGATTGGATCCGGAGAGCGGACTGGTGCCGGTGGCAAGCCCCCATCCCAGCAGGAAACACATACCGAGCAGGCTGGGATCCGGCGCCAGCGGCCAGAGCAGTGGCGCCAGCCCGGAGATACTGATGAGCGGATGTACCCCGACGATGGCCACCAGCAGGATCAGCAGCAGAGTGAGGGATGCCTCCAGCCAGCCAAAGTGGTTGAACAGCGGCAGGCCGTGACCGGCACCGAAATCGATGACCGACAGCGCACTGTTGATGCCTGCCGCCAACAAACCGGCCCCCAGAAACAGCACCAGCTGACCGCCGATGGCGGGGAAACGCTCCACCACCTGCCGCTTGAGGGCCGCCTTGCGCCCGGCCCTCGGCATAAAGAGCAGCGCCAGCAGCGGGGCCACCAGTGCGATCACCGCCAGAATGCCGAGCTGGGGCCAGATCTGCTTGATGAGCAGTACCAGCAACGCCAGCGTGACCGGCAACCCCAGTGTCTGCAACCGCAGCGGATAACCGGCAAAGTCGGCCACTCCGATCCTCTCCACCTGCCAGGCAGTCAGCCCCATCGCCAGCAAGGCGGCGAGGATCCCGAGCGGCAGAATATGGGAGAGCTGCAAGCCCGGCGCATAGGTGAGCGCCACCGCCATGGCGACAAAGAAGGGTGACCAGAAGGCGGCGGCACAGAAAATCCGGCTCAGCACCATCACCTGACGCCGCTCCAGGGTGCCATTACGCTCCAGCCGATCGCCGATGATAAAGAGCACCGAGAGATTGATGACCGCCCCCAGCAGATTGAGGCTGGCCATGGTGCTCCACAGCCCCTTGCGCCCGGTCCAGGAGGTGGTGCCGGTCAGCAAGCCGGAAGTGGCAAGGTTGAGGGTGCTCACCGCGGCAAACATGGTGAGCATATTGATATTGGGCAGCAGCCAGTCACCGGCAATGAGGGTCGCGCCCTGCCACCAGGAGAAGATCAACAGCAGCAGGGCGGCACTATACAGGGCCAGCGCCTGCCGCCTGGCGGCCCCTACCAGCCAGGGCCAGGTGAGCAGTGACGCCCCCCAGGCTGCAATGGCCGCGGGCCAGGGGGAGAGACCCAGATAGAGATGAAGCAGGTTGAGCAGCCACATCCCCAAAATCAGATAACCCGACCAGCGTTTGGCCATCGACGCCTCCGGTCAGGAGATCAGAGACACTGATCCATATCCAGTGAAGGCTTGTCGCACTCCGGACGGCCGACGATCTTGGCGGGTACGCCAGCAACCGTGGTATGAGGTGGCACCGGGTTGATCACCACGCTGCCCGCGCCAATTTTGGCACCCACGCCCACTTCGATATTGCCGAGCACCTTGGCGCCCGCCCCTATCATCACCCCTTCGCGGATCTTGGGGTGGCGATCGCCGCTCTCCTTGCCGGTACCACCGAGGGTCACGCTCTGCAGGATGGAGACATCATCTTCAATCACCGCCGTCTCGCCCACCACTATGCCGGTGGCGTGGTCAAACATGATCCCCTTGCCGATGCGGGCAGCCGGGTGCACATCCACCCCGAACACCACCGAGATCTGGTTTTGCAGATAAAGGGCCAGCGAGCGGCGCCCCTGACGCCACAGCCAGTTGGCGACCCGATAGCCCTGCAGGGCATGGAACCCCTTGAGGTAAAGCAGCGGGGTGGAGAAGAGATCGACCGCAGGATCGCGCTCCTGCACGGCGCAGATGTCGGCCGCCACTACCGTCAGCAACTCGGGCTCGCTGCGCAGGGCCAGCTCGATCACCTCGCGCAGAGCGATGGCGGGCATGGTGGCGCTGTCGAGTTTGTTGGCCAGCTGGAAGCTGAGGGCCGAACGCAGATTCTTGTGATTTAGAATGGTGGAGTGGAAGAAGCTGGCCAGCATCGGCTCCTGGGCCGCCATGCACTCCGCTTCTTGCTGAATTTTGTGCCAGGTTTTGGCAACCAGTTCATCCATGTTGCAGCCTACTGTTGTTCTGGGTGAGGGCTCTGTTGTTCTTTTGTCAGCACCGAGATGGGGTCCATGTGGATGATGACATCCATCCGCTCGAATGCCTGGCGTACCGCCAGCTCGGCTTCATCGGCGATCTGATGGGCCTTGACCAGGGGGATCTGATCATCCAGTTCCAGATGCAACTGTACGAATCGGGTCGGCCCGGATTGACGGGTGCGCAGGTCATGTACGCCGTGTACACCTTCTACGGCACAGCAGAGCGCCATTATTCTCGCTTGTTCTTCCGCTGGCAACTGACGATCGAGCAGGGCCTGCACCGACTCGTAGCCGATATGTCCCGCCCCCCACAACAGGAACAACCCGATCAGGATGGCAAACAGGCCGTCAGCCCAGTACCACCCCTGCCCCGCCAGCACCAGCGCCAGCAAGACACCGGCGTTGAGCAGCAGATCGGAGCGGTAGTGCAACATGTCCGCCTTGATGGCCACGCTGTTGGTCTTGCGAATAACGAAACTCTGGAAACTGACCAGCAGAAGGGTCAGCACAATGGAACCGCCACTAACCCAGAGACCCGCCTCTAACCGTTCAATAGGTGCCTGTTTGAGCAGGGAGGAGATGCCGTGCATCACCAGCAGCAATGCGGAACCGGAGATAAAGGCCGACTGGATCAGCCCCGCCAGAGACTCCGCCTTGCCGTGACCGAAGCGGTGTTCATCATCGGCGGGGGCCAGCGCATAGCGAATGGCCAGCAGGTTGATGATGGAGGCACTCACATCCATAAAAGAGTCGGTGAGCGACGCCAGCAGGGTCGACGAGTCGGTCATCAGCCAGGCGATCAGTTTGCCGATGATGAGCAGGGTGGCAGTCGTGACGGCCGCCATGCTGGCAAAGGTAACCCAACGGGAATATTGTTGATGGCTCAAAACCGGCTTTCCTCTGGCGATGAAAAACTTATTATACCCTGACCCCGGCGTCAGTTTGGCGCGAAAATCTGCGGAATAACACCCGATGAACAGAATACTCCTGGTCGACGACGATCTTGAATTGACCCAGCTGCTCACCGAAATTCTGACCCTGGAAGGATTTCAGGTCACGGTCGCCGAGGATGGTGAAGAGGGGCTGCAACGGCTGGCGGAGCAGGGCTTCGATCTGGTGCTGCTGGACGTGATGATGCCCAAACTCAACGGCTTTGCCATGCTGACCAAGCTGCGCAAGACCCATGAAACCCCGGTGCTGATGTTGACCGCTCGTGGCGACAGCCAGGATCGGGTTAACGGTCTGGAAGCGGGTGCCGACGACTATCTGGCCAAGCCGTTCGACGATCGGGAGCTGCTGGCCCGGGTTCGCGCCATCCTGCGCCGTACCCAGAGTGCCCCGCCCCAGCGTGGCAGCTCCTCCGACGAAGTGCACTTCATGGATATCGTGCTGCAACCCGGCCTGCAGCAGGCCCGCTGCGGCGTACAACTGCTGGAGCTGACCGCCACCGAATTCGGGCTGCTGGAGTGCCTGCTGCGCAATCCCGGCCAGATTGTCAGCAAGAGCCACCTCTCCGAACAGGTGCTTGGCAAGAAGCTGGAGCCCTTCGATCGGGCCATCGACATGCACCTGAGCAACCTGCGCAAGAAGCTGCCGGACCGCAGTGATGGCCAGCCCCGCTTCAAAACCGTACGGGGGCGCGGTTACCTGTGGCTAGAGCAAGAATAAAGAGTACCAGCTCCCTCAACGGCATATCGACCCACATCTTCCTCTGGTTCTGGTTCATGCTGCTGGTGATGCTGGCCGCCGTGATCAGCCTGCCCACTCTGGATCCTCGCAACCAGATCCCGCTGCCGACCCATGAGGCGGTGCGAATGCAGAAAAATGTGCAGGCCCTGCTCAACGCTGCCGATCCGAATCAGGATTTCGATCTGGCCAAAACGATGGACAAGATCGCCATGCTCCCGGTGGACAATGTCTACCTGCGCGACGAGAGGGGGCAGATCCAGTCCACCACCCATCCACGCAAGTTTGTGGTGCGCTTTATGGTGGACGCCGATGACCCGGCCAAACCCATGCTGGGCAACGAGGATCGCAAGGCGATCGCTGGTCCCTTCCTGATGGAGCACCGCGGCCATCGCTATCACGTCTATTTCGGCCTCAATGCCGAGAACCCCTACCTGTTCCTGTTCATACAGGTGCTGGATCACCCGATCCGCATTCTGGGCATCTCGATGCTGGTCAGCACCCCGCTCTGCCTGCTGCTCGCCTGGCGGCTGACCCGCCCCATCCTGCAGTTGCAGAAGTCGGTCTCCCAACTGGCGGCTGGCAATCTGGAGGTACAGATCCCCAACCTGGGACGGGGCGACGAGATCGGCCAGCTGGCGGATAACGTCAGCCGCATGGTGGAGACACTCAAGAGCATGATCCAGAAGCAGAAACAGCTGCTTTCCGATATCTCCCACGAGCTGCGCAGCCCCCTCACCCGGATGCAACTAGCGCAGGCGCTGATCCGCCGCAAGCAGGGTGACAGCGCCGAGCTGGCGCGGATCGAATCGGAGATCGGGCGGCTGGACAAGCTGATCGGCGATCTGCTGGATCTGTCGCGAGTGCAGCAGCATGTGGAGGCGCCGGTGGTACATCCGCTGGCCGACCTGCTGGAACCCATCCTCGAAGATGCCATGTTCGAAGCGAATCAGAGCGGCAAACAGCTCAGACTGCCGCCGCTGCCCGCAGAGTCGATCCAGATGTGGCCCGAGCTGCTGGCCCGGGCCGTGGAGAACCCCCTGCGCAACGCCCTCAAATATGCCCGCGAGTTCATCAAGGTGGACTGGTATCGGGAGGGACTGGAGTGGGTGATGACCATTCGGGATGACGGCCCCGGGGTGCCAGACGAGCAGCAGGCGCTGCTGTTCCAGCCCTTCTTCCGGGTCGATGACGCCCGCAACGCCAAGACTGGCGGCACCGGGCTGGGGCTGGCCATCGCCTCGGAGGCAATACAGCGCCACGGCGGCACCATTGCGGCCAGCAACAATCACCCCACCGGGCTGACCATCACCATCCGCTTGCCCATCGCCTGATCCTTTTCATCCGGACGGGCGCTGGGTATGCTGGCGCCCCTTCTTGGCTTTACACCTCTTTGCAGGAGCTCGTCATGCTCGATATCGTCCTCTACCAGCCGGAAATTCCGCCCAACACCGGCAATATCATCCGGCTTTGCGCCAATACCGGTTACCGGCTCCATCTGATCGAGCCGCTGGGATTTGAGTGGGATGACAAGCGGGTAAAACGGGCGGGACTCGACTATCACGAGTTTGCCGAGGTGAAGCGCTGGCCGAGCTATGAGGCCTTTCTGGCCGCCGTGGCGCCCAAGCGGGTGTTCGCCTGCACCACCAAGGGCCGCACCGCACACTCGGCGGCCCAGTATGCCCTTGGCGACGCCCTGCTGTTTGGCCCGGAGAGTCGCGGCCTGCCCACCGAGATCATCGAGAGTCTGCCGTTCGAGCAGCGGCTGCGCATCCCTATGGCGCCCCAGAGCCGCAGCATGAACCTCTCCAACGCGGTGTCTGTCTTTGTCTACGAGAGCTGGCGCCAGCTCGGCTACGACGGTGCCATGTAAGCGCCACCGATGATCAGTGGCGGGCGTTGAGCAGATGCCCGCTGCGCTCCAGCCGCCAGCAAGTGACCCCCAGCGACAGACCGCGCCCCACCATCAGCGCCGCCATCGCCGCCCATAACGCGGCCACGCCCCACGACTGACAGAGCCACCAAATCGGGAAGAAGCCGCCAAACGCGGCCAGCAACATGCTGTTGCGCATCTCCCGCGCCCGGGTCGCCCCGATGAACACGCCATCCAGCAGAAAGCACCAGACCGCCAGCAAGGGCATGGCGATCAGCCAGGGAAGCTGACGATGTGCCTCCGCCACCACGGCCGGAATGTCGGTGATATAGCCGATAAGGTGGGCACCAAAGAGGGCAAACACCAGGGTAAAACCACTGGCGATGAGGGCGGCCCAGCCTAGATTGAGCACGATGGCCTCCCGCAGTTTCTGCCGATCCTGCTGACCGATGGCTCGTCCTACCATGGCCTCCACCGCATAGGCAAAACCATCGAGTCCGTAGGAGATGAGCATCAGGAAGTTGAGCAGCACCGCATTGGCGGCCACCGCCACATCCCCCAGTCGTGCCCCTTGCAGAGTCATAAAGGCGAAGCAGAGCTGCAAACAGAGGGAGCGCAGGAAGATATCGCGGTTGAGACCGAGCAGCCGCACCATGGGCGCGAGCTGTCGCCAGCGCGGCCAGCCATCCTGCCACACCGTCGGTGCCAGTTGCCGCAGCTGACGGCGTACCAGCCAGATACCGACTGCCAGCGCGCAGTAGTCCGCCATGACCGAGGCCGCCGCCACACCCCGCACCTGCCAGCAGAGCCCCAGCACAAACAGAGCATCGAGCGCCATATTGACCAGATTGGTGAGGATCAACATCACCATGGGGCTGCGGGCATCCTGCATCCCCAACAGCCAGCCCATGATCACCAGATTGCAGAGCGCCGCCGGGGCACTCCAGATCCGTACCGCCACATATTGGCCCGCATAGAGCTGCACCTCGGGCGAGCCGCCACTCAGGGCGATCAGTCGTGGCAACAGGGGGAAGAGCAACAACAGTAGCGCCAGGCCAAGAGCAACGGCCAGCCCCAACCCGCGCAGCAGGGTATCAAGCTGGGCACGACCGTCGGCGGCGCCGTGCGCCTGCGCCGTCAGGCCGGTGGTCGACATCCGCAAAAAGCCGAGCAGCCAGAAGATGAGGTTGATCAGGGTCGCGCCGACCGAGACGCCCCCCAGAAACCAGGCCTGACCGAGATGACCGATCACCCAGGTGTCCACCAGCCCCAGCAAGGGGGTGGTGATATTGGAGAAAACCATGGGCAGGGCGAGCGCAAAGACGGCGCGGTGGCGAGAGGGATCTCGCCACCAGGGGGCAACAGCTGGGGTCACGCTCAGTTGCCTGTCAGCTTCAGGATACGGGAGAAGTCAGAGAGCATGGTTGCCATCTGCACCCGTGGTACCTGACCCGGCGCCACCTGTGGGCGGAATACCGCTTGCAGCTTGCCCTTGGGATTGATGAGCACGATGGAGGCGGAGTGATCGATCAGGTAATCCTTCTCCCCCTGATTGGCGATGGAGTAGATGAGCCCCAGATTGCGCACAAACGGGAACAGCTTGTCGTGGGGGGCAGTGGCCGCCTTGAATTCGGGATTGAAGAAGGCGGTATAGGTCTTGAGGCGTGGAATATCGTCACGCTGGGGATCCGCCGAGATAAACACCACCTGACTGTCGGGCGCCATCTTCTTCAGCTGGTCATAGACGGAGCGCATATCTGTCAGCGTGGTGGGGCAGATATCGGGGCAGAAGGTGTAACCGACAAACAGGAAGGTCCAGTGCCCCTTCAGGTTGGCAGGAGTGAACGGCTGGTTGTCCGCATCGGTAAAGGCGAAATCATTGATGTCCCGCCCCGCCGGATAATAATCGGCCTGTTCCGGCTGCTCTGGCTGCGTGGCGTAGAACACCAGGATCAGGCAGGCTGTCAGCAGCAGAAAGAGCAGGGGATAGCGGAGCTTCATCATAACAAGAGACCCTTTCAGTTCGAGGCAGATGGCCAGCAGTGACCGGACAAGAGGGGGCATTGTACCCCAGCGAGCCGCCAAGGTGGTTCAACCTTGTGCAACGCCCTGTCAGGAGTCGACCATTTGGCATAATTAATCGCCAATCTCAGCCATAAAAAAACCGGCCCCCTCGGGTGCCGGTTATGGGTGGATTTTTTTGTCTCTTCTGCTCAGGGGCGAGCGTTACGCCCCTACTGCAACATCTTGCCGATGGCCCGCACGCCGATGGGAATCACGGGGGCCAGCCAGCCCTCTTCCCCCTGGCGATCGCCGTGACCCCGTTTGAACAGCAATACCAGACGCACCACCTTCTCTTTCGGACATCCCAGCCAGAGCGTCCAGTGCGAACCACGATGGTGCAGCCAGAGACCGTAAAACCAGGTCATCCGGCTACCTTTGACGAAACGGGTGATTGACGATTCCGCTGGCGCAGCCCCAGCCTCTGAATCCCATGGCGATCTTGATGCCATACCAGTCCTCCTTGACCGACAGGTCATGTTGCTTCGTCGGCCTGAACTGGGAACAGGCCCGTCACGACTATCTGCAACCATTACAAGTGGTCCCCTTTGCCCGACAAGGCTCGGGATCTCCCCACTCCCCCTTCATATCCCGTGAAGGTGTACTGCCCGATTCTCGTTGTTACCGGCCCTCCCGTCCTGCGCATTGCGATGGTCAGAGGGAGGTGCCAAGGCCTGTCTCGGCGACAGGGCACTGATCTGAGCATATATCTGAAATGGATGATTGGTAGCCGGTCGCGCAGGACAAAAATGCCGCCGCCGATGATCTGTTTGATATGACAGGGAAAGTGCGCCAGAAACAGCACGGCCTCCCGAAGGAGGCCGTGTGGCAAACGCAGTTGGCGGGGATGATTACATCCAGTCAGCGTTGCGGATCACCCCGACCGCCAGCCCTTCGATGGTGAGCTGCTGGCAGGAGAGATCCACCTCGATGGGGGAGAGCTCTTCATTCTCCGGCAGCAGCCATACCTGACTGCCCTTGCGCTGGAAGCGCTTGACGGTGACATCCTCATCGAGACGGGCGACCACCACCTGACCGTTGCGCACTTCCTGGGTCTTGTGCACCGCCAGCAGATCGCCATCGAGAATGCCGATGTTCTTCATACTCATCCCCTGTACCCGCAGCAGAAAATCTGCGCGCGGATGGAACAGGGCGGGATCAACCTGATAGTGGCTCTCGATATGCTCCTGCGCCAGGATGGGTTCACCGGCAGCGACCTTGCCGATGAGCGGCAGGCCGCTCTCTTCCAGCACCTCTTCCTCTTCGAGCAACAGGCGAATGCCGCGGGACGTGCCCGGCATGATCTCGATGACCCCTTTTTTGGCCAGGGCCTTCAGATGTTCTTCGGCCGCATTGGCCGACTTGAAACCAAGCTTCTGGGCAATCTCGGCACGAGTCGGCGGCATACCGGTCTCGCTCATGTTCACCTTGATCAGCTCCAGCACTTCGGCCTGGCGGGGGGTAAGGGGTTTCATAGAATTGGCACCTGTCTTTTTATACAGCACACTGGCAGTATATACAGTGCTGTGGCCAAGGCAAGGCGCAGCTGACATTTGTCGCGACCAACCCCTCATTTACTACTGTTTTGATCCTGCGCAGCCGACTCATCGTACCTCTCGGCGACAAGGGGCCGCCGATTTGCTATGCTCACGCCGCATTTTTTTGGAGAGCAGACGCACATGTCCCTAGGACAGAAGATTTCCAGAGCCATCTTGCAATGGCCGGTCAGCGGCTTGGTCAATCACAAGAGCCTGCCGGAAAATCCCATCACAGAACTCAATCTGGATCCGGCCAGACCCATCGTCTATGCCCTGAAAACCAGTTCGATCACCGACCTGATGACCCTGCAGCAGTGCTGCGAGGATCTCGGTCTGCCCGGCCCCTTCACGCCGCTGGAGCTCAACGGCCAGCTGCTGCCGCGCTATGTCTGTCTGGATCGTCCGCCTCCCCTGTTTGGCAAACGCAGCAAACCGCTCCCCTTCCTGCAGGAGTTCCACCAGCTGCTGGATCTGCACAAGCAGGATCCCGAGCTGGATATCCAGGTGGTGCCCGTCACCCTGTTCTGGGGCCGCGCTCCGGGTCGAGAAGGGGAAGAAGCCTCCGGCCTCAACATCATCAGCAGCCTGGCGCCGAACCGGCTGAAGAAGGCACTTATCGTGATCCTCAAGGGTCGCGAAAATCTGGTGCGCTTCTCGCCGCCGCTCTCCCTGCGCTACATGGCCGACAAGCACGGCACCGACGAGGCCATCGCCCACAAGCTGGCACGAGTGGCCCGTACCCACTTCAGCCGCCAGCAGCTGGCCGCTACCGGCCCGAAACTGCCGAACCGCAACCTGCTGTTCAAGCAGTTGCTCGACTCCGCGGTGATCCAGCAGGCGATTGAAGAGGAGGCCCAGCGCGAGGGGATCAGCCTCGAGAAGGCGCAAAAGCGCGCCCATGGCTACATGGACGAGATCGCCTCCAACTTCTCCTACCGGTTGATCCGCCTGGGCGAGAGCTTCCTCGGCTGGCTGTGGAACAAGCTCTACCGCGGTTTGTCGGTCAATGGCGCCGAGAAGGTACGCCAGTTGGCGCAGGAAGGGCACGAGATCGTCTACGTTCCCTGCCACCGCAGCCACATGGACTACCTGCTGCTCTCCTACGTCATCTACCACCAGGGGATGGTGCCGCCCCATATCGCGGCAGGCATCAACCTCAACTTCTGGCCGGCGGGCCCGATTTTCCGCCACGGCGGCGCCTTCTTCATTCGCCGCACCTTCAAGGGCAACCCGCTCTACAGCACGGTATTCCGGGAATACCTCAACCTGCTGTTTGCCAAGGGTTACTCGGTAGAGTTCTTCACCGAAGGCGGTCGCTCCCGTACCGGCCGTCTGCTGCCGCCCAAGACCGGCATGCTGGCGATGACCCTGCAGGCGATGATGCGCGGGCTGGACAGGCCGGTCACTCTGGTGCCTGTCTATCTGGGCTACGAGCACGTGATGGAGGTGAACACCTACCACAACGAGCTCAAGGGGAGTCGCAAGGAGAAAGAGAGCTTCCTGCAGGTGCTCGGCATCCTGCGCAAGCTGCGCAACTACGGCCGTGGTTTCGTCAACTTCGGCGAGCCGCTGACTCTCAACAGCTACCTGAGCGAACACATCCCCGACTGGAAAAAGCACATCGGGGAAGAGGAGCGTCCGGAGTGGATGGCGGGCACCGTCAACAATCTGGCCGAACTGCTGATGACCCGCATCAACGGCGCTGCTGCGGTCAACGGCCTGACCCTGAGTGCGCTGGCGCTGCTGGCCGCCGAGCGCCACGCCCTGACCCGCGACGAGTTGCAGGCCCAGCTCAACACCTATCTGGATTTGCTCAAAGCGGTTCCTTACAGCCCGCAGAGCACCATTCCGGATGAAGATGCCAAGACCCTGCTGGATCAGGCGATGGAGCTCAACAAGTTCGAGGTGAGCGAGGACAAGCTGGGGCAGATCATCAGTCTCGACCGCTATCAGGCGATCCTGCTGACCTACTACCGCAACAACATCCTCCACTTGTTTGCCATGCCCTCTCTGGTGGCGGCACTGATCGAACGGTGCGAAGGGATCTCCCGCAGCGAGATCATGGCCCGTTGCATCGACATCTATCCGCTGCTAAAGACCGAGCTGTTCCTGCGTTATGAAGAGGAGGAGCTGCCAGCGCTGGTCGACAGCCTGCTCGACGCTCTGCAAACCCAGCAACTGATCGAGACCCGCGATGACGGCTACTGGGTCAATCCGGCCAACCAGATGCGCCTGCTGCTGCTGGCGGAGAGCATTCAGGAGACCCTGCAACGCTACGCCATCGTGCTGACCCGGGTGTTGGCCCAGCCCCATATCGAGGCGGAGCAGCTGGAGGCGGATGGACTGATGATGGCAGAGCGCCTCGGCACCCTGCACGGCATCAACGCCCCCGAGTTCTTCGACCAGAAGCTGTTCAGCACCCTGATCCACACCTTGCGCAAAGAGGGTTACCTCTCCCCCGAGTGCAAGCCGGACCTCGGCCGCTTCCAGGCGCTGGCTGACAATATAGTGCCGCTGCTGAGCAACAAGATCCGCCGCACCATTCAGGCAGGCAATCAGCTCTGATCTGCAACGCAAACAAAGAAGGCCGCATGATGCGGCCTTCATTTTTATCGGAGTCTGCGCGGGAACATGTCACGCCAGCAGGTAGTCGAGCACCAGACCGGCAAACACCAGCGCCCCCACATAGTTGTTGTTGAGAAACGCCTGGAAGCAGGCTTCTCGCTGCCGCTCACGAATAAGCCGCTGCTGATAGACAAACAGCACCGCCGCCCCCAGCAATCCCCAGTAATACCAGCCCCCCAGCGTCATCAGCTGCCCGACCGCCAACAGCAGCAGCAAAGTCGAGAGTTGCAATGCGCCGATGATCCGTTTGTCGTAACGACCAAACAGGATGGCGCTGGATTTGAGGCCGATCTTGAGGTCGTCATCCCGATCCACCATGGCGTACTGGGTGTCGTAAGCCACCGTCCAGAGCAGATTGGCAAAGAAGAGCAACCAGGCCACCAGCGGCAGGGCATCCGCCTGCGCCGCATAGGCCATCGGGATCGACCAGGAGAAGGCCATCCCGAGCACCAGCTGGGGATTGGAGATAAAGCGCTTCATGAAGGGGTAGCTCACCGCCAGCAGCAGGCCGACAAACGACAGACCGATGGTGAGCGGATTCATGGTCAGCACCAAACCAAACGAAATAAGCGCCAGCACGAAGAAGAGCGCCAACACCTCCCACGGCTTGACTCTGCCCGTGGGCAAGGGGCGACTGGCGGTGCGTTTGACGTGGCCGTCGAAGTTGCGATCCGCATAATCGTTGATCACGCACCCTGCCGAGCGCATCAGAAAGACGCCGACCACAAACACGGTCAGCACCCAGAGATTGGGCAGGCCACCAGCGGCCAGCCAGAGCGCCCACAGGGTTGGCCACAGCAGCAGCAGAGTGCCTATGGGTTTGTCGACGCGGGCCAACTGCATGTAGGCAAGTCCCCGCTCCTTGGTTAACAGATTCACTCCAGCTCCTTGTCACAGACGAGAGAGGGCAGAAATAGCTCGTGCACCAGCAGTGGCCACTGCCCCAGAAACAGACGGGAACGACGCCCCCAGACAGTAGCGGCCGGGCAACGGGGATTGGCGGCAATATCGAAACGGGCCAGCTGCAGGTGATCGCGGCGGGCAGGCTCATGGCCAAATACCCGCTCACCCAGCGGCTGCTCGCCAAGCTCGGCAATGCCACTCCCTTGCAGTGCGTCATCGGCAAACAGGGTCCAGCCCAGCACGGCGGGCCCACGATCCCCGTGCAGGATCACCTCGCGGCAGGTACCGGCCGGCGAGGCCGAATCCACCAGCCACTGCTCATCGGCAGTAAGGGCGACCGGGTGATTGCCCAGCCACTCCACCGAAAAGTGGCGATTGTGCTGACGCAGACGCCGGGTCATGGAGCCGGGCTCCAGCAGCCAGGGGCGCAAGCTGGCGGGCAATTCACAACATTCGGGAACCAGCCACCCGCTTAACGGCGTGAGGGGAACAGTCAACTCGGACTTCACAGCTTCACCATCCAGAGATTTCCGTGTTCAGGTTAAAATCCGGTTTATTATCCGTAAATCAATAGCGAAATGTAAGAACATCCGTGCTTGACGGCCCCGATGGCAACATCAAAAATGGGTTATCTCTTGCTGATGAGCCATCTATATGAAGATCTTCAAAATTCTGCTGGTGTTGTTACTGAGCTGTGGTGCGCTGCATGTACAAGCCTCATCCGAAGAAGAGCCGCCCGCAGAGGGAGAAGAAGCAGCCGCAGCCGCCAAGCCGGGCTTTTCCTACCACGCGCTCGACCCCGACATCATCACCAACTACCTGAGCAACGGCAAAACCCTCGGTTATGTCCGAGTCACGGTGGAGCTAATGGCGGAAAACGAAGCCGACCTCAAGCTGCTGGAGCAGCATGACCCGCTCATCCGAGATACCATCATTCGTTTGATGGGCAGCAAGAGCGCCGAGCAGATCAAATCCCTGGTCAGCCGTGAAGAGTTGCGCAAGGAGTGCGAAACCAAGGTCAACGAACTGCTGGTCAAAGAGACTGGCAAGAAAGCGGTGCGCGAGCTTATCTTCACCAAGTTCCTCTACCAGTAATCCCTCCCGAAACAATCGCTTATTGGCATAACGGCCAATAAGCGAGCTTTACCGATTCACTCGAAATGAAAATCGATTACAATACGGCCGTCGAGTCTTAGAGGTAGTCGTTATGGGCAGCAAGACCCTGTGTGAGTGGCGTCGCCACGAGATCCCCACTGATCTCAAAGCGTTGCGCAAAATTGTTCGCAAGCCGAAATTCGTCTGCGGCAAGTGCGCCCGCAGCGCCAATGACAAGGGTTACCTCTGCCTGCCACTCCGCTTGAAAGAGGAGTAACCCCTCACGGTCAGTGCACTATTGATCGGTCCAACCCTGTCGTCCCTGCTCGAACAATCTGCGCGCCTGGGTATCGTTCGGGCAGACACCGCGATACTCCTCGCCTGAGCGGCCAGCCAGATAGAGATGCTCGGGGCGGCAATACCATGCCAATCCCTTCTGATGTCCCTGCTTCCACAGTTCGGTATCCACCTTCTTGCCACACTGGCCCTGATGGAACTCAACCCGTTCGGTGGTGAAGCCCAGCTTGCCGTCAGCCTCCCCCACTTCGCTCCACACCTTCTCGCAAGGGTCATCGTTGGAGACACAGCCCCCCAGCAGGGCCGCCAGCAATATGATGGAAAG
This sequence comes from Aeromonas sp. 604443, assembly GCF_049170315.1. NCBI lineage: Bacteria > Pseudomonadati > Pseudomonadota > Gammaproteobacteria > Aeromonadales > Aeromonadaceae > Aeromonas > Aeromonas sp. 604443. The sequence continues at coordinate 19,854 of NZ_JAAKMI010000022.1, forward strand.
TCGCATAGTCATCCTTGAGTGTCGTTTGAGCTGTTCATTCTTGACCAGCCAGGGGATGACCACAAGCAACTTGCATCCCCCCTGTGAGCGCACCAAAAAAATCAGGCGGGCACAATGCCCGCCTGTTCATTCAATGCTATGGATCACGGGTTGTTGAAGGGGTCATCGAAGGGATCATCGTCCTGCCAGCCTTCTTCTTCCCACTGATCCAGCTCTTCTTCCCAGGAATCCGGCTCCCAATCATCATCAGAGGAGTCGTAATCCGGCTTGTGTCCACCCATCTTCACTCTCCTTGGATAGTTCACCCGCACTCCAATTTTATCCGGAATTGTCGGGCTCGCCAGTCAGAGGAAGTTCAAAGTTTGACCAAGGTGCGGCCGGCGATCTGGCCTTGCGTGATGGCCTCGGCGGCCTCCACTACCTGCTCCAGCCCAATCTCGGTGACCGCCTGTTCAAAGAAGCTGGCAGGCAGATCCCGTGCCAGTCGCTGCCACGCCAGTTGACGACGTTCAAACGGGCACATCACCGAATCGACCCCCTGCAACCGCACGTTGCGCAGGATAAAGGGCATCACACTGGTCGGCAGATCGAAACCGCCCGCCAGCCCACAAGCTGCCACAGCGCCGCCATAGTTCATCTGGGCCAGCAGCTTGGCCAGCACCTGACTGCCGACGGTATCGATGGCAGCGGCCCAAAGCTGCTTCTCCAGCGGTTTGGCAGGCACCTGCAGCTCGCTGCGCGGCACGATGCGGCTGGCACCCAGTGCGGTCAGCATGGCGCCCTGCTCTTCGGGACGACCGGTCAGCGCCGCCACCTGATAGCCAAGGGCCGCCAGCAGGGCGACCGAGGTGGCCCCCACACCGCCTGCCGCACCGGTGACCAGCACCTCGCCGCTTTTGGGAGTAATGCCCGCCTCTTCCAGCGCCAGCACGCAGAGCATGGCGGTGAGACCGGCGGTACCGATGCACATGGCCTGCCGTTCATCCAGCCCGGCGGGCAATGGCACCAGCCAGTCCCCCTTGACCCGCGCCTGTTCGGCCATACCGCCCCAATGCCCTTCGCCCACGCCCCAACCGGTCAGCACCACCTTGTCGCCGGGCTTATAGCGGCTGTCGGCAGACTCGAGCACGGTACCGGCGAAGTCGATACCGGGCACCAGCGGCCACTGACGCACAATCTTGCCCTTGCCGGTAATGGCCAGCCCGTCCTTGTAGTTGATGGAGCTGTAAACGACCGCTACCCGCACTTCACCTTCCGGCAACTGGCTCTCGGTCAGTCGGGTCAGGGTTGGAACAGTCTTGCCGTCTTGGTTTTCCAGTAACAGAGCCTTGAACATGGTTGCCTCTTTGATGGGGATTGAAACGGAACGGTTAGCTGCTTTGGCACTTTTGCAGTTGAAAATCCAGAGCCAGTGCGATGCTCGTCATGGGTTCAGTCGTTCTCCAGCGCAGTGAGGCAGTGCGAGAGGGTGCGGGCCAGCGCCCCCTGATTGCGCAGCACCACGGCGCGGGCCTGCTCGCCCATCTCGCGGCGGGCGCTCTCGTCGGCAAACAGCTGGCTCACCCGCTCGCCCAGCTCGGCGGCATCGGCCACGATGGCGGCGCCACCCTGAGCCACCAGCTGGCGGGTAATGTCGCTGAAGTTGAAATAGGCGGGCCCCGTCAGGCAGGGCTTGCCGAGGGCTGCCGGTTCCAGCAGGTTGTGACCGCCGATCTTCACCAGACTGCCGCCAACAAAGGCCACATCGGCCGCCGCCAGCATCAGCGGCAGCTCGCCCATGGTATCGCCGAGATAGACCTTATCCTCCGCACTCACCGCAGCACCATCAGTGCGACGCACGCAGCCATAAGGGGCACACAGTTCGGCCACCCGGTCGAACCGCTCGGGGTGGCGTGGCACCAGAATGAGCAGCGCGTCGGGATGGCGTTTGAGCAGCAGATCGAAGGCGGCCAGCACCTGCTCGTCCTCACCCTGATGGGTGCTGGCGGCGATCCAGACCGGCCGATCCGCCCCCAGCTGCTGGCGCAGGGCACGCCCCTTGGCCTGCACCTCGTCACCAAACTGGATATCGAACTTGATGGAGCCGGTCACCGCCAGCCGCGAACGCTCGATGCCGAGGCGGGCGAAGCGGTCTGCGTCATCCTGATGCTGACAGAGCAGATGGGTCAGCGGCCGGCTCAGGGCATCGAAGGCGCCGTGGAAGCGGGCATAACGCTGGCAGGAACGCTCGGAAAGACGGGCGTTGATGATGGTCACCGGCAGGTGGCGCGCCTCGCAGGCGGCCAGCCAGTTCGGCCACAACTCGGTCTCCATCACCCAGAGCGCGCGCGGCTTGAAGGTGTCGAGAAAGGCGGCAATGGCCCAGGGGTAGTCGAGCGGCGCGTAGCGATGGATCACCAGATCCCCCAGCTTGGCAGCCTGATCGGCGCCGGTGCGGGTGGTGGTGGTGAGCAGGATCGGCAGATCGGGCCGCTCCGCCTTGAGGGCACGAATGAGCGGCGTGATGGCCAGCGTCTCCCCCACGCTCACCGCATGGATCCAGAGCGGCGCCTCCTGTCCGGTGGCGGGCAGCCGCCCGAGATGCTCGGCCCAGCGCTTGCCAAAACCGGGCTTGCCTTTTTTCGGCTTGTAGAGGGCCAGCAGGGCCAGCGGCAATCCCAGATGGAACAGCAGGTTGTAGAGCAGACGGTAGGGCATCTTACTGACTCTGCTCCAGCTTCTTGCAGGCATCGACCACCTGCTCCGGCGCCAGGTCGATCAGGCACTTGAGATGGCCGAACTTGCAGGTGCGCTTGAAGCAGGGGCGGCACTCGATGTCGGTGTGAACGATCTCGACCCGATCTGCCAGCGGCGGGGTGTAGAGCGGCGAGGTGGAGCCATAGACGCCCACCAGCGGCCGGTTGAGGGCGGCGGCGATGTGCATCAGGCCGGAGTCGTTGGAGATGACCCGGCTGGCCAGCGCCATCAGATCGATCGCCTCGTGCAGGCTGGTCTTGCCCGCCAGCACGTGGCAGTTGGGGCGAGTCAGCAGATTGACCCGATCCCGGATGGTATTGGCCACCGGCACATCCTTGTTGGAACCGAAGATCCACACCTGCCATCCCTCGTCCAGATGCTGCTGGGCCACCACGGCATAGTGCCCTTCCGGCCAGCGCTTGGCCGGGCCGAACTCGGCACCGGGGCAGAGCACCAGCACCGGACGGGCGCGATCCAGTCCCAGCCGCTCCAGCGCCTTGCTCTGGTTGATCAAATCGACGTGGAGAGCCGGGTGCGGAATGGTCGGAATATCGGCCCGACTCTTCATCTGCGCTTTGGGATAAGCGAGCGCCAGATAGCCCTCCACCATCAGCGGGAAGGCGGACTTGTTGCTGCGCATATCGTTGAGCAAGCCGAAGCGGTGCTCCCCTTTCCAGCCGGTACGCACCGGAATGCGGGCAAACCAGGGGATCAGCGCCGATTTCATGGAGTTGGGCTGGACGATGGCCTGATCGTACTTCTCGGCCGCCAGTTGTTTGCCGAGGCGGCGGCGCGCCACCAGCTTGAAGTCACCGTGGCCGAGGGGCATGGTGATCGCCTTGTCCACCTCCGGCATCCGCTCCAGCAGGGCGCAGCACCAGGCGGGGGCCATCACGTGCAGTTCGCTCTCGGGATGGTTGGCCTTGATCGCCTTGTAGAGACTCTGGGACATCACCATATCGCCGACCCAGGAGGGGCCGATCACCAATATTTTCATCACGCGTCTTCTCTCGGGACTGGCCCGACTGTTAATCATCACTGGGCGAGATTATGCCCCAAGAATGACTGGATAAATAACAGAAGATCCTTGGCAGACGCTGCCGTCACCCCATTTTTCCAGCGGCGCCCATCTTCCAACCGGACGAGACGAGACAGGCAAACAGCTGATAGAAACGGGCAATGGCGGCTCTCTCTTTGACCCGTTTTTCCGTTAGAATGGCCCATCAATACGCATTCGACCCGCCAGCCGGGCAATAACCGTGAGCCCACATTCGTGAAAAAACCGACTCTGGCTGCCGTTCTGATCGTCAAGAATGAAGCCGACAACCTGCGCAAATGCCTCGCCTCCCTCGACGGTCTGGTGGACGAGATCGTCATTCTGGACTCCGGCAGTCAGGACGAGACCCCGGCCATTGCCGCCGAGTTTGGCGCCCGCTTCTTCGTCAACGCCAAGTGGCCGGGCTTTGGCAAACAGCGCCGGCTGGCCCAGTCCCACGTGCAATCCGACTGGGTACTGTGGCTGGATGCCGACGAGCGGCTCACCCCCGAGCTGAAAACCGCCATCGCCAACGTGATGGCCAATCCGGCCAGCGATACCATCTACTCGATCCCGCGCCTCTCCTGGGTCTTTGGCCGCTTTATCCGCCACAGTGGCTGGTATCCGGATCGGGTGCTGCGCCTCTACCCCAAGGCGCTCACCAGCTACAACGAGGCGCTGGTGCACGAGAAGGTGGAGGTGCGCGCCAACATGAAGATCGTCAACCTCTACGGCGACCTGCTCCACTTCACCTATCGGGATCTGGAGCACTATCTGGTCAAATCCGCCGGTTATGCCCGCGCCTGGGCCGATCAGCGCACCGCTCGCGGCAAGAAGGGCTCTCTCAGTCAGGGGCTGATCCACGCGGTAGGCTGCTTCCTCAAGATGTACCTGCTCAAAGCGGGCTTCCTCGATGGCAAGCAGGGGCTGCTGCTGGCGATCCTCTCCGCCCACTCCACCTTCGTCAAATACGCCGACCTCTGGGTGCGCCAGCAGCCGCAGCAGCCGGAATAACCGTCATACGAAACAGGGCACCACGGGGCCCTGTTTACATTGCTGCATACGTTATTTGCGCCAGAAAGGCGCCGCCCAGCGGGCCATCACCGGCACCATGGTCTTGGGATCGAGCTGGCTCATATCCTCAGGATGGTCGCTATCCTCCGGCGGGCTGAAGGCAAGGTGACGCCCTTCGCTGTTGAGGGGCTTCCAGCGCAGCGGAGTCGCGGAGCGGCGCATCGGGAAGAAACCGATAGTCGGCACATCGAGCGCACCGGCGATATGGAGCGGGCCGGTACTGCCAGCGATAAACAGGGCTGCGTTGGCCAGCACCTGACAGAACATCGGCAGACCATCGCTGGAGCGGTAGATCCAGCCATTGCCACCGTGGGCCAGCAACTCGGCCGCCAGCTGTTCGGCCATCTTCTCCTCGCCCGGGCCTGCGGTCAGCACACACTGCAGCTCGGGGCAGGCCTGATTGAGCTTGATGATGATGCGAGCATACTGCTCGATGGAGAGGTTGTTGGCCGAACCGCCGCTACCGGCATGTACCATCAGCCAGGGGCGACTGGTATCGAGCTTGAGCTTGAGCGCCAGCTGCTCGCGCACCTGCCGCAGAGTCTCCTCATCGAACTGCAGGAAGGGGGTCTTGGGCTCCACCACGGCCACCTGCTGATCGGCCAGGAAGCGGCGGATCAGCTCCAGATTGTACTCGGACTCCGGCTTCTGGGAACGGGAGCGACGCTGCACCAGTCGCTGGTTGTAGAGCACCTGCGCCAGCTTGGTCGCCGGCGCCAGCCGATAAGGGATGTGTGCCTTCCACACCAGCATGGCGTTGCGGGAGTTGGAGAAGAGGCAGATGGACGCGTCGAACGCCGCCGCCTTGATCCGCGCCAGCAGCGCTCGCTGTTGCTCCTTGTCGGCCCGCACGCCCGGATCGATGATCACCTCGTCAATCCAGGGGCAGAGCCGGGCCAGCGGGGCCGTGTAGGCCGGAACCAGGGCAGTCACATGACACTCCATGGAGCCTTTGAGCATGGCGAAACTCGGCCACGCCAGCATGAAGTCACCAATCTTGTCATTGCGAACGACCAGAATACGTTTCATAAAAAATCCCTTTGCTCCCTGTCACCAATGCAGGGAGGCTTGATGCGCGATGGCGTATTCTTGCCTGATGCACTGCTATTCTCAAGCGACGACCTTATAATGCGACCAAATTTCCAGGTTGCAGGACCGCAAAGATGACTACCAGGGTGATCTATCCCGGGACGTTTGATCCCGTTACCAATGGCCACGCCGATCTCATCGGCCGCGCCGCCAAGCTGTTTGACGAGGTGGTGGTCGGTGTCGCCAACAGCCCGAGCAAGCGACCTCTGTTCGATCTGGCAGAACGTGTCCAGCTTGTCCAGCAAGTGACCAGCACGCTTCCCAACGTCAAGGTGGTGGGCTTCTCCGGTCTGCTGGTCGATTTCGCCAAAGAGCATCAGGCCAACGTGCTGATCCGCGGCCTGCGCGCCGTCTCCGACTTCGAGTACGAGTTTCAGCTGGCCAATATGAACCGCCGCCTGATGCCTGAGCTGGAAAGCGTCTTCCTCACCCCGGCCGAGGAGAACTCCTTTATCTCCTCCACTCTGGTGAAAGAGGTGGCGCTGCACGGTGGCGACATCCGCCAGTTTGTCGACCCCGTGGTGGCCCAAGCCATCGCCGCCAAACAGAAAGGGTGATTCCCTTCCACACTGGCCATTCCCGACGGCAACAACGAACAAGGGCTACCCACGGGTAGCCCTTGTTGTATCTTTCTCGTTATAGAGAGGTCAGCATGCTTGCCGGTTACTGACGGGCAAACCGCTCATTCATCTCCTGCACCAGCAGATCGAGCCACTCGTAGCGGCGCCGGTACATGGCCCGCTTCTTGGAGGCGATCTCCTCCAGCGGCTTGCGCGGCTGGGCTTGCAGGGCGACGAAGTTGGCATCCACATCCCGGGCGCCGAATTCCTGCCACAGCTCGTCATAATCGGCCTGCAGGTTGGCTTTTTGCTTGCTGCTGTAGCGCCTAGCCTGAAACACGTGGGCACGCTTGCGCACCGCCAGCACCTCCGCCGCCCCCATGCTCTGCGCCAGTTGCAGCACCAGCTGCACCAGCAGGGATTTGGGCCGCAGGCCGTGTCCCTCTTTGGTCAGCTCGCGCACCCGATCCTGAGCATTGTCGACCGCAGGCTCCGGCCCCTGCATGGAGCCGATCATCAGAATCAAACGATCCACGCTACCCGCCAGCGAAAAGGCGCAGCTGTAGAGGCGCTGCCCCTCGCCGTTGACGATGGAGAGCGCCAGCTCGGCCTCGCGGCGGAAGGTGCCATCGTGGCGCAGCAGAATGCGGCAGCCACTCTGGGGATAGTGCCCCAGCGCGATCCCCTCGCCCAGATAGAGGGGGTCGATCAGCTGCGGGTAGCACTCCAGCAGCAACCGGTAGTGATTTTCCAGCATCTCGGCCCGCTCACGGGCGCTGGCACAGGCGAAGCGATAGGGTCGCATAGGCTTGTCGAGCAGCTCGGGATAGACCGCTGGCAGTGCCTTGAGCGAGTCGCACTGAAACAGGCTGAAGACCCGGCTCAGCGACTTGCGATAGAGCAGGCTGCGCAGCACGAACTTGCCGCGATTGAAGGTTTTCCGGTCACATCCCTCGGGGTAGAGGAAGCGGGCCATGGATTTTGCGCAATAGCGCTCCTGCCGGGATAAATATTCCCAGTCTATTGATTTTAAAGTCATTTCTAGTTCTCAAACCGCCTGAACGGCCGCTGATACTAGTAATGACTGCGCAAATATTCAACAGCCTGGAAATATGCTGTTACAACTTCCCCCGGATCGGGGAAAAAAGTACGCTCAGCGCTGGCAATGACTGCAAAAAACCGTGGTACGCTGCCCCATTCTTGTCTCGGTCAGCAGGGTGTGACAGTGGAAACAGGGCTGACCGCCACGGCCGTAGACCTGCAACTGCTGCACGAAATAGCCTGGCTTGCCATCGGCACTGGTGAAATCCTTGAGGGTGGTGCCGCCCTGCCGGATGGCTTCGGCCAACACCCGCTTGATCTCGGCCACCAGGGTTCCCAGCCGCTCGGCGCTGATATTGCCCGCCGCCCGTTTGGGGTGAATGCCGGCGGCATAGAGCGCCTCGTTGGCGTAGATGTTGCCTACCCCGACCACCACCTGATTGTCCATCAGGAACTGCTTGATGGCAGTGCTGCGCCCCTTGGCACGCCCCTGCAGGTAATCAGCACTGAAGGCATCGGTGAGCGGCTCGGGCCCCAGCTTGGCGAGCAGCGCGTGGGCTTCGGCCGGTTCCCTGGTCCAGAGCAGGGCGCCGAAGCGGCGCGGATCGTTTAGCCGCAGCAGCTTGCCATTCTCCAGCTCGATATCCACATGGTCGTGCTTCTCGGCCGGGGTGCCGATATCCAGTACCCGCAGGCTGCCGGACATCCCCAGATGGAGGATGGCGGTGCCGAAATCGGTCTCCAGCAGCAGGTATTTGGCACGGCGGCGCACCCGATGGATGGTGAGGTCCACCAGCTCCTGAATCTCACCGGGGATCGGCCAGCGCAGGCGGCCATCCCGCACCACCACGCGCGTCACCTTGATACCGGTGAGCCAGGGGGAGATCCCCTGACGGCTGACTTCAACTTCTGGCAATTCAGGCATGGGTACCTCACAAGGAAAAGGAACTCAGGGGGCAGGGCGCAGCAGATCGCGATACTGCTCGGCTGTGAGGGCGAGCCAGAGACCGGAGGGCAGCTGAGCGCCATACTGACCGCTGTTCTGATAGAGGCCGATCTCGACCGGATCGCTCTGGCCGGCAATCCACACCTTAATGGTCACCGGGGTACCGCGCACCACCTCGCCGGGAGGCAGCAACCAGCTCTGCCAGTGCGCCAGACGGGCATCCAGCTGAGCCGTGTCGAGCCCCAAATCCGGTACGCTGCGCCAGCCCTGACCAATCCGCTCAATCTGCCAACTAGGCCCCTGCCAAGTGAGCACCACGGCCGCATCCGGCAGCAAGGGGCGAGCCCGCTTGGCGCTGTTCTCCTGCTGGGCAGTCTCCATACGATGCAACAGGGTGATCACGATCAGCACCACCACAATGATCACGTTATTCCAGCCTTTGCGGCTCAATTTGAACATGGCAAGCCTCCCTTTGAACCGGCAGTGTACTGAATTCGGCGCATAAAAAAACCCGGCACGAAGCCGGGTTTTTGGGAATGCAGCATCAAGTAATTACTTGATTTTGCCTTCCTTGTAGATCACATGCTGACGAACAACGGGATCAAACTTTTTGATCTCCATTTTTTCGGGCATGGTGCGCTTGTTTTTGGTAGTGGTATAGAAGTGACCAGTACCGGCGCTGGAGTTCAGGCGAATTTTCTCGCGAATACCTTTAGCCATGATCTAATTCCTTATACCTTAACACCGCTGGCGCGCAGTTCAGCCAGAACCACTTCAACGCCACGCTTGTCGATGATACGCATGCCTTTTGCGGATACGCGCAGGCTTACGAAGCGTTTTTCACTCTCAACCCAGAAACGGTGAGTGTGCAGGTTCGGCAGGAAACGACGCTTGGTGGCGTTGTTAGCGTGCGAACGGTTGTTACCAACTGCCGGGCGCTTGCCGGTTACTTGGCATACTCTAGACATGTCAGTCTCTCCAAATCTTACTTCATTGCTCGAGCAAATATCTGCCCCGCTGGCCTTCGATTGCGGGGCAAACAGAAGGCGGCATTTTATACAGCATCCGTGATCAAAGATCAACTAATACGGTGCCAGAGCACAGTTATAGCCAACCGCGCTCGGCAAAAGAAACCGTGATGCCATCACCGATCACCAAGTGATCCAGCACTCTGATATCGATCAGGGCCAAAGCGGCCGTGATCCGATCCGTGATCTGGCGGTCGGCCCTGCTGGGCTCGGCGACGCCGGACGGGTGATTATGCGCCAGAATCACCGCGGCTGCATTATGTTTGAGCGCGATCTGCACGATTTCTCTTGGCCAGACGCTCGCCGAGTCGATGGTGCCGAAAAAAAGCTCAACAAATTGAATGACTCTGTGCTGATTGTCGAGCAACAGCAGGGCAAACACCTCGCGTGGCCGATCCCGCAGCTGGGCCTGCAGATAGTCGCGGGTCAGCTGGGGTGAAGTGAGGGCATCGCCCCGTTGCAGTTGCTCGGCCAGATGGCGTCTGGCCATCTCCAGCACCGCCTGCAACTGGGCATATTTGGCCGGGCCAAGGCCGTGCGCCTCGCAGAATGCCCGTTGATCCGCCCCCAGCAAACTGCGTAAAGAGCCGAATTGATTCAATAGATTACGTGAAAGATCCACTGCACTCAGGCCATTGACGCCGGTGCGCAGAAAGATGGCGAGCAACTCGGCATCGGAGAGCGCCGCAGACCCCTGACGCAGCAACTTCTCTCTGGGGCGTTCATCTTCCGGCCACTCTTTGATGCTCATTTGTCTCTCCCTCATCCCTGTTGAGAAAAAACATAGCAAAAAATTGCGCACGCCCGACCACACCCCTTGATGCCAACCCCTGTCGTCATCCATTGCCTGTGGTATCTTAGCCGACCAGTCAGAATGAGCCGGATAGAGAAACAGCAGATGAGATTGGCCGATAAACGCATCCTGTTGGGTGTCAGTGGCGGGATCGCCGCCTACAAGAGTGCCGAGCTGGTACGCCGCCTGAAAGATCAGGGCGCCGAAGTGCGGGTGGTGATGACCCGCTCCGCCAAGGAGTTCATCACCCCGCTGACCCTGCAGGCGGTCTCCGGTCATCCGGTGGCCTACAGCCTGCTGGACCCCTCTGCCGAAGCGGGCATGGGCCATATCGAACTGGCCAAGTGGGCCGATCTGGTGCTGATCGCCCCCGCCAGCGCCAACCTGATGGCGCGGATGGCTGCAGGCATGGCCGACGAACTGCTGACCACCCTCTGTCTGGCCACTCCGGCGTCCATCGCGCTGGCACCAGCAATGAATCAGCAGATGTATCTCAACGCCGCCACCCAGGCCAACCTCAAGACCCTGGCCAGCCGCGGCATTCTGCTGTGGGGCCCGGATGCCGGCAGCCAGGCCTGTGGCGATGTGGGCCCGGGGCGGATGCTGGACCCCCTCGAACTGGTGGATCGCTGCTGCCAGCAGCTGGCCGCCGAGCCCTTGCTGGCAGGCGTCAAGCTGCTGCTCACCGCCGGTCCAACCCGCGAGGCGCTGGATCCGGTGCGCTACATCAGCAACCACAGCTCCGGCAAGATGGGTTACGCCATCGCTCGCGCCGCTCGTGAAGCGGGCGCCGAGGTGACGCTGGTGAGCGGCCCGGTAACGCTGGCTACACCAGCTGGCGTCACCCGCATCGATGTCGAAAGCGCCGAGCAGATGCATCAGGCGGTAATGAGCCGAGTCGGCGAGTGCGACCTCTTCATCGGCTGCGCGGCGGTAGCCGACTATCGTCCTGAGCAGGTGGCCAGCCAGAAGATCAAGAAAACCGGCGACAACGACCAGATGGTGGTGAAGCTGGTGAAAAACCCCGACATCATCGCGGCCGTCGGCGCCCTTTCAGACAAACCCTTCACCGTCGGATTTGCCGCCGAAACCGTGGATGTGGAACAATACGCCCTCGACAAGTTGCAGCGTAAGCGGCTGGACATGATCGCCGCCAACGATGTGTCCCGCGAGGGGCAAGGCTTCAACGCCGATGACAACGCCCTGACCGTGTTCTGGCAAGGGGGCCAGGCCCCGCTGCCGCTGGCCGACAAGCTGACGCTGGCCCGTCACCTGATCGCCCTGATTGCGCGCCACTACCGGCACTGAGCGTCCCGACAGAACAAGACTCACGGCGCCCCGCCTTGCCAAGAGGGGCGCCAATACAAGATCCAACTGAAAAAGCGATTCATGACTACACAAATTGAACTGAAGATTCTGGATGCCCGTATCGGTACCGAGTACCCGCTGCCCGCCTACGCCACACCGGGCTCTGCCGGCATGGATCTGCGCGCACTGCTGGATGCGCCGCTGACTCTGGCTCCGGGTGATACCACCCTGGTGCCGACCGGTCTGGCCATCCACATCCAGGATCCGGGTCTGTGTGCCACCATTCTGCCCCGCTCCGGCCTCGGCCATAAGCACGGCATCGTGCTGGGCAACCTGGTCGGTCTGATCGATTCCGATTACCAGGGTCAGCTGATGGTCTCGGTCTGGAACCGCGGCAAGGATGAGTTCACCATGCAACCCGGCGAGCGCATCGCCCAGCTGGTGATCATGCCGGTAGTTCAGGCCAGCTTCCAACTGGTCGATGAGTTCAATCAGAGCGAACGGGGTGAAGGCGGTTTTGGTTCTTCTGGTCGCCAATAACAGACCACACCAGCCCGATGGCGGTGCCTAATAATAGAATCAAGCCATTGTTTTTTTAGGGGAATCCATGGCAAGCAGTAATCAGAAACAGAGTCGGCGCGATCAGATCCTGCAGGCGCTCGCCCATATGCTGGAAACCAGTCCGGGTCAGCGCATCACCACGGCCCGTCTGGCGGCCGAGGTCGGCGTCTCTGAAGCAGCCCTCTATCGACATTTTCCCAGCAAGGCGCGGATGTTCGAGGGGCTGATCGACTTTATCGAGGATTCCCTGCTGTCACGGGTCAATCTGATCATGGCGGAAGAGAAGGACACCATGGCGCGCTGCCACCATATCCTGCAGCTGCTGCTGGTGTTCGCCGAGCGCAATCCCGGCATTACCCGCATCCTCAATGGCGACGCCCTGCTGGGTGAGCACGATCGGCTGCGGGATCGCATCAGCATCCTGTTCGACAAGCTGGAGACCCAGATCAAGCAGGTGCTGCGCGAGAAGCGGCTGCGCGAGGGTCAGGGCTTCCAGCTCGACGAGACCATGTTGGCCAATCTGCTGCTGGCCTACACCGAAGGTCGCATCAGCCAGTTCGTGCGCTCCGAGTTCAAGCTCAAGCCGACCGCAGGTTTCGAAGATCAGTGGCAATTTATCCGCAGCCAACTGCTGCAGAGCTGATGTTTTTTTCGCGTCATTCAGCAAAAAGAAGGGAGGCTTTGGCCTCCCTTCTTTTTTGTGTCAGGTTTTTATGGCAGAAAAGAAGTACCAGATGCGACCCGTACTGTCGCGCTGCGGTGTTAGATTTATCCACCATAAACCTTTTAGAACCTGACAGGACATCCTATGGAACCCGAAATCATTACCGAAGCGCAGACCTGGCTGGTCAATAATCAGGGACTGCTGATCGAATACGGCGTCAATATCGCCGCCGCCCTGCTGACCCTGCTGGTCGGCTATATCGCCGCCAACCTCATCAGCGGTGGTGTGGTCAAGGTGATGCAGGCCCGCAAGCTGGACACCACCGTCACTCACTTCGTCGGCAGCATCCTCAAATACGCCATTCTGGTGTTCGTGGTGATCGCCGCGCTGGGCCGTGTTGGCGTGCAGACCGCCTCCTTCGTCGCCATTATCGGTGCCGCCGGTCTGGCCATCGGTCTGGCGCTGCAAGGCTCGCTCTCCAACTTCGCAGCCGGCTTCCTGCTGATCATCTTCCGCCCCATCAAGGCGGGCGAGTTCATCGAAGTGGCGGGCACCGCGGGTGTGGTGCAGTCCGTTCAGCTCTTTACCACCACCCTCACCTCCGGTGACAACAAGATGGTGGTAGTCCCGAACTCCGCCATCCTCAACGGCACCATCGTCAACTACTCGCGCATGGATACCCGCCGCGTCGATATGACCTTTGGCATCGGCTACGGCTCTGACCTGCGCAAGGCCAAACAGATCCTCGAGCGTCTGGTAAGCGAAGAGCCGCGCATCCTGAAAGATCCGGCAGCCACCATCGCCGTTGCCGCGCTGGCCGACTCCTCGGTCAATATCGTGGTGCGCCCCTGGGTGAAAACCGCTGACTACTGGGGGGTCTGGTTCGACTTCCACGAGAAGGTGAAACTGACCTTTGATGCCGAAGGCATCGAGATCCCCTTCCCGCAGATGGTGATGCACATGCAAAAACCGCAGGCGTGATCGCGGTTCTGCTGCAACAGACAATGCCAGCCTTCGGGCTGGCATTGTCGTTTCTGGCCCCAGCCCATGGCCATGTCGGTGCATAACCACGCCAACCGGATGAAAACAATTTCAGGCTATCGGGGTGGCCCCAATCATGAGCAAGCGCAAGATCCGCCTTGCTTTCGTGACACATAATCCCAATGTTCTGGTTGTATGCTCCCGGCAGTGACCCATTGCGGTAAAAGACAATCGGTAAAAATCTGTTACACGGGCAGCCCGATCGGCTCGCTATAATGCTCGGATAATAAGGTTTGGCGGGACCTTGCCTGCAAGGTTCAAACACAACTTGGCATTTCAGGAATCCTATGAAAAATATCAATCCAACCCAAACCCAGGCCTGGCAGGCACTGGAAGCCCACTTTGCAGCAAACAAAGAGACTCGACTCAAGGATCTGTTCGCGCAGGACCCGAAGCGCTTTGACAAGTTTTCCCTTACCTTCGGCGGCGACATCCTGGTTGATTACTCGAAGAACCTGATCACCGAAGAAACCCTCAAGTTGCTGATTGATCTGGCCAAAGAGACCGATCTTCGCAGCGCGATCGATGCCATGTTCAATGGTGACAAGATCAACATGACCGAAGGCCGCTCCGTACTGCACGTGGCCCTGCGCAACCGCTCCGACCGCCCCATCGAGTGCGACGGCAAGGATGTTATGCCGGAAGTGAACGCCGTGCTGGCCAAGATGAAGGGCTTCTGCGAGAAGGTAATCGGAGGCGAGTGGAAAGGCTACACCGGCAAAGCGATCCAGCACGTGGTCAACATCGGTATCGGTGGCTCTGATCTGGGCCCGGTGATGATCACCGAGGCACTGCGTCCCTACAAAAACCACCTGCAGATGCACTTCGTCTCCAACGTCGATGGCACCCACATCGCCGAGACCCTGAAGAAGATCGATCCGGAAACCACCCTGTTCCTGGTGGCCTCCAAGACCTTCACCACCCAGGAGACCATGACCAACGCCCTGACCGCCCGCGACTGGTTCATCAACATCGCCGGTGACAAGGCACACGTTGCCAAACACTTCGCTGCTCTCTCCACCAACGGCAAGGCCGTGGCCGAGTTCGGCATCGACACCAACAACATGTTCGAGTTCTGGGACTGGGTTGGCGGCCGCTACTCCTCCTGGTCTGCCATCGGCATGCCCATCGCCCTCTCCGTCGGTTTCGAGAACTTCGAAGCCCTGCTGCAAGGCGCCTTCGAGATGGACATGCACTTCGCCACTGCCTCCTATGAGCAGAACGTGCCGGTGCTGCTGGCGCTGATTGGCCTGTGGTACAACAACTTCTACGGTGCCGAGTCCGAAGCCATTCTGCCGTACGACCAGTACATGCACCGCTTCCCTGCCTACTTCCAGCAGGGCAACATGGAGTCCAACGGCAAGTACGTGGATCGCAACGGCAAGCCGGTTGACTACCAGACTGGCCCCATCATCTGGGGTGAGCCGGGCACCAACGGCCAGCACGCCTTCTACCAGCTGATCCATCAAGGCACCAAGCTGATCCCCTGTGACTTCCTGGCGCCAGCCATCAGCCACAACCCGATCGGTGACCACCACCCGAAACTGCTGGCCAACTTCTTCGCCCAGACCGAGGCGCTGGCCTTCGGCAAGAGCAAGGAAGAGGTTGAAGCCGAGTTCCTGGCGGCTGGCAAAACCCTGGAGCAGGTCAAGGATCTGGTGCCGTTCAAAGTGTTCGAAGGCAACCGCCCGACCAACTCCATCCTGTTCAAGAGTCTGACCCCGAAAACCCTGGGTGCCTTGATCGCCATGTACGAGCACAAGATCTTCGTACAGGGCGCAATCTGGAACATCTTCTCCTTCGACCAGTGGGGCGTGGAGCTGGGCAAACAGCTGGCCAACAAGATCCTGCCGGAGCTGGGCAACAACGAGGCTGTCACCAGCCACGACTGCTCCACCAACGGTCTGATCAATACCTGGAAAGCGTGGAAAGCCTGATTTATCCAGCCTTTCTGAATGCAAAAGCCCCGCTCAATGAGCGGGGCTTTTTTATGACTGTCAGGCTGATTGTTCTGGCTGGCCGGTCGGGTGTCCAGTCCGACCGGCGACGGGGATCGTCATCCCCGCCCCTTCATCATCCAGCTCGATGCAGGCTTAACCGCCAACGGCGATGCGTTTCATGTCTTTCATATAACCACGCAGTACCAGGCCGATTTTTTCGATCGGGTGGTTGCGGGTCGCCTCATTTGCCGCCAGCAGCGCCAGGTTATCCACGCTCTGCCCTTCCGCCTTGCTGGCACCCAGATCGCCTGCTTTCAGGGTCGGCATGAAGTGCTCGCGCAGCAAGGGCACGGCAGCGTTGGCGAACAGGTAGTTGCCGTACTCGGCGGTATCGGAGATGACCACGTTCATCTCGTACAGACGCTTGCGAGCAACTGTGTTGGCGATCAGCGGCAACTCGTGCAGGGATTCGTAGTAGGCGGACTCCTCGTAGATACCGGAAGCCACCATGGTCTCGAATGCCAGCTCGACACCCGCCTTGACCATGGCCACCATCACCACGCCATTGTCGAAGTACTCCTGCTCGGCAATCTTGCCAGCGAACGCCGGGGCGTTTTCGAAGGCGGATTTACCGGTCTCTTCGCGCCAGCCGAACAGCTTGGCATCGTCTTCGGCCCAGTCGGCCATCATGCCGCGAGAGAACTCACCGGCAATGATGTCGTCCATATGCTTCTCGAACAGCGGGCGCATCAGGGTCTTGAGCTGCTCGGAGAGCTCGAAGGCGCGCAGCTTGGCAGGGTTGGAGAGGCGGTCCATCATCAGGCTGATACCACCCTGTTTCAGGGCTTCGGTGATGGTCTCCCAGCCGAACTGGATCAGCTTGCCGGCGTAGGCCGGGTCTGTGCCTTCGGCAACCAGCTTGTCGTAGCAGAGCAGGGAACCGGCCTGCAGCATGCCGCAGAGGATGGTCTGCTCGCCCATCAGGTCGGATTTCACTTCCGCCACGAAGGAGGACTCCAGCACCCCGGCACGGTCGCCGCCGGTGGCAGAGGCCCACGCCTTGGCGATGGCCATGCCTTCACCTTTCGGGTCATTTTCCGGGTGAACAGCGATCAGAGTCGGTACGCCGAAACCGCGCTTGTACTCTTCACGCACTTCGGTACCCGGGCACTTCGGCGCCACCATAACAACTGTGATGTCGGAGCGGATCTGCTGACCCTCTTCCACCACGTTGAAGCCGTGGGAGTAGCCCAGCGCGGCGCCCTGCTTCATCAGCGGCATCACGGTTTTCACCACGTCGGAGTGCTGTTTGTCCGGAGTCAGGTTCAGCACCAGATCGGCGGTCGGGATCAGCTCTTCATAGGTGCCGACCGCGAAGCCGTTGTCGGTGGCTTTCTGCCAGGAGGCGCGCTTCTCGGTGATGGCGGCCTTGCGCAGGGCGTAGGAGATATCCAGCCCGGAGTCACGCATGTTCAGACCCTGGTTCAGACCCTGGGCACCACAGCCCACAATCACCACCTTCTTGCCCTTCAGCACGTTGCAGCCGTCCGCGAACTCTTCGCGCTGCATGAAACGACACTTGCCCAGTTGGGCCAACTGCTGACGCAGGTTCAAGGTGTTGAAATAGTTAGCCATGGTGATTGCTCCGTTCGATTGATTCCATGCCGGATGGCGGCGTTGTCTGAACCACTATAGCGCGGGACACTTATTGCCTGAACTGATATATTCGAAACAGTACGTTGCAATAATTGAAACGTTAATCCTTCATAATTGCCTGCTGAATGTACCACGAGATGGCAGAAACAAGCCGCCAACCGCTGGATATCGGGCACACAAGCCGCGCCAGGAGCTGAAAGATGGACCTTCGCAATCTCGAGCTGTTTCTCCACCTCGCCGACTCCCTTCATTTCGGCAAGAGTGCCGATGCCATGGCGGTCAGCCCCTCCACCCTGAGCCGCGCGATCCAGCGGCTGGAGCAGGAGACCGGCTGCGTGCTGTTCGAGCGGGACAACCGCTCGGTGCGGCTTACCCCTGCCGGCGAGAAGCTGCGGGAGTTTGGTGGCGGCCTGTTGCAGGAGTGGCGTCAGCTCAAGCAGGAGCTCAAACGCAGCGATGAACCGCTGCAGGGGCGGCTGCGGGTCTTCTGCTCGGTCACCGCCAGTTACTTTCTGTTGCCCGAGGTACTGGAGCGCTTTCGCCGCCGCTACCCCCAGCTGGAGATCAAGCTGGAGACCGGCGACCCGGCGCTGGCGGTGGACAAGATCCTGGCCGACGAGGCCGATCTCGCCATCGCCGCCCGTCCCGATGCCCTGCCCGCCAAGCTGGAGTTCGCCAGCCTGCAGCAGGTACCGCTGGTCTTTATCGCGCCACGCAACGCCCCGCAACTGAACCAGTGGTTCCGTCAGGGCGAGCCGGATTGGGAGCAACTGCCAGTCATCCTCTCCGAGCAGGGCTTGGCCCGCAAACGCAGCGATCAGTGGTTTCGCAACAAGGGAATAGCCCCCAACATCTACGCCGAAGTGGCGGGTAACGAGGGGATCGTCGCCATGGTGGCGCTCGGTTGTGGCGTGGGGCTGGTGCCGGCGGCGGTGATCGACCATAGCCCGCTCGGCGACAAGGTACGGATCATCGACCTCAAGCCCGCCTTCAAGCCATTTGATGTGGGGATCGGGGTGCTCAAGAAGCGGCTGGAGGAGCCGCTGATCCGCGCCTTCTGGGATACCGCGCAGAATCAGGGCTCACTGCGCTGACACCGGATTATAGATAAGGGCCGGATC
This sequence comes from Aeromonas sp. 604443, assembly GCF_049170315.1. NCBI lineage: Bacteria > Pseudomonadati > Pseudomonadota > Gammaproteobacteria > Aeromonadales > Aeromonadaceae > Aeromonas > Aeromonas sp. 604443. Next base: position 38,448 of record NZ_JAAKMI010000022.1, read on the forward strand.
GACCATCATGACGCGACTGGGCTGCGGCAAGTCGGGGTTGTGCAACTCGAGGCGCACCCGCTCATCCAGTTTCAACCGCCGAATGGTGCTGCCAAATCCCTCTTCAAAGACCCGGTCAAAAGCACCAGACTGCCGCGCCCGCAGCAGGCCAAGCTCGATGCGCTGGGCCAGCTCCGGATATTTTGGCGAGACAAAGAAGAGCAGCGCCAGCGGATAGCGAAACACCAGACGGGGCTCGATGGCGAGATCGGGATGCTGCCTTAGCTCATCCTCGACTTCGATGACCGAGCGCAGGAAGCAGTCAAAGCGCTTCTTGCGCAGCATGTTGAAGAGCGCCTCATAAAGATTGCCCACCGTCACCTTGAGGCCGTTAGCCCGCAGCAACTGGGTGTCTGGCCAGGATCTGTGCTGGCCGATGGAGAGCCCGGCGCGATGCCAGTCCGCCAACGATCCGATCGCGGCAAAACGCCCCTCATCCCCCTGCCGAACCAGACACACCCGCCATCCCAGCAGCCCCTTGGCCAGCGGAATGTGGATTGCCAGCAACTCCCGTTCTCGCTCACCATCGGGGGCAAAAACACCGATCTGAACCAGCTCGCCGCTGCGCAGCTCCTTCACCGCCCGCCCCTGCTCCATCTGCGGGCTGGAGACCAGCTGGTAAGGGCCATATTCGGGCACGGTGAGATCGAGGGAGAGCCGCAGCAACTGGACGACGGCGGGGTTGGGGTGATCCAGCAGCAGATTCCAGGCGCGGATAGGCTGCTCGGCTGCCGATACGCCAACCGCCCACAGTGCCATGCACCACCACCAGACTCTGATCATCCCGTGCACCATCCGTACCTTGTGCTCCTCGCCATACTATAACGCCCGCCAGTACCTCAACGGCGCCCTCTCTGAAAGATGTGTGAGCGCTCTCGTGTCAAATCTCGTGTCAAAAGTGACAATAGGCAAACCCGACAGGTCATCGCAGACTGGGCGTTCATCAACAAACGCCAAGGCGCAGGGAGGAGAGCCATGAAACAGCATCTGGTAGAGATCAAGGGTTCAACCCTGTTTGACGAGTATCTGCAAAGCATGGGCGTACCCAGCACGGCGCTCGATCGGGAGCAGGATATCTATCTGCAGGAACGCCACCTGGGAGCCATTCGCCGGGTGCAGGGCGAACTGCGCTTTTATCTGCGTGCCAATGCCCTGAACAAACAGTGATCAGGATCCGGTCACAGAACCCGCAGCAAAGGCGTATTAGACTGGTATCTTCCCCCTTTCGACGGGAGTGCCCATGAAAGCAAGCGGTCTGGATCGGCTGTTCAAACCCCACTCAATCGCCGTGATCGGCGCCTCGACCGACCCGCTCAAGGCGGGTCATGTGATCGTGCGCCACCTGCTGGCAGGCCAGTTCAAAGGGCCCATCCTCCCCGTCACCCCGCGCAACAAGGCCATCGCCGGCGTGCTGGCCTATCCCGATATCGCCAGCCTGCCGCTAACCCCGGATCTCGCCATCATCTGCACCAAGCGGGAGCGGGTCCTGCCATTGCTGGAAGCGCTAGGCCAGAAGGGCGCGGGGGCAGCCATCATACTGGCCGCCGACTTTTCCCCCGAGGAGCGGCTGGAGCTGAAACGGGTCTGCCAGCAATACGGTATTCGCCTGCTCGGCCCCAACAGCATGGGGATGCTGCTGCCCGGCCAGGGGATTAACGCCAGCTTTTCACCCATTGCTGCCAAGCCGGGGCAGGTCGCCTTTCTCTCGCAATCCGCCGCCGTCAGCACCACCATTCTGGATTGGGCCAAGCAGCATGAACTGGGCTTTTCCGCCTTCATCTCCCTTGGCGATCACTGCGACATCGACTTCGGCCAGCTGCTGGATCAGCTCTCCCGCGACAGCGTCACCCGCGCCATTTTGATCTATATGGACAAGTTGCACGACGCCCGCCACTTTCTCTCGGCAGCGCGGGCAGCCTCGCGCAACAAGCCGATCCTGGTGCTGAAAAGCGGGCGCCACGAACCGGCCCACGGTCTCGACAACGTCTATGATGCCGCCATCCGCCGCGCCGGCATGTTGCGGGTACGGGATACCCACGAACTGTTTGCCGCGGTAGAAACCTTGAGCCACTCCATGACCCTCAAGGGAGAGCGGCTCGCCATCATCTCCAACGGCCGCGGGCTGGCCAATATGGCGGTGGATGTGCTGCTGGAGCGGGGCGGCAAGCTGGCTCGCCCGCCGCTCGACATCGGCAGCGATGCCACCATCACCACCTATCAGGAGGCGCTGGACAGCGTGTTGCAGGAAGATGGCATCGACGCCATCCTGATCATCCACGCCCCCTCGCTCACGGCACCGAGCGCGCCGCTGGCCAGCCATCTTATCGCCCATCTGAAACAGCATCCCAGAGCGCGCCGTTTCAATATCCTCACCAACTGGGCGGGCGAGTACTCGGCGCAGGAGGGGCGCAAGCTCTTTACCGAGGCGGGCTTCCCGACCTACCGCACGCCGGAAAGCGCCATGGCCGCCTTCATGCACATGGTGGAATACCGCCGCAACCAGAAGCAGTTGATGGAGACACCGGCGTCACTACATGGCAACCAGCTCAATGTCGAGCTGTGCCAGCAGCTGATCCGCCAAGCGCAGGAGCGCAAACAGCTGAGACTGGATACACATCTCGTTCACCCCATTTTGCAAGCCGCAGGTCTCTCGACCCTACCAACCTGGATCGTCACCGACGCCATCGAGGCGACCCTCACCGCCGAGCAGATCGGCTACCCGGTGGCGGTAAAACTGCGCTCGCCCGATATCCTGCACAAGTCTGCCGTGCACGGCGTGGTGCTCAATCTGCGCACCTCGGCCGAAGTGGCGCAAGCTGCAGATGCCATTCTGGACAGGGTCAAACAGCATGATCCGGGCGCCCGCATCGAAGGCTTGCTGGTGCAACGCATGGCTCGCCGCAGCGGTGGCCTGGAGCTGCGGGTACGCATCCAGCAAGACGCCATCTTTGGCCCCGTCATTCTGTTGGGTGAATCAGGTGCGGAACCGCAGGAGATGGTCGCGGCGCTACCGCCGCTCAATCAGGCGCTGGCCCGTTACCAGATCATCGGGGCACTCAAGAGTCGCAAGATCCGTGAGCAGGCCACACCGGAGCGACTGGATATTGATGCCTTGAGCCAAGTGCTTTGCCAGCTCTCCGAGCTATTGCTCGCCTTTCCAGAGATTCAGGAGCTGGACCTGCACCCGCTGCAAGCGTGCGGTACCGAGATGGTGGTACTGGATGCCAGCCTCACACTGACTGACCCCGCCATCCCGATAATCAACCGACTGGCGATCCGCCCCTATCCCACCGAACTGGAGGAGGGTGCCTGGCTTAAAGATCAGCGCCATATCCTGCTGCGCCCAATCCGGCCGGAAGATGAACCGGCTCACAAGCAGTTCGTGCTGCAAGTCTCTGATGAAGACAGGTACAAACGCTTCTTCGCCGATGTCGGCGAACTGGGTCACGAAGAGCTGGCCCGCATGACCCAGATCGATTACGACCGGGAGATGGCCTTCGTAGCGGTGGGGCAAGATGGCGAGCTGCAGGATCAAATCCTCGGCGTGGTACGCGCTATCTCGACCCCGGACCTGAGCGATGCCGAGTTTGCCATTCTGGTGCGATCGGACTTGAAAGGGGTCGGTCTCGGCAAATTGATGATGGAGAAGATCATCCGTTACGCCAAAGAGCAGGGGATTGGCCAGCTATCCGGCATGACCATGCCCAGCAATCGCGGCATGGTCAACCTCGCCAAACGGCTTGGCTTCAAGATCGATGTGCAGATGGACGAGGGGGTGGTCAATATGGAACTGCCCTGCAACCAGCAGAAGGCTGATTTGGCCGCCTGTAAACTCGCTCAAATGGCTGATAAGGCTCGGATATAGCCAGAAAATGGTGGAAATAACCGGCTGTCTTACGATCCTTCCGACAGGTAAAAGCCAGCCATTGGCTGGTTTAACACACTAAAAACACCAAAGCCCGGTCGTGAGACTGGGCTTTGTGTTGGTTCTGGTGTGCAAACCTGTGGGTCACTTGATAAAACCACCCATAGCAAAAAGGCCTTCCCATCTGGGAAGGCCTTCAAATTAGTGGCGGAGCGGACGGGACTCGAACCCGCGACC
>NZ_JAAKMI010000023.1:0-38300 GCF_049170315.1 Aeromonas sp. 604443
CCGATCCGTATATTACCCCCCGATTCTGGCCAACCAGATTCCGGTTGGTGGAGAGGTGGTGGAGCGGCTCTCTATCCACAAGATTGAAATTCAGGAGTAAGTGATGCCGATCCGTATATTGCCCCCTATCTTGGCCAACCAGATTCCGGTTGGTGGAGAGGTGGTGGAACGGCTCTCTATCCGCAAGATTGAAATTCAGGAGTAAATGATGCCGATCCGTATTTTGCCACCCATTCTGGCCAACCAGATTGCAGCCGGAGAGGTGGTGGAGCGGCCCTCTTCTGTGGTGAAAGAGCTGGTGGAGAACAGCCTGGATGCGGGGGCCGACCGGGTCGAGATCGACATCGACAAGGGGGGAGCCAAGCTGATCCGCATCCGTGACAACGGCTGTGGCGTCGCCAAAGATGAGCTGGTGCTGGCGCTGTCTCGTCATGCGACCTCCAAGGTGGCCACGCTGGATGATCTGGAAGGGATCAATAGCCTCGGTTTTCGTGGTGAGGCGCTCGCCTCCATCAGCTCAGTCTCCCGTCTCACCTTCACCTCCCGTACTGCAGATCAGTCAGAAGCTTGGCAAGCCCAGGCGGAAGGGCGCGAGATGAGCGTCACCATCAAGCCGGCGGCCCATCCGGTGGGCACCACGGTGGAGGTGGTGGATCTCTTCTTCAATACCCCGGCGCGGCGCAAGTTCATGCGCAGCGAAAAGACCGAGTTTGCCCATATCGACGAGCTGGTGCGCCGCATCGCGCTCTCCCGCTTCGATGCCACCCTGATCCTGCGCCACAATGGCAAGGTGGTGCGCCAGTACAAGGCCGCCAATACCGTGCCGGAGCAGGAGCGTCGCCTCGCCGCCGTTTGCGGCACCCCCTTCATGCACCATGCGCTGGCGGTGGAGAGCGAGCACAGCGATGTGCGGCTGTGGGGCTGGTTGGCGACTCCGGAGGGGGCAAGACCACAAAACGATCTGCAATACACCTATGTCAACGGCCGGATGATGCGCGACAAGCTCATCAACCACGCCATTCGTCAGGCCTATGATGAGCTGTTGCCTCCCGATCGTTTCGCCGCTTATGTGCTCTATATCGAGCTGGATCCCCGTCAGGTGGATGTCAACGTCCACCCGGCCAAGCATGAGGTGCGCTTCCATCAGGCGCGACTGATCCACGACTTTATCTTTCAGGCGCTGTTTACTGCGCTGCGCCGCGAAGGAGTCAGCGCCGTTCATCAGGACGCGCCGCTGGCCGAAACCCTGGTCGAGTTGCCGGTCAGTCCGCAGATTGACTATCCCGGTCAGGTGCCACGCCCGGAATGGTACGGTGCCGAGCACAGCTACCGGGCACCTGCACAGGTGCGGGAAGGGAACGGTGGTGGTGCAGGCCGAGCCAGCAATTATCAACCGCCCGAGCCCCCCAGTCGGGAGGCGATGCGCGGCATGGGCGCTCTGCTAACTACGCTGCCTATCGCAATTGCGACTGAGGCTGCGCCTGTGCAGCCCACTGATCCAGTGCCGTCACCCAAACAGGGGGGATGTCGCGCCCTGACACTGGTGGAGCAGGCCTACCTGTTGATCGAGCGGGATAATCAGCTGGCGCTGCTCTCGCTGGTGCGTGCCGAGCGTGTGCTGCTACGCCATTGGCTGCTGGAGACCTGGTGTCAGGGACTGGCGGCCCAGCCGCTGTTGCTGCCGGTCTCCTTCAAGCTGCCGAAGAATTTGATCGCGCTGGTGACCGAGCAGGAACGTTTGCTGAAACGGATGGGGCTGGAGTTGAAAAGCGGGGGGCGCGACACCATGATCCTGACTCGGGTGCCGGCTCTGCTGCGCCAGACCGATCTGGTGCGTCTGTTACCCGAATTGCTGCAAATTATCGAGGGCGGATCTGACAGTGATGCTGGTCAGCAGGCTGAAGTATTATGCCAATGGCTGGTGGAGCAGGGGATAAGCCGCGAGAAGATATACGATTTTTCAACTGCCAGTCGTCTGCTGACGGAACTTGTGAATGATTTCAGTGACCAACTGGCAGACATTCGCATGGTGCGTCCCCTTTCGTTGGCGACCGTGCTGGAGGAGTTTGAACATGGCGAGTGACTTGCCGACCGCAATTTTTCTGATGGGGCCGACGGCCTCCGGCAAGACGGATCTCGCCATTGAACTGTGCCAGGCGCTGCCCTGCGACATCATCAGCGTCGATTCGGCGCTGATCTATCGCGGCATGGATATAGGTACGGCCAAGCCGACCTCCGATGAACTGGCACGTGCCCCGCACCGGCTGATCGACATTCTTGATCCCGCAGTGAGCTATTCGGCAGCCGATTTTTGCAAGGATGCCCTGCGAGAGATGAAAGAGATCGCCGATCGCGGCCGCATTCCGCTGCTGGTGGGCGGCACCATGCTTTATTTCAAGGCGCTGCTGGAGGGATTGTCCCCGCTGCCCTGTGCCGATCCCGCCATTCGTGCCGGGATTGAGGAAGAGGCTGCCCGCCTCGGTTGGCAGGCGCTGCACGACGAGCTGGTGCGCATTGACCCGGTGGCCGGGGCGCGAATTCACCCCAATGACCCGCAGCGGCTCAGCCGGGCGCTTGAGGTCTACCGCATCAGCGGCAAGACACTTACCGAGCTGACGCAGGTGCAGGGGGAGGGCTTACCCTATCGGGTGCAGCAGTTTGCCATCGCCCCGAGCGATCGCGCCGTGCTGCATCAGCGGATCGAACAGCGCTTTGACAAGATGCTGCAAGGTGGCTTTGAACAGGAGGTTCGTGCGCTGATGGCGCGCGGCGATCTGACCCCGGATCTCCCCTCCATTCGCTGTGTGGGTTATCGCCAAATGTGGGACTACCTGTGCGGTGAAGTGGGGTATGATGAGATGCGTTATCGTGGCATTGTTGCCACACGCCAATTGGCAAAACGACAGATGACCTGGTTGCGCGGCTGGCCCGATGTGACCTGGTTGGAATCTGGTGAGTCTGGCAATCTCGACCGCGTGCTTGCTCGCGCTGGTGCGGCTTGACACTCCCTGTATAATCAGGTTGTTATATTGATATTCGGTGTTTAAAAACAACAAACTATAAGGAAAAGAAAAATGGCTAAGGGGCAATCTCTCCAAGACCCGTTTTTGAATGCGCTGCGCCGTGAGCGGATTCCTGTTTCTATCTATTTGGTGAACGGCATCAAACTGCAAGGTCAGATCGAGTCTTTTGACCAGTTTGTTATCCTGCTGAAAAACACCGTGAGCCAGATGGTTTATAAGCACGCCATCTCGACTGTCGTACCGGCCCGTGCCGTCAATCATCACCAGCCCACTCCGGGTGGCGCGGCTGATGAACAGGGTGATGCCGAGGCGTGATATCCCTGGGCGAGTCGACTCGCCAACTCAGATTCATCATGATTCCTGTTAAGGAGCAAGCGCTTGTTTGACCGTTATGAAGCTGGCGAACAGGCCGTTCTGGTGCATGTCAACTTCAGTGATGAGGGTGAGCGGGAGGATCTGGAAGAGCTCAAGATGTTGGTGAGCTCGGCCGGAGTCAATGCGCTGGGGGTAATTACCACCAGTCGCAGTGCGCCCAGTGCCAAATTTTTTGTCGGCAGTGGCAAGGCTGAAGAGATCGCGTCCCAAGTCCAGATGCTGGATGCCGACGTCGTCATCTTCAACCATGCCCTGACCCCTGCCCAGGAGCGCAACCTGGAGCGTCTGTTCCAGTGCCGGGTGGTGGACCGAACCGGCCTGATCCTCGATATCTTTGCCCAGCGCGCCCGTACCCACGAAGGTAAACTGCAGGTCGAACTGGCCCAGTTGCGCCATCTTTCCACTCGTCTGGTGCGAGGCTGGACCCACCTTGAGCGTCAAAAGGGCGGGATCGGTCTGCGTGGTCCGGGTGAAACCCAGCTTGAAACTGACCGACGTCTGCTGCGGGAACGCATCAAGGCGATTTTGCGTCGGCTCGACAAGGTGGCCAAGCAGCGGGAGCAGGGACGCCGCGCCCGCAACCGCAACGAAGTGCCGACGGTGTCACTGGTTGGTTATACCAACGCCGGAAAGTCCACTTTGTTCAACCAACTTACAGCTGCCAGCGTGTATGCTGCCGACCAATTGTTCGCAACTCTGGATCCCACCCTGCGTAAACTGGTGATCCGGGATGTGGGTGATGTGATTTTGGCGGATACAGTTGGATTTATTCGACACTTGCCCCATGATCTGGTCGCGGCCTTCAAGGCGACCCTGCAGGAGACCCGTGAAGCGGATCTGCTGCTGCATGTGGTGGACTGTGCCGATGAGCAGATGCAGGAGAATATCGACTCCGTGCAGCAGGTGTTGGCCGAGATCGAAGCCGATGACAGGCCCCAGCTGATGATCTGCAACAAGATCGACAAGCTGGCGGATCGTCCGGCAGGTCTGGAGCGAGATGACGAGGGGCGCCCGTTGCGCGTCTGGTTATCGGCCCAGACCGGTGAAGGTTGTGAGCATCTGTTTACGGCGCTGACCGAATTGCTGGCTGGCTCCATGGTGCATCACACCCTGCAGTTGCCTCCTTCTGCCGCGAGATTGCGCAGTGCGCTCTATCAGCTGAAAGGGATTGAGCAGGAAGGTTTTAGCGAGGAGGGTGATTTCGTGCTGGAAGTCCGCTTGCAAGTGGCCGACTGGAACCGCCTCGTGAAACAGGAAGGTGAGAGTTTACAACGCTTTATCAGGCATTGATTCGTTGATGAAGATGAACCCTTAGGGGCTTCGCAACGTATGATGGCCCGATAGAGATGATATCCATCCGCATGTATTAATGGAGACGCTGATGGCTTGGAATGAGCCTGGTAACAACGGCAAAGACCGTGACCCTTGGGGGAATAACGGCAAGAATCAGGGACCCCCTGATCTGGATGAAATGCTGCGCAAAGTGAGTCGCCGTTTCGGTGGCTTGTTTGGTGGCGGCAAATCTGGCGGCGATGTAGGTCGCTTTGGTATCTCCATCGCGCTGGTTGTGGCTGTGGTGGTGTGGGTCGTCAGCGGCTTCTACACCATTCGCGAAGCGGAGCGTGGTGCCGTGCTGCGGTTTGGCAAGTTTTCCCATATTGTCGAGCCGGGCCTGCGCTGGAAGCCGACCTTTATCGATCAGGTGATCCCGGTGGACGTCGAGTCCGTGCGCTCCCTGCCTGCCTCCGGTTTCATGCTGACTCAGGATGAGAACGTGGTACGGGTCGAGATGGACGTGCAGTACCGTGTGGTCAATCCCGAGCAGTATCTGTTCAGCGTGACCAATGCCGACGAGAGTCTGGGTCAGGCCACCGATAGCGCCCTGCGCTATGTAGTGGGTCATACCCGGATGGATGACGTCCTGACTACCGGTCGTGAGAAAGTGCGTCAGGAGACTTGGCAGGTGATCGATGGCATCATCGAGCCCTACCAGATGGGTCTGCAGATCGTCGACGTCAACTTCCTGCCGGCGCGTCCGCCGGAAGAGGTGAAAGACGCCTTTGATGACGCCATCTCCGCTCAGGAAGATGAACAGCGCTTCATTCGTGAAGCAGAAGCCTATGCCCGTGAAGTGGAGCCCAAGGCCCGTGGCCAGGTGAAGCGTCTGGAGCAGGAAGCGGAAGCTTACAAATCCCAGATCGTGTTGAAAGCCCAGGGTGAAGTCGCTCGCTTCAACGAGCTGCTGCCCCAGTATCTGGCTGCCCCCGAGCTGACCCGTGAGCGTATCTATCTGGAAACGATGGAAGAGCTCTATCAGCAGGCCAACAAGGTGGTGGTCGACATGCCGGCTGGCAACAACAGCATGATCTACCTGCCGCTCGACAAGCTGTCTGGCAAGCCGAAGGCTGCCCAGTCTGATCGTGCCACTGTCGCCCCGGTCACAGAGCAGGTCCCCGTTTCCAACGAGGGTGCCAACTCTACGCCGACAATGCCGCTGCGTAGCGGTGACCGCTTCAGCTCAGGGAGAAACTGATAGATGAAAAAGCTAGCTATTGGTGCAATCGCTGTCGCGGCCATGGTCTGCTTCTCCTCTGTCTTTATCGTTGATGAAGGTCAGAAGGGGATTGTGGTGCAGTTTGGCAAGGTGAAGCGGGTTGACTCCGGTGAGCCCCGCCTCTATGAGCCGGGCCTGCACTTCAAGGTGCCGCTCATCGACCAGGTTCGCAAGATGGATGCTCGCATCCAGACCATTGACAGCCAGGCCGACCGTTTTGTCACCTCCGAGAAGAAAGACCTGATCATCGACTCCTACGTGAAGTGGAAGATCGAGGACTTCTCCAAGTACTACCTGGCAACCGGTGGTGGCAACAAGCTGCAGGCGGAAGATCTGCTCAAGCGCAAGATCAACAACGGTCTGCGTTCCGAGATTGGTAACCGCACCATCAAGGACATCGTCTCCGGTGAGCGTAGTACCGTGATGGAAGATGCCCTGAAGAAGATGGCGCGCTCCTCCGAGCTCGGCATCAAGGTGGTGGATGTGCGGATCAAGCAGATCAACCTGCCGGTGGAAGTCTCCAACTCCATCTACCAGCGGATGCGTGCCGAACGTACCGCTGTGGCCCGTGAGCACCGCTCTCAGGGTCGCGAGAAGGCTGAAATCCTGCGTGCCGATATCGACCGCAAGGTAACCGTCATGATCGCCGACGCCGAGAGTAACGCTCGCCAGCTGCGCGGTGAAGGGGATGCGGAAGCTGCCAAGATCTATGCCGACAGCTACAAGAAAGACCCCGAGTTTTTCAGCTTCGTGCGTAGCATGGAGGCCTATCGCAAGAGCTTTGCCGGTGGCAACGACCTGATGGTGTTGAAGCCGGACAGCGAGTTCTTCCGTTACCTCAAGTCTCCTCACGGCACCAAGCAGTAATCGCCACGAGGTCACATTCAAAGGGTCTGCATTGTCAGACCCTTTTGTTTTTGGTGCCAACGCCAGCCGCCGACCCAGGTGGCTGGTTGCATTCAAGGAGGTCGGATGCTGACATCCATGCTGATGGGGTTGGGATTGCTGCTGTTGTTCGAGGGGCTCGGCCCGTTGTTGATGCCCAGGGCATGGCAGCAGATGTTGCGGCTGCTGAGCGATCAGCCACCGGAGCAGTTGCGCCGTATCGGCGGCTCGTTAGTGGTTGCGGGTAGCGTGATCCTCTGGATGCTGAGTCGCTGAGTCTGGTGCAATGCACAGTTCAGCAGATAGCAGACAATAAAAAAGAGGCCGAAGGCCTCTTTTTTCATGCATGTCGTTTACTCAGGCACTGCGCTGCACGGCCATGTGGGCCAGTGTTTCCAGCGCCTGTTTGTGCGGGGAGTCAGGCAGGATGGCGAGGGCGGCAATGGCCTTGTCGGCCTCTTCCCTGGCACGCATGCGGGAGTACTCCAGCGCGCCAGTGCGGTCGAGAATGCCAAGGATCTGCTCAAGATGCTCCATGCCGTTGCGGTGCTCGATGGCATCGCGTACCAGCTGGCGCTCTTCCGGCGTACCCACTTCCATGGCGCGCAGCAGCGGCAGGGTCGGTTTGCCTTCGGCCAGATCGTCGCCGACGTTCTTGCCCATCTCTTCGCTCTGGGAGCAGTAATCCATCACATCATCGATGATCTGAAAGGCGGTACCCAGATACTTGCCGTAGTCGGTCATGGCCTGCTCGACGGGCTCGGGCTGATGGGTCAGCACGGCGGCGAGACGGGTGGCGGCCTCGAACAGCTTGGCGGTCTTGCAATAGATGACCGTCATGTAGCTCTCTTCGGTGGTATCCGGATCGTTGCAGTTCATCAACTGCAGCACTTCCCCTTCGGCGATGGTGTTGGTTGCATCCGAGAGGATCTCCATCACCCGCAGGTTGGAGAGTTCGGCCATCATCTGGAAGGAGCGGCTATAGAGGTAGTCACCGACCAGCACGCTGGCAGCATTGCCAAACATGGCGTTGGCGGTCTCCCGGCCACGGCGCAGGTCGGATTCGTCGACCACGTCGTCGTGCAGCAGGGTAGAGGTGTGAATGAATTCGATGATGGCGGCCAGTTTCAGGTGATCCTCACCTTCATAGCCCAGCGCACGCGCAGCCATCACGGTCAGCATGGGGCGCATCCGTTTCCCGCCGGCGCTGACAATGTAGAAACCCAGCTGATTGATCAGACTAACGTCGGACTGGAGTCGGGCCAGGATCAGTTCATTGACCGCCGTCATGTCGGCGGCACAGAGCGCACGGATAGTCTGTTGGTCCATAAGTCTCGTAACGTGACAGCAGCAATAACTGCGATTTTAGTAATGGCAGGGATTCTACACGATTTCACAATGGGTTACAGTTAGGCGTTTATCCACGGCGGCAGATATGCGCACAAAATAAACTTTTTGCGAAAATGGCCTTGCCTGAGCAGATCGATTTGCGTAGAATGCCCGCCCATTGTTATAGGTTTTTGCGCATGTCTAGCCTTGAGCAAAAGACATGCCTTTACGGAGTTAATCAAATGTACGCGGTATTCCAAAGCGGCGGAAAACAACACCGTGTGGCCGAAGGTCAAATCGTTCGTCTGGAAAAGCTGAACGTTGAGACTGGCGCTACCATCGACTTCAACGAAGTGCTGATGGTTGCTGCAGGCGACACTTTTAAAGTAGGTGCTCCTTTCGTTGAAGGTGGCAAGGTTGTAGCTGAAGTTGTGGCTCACGGCCGTGGCGAGAAAGTGACTATCGTCAAGTTCCGTCGTCGTAAGCACCACCGTAAGCAAGCGGGCCACCGTCAGTGGTTCACTGAAGTCAAAATCACTGGCATCAGCGCTTAATTAGAGGAGTCCGATAGATGGCACACAAAAAAGCTGGCGGTTCATCCCGCAACGGTCGCGATTCTGAAGCTAAACGCCTGGGCGTGAAGCGTTTCGGCGGCGAAACAGTTCTGGCTGGCAGCATCATCGTTCGTCAGCGCGGTACCAAGTTCCACGCTGGTGAGAACGTTGGTCTGGGCAAGGACCACACCCTGTTCGCTACCGCGAACGGCAAGGTGCAGTTCGAAGTTAAAGGTCCGCTGAATCGTAAGTACGTTAGCATCGTTGCTGAGTAATTACGGACCGCAAGGATCCGAAGCCCCGCCAACAGGCGGGGCTTTTGTTTTTCCGAAATAATGACGAAAAAACGGAACGCAGATGACCCGGGTACCGAGATTGCCCGGAGAGGCAAGATGCGTATCGCCCGCAGGGGTCTGTACCACTATAATTGCGTATCGGTTTTTCGAATTAAGGTGACGGTTACCTATGAAGTTTGTTGATGAAGTCCAGATTCGAGTCGATGCCGGTGACGGTGGTAACGGTTGTGTAAGCTTTCGCCGTGAAAAATATATTCCCAACGGTGGTCCGGACGGCGGTGATGGCGGTGATGGTGGCGACGTATATCTGATCGCCGACGAGAACCTCAATACCCTGATCGACTACCGTTTCGAGCGTTTCCATGCTGCCGAGCGCGGTGAGAATGGCCAGAGCGCCAACTGTACCGGTCGCCGCGGCAAGGACAAGATCCTGCGTGTGCCGGTTGGTACCCGTGCGACCGATGAAGATACCGGTGAACTGCTGGGGGATCTGACCCACCACGAGCAGAAGCTGCTGGTTGCCAAAGGTGGTTTCCATGGTCTGGGCAATACCCGCTTCAAGAGCTCCGTCAACCGTGCTCCCCGTCAGAAGAGTAACGGTACTCCGGGTGAAGTGCGTACCCTGAAGCTGGAGCTCCTGCTGCTGGCCGATGTCGGCATGCTGGGTCTGCCCAACGCAGGCAAGTCTACCTTTATTCGCGCCGTTTCTGCGGCTCGCCCGAAAGTCGCTGATTATCCCTTTACCACCCTGGTGCCGAACCTCGGTGTGGTGCGTGGTGAGAACTCCCGCTCCTTCGTGATCGCCGATATCCCGGGTCTGATCGAAGGCGCTGCCGAAGGTGCAGGCCTGGGTATCCGCTTCCTGAAACACCTCGAGCGTTGCCGCGTGCTAATCCACTTGGTGGATATCTGCCCGGTTGATGGCTCCGATCCTGCTGAAAATGCCGTGACCATCGTCAAGGAGCTGGAGAAGTACAGCCCTGAACTGGCTGGCAAGCCGCGCTGGTTGGTGTTCAACAAGATGGATCTGATCCTGGAAGAGGAAGCCCAGGAGGTGATGGATCGCGTCAAGGCGGCCCTGAACCACGAAGGGCCGGTCTATGCCATCACTGCCATCAGCAAGGAAGGCACCAAGAAGGTCTGCTACGACATACTGGATCTGCTGGATACCATGCCCCGTCAGCTGGCGGAAGATGCCAAAGACGCCATCGAGAAGGTGGAGTTTAAGTGGGACGACTACCACAAGAACCAGCTGGCCAAGGCTGAAGCGGAAGCACTGGCTGCCTCTCTTGCCTTCGATGAAGGGCTTGATGATGACGATTGGGATGACGACGAAGATGATGGCGTTGAAGTCATCTACGTCCGTGACTGATCCCCGTCACTCTCATTGAAAACCGGAGCCTGAACAGGCTCCGGTTTTTTTATGTCTATCGAGCAGCAACTCATTAGGTATATTTGTGATGTCACTTATTGCCTGCTACTGATAACCGATTATACTGCCCACCAAAATTAACAATAACGAAACAATCATCTGGCGATGTCGATTGAATCGATATGCGCCGCTGTATCTTATTGTTTTAATGGAAGGTTTACCTGTTGAAATATTTATGCGCAGATTTCTGCCTTAAGGGCTTGTTTGTGCATTTTTTTAGAGTATTCTTGCGCCCGTTTTGCCGGTTAATGCATGAATACGCAGGTTGACCGGGCTAGGGAAAAGTAACATTAGGGCAGTCATATCATGTTGGAAAAGAGTCTCGAAGCACCTGCGGTCAATACTCGCCGTAATTTGTTGATGTTTCTGGTTCCGTCACTTATCGGGATCCTGCTGTTCATGACGCCGGTCGTCTATGACGGTAACGTCACCATCCCGGTGGCCGTGCTGGCCAAGCTGGTACAGCGCGTTTTTGCCGATTATCTGGTCGCCATGGTCAGTGCGGTGATCACCACCACCATGCTGATGACGGTGATTGCCTGGCTGTTCAAGCCAGCGATTCTGGTGCGTCGTCCTTTCCTCAACAGCTTGTTCAATGTCTCCCCTTTCTGGGCCTGCGTGCGGGTGGTGGGTGGTATTTTCGTGCTGCTGACCTTCTTCCAGGTGGGACCAGAGGTGCTTTATTCAGGCGCAACCGGCGGCCTGGTGCTTAATGATCTGCTGCCAGTGCTGTTTTCAGTCTTCATTTTTGCCGGCCTGCTGCTGCCACTGTTACTCGATTTCGGTCTGCTGGAATTTGTCGGCACCATGATGACTCGCATCATGCGTCCGGTGTTCCGGTTGCCGGGCCGCTCCGCTGTGGACTGCTTTGCCTCCTGGCTTGGCGATGGCAGCGTCGGCATCCTGCTAACCAGCAAGCAGTACGAAGGGAAGTTCTATACCCAGCGTGAAGCCGCGGTGATTGGCACCACTTTCTCTGCTGTCTCCATCACCTTCTGTCTGGTGGTGATCTCCCAGGTGAAGCTGGAGCACATGTTCGTTCCCTTCTACCTGACCGTCTGTCTGGCGGGGGTGGTTGCCGCTATCGTGGTGCCGCGTCTGCCACCGCTCTGCTGGAAGAAGGACATCTATGCCGATGGCACCCCCCTGTGCCGCAAGCAGGAAGCCGTGCCGCACCAGCACAGCGTAATGAGCTATGGTTTCGAGCGTGCGCTGACCAAGGCTGACAGCATGACTGATCTCGGCGCCGTCGCGCGGGAAGGGGTGAAGAATGCACTGGATATGGTGTTTGGCGTACTGCCGGTGGTGATGGCGATCGGTACCTGTGCCCTGATGCTGGCCGAACATACCCCTATCTTCAACTGGCTTGGCGCCCCGTTCGTCCCCTTGCTGGAGCTGCTGCAACTGCCGGAGGCGGAAGCGGCTTCCAAGACCATCATGGTCGGTTTTGCCGATATGTTCATTCCGGCGGTGCTGGCCTCGACCATCGAGAGCGACATGACCCGCTTCGTGATTGCCGCCATGTCGGTGACCCAGCTGATCTATATGTCGGAAGTGGGCGCCCTGCTGCTGGGCAGCAAGATCCCGGTCAAGCTGTGGGAGCTGTTCGTTATCTTCCTGCTGCGCACTCTGGTTACCTTGCCGGTTATTGCCGGGGTGGCACACCTGCTGTTCTAAGGGCGCTGCGCAGTGAAAAACGGTCAACCTCGGTTGACCGTTTTCTTTTTCGCAGTAACGGGAGAGAGCACCCCTTCGGTTGGCTCAGCCTGTAGTGACGGGACACTGGATGGTCAGCGAGTGGATTGTGTTGGCGATGCGATAGGGCTTGGCAGCTTGGTAGATTTTCTTCTCCTTGTCATAGCTTCCCCCCAGATACTGGGTGCTGTAGAGCGTCTGCTGGCGACGATCGGTCTCCTTGTAACCTTGCGGGCAGGTCTGGTTGGCCTGTTGGAAGCAGGCTTTCATGCTGCTGCACTCGATGTAGAAGCCGAGCTGGCTGGTATCGGCAAGGTGCACCGGGGTGACGGTAGGGGCGGGGGGAGACAACAGGGCGCAGCCGGAGAGCGTCAGCGCGCCCAGCAGAACGAGATGTTTTGACATAGATAACCTGAACAGTGTGGTGTGACAAAGAGTGAGGGGGAGTCTATTGCTCCCCCTTCGCTATAGGGGCACCGTTATAACCAGCCGGGGGCGCTCAGGCCAGCCCGCAAATGTAAGAAAATATGACCCAGCCTAGGCCAGTGCGGCCAGCAGTGCGGTTTCGTCCACCTGATCCAGTTGGGCGCTCTCGAGGAAGCGCCTAGCGTAATCGCGCCAGATGCCGCTGCTGACAAACAGGGCGAACAGATCCGAGTCGATATGCTGTTCACGCACCATGTTCTGCATGATGGCAAGAGCCTGGGAGATCGTCTTGCCAGATTTGTAGGGGCGATCACTGGCGGTCAGCGCCTCGAAAATATCGGCGATAGCCATGATGCGGGCTGGTACGCTCATCTGTGCTCCGGTCAGCTGGCGTGGGTAACCCTTGCCATCCATCCGCTCGTGATGACCGCCGGCAATCTCTGGCACGCAGCGCAGATGACGGGGGAAGGGGAGGTGCTCCAGCATGCGTATGGTCTGGATGATGTGCTCGTTGATCTTGTAGCGCTCCTCCTCGGTGAGGGTTCCCCTGCTGATGGCAAGGTTGTATCTCTCCCCCCGGTTGTAGAGATGGTGCGGTACCTTGACCTTGAAGCCCCAGGGATTGTGCTCGTCGAACCGATCTCCATCCGGACGAGGCACAAGGTGCCAGCACTTGTCGGCCAGCAGTGGCTCGAGGCAGGGCAACTCGGGAGACGGTTCTTTCTGACGCAGCTTGAGCTCCTCCCGGCTGATGCCGAGCCGATCGTCCAGGGTGCGCAGCCAGGTGCGGCTGGCGATGGCGTCGAGCCGTTCAATCTTCTCGGGGGCCATCCACTCGCCACCCAGATTGCACTCGGCGATGAAGGCAAACTCCTGATCCAGCTCGGCCCAGCGCGGGGCTGCCTCTTCCCGGCAGGCACTTCTGATCTCTGATGACAAGCGGGCAGCGAGGCACTCGATATAGACATCCCGCTTGAGTACTTCAAAACGGGTGCGGATCTCGTGGATCCGGTCGTAGAGGGTCTCCAGTTTGGTGGCCTTGTCGACCACGAACTCCGGGGTGGTCACCTTGCCACAGTCATGTAGCCAGCTGGCGATATGGATGGCTTCCCACTCCTCCTCGTTGAGAGTGAAATCGGCAAAGGGGCCCTGTCGCTGGGCGCAGGCCGCCTCGGTCAGCATCCGGGTCAGCTCCGGCACCCGCTGGCAGTGACCGCCGGTGTAGGGGCTCTTGGCGTCGATGGCGCCGGCCATCAGCTCGATAAAGGATTCGAGCAGCTGTTTCTGCTCTTCCAGCAAGCGCTGGTTCTCGATGGCGGAGGCGGAAGTGCCCGCCAGCGCTTCGATGAGGCTGATGCGCGATGCCAGCTCCTGTTCGCTGCAGCGTGGCAGGATCAGCAGGAGGTATCCGATCAGCTCCTGACGATGGCCGCAGAGCGGCTCAGCCACCAGCTGGCATGGGTCGGGAAAGGAACCCCAACTGTCCAGGTGTTGCCTCCATGTCGCCTCATCCAGGCTGAGGGAGATGCGCTGGGAAGTGGCCATGCCGGATAGCAATGGTTGTGGCCATGGAACCTGCCCAAGGGGCTGCTCGGTTTGCTGCCAGCGGGCCTGGACCGGCTGCATCTTTTGCTGTTGGGCCAGGTAGAGGCTCCCCCCTTTTGCCTGTACCGCGGCGATGGTTTCATGCAGGATGCGGCTTAGCAGGGAGTCGAAGCGGTGCTCTGCAGCCAGTGCTCTACCCATGTTCATGAAGTTGCCGAGGGTTTGGCGCATGCCGGACATGGTGCGGGCAAGGTCATCTATCTCCCGGATGGCCGATTCTGGAACCTGCCCCTCGCCAAAGTCGAAACGCTGGATCCGCTCGGCCTCGCGGGTCAGGGCCAGCAGCGGGGTAGCGGTACGGCGGGAGACCATCCAGATCACTGGCAGCAGCAACAACAGGCTGGTCAGCGCCCATGCCATATTGATCAGTGCTTCATTGCGTGCCTGCTGATAGAGCAGATCTGCCGAGACCAGCAGGGCGATGTAAAAAGGGGTGTCCTTGCCGAGGGGGGAGATATTGACCAGCCACTCTTGTTTTTCCCCTGTGGTCAGGGTCAGCTCCCGGGGAGAACCATCCAGCAGCACAGGCGTCCTCTCTAGCCTAGTTTTCAGCTCGGCCATGACTGGGCTGCCCAGAGCCGTGATCGCTGGCAGCTGGGTTAGCTGATCATAGGCTGGCAGATGTACAGGATCGGCCGCCAGTAGGGTCGCGGAGCGATCGAACAACACTACCTGGCTTTGGAGCGGCAACTGCAGCTCGCCAATCAAGGCCGAGAGCCCTTCGACACTGGCATCCAGCCCGATCACGGCGCGTTGGCTATGGCTGGTGACAGCCAGCGTCATGCCCGGCTCCCTGGTGGTAAAAAAGAGATAGGGGGTGGTGGCGACAATCTTTGATGAACCGCGAGCCAGCCGGTACCAGTCGCGGCTGCGGGGATCGAATCGATAATCCGCCATGGCTCGCCGCCCCAAAAGTTGCAGCTGCTCATCAAAATAGAGGAACTCTCCCCGCCCGCTACTCAGGCTCTGAACCAGCAACTGGCTGCCTTCAGGCACAGCCTGCAACTGGGCCCGGGCCCGTTCCGTGAGTTTTCGTACCAGAAAGAAATCGCCACTCTCATAGCCGATGTAGACGGCACCATAGCTGTCGCGATTGGCCAAGATCTCTGCCAACTGCGGCAGATACTCCAGTCGGCTTGCCAGATCGCTCATGTCGGCCAGTCGGCTGCTGGCTAGCAGGCTGAGGGACATGCGGGCTGGCTGCTCGTTCAATTGCAGAGCGAGGGCCAGCTGTTCCCGGTACTGTTTGAAGTTGTGGCGCTCATGTTCCAGCATCTGGCGAGAGCCCTGCTGGAACTGCAGCAGAATCAGCAGCATGCCCAGCACACTGAACAGCAGGGTAAATAGGGTGGCAATGTGAACATAGAAGGGCTTGCGCCCGGATCTGGCAGTGATCATGGACATTTCCTTGTCACAGTGATGCTTGCGGAGACGATCTGTCAGCAGTGTGTCAATACGATAACAGAAATGACAATACTGGCCTGATATCTGTGCTTTTCCATGGTTGCCCACTGCCAGGCAGAGCTTGGCAGGAGATAGTGATTCATTCAGGTATCCCGTGCTACATTGCCTCACTTGTTACTGGTCTGTAAATCCATGGAGTGACTCATGCCTGCCATCCCCTATTCCGTGCTCGATCTGGTGCCTGTTGCCGAAGGTTCCGTACCTGCCGAGTCATTTCGCCGTTCGCGGGATCTAGCCCGCCATGCCGAGGGCTGGGGTTACCAGCGCTACTGGCTGGCCGAACACCACAACATGCCGGGCATTGCCAGTGCCGCCACCTCGGTGCTGATCGGTCATCTGGCCGAAGCCACCACCACTTTGCGGATCGGCGCGGGTGGCATCATGCTGCCGAACCACTCGCCGCTGGTGATTGCCGAGCAGTTTGGCACCTTGGCTTCTCTCTATCCCGACCGCATCGACCTTGGCCTTGGCCGCGCCCCCGGGACCGATCAGCGCACCATGCGGGCGCTGCGGCGTATGCGCAGTGGCGAGGTGGATGATTTTCCGGCCGATGTGCGCGAGCTGATGAGCTACTTTGGCGACGAGATCGGCGCGGTGCAGGCGGTGCCCGGTCAGGGGCTGCATCTGCCCATCTGGCTGCTGGGCTCCAGCCTCTACAGCGCGCAACTTGCAGCGGCGATGGGCTTGCCGTTCGGGTTTGCCTCCCATTTCGCGCCCGCCATGTTGCTGCAGGCGCTGGAAATCTACCGCAGCCAGTATCGTCCCTCTGCGCGCTGGCCCAAGCCCCATGCGGTGGTCTGCATCAACATGATCGCCGCCGACAGCGAGCGGGAGGCCCGTTTCCAGTTCACTACCGTGCAGCAGCAGTTCTTGCGCCTTCATCGCGGTGATGCGGGCAAGCTGCCCGCGCCGGTCGTCCAGCTTGGCGACGAGTGGGCACCCCGGGAGCTGATGGCGATGGAGCAGACCCTGGCTCGCTCGCTAGTGGGCGATCCGGAGCAGATCCGCCATGGCCTCAAGGCGCTGCTGGCGGAAACCCGTGCCGATGAGCTGATGTTCAATGGCCCCATCGTCGATCATCAGGCTCGCTTGCGCTCTTTCGAAATTGCTGCAGGGGTGATGCGGGATCTATAAGCTCGCCTCCCCGGATACAAAGGCGCTATCTTGCAGAGAGAGTCAGGTGTCACCCTGCTGTCTGGTTTTCGCAAAGAGACTGTTGGGGAACTGGATCTCGGATATCTATCTTTTATCTAATGTACTGAATTAAAAGGAAAGTCAGGTTGGTGTCAGGCCGTTGTCGTGTCACCTGCCACCCTCCGGCCCCTATGCTGGCCCTGTCAATTACCACAAGGAGTTCGAGATGATCGTCAGGAAGTTGAGATTGCAGCGGGGCTGGTCACAGGAGCAGTTGGCCGCCTTTACCGGCCTGAGCGTTCGCACCATCCAGCGGATCGAGCAGGGGCAGCAACCCGGACTGGAATCTCTCAAGGCCCTGGCCGCTGTCTTTGAACTCGATGTGGCTCAACTGGATGGATCAGAGCAACAGGAGCGCGAGATGAGAGGAAGTGACACTATGGGTCAGGATGCGGTCCAGGTATCGGCAGAGGAGCGGGTGGCAATGCGCTATGTGGAGGAGCTCAAGGGCTTCTATCACCATGTCGCTAGCTACGTGGTGGTGATCTGCGGGCTGTTTGTCATCAATTGCCTGAGCAATCCGGAGTACATCTGGGCCTGGTGGCCAACCCTGGGCTGGGGATTGGGGCTTGCCTCCCATGCTGTTCGGGTGTTTCAGCCCTTCAAGCTGTTTGGCCCCGAGTGGGAGCGGCGCCAGATCGAGAAGCGGCTGGGGCGCAAGTTGTAACTTCGTTCGCCGGAAAACAGGGAGCCTAAAACAGCAAGCCCGGCAGATTACCGGGCTTTGTGATTGGAGCGGGTTGTGGCAATCCGTGCGGCAGCGACCGCCAGATTGCTGCGTCCCCCTAGCTGGCGTGAACCGGGCAAGGGGTGGCGATCAGGGCATCATCCTCGTAGCGCCACAGAGTGAGGCTGTTGCCCCAGACACAGCCGGTATCGAGCGCTTTGATGTCGCTCTTGCCGGTGTTGCCCATCAGGGCCGCCCAGTGGCCGAACACCAGAATGGGGTCATCCACGTGATGCTCGCGCTGTTCGAACCAGGGACGAAGGCCCGGGGTCGACTCCTTGGGGCCCTTCTTGCATTTGAAGTCGAGCCGACCATCGAAGTAGCAGAAGCGCATTCGGGTGAAGGTGTTGATGATGTAGCGGTAGCGGTCGATCCCGACCAGATCATCTTTCCAGCCATCGGGCTGGTCGCCGTACATGTTGTGCAGCAGCCAGCTGTACTGGTCACCGCGGAGCAGGCTCTCTACCTCGCGGGCGCAGTTGCGCGCGGTGCGGACATCCCATGCGGGGGAGATCCCGGCATGCACCATCATGATGGGGAGATCCGGATGTTCGGCCAGTAGCGGGCGGTGGCGCAGCCACTCCAGCAGTTCATCCCGATCAGGGGCATCCATCAGGCTTTGCAGCTTGTCTTTCTTCTTGAGCGGTGCAACGCCATCAGCGACAGCCAGCAGGTGCAGGTCGTGGTTGCCGAGCACGGTAACGGCACGGTTGCCCAGCCCTTTGACAAAACGCAGGGTATTGAGGGAGTCCGGGCCGCGGGCGACCAGATCGCCGCAGAGCCAGAGCACGTCATTCTCGGGATCGAACGCGGCAAGATCCAGCAGACGGCGCAAGTCGTCGTAACAGCCCTGGATGTCACCGACAAAACAGTTCGCCATGAAACCTCAGTTGATAATATTGGGGATGGCCAGCGTGAAGGGGGCGATGGGCGCCTCGAACTGCTGACCAGAGCCATCTTGCAGGGTATAGCTCCCTTCCATCACCCCAAGCGGGGTCGCCAGCGGCACGCCGCTCTGGTAGCGGTAGGTCTCACCTTCGGCAATGACGGGTTGTTCCCCGACCACGCCTGGGCCTGCCACTTCCAGCATCTTGCCATTGGCATCGGTGATGAGCCAGCGCCGATGAAGCAGTTGCACCGGGCCGGGCCCCAGATTCTCAATCTCGATCAGATAGTGAAACTGGTAAGGGTCTTTGGAGCCCGCCACATACAGGGGGTATGGGCGGATCTCGATGTGCGGGAGTGCCACAGGATCAGGCCTGTTGCTGATCCGCCAGCCAGTTGGCGATCATGACAAACTGCTCGAGGGAGAGATTCTCCGGGCGCAGGTTGCCATCGATACCAAGCTCGGTCAGCTGGGCGTCGGTGATGAAGTTGGAGAAGCTGTTGCGGATGGTCTTGCGACGCTGGCCAAAGCCTTCGGTACAGACGCGATTCAGACAACGAATGTCTTTTGCGACTATGGTCGGATTCTTGTGCGGGATCAGGCGAACTACGGCAGAGTCCACTTTCGGCGCCGGTTTGAAGGCGCCCGGGCCCACTTCCAGCACCGGCACCACCTGGCAGTAGTACTGGGTCATCACGCTCAGACGGCCATAAGCCTTGCTGCCGGGGCCGGCGGCCAGACGCAATACCACTTCCTTTTGCAGCATGAAGTGCATGTCTTCAACCCGGTCGGCAAACTCGCACAGGTGGAAGATGAGCGGGGTGGAGATGTTGTAAGGCAGGTTGCCGAAGATTCGCAGCGGCCTCTTGCCTTCACCCATCAGGGTGCCGAAGTCGAAACGCATGGCGTCCGCTTCGATGACGGTCAGCTTGTCTTTGAGGGTCGGGTGCTCGCGCAGGCGAGCTGCCAGGTCCCGGTCAAGCTCGACCACGGTCATTTTGTCCATCTGGGCGGCGACTGGCTCGGTCAGCGCGGCCAGACCCGGACCGATCTCCACCAGATTCTGACCCGGCTGCGGGTTGATGGCGGCGACGATCTGATCGATCACATACCGGTCGTGCAAGAAGTTCTGACCGAAACGCTTACGGGCCGTGTGGCCCATGTGCACCTTACTGCTCATATCTTTTTTTCTCTACCATCTTGATGGCGTGGTTAATCGCGGTGACAAGGCTGCCCGGATCGGCCAGGCCCTTGCCTGCCAGATCCAGCGCGGTGCCGTGATCCACCGAAGTGCGGATGAAGGGAAGCCCCAGGGTGATATTGACCGAACTGCCGAAGCCCTTGTATTTGAGCACAGGCAGCCCCTGGTCGTGGTACATGGCGAGTACCGCATCCGCATCCTTGAGGTATTTCTCCTGGAACAGGGTGTCGGCCGGCAATGGGCCGACCAGATCGATCCCTTCCTGGCGCAGGGTGACCAGGGCGGGTTCGATCACGTCAATCTCTTCACGTCCGAGATGGCCACCTTCCCCGGCGTGGGGGTTGAGGCCGCAGACGTAAATACGGGGTTTGGCGATACCAAACTTGGTGGCGAGATCCTCGTTGAGGATCCGGATCACCTTGCCGAGGCGATCTTCGGTGATGGCCATCGCTACATAGGCCAGCGGAATATGGGTAGTCGCCAGTGCGACCCGCAGCCCCTCGGTTGCCAGCATCATTACCACATCGGCAGTGTTGGATTGTTGGGCAAAGAACTCGGTGTGGCCGCTGAACGAGACCCCGGCCTGGTTGATGATCCCCTTGTGCACCGGCCCGGTCACCACGGCGGCAAATTCGCCGCTCATGTTGCCATCGCAGGCACGCTGCAGGGTCGCTAGCACATAGGCGCCATTGCCTTCGTTCAGCTCGCCCGGCACCACGGGGGCGCCGAGAGAGACAGAACATACCGTCAGGGTGCCGGCTCGCTGCGGTTGTGCCGGTTGACTGGCATCATAGGGCTCAAGCTCGATGGGCAGCCCCAGCAGGGCCGCTCGCTCGCGCAGCAGCGCCGGATCGGCGATCACCACCAACTGGTGGGGCCAATCCTGCTGGGCAATCTGCAGCACCAGATCCGGGCCGATCCCGGCCGGTTCGCCCGGGGTAACGGCAAGGCGACGGCAGCTCATCAGCTCGCAGATCCTTCGACACGGATGTAAGCCTCATCACGCAGCTCGTCCAACCAGGCCTGGGACTCTTCCACGAAGCGGCGATTGTAGATCAGCTGATAGGCACGCTGTTCCAGAGCCTTGTCAGTGGCATCCTGGCTGCGACGATCTTCCACTTGGACGATGTGCCAGCCGTGGCTGGTGCGGAAGGGGGCGCTGATCTGGCCTGGTTGCAGCCGGTTAACCATGTCGCGAAACTCTGGTACATAGACGTTGGGATCAGACCAGCCCAGTTCGCCACCCTGCACCGCAGAGCCCGGATCTTCGGAATACTTCTCCGCCATGCTGGCGAAGCTTGCCTTGCCGCTCTTGATGTCGTGCAGAATGCCATCCAGCATCCCCTTGGCTTTCTCTTCGCTCAGGATGATGGAGGGCTTGATCAGGATGTGACGGGCCTTCACCTCGGTCTGCATCACTTGCTGCTGACCCTTGGTGTCGAACACCTTGACGATGTGCAGACCGGCGCCGGAGCGCAGCGGGCCCACGATATCGCCCTTCTTGGTACCCTGTACCGCTTCGGCCATCAGGGTCGGCATCTCTTGCGGGCTCATCCAGCCCCAGTCACCCCCTTCCAGCGCCTTGGGGCCGTTACTCTCGGCAATGGCCAGTTTGCGGAAGTCGGCACCCTGCTTGAGGGCGGCCAGAATGCGCTCGATCTTGCTCTTGGCGGCATCCAGCTGGGCGGCGGTGGGGTTGTCCGGCAGGGCAATCTGGATATGGCCGACGTGGTATTCGTTCTGCTGTTGACCCTGTTTCTTCAGGATCTCCACCACCTGCTTCACCTCCTGCTCGGAGATGTTGATACGGCGGCGCACCTGATTGCGGCGCACCTCGTTCATCAGGATCTCGCGGCGAACCTCTTCCCGATACTGGGCATAGGTCATCCCTTCACGGGCGAGCTGGGCGCGCAGCTTATCCAGGGTCATCTTGTTGTCGGCGGCGATGCCCTGAATAGCCTGTTCCAGCTGGGTATCACTGATCTTCAGCCCCTGGCGATCCGCCAGTTGCAGCTGCAGGCTCTCCTGGATCAGACGGTCGAGTGCCTGTTTGCGCAGAGTGGCATCGTCAGGCAGAGACTGGCCGCTCTCCTGGGCGGAGAGTTTTACCTTGTTGACCAGTGCGTCCTGTTGACTGGACAGCACTACGTCCTTGTTGACCACGGCCAGCACTTTGTCCATCAGCTCGGGCGCAGCCAGTGCGGCCTGGCTCATGGCGCCGAACATTCCCGCGGTCAGCAGGGCAATCAGGGTCTTTTTCATATCCATCTCTCAAGGCTGGACCAGCATCATTGCTGGTCTTTCAGATTAAACGGGCGAACATAGGGCAACAGCTCGGTATCCAGTGTGACACTGCGGCCACCGGTACCCACGCTGCCAAGTCCCTTCATTTCAAACTGCAGACCAATGACTTTTTCCGAAGTGGGCTTCAGAGTGATGTTGTCCGGCTGGTTGTGCCACTCCAGGCTCATGTTGATGCTCCAGCAGCAGGAGTCGTATTTGACACCGATCTTGCGGTCAATGTTCACATCCTGCTTGATATCGCGATAGTAACCGCCATACATCTGCCACTGATCGGCGATCGGCGCCATCATCACCAGACCAGCCTGGCTGAGGTCTTCGGCCAGAGCAGGATTGCTCGGGTAGCGATAGTCCCGGTTGCCGTCCTGGATATAGCGGTAGTTGACCTGGGTGGTCAGCTTGCCGGTCCGGTATTCGACTGCACCGTTGCCGGCAGTAAATTCCCCCTCGGAGGTATCGTACTGGGTGCCGGCATGGGCGAACCACTCATCGGTGATCCGGGCATCCCCCTCGAACGAGAGCAGGGAGCGGGCGTTGGTGTTTTCCTGATCGGACGGGTAGAGGCGCACCTTGGGAGGTGTCATCTCGAAGGCCTGGGCTACCGCCAGACGTAACCGCTCATCCCCCACATTGTCATAGACCCGGCTGGTCAGGCCAACGGTGACCCGGTTGGCATCGCTGATGCGGTCGAGACCGGCGTAGCGGCGATCGCTGAACAGGCTGTAGTAGTCCTGACGGGTAGTGGTGGAGTCGTAAATCCCTATTTCGTCCTGATTCTTGTAAGGGATATAGAGGTACTGGAACTCAGGCTCCAGGGTCTGGGTGCCCTTGCCATCATACCAGTCTACCGGACGATCGAAGTTGACGCCCCCCTTGAGGCGGAAGGACGGCAAGGTGCGGGTAATGGTGCCGTCTTTCAGGGTCAGCTGCTGGCTATCTGCGTCTGTAAATTTACTGCGATCCTGGCTAATCAGGTCTTTGGGGATCTCCTGGTTGTAGGAGGTAAACATCAGTTTGTACTGGCTTATAAGGTAGTAACCCGGCGCATCGACCAGGGGGATGGTCAGGGTGGGAGCCAGATGCAGACGGGTAGCGGTATAACGCTCACCGGCCTGCTGGGCAGTGGCGCTGCCGCTGTCATAGCCAAACTTGGTCAGCTCGCTGTTCCAGGCCAGATCGAACCATTTCCCCTGCTGGAAGTAGTTGTAGTTGATGCGTGGCAGCATCTCGTGGGGCAGCAGCGCGTAGGGACTCAGGATCTGATAGCGACGCACCTCGGAGGTGAGGTTCCAGTTCTGCTGGTAGTAACCGGCGGTAAAGGATTGCTGCAACTGGCTGTCGACCTGGGTGCCCACTTGCGGGCTGAAGTCGTTGAAGTAGTTGTAATCCTTGTCCCGTACCTGGGTGTAGTCGATGCCTAAATGCAGGGAGCCATCCATCAGGGTGGATCCGTGACGAATATTCATCAGGTAACGATGACCATCTGAGAGGTACGGAGTCCCTGTCGACGGGTTGGTAAAGCTCGGGTTGCCAGCATCATACTGCTTGTCATCCCTGAGGCTTTCAAAATAGAGGGTACCGGTATGGGCTGGGTCCGGCATGTAGCGAAACTCTACCTGTTCCATCAGGCCGCGTTTGTCCATAAAGCGGGAGGTGATGGTGGCATCGTAGTTGGGGGCAATGTTCCAGTAGAAGGGCTGGGTGATCTCCATGCCGTTGCCGGAACTCTGTTTGTAACCCGGGTAGAGCAGACCTGTCTTCCGTTCATCCTTGATGGGGAAGTTTATATAGGGGAAGTAGAACACCGGGTAGTCATAGAGCCAGAGGCTGGCGTTCCAGGCTTCGCCGAACACCTCTTTCTGGTCGATGTCGATGCTGCCCGCCTTGAGGGTCCACACTTCCTGACCGGGGGGGCAGGTAGTGTACTGGGCTCCCTCCATGGTGATGTTCTGGTTGTTGTTGGTCATCACCACGCGTTTGGCAAAGCCGCGCACCGGTGAGCCATGCACCTGATACTTGCCCTCCTCCAGCTCGGAGTTTTTGGTATCCAGGTTGGATTTGAGGGTCTTGTCGCTGGTGACGGTCACCTGACCGTCGTTGTAATAGATGTTGCCGATGGCGATGACATCCCGGCTCTTCTGATCGAGCTGTGCATAATCGGAGTCAAACTTGCGAACACCCTGACGAACCTTGACGTCGCCTTCATAGACGGCGGTGCCGCCCTGTTTGGCCTCGAGACGGTCAGCATCAACCTCGACCGGCTGCGCGTTGGCATCCTGATCCGATGCAGGCTTCTCTATCTTGGGAACATAGTCATAGCAGAGACTATCGAGAATGCCGGTGGCTGGCGGCGCTTCGAACGGGGCCGCCTGCACCATCATAGGAGTGAGTGCGGGGGCCAGGCTGATAGTCAGGGCGATGGGATAGCGGTACCCCAGTGTCCATTTGGTCATGTGAAAGACTCGTGCAATCCGTGATAGATACGGTTGATCCAAGGCATGCATTTTACGACAGGTTTCATCGAGTTGACATTGCATGTCATTGCTTTATGTTAGCCGGCAATGATAAAGCATTATTGCGGCCAGGGCTAACAGCCAAGTGCTGCTTTCCACCTTGGTCCTCTACTTATGCACGATCGCGATTCCCTGCTATTGCAGTGGGCACGCCGTATTTCCGGTGATGCCAATCTTCAGTTGACCCTCATTTCCGGTGATGCCAGCTTCCGTCGCTACTATCGCGGTGGTGGTCTGGTTTGGGTGGATGCCAATCCGAAAACCGAAAAAAATCATGAGTTTGTTCGTAACGCGGCCGCCTTGCAGGCGCGTCAGCTGTTGGCGCCAGAGGTCAAGGCGGTGGACTACGAACAGGGTCTGCTGGCGGTGAGTGACCTGGGCGATACTCAGCTGATCAGCTGCCTGAACGAACACAACGTACTGGCCTGGTATGGCAAGGTGATTGATTTGCTGCCCCGCCTGGGGGCGGTTGAACTGGCGCTTGAACCCTTCGATGCGGCATTTATGGCGCGGGAGAACAGCATTTTCCCCGAGTGGCTGCTCGGCCATCATCTGCAACTGAGCCTGAGCCATGAAGAGCAGCAACTGCTGGACGAGACCTTTGCCTGCCTCACCGCCTGCAATCTGGCCCAGCCGCAGGGGGTGATGCATCGGGATTTCCACAGTCGCAACCTGATGGTATGTGGCGGTGATACCCCCGAGAGCAGCCGGCTGGCCATCATCGATTTTCAGGATATGGTCATCGGGCCGCTCACTTATGATCTGGTCTCCTTGCTGAAAGATTGCTACGTGCTCTGGCCGGACGAGGTGATCGATGAAGGGATGCGCCACGGCTTTGCCACCCTGCAACAGGCGGGTCTGCTTGGCGAGCTCGATTATGCCAGTTTCCGTCGCGATGCCGATCTGACCGGCATGCAGCGCCACCTCAAAGCGGCCGGAATCTTTACCCGGCTCTATCATCGCGACGGCAAGTCCGGCTATCTCAAGGATATTCCCCGTACCCTCGGCTACGTGGTGGATGTCTGTCGCACTCATGGTGGTGCCTATCCGGTACTGGCCCGTTTTGGTCAGTGGTTGGAGCAGGTGGTGTTGCCGGGGGTCGCCAATGCAGGGGTAAAACCATGAAGGCGATGATCCTGGCCGCTGGCCGTGGCGAGCGGATGCGCCCGCTGACTGACCTGCTGCCCAAGCCGCTGCTGGCGGTGGGGGGCAAGCCGCTTATCGTCCACCATATCGAAAAGTTGAAGTCAGCTGGCGTGACCGAGCTGGTCATTAACCACGCCTGGCTCGGCCACAAGTTGGTCGAGAGCCTTGGTGATGGCAGTGCGCTTGGCGTGACCATCCACTGGTCAGCCGAGGAGAGCGCGCTGGAGACCGCGGGCGGCATTGTGCAGGCGCTGCCGCTACTGGGCTCTGAACCTTTTTTGGTGATCAACGGCGATACCTGGCTCGATCTCGATTATCACACTCTGGTCAGCCAGCCCCTTGGCGATGATCTGGCCCACCTCTGGCTGGTGCCCAATCCGCCCCAGCACCCCGCCGGGGACTTTGCCTTGCAAGAAGGGCGAGTTATGGATACGCCAGCGTTTACCTTCAGCGGGGTCGGACTATATGATCCGGCGGCCTTTGCCGGTCTCGCGGGCGGTGCCCGCAAGCTGGCGCCCCTGCTCCGTGACTGGATGGCGCAAGGGCGGGTGGGCGGCAGCCTGCTCGCTGGCGAGTGGCGCGATATCGGCACGGTCGATCGACTGCGCGAGCTGGATGACCAGCTCCAGGCCCGCACTCATTAACTTCAAGAGGTCTTGAACCATGCGTATTTGGGGTAAGGTGCTGGGCGCCTTCTTCGGTTTTCTGCTCGGCAATATCATCGGCGCCCTGATTGGCCTCTGGATCGGCCACCGTTTCGACCGTGGCATGGGGCTGCAGGGGGCGTTTCGTCGCGGTCCGAGTCAGGAGCAGCAAGCCGTCTTCTTCCATGCCACTTTCTCGGTGATGGGTCACATCGCCAAGTCAAGCGGTCAGGTGACCGAACAGGAGATCCGGGTTGCCTCCAACCTGATGGATCGTATGCGGCTGGCGGGCGAACAGCGTGCCCGGGCGCAGGAGTCGTTTCGTCTCGGTAAGGAGGCTGACTTCCCGCTGCGCGAGACCCTGGCCGAGTTCCGCCGTGCCAGTCTGGGGCAGCGCGACATTCTGCGCTTCTTCCTCGAAGTGCAGTTGCAGGCGGCCTTTGCCGACGGGCGGATAGAGGAGGGCGAGCGCGCCATTCTGCACACCATTGCCGACGAACTGGGCTTCAGCCGCATCGAGCTGGCCCGCATTCTGGCGATGGCCGAAGCGCAGATGAACTTCTTCAATCAGGCTCATGGCCAGTATCAGGGAGGCCATTCCGGTGGCCAGCAGTATCGACAGGCGGCACCCTCTGCGGATCGCCTCAAGAATGCCTACCAGTTGCTGGGGGTGAGCGAGAGCGACAGCGATCAGGATATCAAGCGCGCCTACCGCAAGGAGATGAGCAAGCATCACCCGGACAAGCTGGCCGCCAAAGGGCTGCCACCGGAGATGATGGAGATGGCCAAGGAGAAGACCCAGGAGATCCAGCAAGCATGGGAGTGGATCCGCGAGGCCCGCGGTATCCGGTAAGCGCCAAAATCTGGCTGTAACAGACAATAAAAAGCCCCGCAGCAGTGCGGGGCTTTGTTTTGCCGTGTGGCTCAGGCCGGGTTATTTGGCCGGAATCGCTTCCAGCACGTGCACCAGCAGTTGCCAGAAACGCTCGACAGCCGGGATATGTACCTTCTCGTCAGGGGAGTGGGCCCCGCGGATGGTCGGGCCGAAGGAGACCATGTCCCACTCCGGATAGGCGCTCTTGAACAGACCGCACTCGAGACCGGCGTGGATCACCATCACGTTGGGCATAGTGCCAAACAGAGTCTGGTAGCTGTTGCGTACCAGCGCCATGATGGGGGAGTCCACGTTCGGCGCCCAACCCGGATAGGCTCCGGTGAATTCGCAGCTGGCACCCGCCAGGGTGAACAGGGAGCGGGTCATCTGCTCGATGCTCTCGCGGCCGGAGTCGATCAGGGAGCGGATCAGACACTGGACGTACACTTCGCCATCCTGAGTCTTAATGACCCCCAGGTTGGTAGAGGTTTCGGTCACGCCGGGCATGGCATCGCTCATGCGCATCACGCCGTTCGGGCAGGCCATCAGGGCATCCAGCAGGCGCTGTTGCAGGGAGACACTCATCAGCTTGGCCGGTTTGGCAGCGTTGTTGACCAGCACGGTCAGGTTCGGCTCGGTGGCGGCCAGTTCGGTCTGGTAGATCCCGGTGTAGCGGTCAACCAGCGCCTTGAACTCGTTCACGCTGGCAGCAGGCACCAGCAGGGTGGCACGGGCTTCGCGCGGGATGGCGTTGCGCAGGGTGCCGCCGTGGATCTCGGCCAGACGAACACCCAGCGGCTCTGCTGCTTTGAGCAGACGCACCAGCAGCTTGTTGGCGTTGCCACGACCGCGATGGATATCACAACCTGAGTGACCGCCACGCAGCCCTTTTACGGCCAGTTCGAACGCTTCGCCTTCGCTGGCGTCAACCAGCTCGAGCTGGAAGCGGATATTGGCATCCACACCGCCAGCGCAGCCCATATAGACTTCGCCATCCTCTTCGGAGTCGGTGTTGAGCAGAATTTCGCCCTCCAGCCAGCCCGCTTCCAGACCGAATGCGCCGGTCATGCCGGTCTCTTCGTCGGTGGTCAGCAGCACTTCCAGCGGACCGTGTTTGATGGTCTTGTCAGCCAGCACTGCCAGGCAACCGGCCATGCCTATGCCGTTGTCGGCACCCAGAGTGGTGCCACGGGCCGTGACCCACTCGCCATCGACATAGGCATCGATGGGGTCGGTCGCGAAGTCGTGTTTGGTGTCGGCGTTGGCCTGCGGCACCATGTCGATGTGGGCCTGCAGTACCACGGCTTTGCGGTTTTCCATCCCCGGGGTGGCCGGTTTCTTGATGATGATGTTGCCGACCTTGTCCTGCTTGACCGCCAGACCTTCCCCTTGAGCCCATTGGATGATCCAGGCGCTCAGTTTGGCTTCATGTTTGGAAGGGTGGGGAATGGAGCAGATCTGTTCGAAGAAATGCCAAATCAGTTTGGGAGAGAGAGAGCTAAGCTGTGCCACGTCGGGACTCCTTACCAGCACGGAATTAACAGGGCCCCATCAGCGGGCCGGGGAAGAGGATAACGATAATACAGTCAATCACACAAAAATGTGAGCAATCAGCGCAAATCGCAGGCAGCTTGTGCTGGCTGATGGCAACCAGGCAGTACGATCGTCAGGTTCGGACGACGCTGACCGATAGAAAAGAAAATGTGTGACCGATCTCACAAAAATATTGAATTTAATGCACCGACTGGTAAATTAGCTCCCGTGGTTCGCCACCCGTCAGGATGACGATGAAAGCCTCCAGGGAACCGAAGCAAAGCAAGTGCGCCTCCATGGAACCGAGTGTTCGTTCAAGGATTTGAGCCCGCATTAAAGGTACGTAACTTGTTAAGCAATCAGGAGTTTCAATATGCCAGGCAGCAACTCAACCTATTGGTTTGCCCCCTCTTTGTATACCCAGGGTTTCAGCTACCCTAACCCCTTCGTCACTCGTCGCTAAGACGAGCTGCCCAACCAGGCAGAGGCTAGAAAGCAGCAGGTGCGTGAGGTAAACCCTCCCCCTGCTATTTTTTTATCTGCGATTTGCCGCACAGTCCCATTTGGGTTCGGCAGCAGGGACGGCAGGTTAGTCGTTTGGCGCTCGAGATGGGCCGAATGGAGAGGGTGATGCCGATTTTTCCTGTTTTTGGCATACGTTTGCCAGGCATTTTCTCTGCAAACGGTGCTATCATATCGGCCCAACAGCCTGTCCGCGGTTTGGACACATCATCTAACCGATCGCCGGATAAGCCCATCTTGCTTCCATTGTTATCAGATTTGCTGCCGAGGCTTAGCCCTGAGGCAGCCGAAGTGCAATCTGAATTCAGTCGGGCAAGGGCCGCCATTTACTGGCATCCGCAGGGAGAATTGCGGATGTTGTTATTTTAAGTGATTGTTTTTAAATAACTATTCGAGATCGATAACATGCCGAAAAAGTTCTATGTGTCGTGGGACAACCTGCAACGTGAAGCTCGCCGTCTGGCCCGTCGTCAGCTGCCTGTCAGCCAGTGGAAAGGTATCATCGCGGTCAGCCGTGGTGGTCTGGTGCCCGCAGCCCTGATGGCCCGTGAACTTGGCATTCGTAATGTGGAAACCCTCTGCATCTCCAGCTATGACCACGACAGCCAGCGCGAGTTGGTAGTCGTTAAAGCTGCCACCACCGCCGGTGACGGAGAAGGCTGGCTGGTGGTGGAAGATCTGGTAGACACCGGCACTACCGCCAAGGCGATCCGCGAGCTCTACCCGAAAGCCAAGTTCATCGCGATCTTCGCCAAGCCGATGGGCGAAGCGCTGCTGGACGATTTCGAAGTGGCAATCCCGCAGGATACCTGGATTGAACAGCCGTGGGATATGGCGCTGGAGTTCGCCACACCGATCTGCGACGAAAAGTAACGGGATCGGGATGTGACGTTCAGAGCGTCAATTGGCCGCACGCGGCAAGAATGGTTTCACAGGGCTCCTTGATGGAGCCCTGTTTTTTTGTGTATCAATCTGTTGCAGGGTGGCTGATGGGCAGTAAAAGTGGTTAAGATGAGCTATTGCCTGATATGAATGGGACACAATCTTGGACTTGAACGACGACCTCAATCTGACCGAAAAGCTGTTTACCCGGGTCAAGAAGGTGCTGGAAACTTCCGAGATCTCCAACTCCAGCCCGGCGGACATTGCCGAAGCAGAGTCAGACGAGATGTTTATCGACGGCTCCATGTCAAAGAGCTGGTATCGCCTGCTGCGCCGCCCCTCCTGGGCCTGGCAGGGGGCCGACCCGGTCGAGGTTGAGCAGACTCTGGCCCGCATCGCCATGGCGACCGGTGAACGCACCCATGACTGCTATCTCGATACCATCAAGGGCTATGTGCCTGGCAACTGGATCTATGAGTGGAGCCAGGTGGCTGGTAACTACTTCAAGCTTGGGCGCGAACTGCGTGAGCAGGGGGATGCAGCTGGCGCCTTGAAACAGCTGCTCAAGGCGGTGCGCTACTATTCCATCGCCAGCTACCCCCATCTCAAGGATGATGAACTGGCGGATCAGGCCCAGCTGCTTGGCAATATGGCCTATCGCGAGGCGGGCCGGTTGTTCAAGGTGCCGCTCAAAGAGATCCAGGTGCCCTTTCGCGGCAAGCATATTCAGGGTTATCTCCACCTGCCGACCACCGACAAACCGGTGCCTCTGGTGATCATCAGCGGGGGGATCGACTCTCTGCAGCTCGATTTCCTCAACTTCTATCTCAAGCGACTCGAGCCCAACGGCATCGGTATGCTCTCCCTCGACATGCCGGGCATCGGCTATGCCGAGCATTGGCCATTGGTACAGGATACCAGCCGCCTTCATCAGGCTGTGCTGCACTATCTCTCCGAAGTGGCCTGGGTCGATCATCAGCGTATCGCTATGGTCGGTATGCGATTGGCAGGCAATGTGGCGGCACGTCTGGCCTTTATCGAGCCATTCAAGCTCAAAACCGTGGTCTGTGTCGGGGCCGGGGTCAATCAGGTGTTTACCAATCAGGAGTTGTTTGCCAAGTGCCCGCGCATGATGCGGGACAGCCTGGCCAACCGGTTGGGCGCTGATGCGGCTCATTGGGATACCATGCGTACCAAGTGTCAGGTATTTTCACTGAAAACGCAGGGATTACTGGGGACTCGCACCTCTGTGCCGATATTGAGTATTGGACACAAACGAGATTTCATCTGTCCCGAGCAGGATGTACGGGCATTGGCGGCGGCCAGTCGTAACGGCAAGGCCATCGTCTTCGACAAGCAGCCCTTGCTTGAGGTGTATGACAAGGCGCTGGACGAAATCGTCGAGTGGCTGAAACAGCATCTATGTATCTGATGCGCTGAAGGACTGACGCCATCCCGAGGTGGCGCGGCTTGTTTAACAGGGAGGTTAACATGTCTGAAAGAGTGACCTACAAGCGACTGCTGAGACAGTTTGCTGCCATTGGCCCCTATTTGCGTGAGGATCTCTGTGAAGAGGGGCGTTACCGTTTCGACAGTCTTTCCGTTTGTGTCAGTGCCAAACCGGCGCCAGACAAGCGGGAGTTCTGGGGTTGGTGGCTGGTGCTGGAGCAGGAGGATCATCTGTTCCGCTACCATTACCATTTCGGATTGTACAATGCCGATGGCGAGTGGCTCGACAAGCCTATCCCCAAGAAGCACCAGGTCGAGGTGGAACGGACCCTCAACCGTTTCTACAAATTGATCAGTGACAAACTGTCCTCGCTCGAGTGTCAGCTAGTGCCTGCCGAACAGGTGACCAACGAGTTGAGCGTCACGGCCGCTTGAGACTCTGATGCCCTGCGAGAGGTTGTGACGAGCTCGCAGGGAGGCTCTTGCCCCATCCTTTCATCGCCCTTTATGGAATTGCCTTGCAGGGCCCCATGGCCGTGGGTATAAAGATATTCCTTATTTTTTAGCCTTTATGCTCCCATGGAAAACAGAACCATAGTCGTCAAGTTGGGCACCAGCGTGCTCACAGGGGGGTCTTCCCAGCTCAATCGTGCCCATATGGTCGAGCTGGTCAGACAGTGTGCGGCCTTGCACCGTCACGGCCATCGGGTCGTGGTCGTCACCTCGGGGGCTATCGCCGCCGGGCGTGAACATCTGGGGCACCCGCCACTGGCGCCAACCCTGCCCAACAAGCAGATGTTGGCGGCTGTCGGCCAGACCCAGCTCATACGGGTGTGGCAGGATCTGTTCAACCTCTATGGTTTGCATATCGGCCAGATGCTGCTGACCCGCGCCGATCTGGAAGATCGGGAGCGCTACCTCAACGCCCGCGACACCCTGCGCACCCTGCTTGATCACAGGATCATTCCGGTGATCAACGAAAACGACGCTGTGGCGACCGCCGAGATCAAGGTCGGCGACAACGACAACCTCTCCGCCCGCGCCGCCATTCTGGCGGATGCGGATCTGCTGATCCTGCTGACCGACCAGAAGGGGCTGTTTACCGCCGATCCGCGTACCAATCCCGATGCCCAGCTCATTGAAGAGGTGCAAACCATCGACGATACCCTGCGCTCGCTGGCGGGTGACAGTGTCAGCGGCCTCGGCACCGGCGGCATGGCTACCAAGCTGCAGGCCGCCGATGTGGCCCGTCGAGCTGGTGTCAACGTGGTGATCGCGACCGGCCAGATGCCGGAGGTGATCGGCCGTCTTGCCAAGGGCGAGCGG
Organism: Aeromonas sp. 604443; assembly: GCF_049170315.1. Classification (NCBI taxonomy): domain Bacteria; kingdom Pseudomonadati; phylum Pseudomonadota; class Gammaproteobacteria; order Aeromonadales; family Aeromonadaceae; genus Aeromonas; species Aeromonas sp. 604443. Next base: position 32,837 of record NZ_JAAKMI010000023.1, read on the forward strand.
ATTGGCACCCTGTTCCCGGCGCTGGCGTCCCCGCTGGAAGGGCGCAAGAGCTGGATCCTGGCAGGCCCGCCCCCTCACGGCGAAGTGCATGTGGATCAGGGGGCTGTCGCCGCCATGAAGGATAAAGGCTCCAGTCTGCTGCCCAAGGGGATCGTCGCCGTCAAGGGCGATTTTATTCGAGGCGATGTGGTGCGGATCCTCGATCCCAAAGGTGCCGAGCTGGCGCGCGGTATCTGCCGTTACGACCATCTGGAGCTGGAGAGGCTGCGTGGCGTCCACTCGGATCAGATTGAGCAGGTACTGGGCTATGGATATGGTTCAGTAGCCATCCATCGAGACGATATGGTGCTGCTCTAATCAGGGCGGCACGGCATGAACAAAAGGGAACCGAGATGAGTCTGGAGAAAATGGGGCAGGCGGCCCGTGAAGCTGCCTATCAGCTGGTTACCATCAGCACGGCGCAGAAGAATCGGGCGCTGGCCGCCATCGCCGATGAGCTTGAGGCGCGCAGTGAGCAGATCCTTGCTGCCAACGACAAGGATATTGCGGCTGGCCGTGAGGCGGGCTTGTCAGAAGCGATGCTGGATCGCCTGCTGCTCAATCCGGCCCGGCTGGCCGGTATCGTGGCAGATGTGCGCAAGGTGATCACGCTGGACGATCCGGTCGGTGCCGAAATGGATAGTCGGGTGCTGGAAAATGGCCTGCGGCTCTCCCGTCGTCGGGTGCCCATTGGGGTTATCGGCGTCATCTACGAGGCGCGCCCCAACGTCACCATCGACATCGCCAGCCTCTGCCTCAAGACCGGCAACGCCAGCATACTGCGTGGCGGGCGCGAGACCTTCCACTCCAATCTGGAGCTGGTGCGGGTGATCCAGCATGCCTTGGCGGCCTCCGGTCTGCCCGAGGCGGCGGTGCAGTACATCGACAACCCGGATCGGGCGCTGGTCGGCGAGTTGCTGCGTCTCGACCGCTATGTGGACATGATCATCCCCCGTGGCGGTGCCGGCCTGCACAAGATGTGCAAGGAGAACAGCTCCATTCCGGTCATCATCGGCGGGTTCGGTATCAGCCATATTTTCGTCGACGAGAGCGCCGATCTGGTGCGCTCTCTGGCGGTCATCGACAACGCCAAGGTGCAGCGCCCCTCCGCCTGCAATGCCCTCGATACCTTGCTGGTACACGAGAAGGTGGCTGCCACCTTCCTGCCGCAGCTGGTGACGCTGATGAACGAGCGCAAGGTGACGCTTGTGGCCGCGCCCAACGCCATGGCGCTGCTGGTGGGTGCCGACAACCTGTGCGAGGCAGGGCCGGAGGATTTCGATACCGAGTGGCTCGGGCTGACCCTGGGGGTCAAGTTGGTGGCGGATGTGAACGAGGCGCTGGCCCATATGCGCGAGCACAACGCCGGCCACTCCGATGCCATCCTGACCAACGATCTGGCCAACGCCGAGCGTTTTGTCAATGGCGCCGGTTCGGCGGCTGTCTATGTCAACGCCTCCACCCGTTTCACCGATGGTGGCCAGTTTGGTCTGGGCGCTGAAGTGGCGGTCTCGACCCAGATGCTGCATGCCCGTGGCCCCATGGGGTTGACCGAGCTCACCAGCTACAAGTGGGTAGGGCAGGCCGATTACCTCAGCCGCGCCTGACAACAGGTTGTGTCAGATACAAAAATGCCGACCCTTGGGTCGGCATTTTGTTTGGCAAATATCGCGAAGATATCAGGCGTTCGGGTTACTCCCCCTGATAAAGCACCTTGTCACCGGATTTGAGCACATAACCCTTCCAGATAAAGAGGGTGTAGCCGCTGCCTTGCCATGACCAGTTGCCTTCCATGCCCTGACGGGCAAGCTGGTGCTGCTCGCCAGTGGGCAGGGTGAGCTCGGCCTTGCTCTGATCGGTGTTGAACAGCACGAACGCACTGCTGGTCTGGCCGGCATCGGTCGGATTGAGCCGGATGCCCTGCTCGAACAGTCGCACGCACTGGTTGGTGAGCGCCGACCACTGATAGCCCGCACTGCCGATACAGCCGTGGCTGTCGCGATCGCTGCCCACCAGATGTTGTTCCGGTGTACTGCATGCCGCCAGCAGCAGAGAGGCGGCCATCAGAGTCAAGGTTCGCATGGTTACTTCTGATCCTCTTCGAGGTTGTCCCGTTCGATGACGATATTGGAGAACCCCAGCTCCTTGAAGTAGTTCTCCCGGTAATCCTTCACGCTCTTCTTGTCGCGCCGGCACACCTGAGCCAGCTGAGCTTCCATGGCGTGGAAGCTGGCGAGATCGATCCCTTCGGCAGCGGCAACCGCATCATAGATGCTGTTGAACTTGTCGTTGGCATAGCCGATCGTTTTGGCCTGCTTCTTGTAGGTGTAGGTAATCTTGAACGCCATGGCGTTATTCCTTTGCTTTGGCTTGCTTGCGCTGAACGTAGAGGTAGAGGCTCTCTACCTTCTCCCGGGCCCATGGGGTCTTGCGCAAGAACTTCAGGCTGGATTTGACGCTGGGCTCATGGGTGAAGCAGCGGATATTGATCTGCTGCCCCAGCTCTTCCCAGCCGTAGTATTCGACCAGCGCGGTGACGATGGCTTCCAGCGTCAGCCCGTGCAGCGGGTTGTTCTTCTGCGAGGCGTTCGGTTGCTCGCTCATGCCTGCTCCGCCAGCTTGGCAAAGGGCTGACCCATGCGGGTGGTGACCCCGTTGGCCAGATGGGGTTCAAAACCGGCCAGCATGCCCGGGCCAAACAGGCAGACCACGGTGCTGCCCAGCTTGAACAGGCCCATTTCGGCGCCTTTCTGCAGGGTAATGGCCTCGTCGCCGGTATAGTCCCAGCGCACCACCTTCTTCTCTTTGGTCGGCGCAATGTTGCCGGCCCAGATGGTCTCGATGCTGGCCACGATAGTGGCACCGACCAGCACCAGCGCCATCGGGCCGTGCGGAGTGCGGAAGGTGGCGACCACTCGCTCGTTGCGGGCAAACAGGTTCGGCACGTTCTCGGCGGTGAGCGGGTTGACGGAGAAGAGATCCCCCGGCACGAACACCATGCTCTCCAGCACGCCATGCAGCGGCATGTGGATGCGGTGGTAATCCTTGGGCGCCAGATAGATGGTGGCGAAGTCGCCATCCTTGAACGGCGCTACCAGATCCTCATAGCCGCCCAGCAGCTCACGGGCGCTGTAGTCGTGGCCCTTGGCCTGAATGATGCGACCCTGCTGGATCGGGCCGAGCTGGCTGACGGTGCCATCGACCGGCAGCGCCAGAGTCATGGCATCTTCTACCACGGGGCGGATGCCGGGCTTGAGCTCGCGGGTGAAGAACTCGTTGAAGCTCTTGTAGTGGGCCGGATTCTCGTGCAGCGCCTCGCTCATGTCGACCTTGTACTGCTTGATAAAAGCCTCGATCACCCTGGTGGTGATGTTGCCCGCTTCGGCGGCGGCAAACTTGCCGATCAGACGGGAGAGGGCGTGCTTGGGCAGACAGTATTGACCGGCAATTTTCAGGTTGTCAGTAATGCTCATGTTCATCATCAACGTAGGTTAAACAGGGTCACAGGCGCGCCTGTTGGCGACCGTGACGGGCTTCCTGCATGGTTTCCAGGATGCGGTGATAGTTGTGGAAGCGATCAGCGCTGATGGCGCCCGCGTCGACCGCGGCGCGCAGGGCACAGCCGGGATCGTCCTTGTGGGTACAGTCGCGGAACTTGCAGCCACCCAGGTAGTCGCGGAATTCGACGAAGCACCAGGTGATGCGGTCGGCTTCCAGATGCCAGAGGGCGAACTCGCGGATCCCGGGGGAGTCGATGAGATCGCCACCGCTCGGGAAGTGGTAGAGCCGCGCCGTGGTGGTGGTGTGCTGGCCGAGCCCCGAGTTTTCGGAGATCTCGCCGGTCAGCACATCCAGCCCCGGCATCAGGGCGTTGGTGAGCGAGGATTTACCCACCCCGGACTGGCCGACGAAGATGCTGATCTTGTCGGTCAGTGCGGCTCTAAGCTCATCCAGCCCTTCGCCGCTCTCGCAGCTCACCAGCAGCACCTCGTAATTGAGTTTGCGGTAGGTTTCGAGCTGGCTTTCGATGCGCGCTCTGGCGGCATCATCGAGCATATCGACCTTGTTCAGCACGATGAGGGGGCGGATCTCCACATCCTCGGCGGCCACCAGATAGCGGTCGACGATGTTGGTGGAGAACTCGGGCATCACCGCCGAGACGATGATGATCTGGTCGATATTGGCTGCGATGGGTTTGACCCCGTCGTAGAAGTCCGGCCGGGTCAGTACCGAGTGGCGCGGATGCACCGCCTCGATGACGCCCGCTGTCGCGGCATTGAGGCCGGGACGCCACACCACCTTGTCGCCGCACACCAGACTGCTGATGCTGCTGCGCCGCAGGTTGCTGCGGTGGATGGTGCCATCGACCGCTTCCACGTCTGCGTGCTGACCGAAACGGCTGATCACCACCCCTTCGATGGCGGGGCCAAACAGGGTGTCATCCACCACTGTGGTGTGATCTTTTTGCAGCCGCCGTTCGCGGTTGGCCTGGACGCGCCTTTGTTGACCCAGATTGAGTTTTGCTTTCTTTGCCACTCGATTCGCCAGTTTATGAACAGATCCAAAGCCAGTATGATACATGCAAATTGGCAAAATTCCGCCATTCCTCCCAATAGAGAGAGCAATCATGACAGTCAGCGCGCAGAACCTGGTATGGATCGACATGGAGATGACGGGTCTCGACCCCGAAGAGAACGTGGTACTGGAGATTGCCACCATCGTCACCGACAAGGATCTGAACGTACTGGCCGAAGGGCCGGTCATCGCCATTCATCAGAGTGATGAAGAGCTGGCCAAAATGGACGACTGGAACGTCAACACCCATACCAAGAGCGGTCTGGTCGCCCGGGTCAAGGCGAGTCAGCACGATGAGGCGAAAGCCATTGCCGAGACCCTCGCGTTCATTCGCCAGTGGGTACCGGAGCGCACCAGCCCGCTGTGCGGCAACAGCATCGGTCAGGATCGCCGCTTCATGGTCAAGCATATGGCCGAGCTGGAAGCCTTCTTCCACTACCGCAACGTCGACGTCAGCACCATCAAGGAGCTGGTACGCCGCTGGCAGCCGGAATTGCTGGATCAGTTCAAGAAGAGCGGCACCCATCAAGCGCTGGACGACATCCGCGAATCCATCGCCGAGCTGCAGTTCTATCGCAGCCACGTCTTCAAGATCTGATTCCCCGGCAAGGGTTTGTCATGCGCTGGCTGCTAAAATCGACAGTTCGGCCAGCTTTTGAGCGAACGCGCGCAACCAGACAAAAAAGCCCTTGCAATTGGAATGACTGCTCTTATAATTCGGCTCCCGTACAGTAGCGCAAGCAACCAAATGCTGTACGGCCTGTTTTAAGGTAGTTGCGGGAATAGCTCAGTTGGTAGAGCACGACCTTGCCAAGGTCGGGGTCGCGAGTTCGAGTCTCGTTTCCCGCTC
>NZ_JAAKMI010000024.1:0-18725 GCF_049170315.1 Aeromonas sp. 604443
CCGGAGCCGGAGCGTGCGATTGACCAGCCGTTCCTGATGCCGATCGAAGACGTATTCTCTATCGCTGGCCGTGGTACTGTAGTTACCGGTCGTGTAGAGCGCGGTATCGTTAAAGTTGGTGAAGAAGTGGAAATCGTTGGTATCAAAGATACCACCAAGACCACCTGTACCGGCGTTGAAATGTTCCGCAAACTGCTGGACGAAGGTCGTGCAGGCGAGAACATCGGTGCACTGCTGCGTGGCGTGAAGCGTGAAGACGTAGAGCGTGGTCAGGTACTGGCCAAGCCGGGCACCATCAAGCCGCACACCAAGTTTGAATCTGAAGTGTACGTGCTGTCCAAAGAAGAAGGTGGTCGTCATACCCCGTTCTTCAAAGGCTACCGTCCGCAGTTCTACTTCCGTACTACCGACGTGACCGGTACCATCGAACTGCCGGAAGGCGTAGAGATGGTAATGCCGGGCGACAACATCAAGATGGTTGTTACCCTGATTGCACCGATCGCAATGGACGACGGCCTGCGTTTCGCTATCCGTGAAGGTGGCCGTACCGTAGGTGCTGGTGTTGTAGCTAAAGTTATCGCTTAATCTTTGGCTTACATAAATAAAGCAAAGCCCCTATAATAGGGGCTTTCTTATGCAGGGGCGTAGTTCGAATTGGTAGAACAGCGGTCTCCAAAACCGATGGTTGCGGGTTCGAGTCCTGCCGCCCCTGCCATATACCTCGTCTCGTACGGGGCTTTTGTGTCTTTGGTTACGTCAGATACAGGTGGGTTGTATGAGTGTTAGTTCTGAGAACCAGGGCGGAAGCAAGGATACCCTGCTTTGGGGCCTGGTTTTCATTATCCTGGTGGCCGCTGTAGTAGGTAATTATCTACTGAGCGATGTTATTGCTGCCGTCCGCGCCTTGGGTGTGGTCATTGTCATCGCTGCTGCCGGTGCAGTAGCCCTGCAAACCACCAAAGGGAAGGCAACACTGGCATTCGCCCGTGAGTCTCGCCTGGAAGTCCGCAAGGTCGTATGGCCAACCCGTCAGGAAGCCATTCAGACAACCCTGATTGTGCTGGCGGTGACCGCCGTGATGGGGCTGCTGCTGTTCGTTCTGGACGGCGCCTTGGTCTGGTTGGTCAACCTGATTACCGGTGTGTAAGGATAAGCCATGACTGAACAACGTGAACAGCGTATGAGATGGTATGTCGTGCAGGCCTTTTCCGGCTATGAAGGCCGTGTCGCCAAATCCCTGCGCGAGCATATCAAGATGCATGGCATGGAAGACATGTTCGGTGAAGTACTGGTCCCGACCGAAGAAGTGGTCGAGATGCGTGCAGGCCAGAAGCGCAAGAGTGAGCGCAAGTTTTTCCCGGGCTATGTCCTGGTTCAGATGATCATGGATGAAACCACATGGCACCTGGTGCGTAACGTACCGCGCGTCATGGGCTTCATCGGCGGTACTTCCGACCGTCCAGCACCGATCTCCGACAAAGAGGCCGATGCCATCCTGAACCGTCTGCAGGATGCCCACGACAAGCCGCGTCCGAAAACCCTGTTTGAACCGGGTGAAATGGTGCGGGTTGCCGATGGTCCGTTTGCCGACTTCAATGGAACCGTTGAAGAGGTGGACTACGAGAAGAGCCGCGTGAAGGTTTCTGTACTGATCTTCGGTCGTTCTACTCCCGTTGAGTTGGATTTCGGTCAGGTCGAAAAGGGCTGATTGATTTCTGTTCACTCAACAGTTGTCAGGGGCGGCGAATATCTCTATAATTCGCTGCCCCTTTATTAGTTGGGGAGCCGTTTGCAGGAGCATGTCTCCGAGGCGCTAGAACCCATTTTTGAGGTAATTTCCTAATGGCTAAGAAAGTCACAGCTTATATCAAGCTGCAGGTTGCTGCTGGTGCAGCCAACCCGTCTCCTCCCGTTGGTCCTGCACTGGGTCAACACGGTGTTAACATCATGGAATTCTGTAAGGCGTTCAACGCTCGTACAGAAAAGCTGGAAAAAGGTTCACCGACCCCGGTCGTGATCACCGTTTACAGCGACCGTTCCTTCACCTTCGAAACCAAGACTCCGCCTGCTTCCTTCCTGCTGAAGAAAGCTGCTGGCATCAAGTCTGGTTCTGCCAAGCCGAACAAAGACAAGGTTGGTAAGGTGACCGTAGCCCAGCTGCAAGAAATCGCCAAGACCAAAGAACCGGATATGACCGGTGCCGATCTGGATGCAAAAGTACGTTGCATCGCAGGCTCCGCTCGTTCCATGGGTCTGGTAGTGGAGGATTAAGACAATGGCTAAACTTTCCAAGCGTATGCGCGTTATTCGCGAAAAAGTTGACGGTACCAAAGAGTACTCCATCAACGAAGCCATTGCCCTGCTGAAAGAACTGGCTACCGCCAAGTTCGTTGAAAGCGTTGACGTTGCTGTCAACCTGGGTATCGACGCTCGTAAATCTGACCAGAACGTACGTGGTGCTACTGTACTGCCGCACGGTACCGGTCGTGATGTTCGCGTTGCCGTATTTACCCAAGGTGCCAATGCCGAAGCAGCTAAAGCTGCCGGTGCTGACCTGGTAGGTATGGATGACCTGGCCGATCTGGTTAAGAAAGGCGAGATGAACTTCGACGTAGTTATCGCATCCCCGGATGCCATGCGCGTTGTTGGTCAACTGGGTCAAATCCTGGGCCCGCGCGGCCTGATGCCGAACCCGAAAGTTGGTACTGTAACTCCTAACGTTGCCGAAGCTGTCAAGAACGCCAAGGCTGGTCAGGTTCGTTACCGTAACGACAAGAATGGTATCATCCATACCACTCTGGGTAAGGTTTCTTTCAACGAAGTTCAGCTGAAAGAAAACTTGGAAGCTCTGCTGGTTGCCCTGAAAAAAGGCAAGCCCTCTTCCGCCAAAGGTCAATTCATCAAGAAAGTCAGCATCTCCACCACCATGGGTGCCGGTGTTGCCGTAGACCAAGCTTCTCTGGAAGCTCAGGCCTAATTGATGGGTTTTACAAGGCGCAAAATTTAATCTATAATTTTGCGCCTTGATTGGTTGGGGGTTTCGACCTCCGTCCAAGACCGCAGGAGGCTGCAAAGCCTTAATGTTTCCTGCGTAGACGGTGCCGGAAACCCAGCGAGAAAGATTCTTTCTCTTCTGGAATCCTGCTACCGCATCGTTCCCCTCTGTTGTAAAGGTAGGGGGGATGTGTCAGTACTGGGTCATTTGACCCGGATTCAATCCAGGAGTTAAGCCAATGGCATTGGGACTCGAAGACAAAAAGGCAATTGTTGCTGAAGTCAACGAAGCTGCCAAAGGCGCTCTTTCTGCAGTTGTTGCCGATTCTCGCGGTGTCACTGTAGACAAGATGACCGTCCTGCGTAAAACCGCTCGTGAAGCCGGTGTGTACATGCGCGTTGTGCGTAACACCCTGCTGCGTCGCGCGGTAGAAGGTACCGAATACGAGTGCCTGAACGACGCATTTACCGGTCCTACCTTGATTGCTTTCTCTAACGAACACCCGGGCGCTGCTGCTCGTCTGTTCAAAGAGTTTGCCAAAGCGAACCAAAAGTTCGAAATCAAGGCTGGCGCTTTTAACGGTGAGTTTATCGCCGCAGCACAAATTGATCGTCTGGCCACGCTGCCGACTTACGACGAAGCAATTGCGAAGTTGATGGCGACTATGAAAGAAGCCTCTGCTGGCAAGCTGGTTCGTACCATCGCTGCTGTGCGTGATCAGAAGCAAGCTGCTGCTTGATTCTCGCCTATTTAGGCTGTTTGAGTTTATTCAACATCAGGAATTTTTGTCATGTCTATCACTAAAGACCAAATCATCGAAGCCGTTGCTTCCATGTCCGTAATGGAAGTTGTTGAGCTGATCGAAGCTATGGAAGAGAAATTCGGTGTTTCTGCCGCTGTTGCTGTTGCTGCCGGTCCGGCCGCTGAAGCAGTAGAAGAGAAGACCGAGTTCGACGTAGTTCTGACTGCTGCCGGTGCCAACAAAGTTGCCGTCATCAAAGCCGTTCGTGGCGCTACCGGTCTGGGCCTGAAAGAAGCCAAAGATCTGGTAGAAGCTGCTCCGGCTAACCTGAAAGAAGCCGTCTCCAAAGACGAAGCTGAAGCTCTGAAGAAAGAGCTGGAAGCTGCCGGTGCTTCTGTTGAGATCAAATAATCTGCATTTATGTAGATTAGCCTGATAAAACAGGCTAGGGCTGGTGAATTTTTGTTCACCAGCCTTTTTGCGCTGTAGACTGAGAGCATTTCACACCGTTTACGACTCTCGGTGCACCAGCAATCCGGACTGTCTTCTTTCGTCCGGGCCAACACAAAACGGTGTTGAGACAGAGCTGTCCCGCGGGACAGAGTGGGTCACTTATCAGCGAGCTGAGGAACCCTATGGTTTACTCTTATACCGAAAAAAAACGCATTCGTAAGGACTTCGGTAAGCGAGACCAGGTACTGGACACGCCTTATCTGTTGTCCATTCAGCTGGACTCCTTCAAGCAGTTCATCGAGGCTGACCCGGAAGGTGAATATGGCCTAGAGGCCGCTTTCCGTAGCGTTTTCCCGATCACCAGTTACTCCGGTAGTGCTGAGCTTCAGTATGTCAGCTATCGCCTGGGTGAGCCGGTATTTGACGTAAAAGAATGCCAGATCCGTGGAGTGACCTACTCCGCGCCGCTGCGTGTCAAGCTTCGTATGGTTCTGTACGACCGTGAAGCAGCTGCCGGCACCGTCAAAGACATCAAGGAACAAGAAGTATACATGGGCGAAATTCCGCTCATGACCGAGAACGGCACCTTTGTTATCAATGGTACCGAGCGGGTTATCGTTTCCCAGCTGCACCGCAGCCCGGGCGTCTTCTTCGACCACGATAAAGGCAAAACACATTCATCCGGTAAGGTGCTGTATAACGCTCGCGTTATCCCCTACCGTGGCTCCTGGCTGGACTTCGAGTTCGATGCGAAAGACAACCTGTTTGTCCGTATCGACCGTCGTCGCAAACTGCCGGCATCCATTATTCTGCGCGCCCTGGACTTCACTTCCGAACAAATCCTGGCCACCTTCTTCGAAACCATCGGTTTCGAGGTCAAAGATGGCAAGTTGATGATGGATCTGGTGCCGGAGCGCCTGCGTGGCGAAACTGCGACCTTCGACATCGTGGCCAATGGTGCCGTGGTTGTTGAAACCGGTCGTCGTGTGACTGCCCGTCACATCCGTCAGTTGGAAAAAGACGCCGTTACCCAGATTGAGGTACCGGTTGAGTACGTTGTTGGCAAAGTTGCAGCCAAGGACTACGCACATCCGCAAACTGGCGAACTGGTAGTGGCAGCCAACCAGGCGCTGAGTCTGGAAGCGATTGCCAACCTGTCCCAGGCCGGCTTCAAGCATTTCGAGGTTCTGTTCACCAACGAACTGGATCACGGTGCCTACATGTCCGAGACCCTGCGCGTCGATTCCAGCACCAACCGTCTGGAAGCGCTGGTAGAAATCTACCGCATGATGCGTCCGGGCGAGCCGCCGACACGTGAAGCAGCAGAGCAGCTGTTCGAAAACCTGTTCTTCTCTGCCGAGCGTTACGACCTGTCTACCGTAGGTCGGATGAAGTTCAACCGCCGTCTGGGTCGTGAAGACGAGACTGGCGCTGGCGTACTGACCAAAGACGATATCGTCGATGTAATGAAGCGCCTGATCGACATCCGTAACGGTAACGACGAAGTGGACGATATCGACCACCTGGGTAACCGTCGTATCCGTTCTGTCGGTGAAATGGCTGAAAACCAGTTCCGCGTCGGTCTGGTGCGTGTCGAGCGTGCGGTCAAGGAGCGTCTCTCCCTGGGCGACCTGGACACCCTGATGCCGCAGGATCTGATCAACGCCAAGCCGATCTCCGCCGCAGTCAAAGAGTTCTTTGGTTCCAGCCAGCTGTCCCAGTTTATGGACCAGAACAACCCGCTCTCCGAAGTGACCCACAAGCGCCGTATCTCTGCGCTGGGCCCGGGCGGTTTGACTCGTGAGCGTGCCGGCTTTGAAGTCCGAGACGTACACCCGACCCACTACGGTCGTCTGTGCCCTATCGAGACTCCTGAAGGTCCGAACATCGGTCTGATCAACTCTCTGTCCGTGTACTCTCGTACCAACGAGTACGGTTTCCTCGAGACCCCGTACCGTAAGGTCATTGACGGTGTGATCACCGACGAAGTGGACTACCTGTCTGCTATTGAAGAAGGCAAGTACGTGATCGCACAGGCTAACGCCGCGACCACCGAAGATGGCCGACTGAAAGATGAATTGATCCCGTGCCGTCACAAAGGTGAATCCACCTTTATGAACGCCGACCAGATCCAGTATATGGACGTGAGCCCGCAGCAGATCGTATCTGTGGCTGCGGCTCTGATCCCGTTCCTGGAACACGATGACGCGAACCGCGCATTGATGGGTTCAAACATGCAACGTCAGGCTGTACCGACTCTGCGTGCTGACAAGCCGCTGGTAGGTACCGGTATGGAACGCGCTGTGGCCGTTGACTCCGGTGTAACCGTAGTGGCCAAGCGTGGCGGCGTAATCGACTATGTCGATGCCTCCCGTATCGTCCTGAAGGTCAATGAAGATGAGCTGATGCCAGGCGAAGCCGGTATCGACATCTACAACCTGACCAAATACACCCGTTCCAACCAGAACACCTGTATCAACCAGCGTCCTTGCGTGATGTTGGGTGAGCCGGTCATGGCTGGCGACGTACTGGCTGACGGCCCGTCCACCGATCTGGGTGAGCTGGCGCTGGGTCAGAACATGCGCGTCGCGTTCATGCCGTGGAACGGTTACAACTTCGAAGACTCGATCCTGGTGAACGAGCGTGTTGTTCAGGAAGATCGCCTGACCACCATCCATATCCAGGAACTGGCCTGTATCTCCCGTGACACCAAGCTGGGTCCGGAAGAGATCACTGCTGACATCCCGAACGTGGGTGAAGCCGCTCTGTCCAAGCTGGACGAGTCCGGTATCGTCTACGTGGGTGCCGAAGTGAAGGGCGGCGACATTCTGGTCGGTAAGGTAACCCCGAAAGGTGAAACCCAGCTGACGCCGGAAGAGAAGCTGCTGCGCGCCATCTTCGGTGAGAAGGCGTCCGATGTGAAGGACTCCTCCCTGCGTGTACCGAACGGTGTGTACGGTACCGTGGTTGACGTGCAAGTCTTTACCCGCGATGGCGTGGAAAAAGACAAGCGCGCCAAAGAAATCGAAGAGATGCAGCTGAAGGAAGCGAAGAAGGACTTGACCGAAGAGTTCAAGATCCTGGAAGACGGCATTTTCGGCCGCTCCCGCAACCTGCTGCTGGCCGCCGGTTACAGCGAAGATCGTCTGAACAAGCTCGATCGCTCCAAGTGGTTTGAACTGGCCATCGAAGACGAAGGCAAGCAGACCGAACTGGAACAGATCGCTGAACAGCACGTTGAGCTGAAAGCCGAGTTCGACAAGAAATTCGAGAACAAGCGTCGCAAGATTATCCAGGGTGATGATCTGGCACCGGGCGTACTGAAAATCGTCAAGGTTTATCTGGCAGTCAAGCGTCGCATCCAGCCGGGTGACAAGATGGCGGGCCGTCACGGTAACAAGGGTGTTATCTCCAAGATCTGTCCGGTCGAGGATATGCCTCATGACGAGTTCGGCCGTCCGGTCGACATCGTACTGAACCCGTTGGGCGTACCATCCCGTATGAACATCGGTCAGATCCTCGAAGTGCACTTGGGCCTTGCGGCCAAGGGTATCGGCGAGAAGATCGATCGCATGGTCAAAGAGCAGCGCGAGCTGCACGAGATGCGCAACTTCCTGCAACAGGTCTATGACCTGGGCGAGAAGGACACCCAGCAAGTGAACATCGCCGAACTGTCTGACGACGACGTACGGACCCTGGTGGGTAACCTGCGTAAGGGTCTGCCGGTTGCTACTCCAGTGTTTGATGGTGCCAAAGAGCGCGAAATCAAAGCCCTGCTGAAGCTGGCCGATCTGCCGGAATCCGGTCAGATTGATCTGTTCGACGGCCGTACCGGTAACCGCTTCGAGCGTAAAGTAACCGTTGGTTACATGTACATGCTCAAGCTGAACCACTTGGTCGACGACAAGATGCACGCGCGTTCTACCGGTTCTTACAGCCTGGTTACCCAGCAGCCGCTGGGTGGTAAGGCTCAGTTCGGTGGTCAGCGTTTCGGTGAGATGGAAGTGTGGGCCCTGGAGGCTTACGGTGCGGCATATACCCTGCAGGAGATGCTGACCGTCAAGTCTGACGATGTGAATGGCCGTACCAAGATGTACAAGAACATCGTGGATGGCGACCACCGTATGGAGCCGGGCATGCCCGAATCCTTCAACGTATTGCTGAAGGAAATCCGCTCTCTGGGTATCAACATCGAGCTGGACGAAGAGTAAGAGCTCGCTCTTATTGTTCGAGAATTGACGTGGGCGCCCCGCTGTTTTGGCAGCCGGGGCGCCGAGGTTAGACTCCTGACAGGGGAAACACGTGAAAGACTTACTCAAGTTTTTGAAGGCTCAGACCAAGACCGAAGAGTTTGACAGCATCAAGATCGGTCTGGCCTCTCCTGACATGATCCGCTCCTGGTCATTCGGTGAGGTCAAAAAGCCTGAGACCATCAACTACCGGACTTTCAAGCCGGAGCGTGATGGTCTGTTCTGCGCCCGTATCTTCGGACCGGTGAAGGACTACGAGTGTCTGTGCGGCAAGTATAAGCGCCTGAAACACCGTGGTGTGATCTGTGAGAAGTGCGGCGTTGAAGTGACCCAGACCAAGGTCCGTCGTGAGCGTATGGGCCACATCGAGCTGGCCAGCCCGACTGCCCACATCTGGTTCCTGAAGTCCCTGCCGTCCCGTATCGGCCTGCTGCTGGACATGACCCTGCGCGACATCGAACGCGTGCTCTACTTCGAATCTTTCGTAGTTATCGAGCCGGGCATGACCAACCTCGAACGCAGCCAGATGCTCTCTGAAGAGCAGTACCTGGATGCGCTGGAAGAGTGGGGCGACGAATTTGACGCCAAGATGGGTGCCGAAGCAATCCTGGCATTGCTGCGCGCCATCGATCTGGAAGGTGAAGTCAAAGCGATGCGTGAGGAGCTGGATCAGACCAACTCCGAGACCAAACGCAAGAAGACCACCAAGCGTCTGAAGCTGATGGAAGCTTTCCTGCAGTCCGGCAACAAGCCGGAGTGGATGATCATGACAGTGCTGCCCGTGCTGCCGCCGGACCTGCGTCCGCTGGTACCGCTGGACGGCGGCCGTTTCGCGACTTCCGATCTGAACGATCTGTACCGTCGCGTGATCAACCGTAACAACCGCTTGAAGCGTCTGCTGGATCTGGCTGCTCCGGACATCATCGTGCGCAACGAAAAGCGTATGCTGCAAGAGTCCGTCGATGCGCTGCTGGATAACGGCCGTCGCGGTCGTGCCATCACCGGTTCCAACAAGCGCCCGCTGAAATCCCTGGCCGACATGATCAAGGGTAAGCAGGGTCGTTTCCGTCAGAACCTGCTCGGTAAGCGTGTCGACTACTCCGGTCGTTCCGTTATCACCGTAGGCCCGACTCTGCGTCTGCATCAGTGCGGTCTGCCGAAGAAGATGGCGCTGGAACTGTTCAAGCCGTTCATCTATGGCAAGCTGGAAACCCGCGGTCTGGCGACCACTATCAAGGCCGCCAAGAAGATGGTGGAGCGCGAAGAAGCTGTCGTTTGGGATATCCTGGACGAAGTGATCCGCGAACATCCGGTTCTGCTGAACCGTGCACCGACTCTGCACCGTCTGGGTATCCAGGCATTCGAACCGACTCTGGTCGAAGGCAAGGCAATCCAGCTGCACCCGCTCGTTTGTGCTGCGTATAACGCGGACTTCGATGGTGACCAGATGGCGGTTCACGTACCGCTGACCCTGGAAGCCCAGCTGGAAGCGCGTGCGCTGATGATGTCTACCAACAACATCCTGTCGCCAGCCTCCGGTGAGCCGATCATCGTTCCTTCTCAGGACGTGGTCTTGGGTCTGTACTACATGACCCGCGCCCGCATCAATGCGAAGGGTGAAGGTATGGTGCTGTCCGGCCCGAAAGAGGCCGAGAAAGTGTACCGTGCTGGTCTGGCCGACCTGCATGCTCGCGTCAAGTGCCGCATCACCGAGTACGTGAAGAACGAAGACGGTGAGCTGGTTGCCAAGACCGAGATGAAGAACACCACCGTTGGTCGTGCGATCCTGAGCCTGATCCTGCCGAAAGGTATGGAATACGCCCTGATCGACGAGCCGAAGGTGCTGACTGCTGCCGAGCAGGCCGATCTGGAAGCCAATCCGCAGAACTGGATCAAATGCGTATCCAACAAGGCGCTGGGCAAAAAGCTCATCTCCCGTCTGCTGAACACCTGCTATCGCAAGCAGGGGCTGAAGGACACCGTTATCTTCGCTGACCAGCTGATGTATACCGGTTTCCACTACGCGGCGCTGTCCGGTGCTTCCGTTGGTATCGATGACATGGTCATCCCGGATGCCAAGAAAGACATCATCGCGTCTGCCGAAGCCGAAGTTGCCGAGATCCAGGATCAGTTCCTGTCCGGTCTGGTAACTGCGGGCGAACGTTACAACAAGGTTATCGATATCTGGGCCAGCGCCAACGAGCGCGTCTCCAAGGCCATGATGGAGAACTTGTCCAAAGAGCGTAACGTCAACTCGCTGGGTGAAGAAGAAGAGCAGGCCTCGTTCAACAGCATCTTTATGATGGCCGACTCTGGTGCGCGTGGTTCCGCCGCTCAGATCCGTCAGCTGGCCGGTATGCGTGGCCTGATGGCCAAGCCAGATGGCTCCATCATCGAGACCCCGATCATCGCGAACTTCCGCGAAGGTCTGAACGTACTGCAGTACTTTATCTCTACCCACGGTGCTCGTAAGGGTCTGGCGGATACTGCACTGAAGACTGCGAACTCCGGTTACCTGACTCGTCGTCTGGTAGACGTGGCGCAGGACATGGTGATCACCGAGGACGATTGCGGCACTACCGACGGTCTGTGGATGACTCCTCTGATCGAGGGTGGCGACGTGGTCGAGCCGCTGCGTGAGCGCGTGCTGGGTCGTGTGGTGGCAGAAGATGTCATCAAGCCGGGTACCGAGGACGAGATCCTGGTTGCTCGCAACACCCTGCTCGACGAGCAACTGTGTGACCTGCTGGAACGCAACTCCGTTGACCGTGTGAAGGTACGTTCTGCCATCACCTGTGAAACCGACTTCGGTAACTGTGCTCACTGCTACGGCCGTGATCTGGCCCGTGGTCACCTGGTTAACAAGGGTGAGGCTGTCGGTGTTATCGCCGCCCAGTCCATCGGTGAACCGGGTACCCAGCTGACGATGCGTACGTTCCACATCGGTGGTGCTGCATCTCGTGCCGCTGCTGAAAGCAGCATCCAGGTCAAGAACACAGGTACCATCAAGCTGCAGAACGCCAAGTTCGTTCACAACAGCGATGACAAACTGGTTATCACCTCACGTTCTACCGAACTGACCATCATGGACGACATGGGCCGTACCAAGGAGAGCCACAAGCTGCCTTACGGTTCTGTGCTGGAAGTGAAGGACGGCCAGGCCGTGAGTGCTGGCGAGACCGTTGCCAATTGGGATCCGCACACCCACCCGATCATCACCGAAGTGGCAGGTCGCCTGCAGTTCGAACACATGATCGATGGTGTGACCATCACTCGTCAGACCGACGAGCTGACCGGTCTCTCTTCTATCGTTGTTCTGGACGTCAACGAGCGTCCGAGCGCCGGTAAAGAGATGCGTCCGACCGTTAAACTGGTCGACCTGAACGGCAAAGACGTGATGATCCCGGGTACCGATGTAGCCGCCCAGTACTTCCTGCCGGGCAAGGCGATCGTGAACCTGGAAGATGGTGCCAACGTGGGCGTGGGTGACGCGGTAGCGCGTATCCCGCAAGAGTCCGGCGGTACCAAGGACATCACCGGTGGTCTGCCGCGCGTTGCGGATCTGTTCGAAGCACGTCAACCGAAGGAACCGGCAATTCTGGCCGAGATCTCCGGTACCATCTCCTTCGGGAAAGAGACCAAGGGCAAACGCCGTCTGGTCATCACCCCGACCGATGGTGGCAACGTCTACGAAGAGATGATTCCGAAGTGGCGTAACCTGAACGTGTTCGAAGGTGAAAAAGTTGAGAAGGGTGAAGTGCTGGCGGACGGTCCTGAGTCTGCTCACGACATCCTGCGTCTGCGCGGTATCAGCCCGGTCGCCAACTACATCGCCAACGAAGTGCAGGACGTTTACCGTCTGCAAGGCGTTAAGATCAACGACAAGCACATCGAAGTCATCGTTCGTCAGATGCTGCGCAAGTGCGAGATCCTGAGCGCTGGCGATACCGATCTGATCGAAGGCGAACAGGTTGAAGTTGCTCGTGTGAAGATTGCCAACCGTAAGCTGGTTGCCGAGGGCAAGACCCCTGCGACCTACCGTCATGTACTGATGGGTATTACCAAGGCATCTCTGAGCACCGAGTCCTTCATCTCCGCGGCTTCCTTCCAGGAAACCACTCGAGTTCTGACCGAAGCCGCCGTTGGTGGCAAGCGTGACGAACTGCGTGGCCTGAAAGAGAACGTCATCGTGGGTCGTCTGATCCCGGCTGGTACCGGCTTTGCCTACCACCATAGCCGGATCAACCAGCGTGCTGCCGCAGCTCGTGCTGTTGGTACCCCGCAGGTGACCGCTGATGAAGCAGAGCAGAACCTGGCGGATCTGCTGAACGCAGCCGGTAGCTTCGACGAAGAGTAACTCGTCATCCGTGATTGAAAAGGGCTCCTTCAAGGAGCCCTTTTTGTTGGCCAATTCCTCGGCAAAGGTAGACGCAGCGCGGGTTTCAGGATGATCCAGAGCAAAGTTGTAGAGTAAAAAATCAAAAAAAGTTGACTTTACTCCCCTGCAATTTAAAACTCGGGAAAGTTGAATGGTTATTACAGGGGTAGAACATGACTGTCGGTATCGAGGAAGCTATGCTTCCCGAAGAACAGCTGATCAGCCGCACTTTTACAGATGAAGACAGGGAATTGTTGCGCTCATACGATGGGCTCATCGATGGCTTGGCCGAGCTGTTCGGCAAGCATTGTGAAGTGGTCCTCCACTCCCTGGAAAATCTGCACGAGTCGGTGATCAAGATCGCCAACGGCTTCAATACCGGACGTACCCTCGGGGCGCCTATCACCGATCTCGCCCTGCGCATGCTCAAGGACATCGAGAGCACCGGCCAGGATTACACCCAGAGCTATTTCGCTCGCAGCCGTACCGGCGCGCTGATGAAGTCGAGCACCATCGCCATTCGCAACAGCGAGCGGCAAGTAGTGGGGCTTATTTGCATCAACCTGCACATCAATGCGCCTTTCCACGAGTTCGTGGCCGAATTTTTCCCGACGCCCCAGCAGGCGGCGCGTCAGTCACCAGAGACCTTCGCCAACAGCGTGGAAGAGCTGGTTGCCCAGACGGTGGATAACACCATCGACGAGATCAATCGCGATCCCACCGTGGCCAACAATGCCAAGAATCGCTTCATCGTGACCCAGCTGTTCGAGAAGGGCATTTTCGACATCAAGGATTCGATCAATCTGGTGGCGGACAAACTCAATATTTCAAAACATACCGTTTATCTTTACATCCGACAGCGCAAGCAGGGTGAAGACGAGAACGAGTAACTCATTCCAGAAGGGGATAGATGAATGGCTAAAGAAGTGATTGCAACCGACAAGGCGCCTGCCGCGATTGGTCCGTATGTTCAGGCTACCAAGGTTGGCGAGATGATCTTCACCTCCGGGCAGATCCCGCTCGATCCTACCACCATGGAAATCGTGGCTGGCGGCATCGAAGAGCAGGCCGAACGGGTGATGAAGAATCTGGTTGCCGTGTTGCACGCTGCGGGTGCTGATGCCAGCAAAGTGGTCAAAACCACCTGCTTCCTGAGTGACATGAACAACTTCGTTGCCTTCAATCAGGTCTATGCCCGCTACTTTGGCGATGCAGCACCAGCCCGCTCCTGCGTGGAGGTGGCTCGTCTGCCGAAAGATGTGCTGGTCGAGGTCGAGGCGATTGCCCATCTCTGATCAACAGATCGAATCAAGCCCCTCCTGGCAGGGGCTTTTTTGTTTTTGGCGTAAAATGGACCGGGTCAGCACAGGAGTCCTGCTATGAGTCTGAGTTTTGCCATTCTGGTCACGGGGCCTGCCTATGGCACCCAGTCGGCCAGCACAGCCTATCGCTTTGCCCGCACCCTGTTGGCACAGGGGCATACCTTGTCCCACCTGTTCTTCTATCAGGACGGGGTCTGCAACGGCAACGGTTTGCATCTGCCTGCATCCGATGAGACTGACCTGGTGCGTCTGTGGCGAGAGCTGGCAGAAGAGCAGGGGATCCGTATCGATGTCTGTGTCGCCGCCGCCATGCGGCGCGGTGTGCTCGATGAGCAGGAGGCCAAGGGGGCAGGGCAGACACACTTCAATCTGCAAGCGCCATTTTGCCTGAGCGGTCTGGGCCAGTTGGCCGAGGCGGCGCTCACCGCCGATCGGCTGGTTCAGTTCTAGGGGGAGTCATGAGCAAGAAAATCGCCTTTATCTGCAGTCGTGGCCCCCATGGCCATGCCGCCGGTCGGGAAGGGTTGGATGCCCTGCTGGCCACCTCGGCCATGACCGATGAGCTGGCCCTCTTCCTAATTGGGGACGGCGTGCTGCAACTGCTCAAGGAGCAGCAACCTGCCGCCATTTTGCAGCGCCACTACGCGCCCACCTTCAAAATGCTGGAACTCTACGATATCGAAGAGGTCTACGTTTGTGCTGACTCGCTGGCAGAGCGTGGCGTGACAGTGGATGATCTGCTGATCCCCGTCGAGAGTCTGCCGCGCCAGGAACTGGCTCGGCGCTGGGCACAATATTCGACTCACATCAGCTTTTGAGGTCTCCATGTTGCATCTGATATTGAACTCCCCCTTTCAGAGTCAGGCTCTGGCAGAGGCGCTCTCATACCTTCAGCCCGAGGATGAGCTGGTACTGATGCAGGATGCCGTGATTGCGGCATCGGCTCCCCAGTGGAGCGCGCGGCTGGCGGGTATCCCGCTTTATGTGATGCAGGAAGATCTGCAAGCTCGCGGTTTGCAGCATCGGGTGGGCAATGTGCTCGATATGGCGGGTCTGGTGGCACTGATTGCGCAAAAAGGTTCCCCGCGCACCTGGGGTGGCTGAGAAGCATATTTTCAAGAAAATTCAAGGTGATGTCATGAAATCAAACGGATCCGAATTGCCCTTTTGTGACGCAAATTGTATAAATCTTGACTCCCCAGACAACAGGGCATAAAATTTCGCGTCCCCGTATCTGCGGGGAGGATTTTCCACACGTTTATGAAGTCATTATCAGGAGCCTTTTGATGGCAACTATTAACCAGTTGGTTCGCAAGCCACGCATCAAGCTCGTTGTGAAAAGCAACGTGCCGGCGCTGGAAGCGTGCCCTCAGAAGCGTGGCGTATGCACTCGTGTATATACCACCACCCCGAAGAAGCCTAACTCTGCACTGCGTAAAGTGTGCCGTGTACGTCTGACCAACGGCTTCGAAGTCACCTCCTACATCGGTGGTGAAGGTCACAACCTGCAAGAGCACTCTGTTGTTCTGATCCGTGGCGGTCGTGTAAAAGACTTGCCAGGTGTTCGTTATCACACCGTTCGTGGTGCGTTGGACTGTGCCGGTGTTAAAGACCGTAAGCAGGCTCGCTCCAAGTATGGCGTGAAGCGTCCTAAAGCTTAATGGTTCTCCGTTAAGTAAGGCCAAACGTTAATTCGTTTCTAGTTAGATAGCTTTCTAGTTTTGGGTAATCCCTGAAGTTACGGAGAATTTGAAATGCCAAGACGTCGTGTTGTTGGTCAGCGTAAAATCCTGCCAGATCCCAAGTTCGGATCAGAGCTGCTGGCTAAATTTGTCAACGTAGTAATGGTTGACGGTAAGAAATCTGTTGCAGAAGCCATTGTTTATGGCGCCCTGGACATCATTGCCACCAAATCTGGCAAAGAGCACCTGGCCGTATTCGAAGAAGCTCTGGATAACATTCGTCCGGCGGTCGAGGTTAAATCTCGTCGCGTCGGTGGTGCAACCTATCAGGTGCCGGTAGAAGTTCGTCCGGTACGTCGCAATGCCCTGGCAATGCGCTGGTTGGTTGATGCCGCTCGTAAACGTGGTGAAAAATCAATGGCTCAGCGTCTGGCTGGCGAGCTGCTGGATGCCGCTGACAATAAGGGTTCGTCTGTCAAGAAACGTGAAGACGTTCACCGTATGGCTGAAGCGAACAAAGCCTTCGCTCACTTCCGCTGGTAATCCGCTTGCGCAGGGTCTTTTGACTCTGCGCACCTTTAATTATCTAGGGACAAGCGCCTTAGTAAGAGGATGACAATGGCTCGTACAACCCCCATTGAGCGTTATCGTAACATCGGTATCTCCGCTCACATTGACGCCGGTAAGACTACTACTACCGAGCGCGTACTGTTTTACACCGGTGTAAGTCACAAGATCGGTGAAGTTCACGATGGCGCTGCCACCATGGACTGGATGGAACAGGAACAAGAGCGTGGTATCACCATCACCTCCGCCGCGACCACCGCTTTCTGGTCCGGTATGGGTAAACAGTTCCAACCGCACCGTATCAACATCATCGATACCCCGGGCCACGTTGACTTTACTATCGAAGTAGAGCGTTCAATGCGTGTTCTGGACGGTGCCGTGATGGTGTACTGTGCTGTAGGTGGCGTACAGCCACAGTCTGAAACCGTATGGCGTCAGGCTAACAAGTACAAGGTTCCCCGTATTGCGTTCGTCAACAAGATGGACCGTACCGGTGCCAACTTCCTGCGTTGTGTTGAGCACATCAAGACCCGTCTGAAAGGTACTCCGGTTCCCCTTCAGCTGAACATCGGCTCTGAAGAGAACTTCAAGGGCGTTGTTGACCTGGTCAAGATGAAGGCCATCAACTGGAACGAAGCTGACCAGGGCGTATCCTTCGATTACGAAGACGTCCCGGCCGAGTTGCTGGAACAGGCGCAAGAAATGCGCATGAATCTGGTTGAAGCCGCTGCTGAAGCGTCTGAAGACCTGATGGAAAAATACCTGGGCGGCGAAGAGCTGACCGAGGAAGAGATCAAAGGTGCTCTGCGTCAGCGCGTGCTGAACAACGAAATCATCCTGGTAACCTGTGGCTCCGCGTTCAAGAACAAGGGCGTACAGGCCATGCTGGATGCCGTGATCGAGTACCTGCCGGCTCCGACCGACGTTGCTGCTATCGACGGCCTGAAAATGGACGGCGAGACCAAAGACGAGCGTCACGCTTCCGATGACGAGCCGTTCTCTGCTCTGGCGTTCAAGATCGCTACCGACCCGTTCGTTGGTAACCTGACCTTCTTCCGTGTCTACTCTGGCGTGATCAACTCCGGTGACACCGTGCTGAACTCCGTCAAGGACAAGCGCGAGCGTTTTGGCCGTATCGTTCAGATGCATGCCAACAAGCGTGAAGAGATCAAAGAAGTACGCGCTGGTGACATCGCTGCTGCCATCGGTCTGAAAGACGTGACCACTGGTGACACCCTGTGTGACCCGAACGCACCGATCATCCTCGAGCGTATGGAATTCCCGGAGCCGGTAATTTCTATCGCGGTTGAGCCGAAAACCAAGGCTGACCAGGAGAAGATGGGTCTGGCTCTGGGCCGTCTGGCTCAGGAAGATCCGTCCTTCCGCGTATGGACTGACGAAGAGTCAGGTCAAACCATCATCGCTGGTATGGGTGAGCTGCACCTGGACATCATCGTTGACCGTATGCGTCGCGAGTTCAAGGTTGAAGCCAACGTAGGTAAGCCGCAGGTTGCCTACCGTGAAACCATCCGTACCACAGTTAAAGACATCGAAGGCAAGCATGCCAAGCAGTCTGGTGGTCGCGGTCAGTACGGTCATGTTGTTATCGACATGTACCCGCTGGAAGAAGGCAAAGCATACGAATTCGTCAACGACATCAAAGGTGGTGTCATTCCTGGTGAATTCATCCCGGGTGTTGATAAAGGTATCCGTGAGCAGCTCAAATCTGGTCCGCTGGCTGGTTACCCGGTTATGGATCTGGGTGTGCGTCTGCACTTCGGTTCTTACCACGATGTCGACTCTTCCGAACTGGCGTTCAAGATCGCTGCTTCCATGGCCTTTAAGGCTGGCTTCATGAAGGCCAACCCGGTTCTGCTCGAACCGATCATGAAAGTAGAAGTTGAAACTCCGGAAGATTACATGGGCGACGTTATCGGTGACCTGAACCGTCGTCGTGGCCTGATCGAAGGTATGGAAGATGGCCCGTCCGGCAAGATCGTACGTGCTCTGGTGCCGCTGGCCGAAATGTTCGGTTATGCAACTGCACTGCGTTCCGCTACCCAGGGTCGCGCTTCCTACGCCATGGAATTCGCCAAGTATCACGATGCACCGACCAACGTTGCACAAGCCGTGATCGAAGAGCGCAAATCCAAGTAATTTAAGATTCCCCGCCTACGACGGTAGGCGGGTTTAACCTAGAAGGACTACGTCGTGTCTAAAGAAAAATTTGAGCGTAATAAACCGCACGTAAACGTCGGCACCATCGGCCACGTTGACCACGGTAAAACCACCCTGACTGCAGCTATCACCAACGTGCTGGCCAAGCACTTCGGTGG
>NZ_JAAKMI010000025.1:0-15458 GCF_049170315.1 Aeromonas sp. 604443
ACCGCCTTCTCGAGTCAAGCCTTATTTTCAAAGGCTTTTCGAGGTTATCGACGAGGTTGTTTGCGTTGCCGCTTGCCGTGTCGATGGAGGCGCATTATAGGGATCTGGATCACGCTTGCAAGGGTGTTTTCGAATTAAATTCGCATTTTTGGTTCAACCGTTCACTAATCACCCAAAAAGCGCATTTATCCTGCAACAACACACCCGTTTGCGAGCTCGCTATCCTCTAGATGGCGTGGCGGTGGTAGCAGATCAAGGTTGTGGCGATTTGGTCTCTCTACATCTATATGCATGGTGATCGAGGTCACGCCTTCGGGTAACATAGCGCCCCTTTGCGATTCACACACTCTTGGGCTTTGGAGAGTTTAATGCCTTTTGCACTTGGCCAGCGTTGGATTAGTGATACAGAGACGGATCTGGGGTTGGGGACTGTCGTTGCTGTTGAAGGACGCATGGTTACCCTGTTGTTTCCGGCTACCGGTGAAAACCGCATGTATGCCAAAGAAGAGGCGCCGGTCACCCGGGTCAGCTTCAATGTGGGCGATCAGATCACCAGTCACGAAGACTGGACCATGACGGTCGAAGAAGTGCAGGAGAAAGACGGCCTGCTTATATATGTAGGTGTGCGCACCGACAATGATGAGCCCGTTGCCCTCAAAGAAGTGTTTCTCAACAACTTTATCAAGTTCAACAAGCCGCAGGATCGCCTGTTCGCCGGTCAGATCGATCGGATGTCCCGCTTCACCCTGCGCTACGAGGCGCTGGTGAACCAGCACCAACGTCGTCGCAACCCGACTCGTGGTCTCGCCGGTGGCCGGGTCAGCCTGATCCCACACCAGCTCTATATCGCCCATGAAGTGGGTCACCGCTACGCTCCGCGCGTACTGCTGGCCGATGAGGTAGGTCTGGGCAAAACCATCGAAGCGGGCATGGTCATTCATCAGCAACTGCTCTCCGGCCGTGCCCATCGCGTACTCATTCTGCTGCCCGAAACTTTGCAGCACCAATGGCTGGTCGAAATGCTGCGCCGCTTCAACCTGCACTTCTCCCTGTTTGACGAGGAGCGCTGCATCGAGGCGTTTGCTGATGCGGAGAACCCCTTCGAGACCGAACAGCTGGTGATCTGCAGCCTCGACTTCCTGCGCAAGAAGCGTCGTCGCTTCGAGCAGGTGCTGGAAGCCGAGTGGGATCTGCTGGTTGTCGACGAAGCCCACCATCTGGAGTGGAGTGAAGAGGCGCCGAGCCGTGCCTATGAGATGGTGGAAGCCCTGGCCGAACAGGTGCCGGGCGTACTGCTGCTGACCGCAACCCCGGATCAGCTGGGCCACCAGAGCCACTTTGCCCGTCTGCGCCTGCTCGACCCGGAGCGTTTCTACGACTATGAGGCTTTCCTCGCCGAGGAGCAGGCCTATGGTCAGGTCGCCAGCGCAGCGCAGGAGCTGCTGGATGGCGAGACCCTGAGCGATGAAGCCAGACAGATCCTCGCCAGCCAGCTGGAAGGGCTAGACTTGAGCGATGCCGCCGCCCGCCAGCAGGCGGTCGCCAAGCTGCTGGACCAGCATGGCACCGGCCGGGTGCTGTTCCGCAACAGCCGCGCCAATATTCAGGGCTTCCCCGAGCGTCACCTCAACGTCTACCCCATGCCGCTGCCGGAGCAGTACAAGACTGCCATCAAGGTGATGGGCATGATGGGTGGCAACGGTGGCGATCTGCAGACCCGCGCCCTGCGCTACCTCTATCCCGAGAAGATCTTCCAGCAGTTCGAAGGCGACAACGCCACCTGGACCCAGTTCGACCCACGCGTTGAATGGTTGCTGGAGCTGCTGCTCTCTGCCCGTCAGCAGAAGGTGCTGGTGATCTGCTCCGAAGCAGCGACCGCCATCGCGCTGGAAGAGGCGCTGCGCACCCGTGAAGGGATCCGTGGTGCCGTGTTCCACGAAGGGATGTCGATCCTTGAGCGGGACAAGGCCTCCGCCTATTTCGCCCAGCAAGAGGGTGGCGCCCAGGTGCTGCTCTGCTCCGAGATCGGCTCAGAGGGTCGCAACTTCCAGTTTGCCAGCCATCTGGTGCTGTTCGATCTGCCTCTCAACCCGGATCTGCTGGAACAGCGTATCGGCCGACTGGATCGCATCGGTCAGCAGAATACCGTCGAAATCCATGTTCCCTATCTGGAGGGTACCTCCCAGCGCGCCCTGCAGCTCTGGTATCACGATGGCCTCGATGCGTTCGAGCAGACCTGCCCGACCGCTCGCCCGGTATTCGAAGCTGTACGTGAAGAGCTGTTCGAGCTGCTGGCCGCCAACACCGGCGATCAGGCAGCCCTCGACGCCCTGCTGGTCAAGACCCGCGAACTGCACGAGCCGCTCAAGGCTCGACTGGAGCAGGGCCGCGATCGCCTGCTGGAGATCCACTCCAGCGGTGGCGCCGCCGCTCAGCAACTGGTCGACAAGCTGGCCGCCGAAGATGATGACACCGGCATGATCTCCTTCGCCCTCAAGATGTTCGACGAGATCGGCGTCAATCAGGATGACCGTGGCGAGAACGCGCTGGTGCTGACCCCCGGGGATCACATGCTGGTCTCCAGCTTCCCGGGCTTGCCGCAAGATGGCATGACCATCACCTTCGATCGCAACACTGCCCTGTCGCGGGATGACATGGCGCTGCTCTCCTGGGATCACCCCATGATGCGCGGCGGTATCGACCTGATCCTGGGCTCCGAGATCGGTGCCACCTCGGTCGCACTGCTCAAGAACAAGGCACTGCCCATCGGCTCCATCCTGCTTGAGCTGATCTTCGTTGCCGAGTCTGCGGCCCATCCCCAGCTCTACCGCTTCATGCCGCCGACGCCGATCCGTCTGCTGATGGACAAGAACGGCCAGAATCTGGGTGAGAAAGTGGCGTTCGATGCCTTCAACCGCCAGCTGACTCCGGTCAATCGCCACCTCGGCAGCAAGCTGGTGACTGCATCCCAACCGGTGATCCACGGTCTGATCGGCAAGGGCCAGGCCATTGCCGAAGAGCTGAAAGCCGGGATTGTCGACAAGGCCCGCACCCAGATGGCGCAGACCCTGCAGCAGGATCTGGATCGTCTGGAAGCGCTCAAGGCAGTCAACCCGAACGTGCGCGACAGCGAACTGGATTATCTGCGCAATCTGCAGGCAGAATTGCACCACCTGATCGATCAGACCCAACTCAAGCTGGATGCCATCCGCTTTATCGTGGTCACCCATAACTGACAAGGTACCGACCGACAGCGGCCAGACCCAGCTCAAACTGGATACCCAAGGCCGCTTTGTCGTGGTTACCCATAACTGATGGGGGCTTGCCCCCACCTTCTGATGCGAGACATTTATGTTTGAATACTCACCGCCTCTGGAACCCTGGCTCGATATCCTGTTCAAGGACAAGGACATCATGGTGGTCAACAAGCCCACTGGCCTGCTAAGCGTCCCCGGGCGCGGCCCCGAGAATGAAGACAGCGTCCTGCATCGGGTGAAACAGCAGCACCCCAAGGCGGCGGCAGCTCATCGCCTCGACATGTCCACCACAGGCATCATTGTCATTCCCCTCAATCCCAACTCTCATCGGGAGCTGAGTCGGCAATTTCGCGAGCGGGAGACCGAGAAGCACTACCTCGCCTGGGTATGGGGTGAGCCGGAAGCAGAGTCGGGACAGGTTGACCTGCCGCTCTGCGTCGACTGGCCCAACCGCCCGAAGCAGAAGGTGGATCACGAGGAGGGGCGTCACGCCCTGACCCTGTGGGAAAAACTGAAAGTGGAGAGCGGCAACAGCCTGATCAAGCTGACTCCCATCACAGGTCGCTCGCACCAGTTGCGCGTCCATATGCTGGAGCTGGGGCATCCGATCCTGGGTGACAACCTCTACGCCCATCCGGATGCGCTGGCGGCTGCCCCCCATCTCTACCTGCATGCGGCCATGCTGACCATCAGCCACCCCCGCAGCGGGGAACGGATGACCTTCGAGGCGCCGGCTCCTTTCCCGGTCTGATCCCGCAAATCGCAGAGATAAAAAAGCCCCCATCGCGAGATGGGGGCTTTTTCATTAGGGTCAGACGCGAATATCGATCTTGCTTCCCAAAGAAGCGCTGGCCGATGTCGGTGCAACCGGCGCTGATTGCGCTGCGTTTTGCAGCAGCTTCAGCGCAGCTTCGCCCTCTTGGGTCTGCTGTTTCTTGGCCAGACTGGCCGTCATCAGAGCAGAACCAAACGACGCATTTGCAGAACTTGATATATCCATAGGGTTCCTCCTGCATTCAACAGTATCGGCCAAGCGGCCCCGAACATAAGCACTGAATGCAAAACAATCTGACAGTTGCTTTTCTATCAATCAGATAGCACTAGCATTCATGGCCCCTGTTCACCGCTGGATGACGCCTTCAAGCTCCTGTGCCGTCATCGGCCGAAGCACCTTGCAAGGGTTGCCAGCCGCCACCACGTTGGCTGGCACATCTTTGGTCACCACCGAACCGGCACCGATGACGCTGTTGTCACCAATGGTTACGCCTGGGCAGATAACAGTGCTGCCGCCAATCCAGACGTTGTGACCGATCCGCACCTGCTTGCCGAACTCGACACCCCTGATGCGCGGCGCCACCGCCACCGGGTGAGCGGCGGTGTAGATCTGCACCCCGGGCGCCAGCAGCACGTTGTCGCCGATGTGTACCTCGCAGACGTCGAGGATGGTGCAGCCTACGTTGGCGTAGAAGTTCTCGCCGACGAAGATGTTGGCACCATAGTCGCAGAAGAATGGTGGATTGATGGCACACTCCTGGCCGCGGCCACCGAGCAGTTCGTGCAGCAAAGCATCCCGCGCTGGTTTCTCCTGCCAGCTGGTGTTGAAGGTGTGATAGAGCCGGCGGCAGCGCTCGCGCGCCGCTTTGAGCTCAGGGTCAGCCGCATCATAAGGCTCCCCCGCCACCATCTTCTGCCACTCGGTACCGCGCACCACCTTCTCCATTACCTACTCCATCAGCCAGATCAGGGATTCATAAGGGCGCAGCATACCCGATTGCAGTCGGGCCGGGCTATCCGGGTAGTTGCCGAGCAGCAGCCGACCTTGCCCGCTTTGCAGCTCGGCAGGCAAGGCAAACTCAACCGGCTCGCCGTAGAAGTTGCTCACCACCAGCAGGGTCTGACCGTTGGCGCGGCGGGCATAGGCCCAGATCTGCGGGTGCCCGGTCAGCAGCTCCTGATAATCCCCCTGGGTGAAGATGGGGTGCGCCTTGCGCAGGGCGATGAGATCCCGGTAGTGCCAGAACACCGAGTGCTGGTCGGCCAGCGCCGCCTCGGCATTGATCTCGGAATAGTTGGCGGCTGGCTTGAGCCAGGGTGTCCCGTTGGTGAAACCGGCGTTGGCCGCAGCGCTCCACTGCATCGGGGTGCGCGAGTTGTCGCGGGACTTGGCACCGAGAATGGCGAGGATCTCGGCCTCGCTCATCCCTTCGGCCTGCTTGATGGCAAAGATGTTGCGGCTCTCCACATCCTGATAGTCATCGATGCGCTGATAGCCGGGGTTGGTCATGCCGATCTCCTCCCCCTGATAGATGTAGGGGGTGCCCTGCAAACCGTGCAGCGTGCTGGCCAGCATCTTGGCGGCCACAACCCGATGCTCGCCCTCGTCACCGAAGCGGGAGACGATGCGCGGCTGATCGTGGTTGCACCAGAACAGCGCCGACCACCCCTTGCCGTGCATGCCACTCTGCCAGTGGTTGAAGATGCGCTTGAGTTCGATGAAATCGAACGGAGCCTTGGTCCACTTGTCGCCGTTGGGGTAATCCACCTTGAGGTGATGGAAGTTGAACACCATGGAGAGCTCGGAGCCATCGAGGGCGCCATAGCGCTGACAGTGCTCCAGTGAAGTAGAGGACATCTCCCCCACCGTCATGGCGCCGACAGGAGCAAACACGTCGCGGCTCACGTCCTGCAAAAATTCGTGGATGCGCGGCCCGTCGGTGTAGAAGCGGCGGCCATCGCCAATCTCGTCGTTCGGGAACGCCTGATCCTTGGAGATAAGGTTGATAACGTCGAGGCGGAACCCATCCACCCCCTTCTTGGCCCAGAAGTGGATGATATTTTTCACCTCGGCACGCACCGCCGGATTTTCCCAGTTGAGATCCGCCTGCTCGCGGGCAAACAGGTGCAGGTAGTACTGACCGGTGGCAGAGTCCAGCTCCCAGGCGCTGCCGCCAAACTTGGATTGCCAGTTGTTGGGCACGCAGCCATCCACCGGATCGCGCCAGATGTAGTAGTCGCGGTAGGGGCTGTTTTTATCCCCCAGCGCCGACTTGAACCAGGCGTGCTCGGTGGAGGTGTGGTTGACCACGATATCCATCACGATACGGATGTCGCGCGCGTGGGCGGCGGTCAGCAGCGCCTCGAAATCAGCCATGGTGCCGTAGGCGGGGTCGATGGCGTAGTAGTCGGCGATGTCGTAGCCGTTGTCCACCTGCGGCGAGACGTAGACCGGGGTCAGCCAGAGGGCATCGACCCCCAGCGTCTTGAGGTAATCGAGGCGGGCCATGATCCCCTTGAGATCGCCGGTGCCACGGGCAGCGGAATCCTGAAAGCTCTTGGGATAGATCTGGTAAATCACGGCGCTCTGCCACCAGGGTGTTTGGCTCATGGCTCTTTCTCTTGTCACAAATTGAAAAGGGAGAGGGCGACCCGCAAGGTCGCCCGGACAATCAGATTCAGGCGCTGGCTTCGGCCAGCTTGCCGGCCGCTTGCTGGCGCTTGTAGACCAGCAGAGTCAGCACCACCGGTACCACGATGGCGACCAGCATGGCGAGGGAGTAAACGGCCCAGTATTGCGGCTGGATGGAGAGGATGCCCGGCAGGCCGCCTACCCCGATGCCGTTGGCCATCACCCCGGCGAAACCGCAGATGAGGGCTGCAAGGCTGGAGCCCACCATGGCGCACAGCATGGGGAACTTGTACTTGAGGTTGATACCGTACATCGCCGGTTCGGTCACCCCGAGATAGGCGGAGATGGCGGCAGGCACCGAAATCTCCCGCTCGTTCTCCTTGCGGCTAATCAGAATGATGCCGACGACCGCAGACGCCTGAGCGATGTTGGAGAGGGCGATAAGCGGCCAAATCGGGGTGCCACCCATGCTCTGCATCAGTTGCAGATCCACCGCGTTGGTGGTGTGGTGGATGCCGGTGATGACCAGCGGCGCGTAGAGGAATCCGAACAGGGCGGCACCGATAGGGGCGAAGGAGCCGGTCATGGCCGCCTTGGCAGCGAAGCCGACGCCATCACCAATCCAGCGGCCGAACGGGCCGATAAAGGCGTGAGCCACGATCACCGCCAGCAGCAGCGAGACAAACGGCACAATCACCAGATAGAGGTAAGCCGGAATGATCCGCTTGAGGTTGGTCTCAACCCAGGCGAGGAAGACACCCGCCAGCAGCGCCGGAATGACCTGTGCCTGATAGCCCACCTTCTGGATCACGAACAGGCCGAAGTCCCACACCTCGGGAGTCTGCTGACCAATGCCGTAGGCGTTCATCAACTGCGGTGACACCAGCGTCACCCCCAGCACAATACCCAAGATCTCGGAGCCGCCCATCTTCTTCACTGCAGACCAGCAGACACCGACCGGCAGGAAGTGGAAGATCGCCTCGCCCAGCAGCCAGAGGAAGGCGTGCACCTGAGACCAGAACTGGCTGATCTCGGTGAGGGTGTGAGTACCATCGTCGAACATCTTGATGTCGCCGATGACGTTGCGAAAGCCCAGGATCAGACCGCCGGTGATGATGGCGGGCAGCAGCGGAACGAAGATCTCCGCCAGATGGGAAATGCCCCGCTCCAGCGGGTTCATGTTCTGGCGGGCCGCCTGCTTGGCGGTCTCCTTGCTGCCGCCGCTGACGCCGAGCTGCTCGGTCAGCGCCTTGTACCACTGCTCTACCTCGTTACCGATCACCACCTGGAATTGACCGCCCTGGGTGAAGCTTCCCTTCACCGCCGGGATGGTTTCGATAGCCTTGCTGTCGGCCTTGGCCGGATCGTTCAGGACGAAGCGCAACCGGGTCAGGCAGTGGCTGACGGTGGCGATGTTCTCCTTGCCGCCGATCTTGTCGATCAGGGTGGCAAGCTGCTGTGCGTTGATCTTGGACATGGGTCTTCCCTCTGTGACGCCATTGAATAGTGGTCTGTATCGCCCTTTTGAGCCAGTCTGTCGGCCGGAGCGTTTTTGGTATCGTTCCCATTTAGCATGCCGACAATCCGGCCAGATCGAAATGGGAACGTTCCCAAATCGTGGCCAGCGTCACAAAAAGCACACTTTTTGTTCAGTCGGAAGTGATGGGGCTCACAGGGTTCGGCAGGGGGCGATAGTCACCAGCGGAGGCTGATCCTGCTCAATCTGGCCGAGCAGCTGACGCGCCGCCTGCTCCCCCGCCCCTTTGTAACCAAGATCGAGACTGAGGGCGTTGGGGAAGAGGAAACTGAGCATGGGGTTGTTGCCAAGACCGGTCACCAGCACCTCACTACGCCCTTGTTCTTGCAGGTATTTTGCCGCACCAATGGCGAGGGTGTCGCTGGCGCAGACCAGCGCCTGGGTGGAGGGGGTAAGCAGCTCGGCCGCCAGCCGGTAGCCGCTCTGCAGGCTGAGATCGCCGAGGGCGCTGCGCGGGCGCAACCCCTGCTCTGCGCAGTAAGCGAGATAGGCGTCTAGGCGGCGCTGGCCTGTGGTGAGATCCGAGGCATCCACCCCCAGATAGGCGATATCGCGGGCGCCACGGCTTGCCAGCTGCGCCAGCATGGTGCGCACCGCACCGGCGTCGTCAAAACAGACCGAGGAGAAACCGGGATATTCACGGGCGACCAGCACCAGCTTCTCTTTCAGCGGCGCCATGGCGGCATAGTCCAAGTCATTGAAGGCGAACAGGATAATGCCATCCACCCCGCGCCGCTCCAGCACCGCCAGATGCTCCTGTACCTTGGCGGGGGAGAACTTGCTCTCCATCAGCACAGCATCGTAGCCGCGCTGATAGAGGGTCTCCAGCATGCCGCGCACCGCCTGATTCTCCGAGCTGGAGTCGAGCCGCGAGACGATGATCCCCACCACCTGCTGGCTCTGGCTGCGCATGGCCCGCGCCGATTTGCTCGGCACGAAGCTATGTTCGGCGATGATCTGCTCCACCCGCTCGCGGGTCTCCTGCTTCACCTTGGGATCCTGATTGAGCACCCGGGAGACGGTCGACTTGCCGACGCCACTCAGTCTGGCGATATCGAGGATGGTCAGTTTCTTGTCCATGAATTGGCTCACAGGAGGCTAGGCGGTGGAATTGCCCACATTGTTGTGATTAACCCCTGTGAATACAAGCCCATGGCGTTAGAATGCCCTTTTTGCCCCGCCGTCAGGGTGTGTGGGCACAGCACAGGATGCCCATCATGGATCTGCTGGCCAGTATGCTCTTCTCCCTCTCCATCACAGGCCCCATCTGCGTGGTGCTGCTGCTCGGCATCTTGCTCAAGCGGCTGGGGCTGCTGCCGGATCCCTTTACCGAATCCGCCTCGCGACTGGTATTTCAGGTCACCCTGCCCGCCCTGCTCTTTCTCAGTATTCTGGGTACCAACTTCGCCACCATGCCGAGCCTCTGGTTTATCGGCTATGGCCTGCTCGCCACCGTTATCAGCTATCTGGTGCTGGAACTGCTGGCCGGACGTTTTATCGGGGAGCAGCGACTGCGCGGGATCTTCGTGCAAGGTAGCTTTCGCGGCAACAGCGCCATTATCGGGCTCGCCTATGTGCAGAACGCCTACGGCCACGAGGGGTTGGGGGCGGCGGCCTTCTATGTCGGCGCGGTGACCGTGCTCTACAACATTCTCGCAGTGATCACCCTCACCCGCAGTCTCGGCGGCGCCACCGGTATCCGCCCCATTCTGCTCGGCATCATCAAGAATCCCCTGATCATCGCCATTGTGGCGGCGCTGCCCTTTACCCTGTTCGGTATCAAGATGCCGCAACTGCTGCTCACCACCGGCAGCTACTTCGCCAACATGACGTTGCCGCTGGCGCTGCTCTGCACCGGCGCCTC
Organism: Aeromonas sp. 604443; assembly: GCF_049170315.1. Lineage (NCBI taxonomy): Bacteria > Pseudomonadati > Pseudomonadota > Gammaproteobacteria > Aeromonadales > Aeromonadaceae > Aeromonas > Aeromonas sp. 604443. Next base: position 10,065 of record NZ_JAAKMI010000025.1, read on the forward strand.
CCTCAGCCTGGATGCTCTGCGTGGTGGTGCAGCCATTGCGGGCTGGGCCAGCATCATGCGGCTCTGTCTCATTCCGGCTGCGTTCACTCTTGGGGCGGCCCTGCTCGGCTTCAGCCATCTGGAGCTGGGTATTCTGTTTCTCATCAGCGCCACCCCGACTGCCGCCGCCAGCTATGTGATGACCCGTGCCATGGGGGGCGACAGCGTGCTGGCCGCGAACATCATCGCCACCACCACCCTCGGTTCGCTGGTCACTACCAGCCTCGGGGCAACTCTGATGAACTATCTGGGTCTTATGTACTGAGGCTTGACCTTGCCGGAGGCGGCAGCTTTAGGCTGGCGCTCATCAACAGAGGAGATATCCCATGACCATCGAACTCACCGTGTCCGGCATGTCCTGCGGTGGCTGCGCCGCCAGTCTGCAAAAAGCCCTGCTGGCCCAGCCTGCAGTCACCACCGCAACCGTCGATTTCACCAGCAGCAAGGCCGTCATCGAGAGCGAGCTGAGCAAGGCCGAGCTGATCGCCCTGATCGAAGACAAGGGTTTCTCTGCGAGTTAAATTATCTCCATAGAGGTATAAAACAGGTTAAAAATCTGTACTCACCTGTCTTTTGGTGAGTTTTATCACAGACCCGGGTTATTAAACGGGCAAACTTGCTGCGATTATTCCAACCATAAGGATTTGCAGCATGACCCTACCGATCCGCAAGACCCTGCTCGCCGCCGTCGTCGGCCTGACCCTCTCCCCCATGGCAATGGCCCTGCCCAACGTCCATATTCTGGCAACCGGCGGCACCATTGCCGGGGCAGGCCAGTCCGCGACCCAGTCCAACTACGAGGCAGGCAAGGTGGCCATCGAAACCCTGATCGCCGCCGTGCCCGAGATGAAAAACGTGGCCGACGTGCAGGGTGAGCAGGTGGTCAAGATCGGCTCCCAGGACATAAACGACGAGGTGTGGCTCAAGCTGGCCAAGCGGGTCAACGAGCTGCTGGCCAAGGATGACGTGGATGGCATTGTCATCACCCACGGCACCGACACCATGGAAGAGACCGCCTACTTCCTCAATCTGACCGTCAAGAGCGACAAGCCGGTGGTGCTGGTCGGCGCCATGCGCCCCTCCACTGCCATGAGTGCCGATGGCCCGCTCAATCTCTACAACGCCGTAGTGACCGCCTCCGACCCCGCCTCCAAGGGCCGTGGCGTGATGGTGGCGATGAACGACACCGTGCTGGATGCCCGCGACGTCACCAAGACCAACACCACCGGGGTGCAAACCTTCGCCTCCCCCAACTTTGGCCCGCTCGGCTACATCCACAACGGCAAGATCGACTATCAGCGCAGCCCGGCCCGTCTGCACACCAGCAAGACGCCGTTTGACGTGAGCAAGCTCGACAAGCTGCCGCAAGTTGGCATCGTCTACAGCTACGCCAACGCCACCGACTTGCCGGCCAAGGCGATGGTGGATGCCAAGTTCGACGGCATCGTCAGCGCCGGGGTGGGCAACGGCAACCTCTACCACACCCTGTTCGACACCCTGGCCAAGGCGAGCAAGGATGGCATCCGCGTCGTGCGCTCCGCCCGCGTGCCGACCGGCGCCACCACCCTGGATGCCGAGATCGATGATGCCAAGTACGGCTTCGTGGCCTCCGGCACTCTCAACCCGCAGAAAGCTCGGGTGCTGCTGATGCTCTCCCTGACCCAGAGCAAGGATCCAGCCCAGATCCAGCGCTGGTTCCAGCAGTTCTGATAACGGTTGTCTGACAAGTGACAAGCAAGGGCGGGACTTCCCGCCCTTTTCCATCCTGCATGCAATGCCACTTCGCCAAGCACCCGCCTCACCCATTACGTCGTTTGGCGAGGTCATCCTTCCCTTTTCCGGCCATCTTTTTCAGCCATCCCAGAGCGCTGTCATCAAATTAGCGAGCCGGATCACCCGCTTTCACAAGCGCATCGCCGCCAAATTCATTACACTGCCAGCGATCTTATCCACTCAAGGAGTGCTGTTGCTGTATGGAAATATTGATCCTGCTGGGATTGATTTTGCTTAATGGCGTCTTCGCCATGTCAGAAATCGCCATCGTCACCGCACGCAAGGCTCGCCTCGGCAAGCTTGCCTCTGAAGGCAACCGTTCCGCCGCCATTGCCCTCAAACTGGGCGAAGACCCGACCCATTTTCTCTCTGCCGTCCAAATCGGCATTACCAGCATAGGTCTGCTCAACGGTATCTACGGCGAATCCCTGCTGGCCCAGCCCTTCTCCCTCTGGTTGCAGGAGTGGGGACTCCCGGCCAAGAGCAGTGGCCTGATCGCCACCATCATAGTGGTGGTGGTGGTGACTTACCTCTCCATCGTGGTAGGGGAGCTGGTGCCCAAGCGGCTGGGCCAGCTCAATGCCGAGCGCATCGCCTGTCTGGTGGCCCGCCCCATGCACTGGCTCGCCACCCTGACCCGCCCCTTCGTCTGGCTGCTGTCGGCCTCTACCAATGCCAGCCTGCGGCTGCTGCGGGTCAACCAGAACGGCAGCGCCAACGTCACCGAGGAGGAGATCCACGCCATGCTGGTGGAGGGCTCTGAAGCCGGGGTGATCGAGGATCATGAACACACCATGCTGCGCAACGTCTTCCGTCTCGACGAGCGCAGCCTCTCCTCCCTGATGGTGCCGCGCAGCGATATCCGCTATCTGGATCTGGCTCTGCCGCTGGAGACCAACCTGCAGCGGCTGGTGGAGTATCGCCACAGCTATTTTCCGGTCTGCGACGGCAACCTGTCAGAATTGGTGGGTATCATCAATGTCAGCAAGGTGCTGCACGCCTATATCAAGGGGGAGCCCATCGATCTGGCTGCCCTGACCCAGGAGGGCAGCCTGCTGCCCGAGACCCTCAACGGCGTCGAGCTGCTCAACCACTTCCGCACCCACAGCGAACAGATGGCGCTGGTGGTGGACGAATATGGCGAGTTGCAGGGACTGGTCACCCAGCAGGATCTGCTGGAGGCGCTGGCGGGGGATTTCCAGCAGGAGGATGGCGAGAACAACTGGGCCTTCCGGCGCGCCGACGGCAGCTGGCTGCTCGATGGCCTGATCCCGCTGCCGGAGTTGAAGGACTGTCTGGAGTTAGTTCGTCTGCCAGAAGAAGAAAAACATCACTATCACACCCTCGGAGGGCTTATCATGCTGCTCCTTGGTCGTGTTCCACAAACCGGCGATCTGGTGACACTGGAACAGTGGCAACTGGAAATTGTTGACATGGATGGCCTGCGCATCGACAAGGTGCTCGCCATGCCCTTGACCGATCAACCCAGCTAACCTGCGGAGTTTGCAAGTATGGAGCAGTTTTACCAACTGGCTCACGCCTTTATGAATCACGATCTGAACACACTTTCCGATCCCAAGATGGCCTTCATGATCTGTGGTGTGATTCTGACGTTTCTGGTACTGGAAAACGGATTCATCCCTACCGCCTTTCTGCCCGGTGACAGCCTGCTGATCCTGACCGGCGTGCTCATCTATCAGGATGTATTGTCTCTCGGGGTAATCCCGCTGTTGATCATGGCTACCTTTGTCGGCACCTGGCTCGGTTACATGCAGGGGCGCTTTCTCGGCCACACCCAGCTCTACCATCGGCTGATGTCCCACGTGGAAGAGCGGCACCAGCAGAAGGTCTACCACCTGCTGGACAAGTACGGGATCATCACCCTGATCACCGCTCGCTATATCGCCTTCGTGCGCACCGCCTACCCCTACATCGTCGGTGCCACCGAGCTGCCCCAGGGGCGCTTTCTCATCGTCAATCTGATCAGCTCCATCATGTGGATCTGCCCGCTGGTCGGGTTTGGCTACTACCTGAGCCACACCAAGCTGGCCGCCGAATACCAGACCCAGTTCTTCAATATCATCATCTATCTGCCGGTGGCCCTGCTGGTGGGTGGCATGGTGGCACTGGTCTGGCGCTGGATCAGCAAACGCAGGGCCGCGCAGCCGCGGGATTGACCCCTCGCCCAGCGCCCAACCCGAAAGCCCTCGCTAGAGGGCTTTTTTGATCGCCAATTTTGCGCAAATAGCAGAAATAGTCCCGCTCGGCCCTTGTAAAGCCGGGGTAAAAATGAGTGAATCTAGCGCCTTTTTTTGGATGGGAATGGAGTCGGTTGTATGTGGTGTCGGATTCGCGCAGCAGCGCTGGTTGTCGGGTTGATGGGAATGCTGGGATTGCCTGCGGTCAGCGCGGCACCCAACCCAGCCAAACTGGAAGTACGCTCAAGCAGCGCTCTGGTCGTGGATGTAAAAACGGGCAAGACGCTCTACCAGAAGAATGCCACCAAGGTGCGTCCCATCGCCTCTCTCACCAAGCTGATGACAGCGCTGGTGGTGCTGGATGCCAAGCAGAATCTCAACCAGACCATCACGGTCGACAAGAACGATCTGGATCGGGTCAAACACACCCACTCCCGCATCCGCATGGGCACCAAGGTGACCCGCCGCGACGCCCTGCATCTGGCGCTGATGTCCTCCGAAAACCGGATGGCCTCGGCACTGGCGCGTCACTATCCGGGCGGTCGCAGCGCCTTCGTGCGAGCCATGAACAACAAGGCCAGACAGCTGGGTATGCGTAATACCCACTTCTACGACTCCACCGGCCTCTCCACCCGCAACGTCTCCACCGCCCAGGATCTGGGCAAGCTGGCCGCCGCCGCCTATCGCCAGCCGCTGATCCGTCAGTTCACTCAGGATGAGAACCGGGAGATGCGCTTCAGCGCCCCCGCCTACAGCCTGATGTTCAACAACACCAACCCGCTGGTGAAAAACCCGGATTGGGACGTGCGCCTCTCCAAGACCGGCTTCACTGACGAAGCGGGTCGCTGTCTGGTGATGCGCGCCAAACCGGACAGCCGCGAGCTTGCCATCGTGCTACTCAACTCGGTGGGCAAACGCACCCCCATCGGCGATGCCAACCGCATTCGCAAATGGTTGAAAAGCTGAGTAAATATCTCGACACAAAAGGATGCTGCGGCATCCTTTTTTATTGCCTGCAGAACGCCTCTGCAGGCCTTGCAGGATGTTGATGAGCGAACCCTTAGTGATGTCTGCGCGGCATCTGCCGTTGCAACGGCAGGCATACAGCGCGCCTATAGATGAGGCAAAGGGTGGTGAGGGGTTGCACCGTTCAGAAGAACTGTGAGCAATCACAGACAGGGGAAGAAATAAGGACAAGAACAGCCAGGTAAACGGGCGATCCCCCCTCAACAGCGCACGGGGATCCGCACCAAAGAGTTAAATGTCGCCCATAAAAAAACAGCCTCGACCGAAGTCGAGGCTGTCTGTATGGTGCGCCCGAGAGGATTCGAACCTCTGACCACCTGGTTCGTAGCCAGGTACTCTATCCAGCTGAGCTACGGGC
>NZ_JAAKMI010000026.1:0-1341 GCF_049170315.1 Aeromonas sp. 604443
GTTCGTCTCGTGTCTCAGTGTTGTGTCTCCGGATTTGCCTAGAAACACCACCTACGCACTTTCACCAGGACAACCGTCGCCTGGCCCACCTAGCCTTCTCCGTCCCCCCATCGCAATTACAAGTCGTGCAGGAATATTAACCTGCTTCCCATCGACTACGCCTTTCGGCCTCGCCTTAGGGGTCGACTCACCCTGCCCCGATTAACGTTGGACAGGAACCCTTGGTCTTCCGGCGAGGAGGCTTTTCACCCCCTTTATCGTTACTTACGTCAGCATTCGCACTTCTGATATCTCCAGCATACCTCTCGATACACCTTCGCAGACTTACAGAACGCTCCCCTACCACTCACACATAAGTGTGAATCCGCGGCTTCGGTGCCTGGTTTGAGCCCCGTTACATCTTCCGCGCAGGCCGACTCGACTAGTGAGCTATTACGCTTTCTTTAAATGATGGCTGCTTCTAAGCCAACATCCTAGCTGTCTGAGCCTTCCCACATCGTTTCCCACTTAACCAGAACTTTGGGACCTTAGCCGGCGGTCTGGGTTGTTTCCCTCTTCACGACGGACGTTAGCACCCGCCGTGTGTCTCCCGGATATTACTTACTGGTATTCGGAGTTTGCATGGGGTTGGTAAGTCGGGATGACCCCCTAGCCCAAACAGTGCTCTACCCCCAGTAGTATTCGTCCGAGGCGCTACCTAAATAGCTTTCGGGGAGAACCAGCTATCTCCGAGTTTGATTGGCCTTTCACCCCCAGCCACAGGTCATCCCCTAACTTTGCAACGTTAGTGGGTTCGGTCCTCCAGTTGATGTTACTCAACCTTCAACCTGCCCATGGCTAGATCACCCGGTTTCGGGTCTACACCTTGCAACTAGACGCCCAGTTAAGACTCGGTTTCCCTACGGCTCCCCTATACGGTTAACCTCGCTACAAAATGTAAGTCGCTGACCCATTATACAAAAGGTACGCAGTCACCCCGAAGGGCTCCCACTGCTTGTACGTACACGGTTTCAGGTTCTATTTCACTCCCCTCACAGGGGTTCTTTTCGCCTTTCCCTCACGGTACTGGTTCACTATCGGTCAGTCAGGAGTATTTAGCCTTGGAGGATGGTCCCCCCATATTCAGACAGGATGTCACGTGTCCCGCCCTACTCGATTTCACATCAAGGTTGTTTTCGTGTACGGGGCTATCACCCTGTATCGCCGGCCTTTCCAGGACCGTTCCACTAACTTCCAAGATGCTTAAGGGCTAATCCCCGTTCGCTCGCCGCTACTGAGGGAATCTCGGTTGATTTCTTTTCCTCGGGGTACTTAGATGTTTCAGTTCTCCCGGTTCGCCTC
>NZ_JAAKMI010000027.1:0-1174 GCF_049170315.1 Aeromonas sp. 604443
CAACTGCCTCAACTGCCTCAACTGCCTCAACTGCCTCAACTGCCTCAACTGCCTCAACTGCCTCAACTGCCTCAACTCATCATTCACCTATATGTTCTTCTATAGAAGTAAGCGCTGTTCCCAAACCACTGCTGAGTGGTGAATGGTTAATGGTTGGATCACTTGGCGTGAACATCGTCAGCCAGCTGATATCGCCCTACATATACCCATTTGCCCAATTGCGGGCGTTTTCCCTTGCAGGGTCTCAGTCGCAAGTCCATCTTGGCCTCCTTGTTTTCGGCCATTCTAGCAATCTGCAGGCTGTTTCTGTGGATAAGTTTGTATAAAAGCTGTGATTGGAGGTGAATAACTAAAAAAGTGCCCTTTTTTGCAATTTTATTGCCGATGAGGGGTTGTCAGAAAGAATCTGTTCCCTATAATGCGCCTCCATCGACAGGGCAAGCGGCAACGCAAACAACCTCGTCGGTAACCTCGAAAAGCCTTTGAAAATAAGGCTTGACTCGAGAAGGCGGTTGAATAGAATTCCACTCCCGCAGCAACGAACTGTTGCGTCGCTCTTTAACAATTTGAATCAAGCAATCTGTGTGGGCACTCGCAGCATCGAGCATCAAAAACAATTTTTGATTTTCAATGTCTGATGAAGTGACCAAAGCAACTTTATGTTGCAGCAGTTAATTCAGCAATTCATTGAGCCGCCTTAATTGGCAACCAAACTTAAATTGAAGAGTTTGATCATGGCTCAGATTGAACGCTGGCGGCAGGCCTAACACATGCAAGTCGAGCGGCAGCGGGAAAGTAGCTTGCTACTTTTGCCGGCGAGCGGCGGACGGGTGAGTAATGCCTGGGAAATTGCCCAGTCGAGGGGGATAACAGTTGGAAACGACTGCTAATACCGCATACGCCCTACGGGGGAAAGCAGGGGACCTTAGGGCCTTGCGCGATTGGATATGCCCAGGTGGGATTAGCTAGTTGGTGAGGTAATGGCTCACCAAGGCGACGATCCCTAGCTGGTCTGAGAGGATGATCAGCCACACTGGAACTGAGACACGGTCCAGACTCCTACGGGAGGCAGCAGTGGGGAATATTGCACAATGGGGGAAACCCTGATGCAGCCATGCCGCGTGTGTGAAGAAGGCCTTCGGGTTGTAAAGCACTTTCAGCGAGGAGGAAAGGT
>NZ_JAAKMI010000028.1:0-995 GCF_049170315.1 Aeromonas sp. 604443
GGTACCATCGAACTGCCGGAAGGCGTAGAGATGGTAATGCCGGGCGACAACATCAAGATGGTTGTTACCCTGATTGCGCCGATCGCGATGGATGACGGCCTGCGTTTCGCTATCCGTGAAGGTGGCCGTACCGTAGGTGCTGGTGTTGTAGCTAAAGTTATCGCTTAATCGATACTTTAAATGCACACATGAAAGGGGTGGCTTCGGCTGCCCCTTTTGTTTTTGGGCTTTATCTGCCCTGTGAGATACTGGGCAAAACCATTGATTGAGGTAGTTTCCGTGAGCAAACCCGCCATTTTTCTGGATCGTGACGGTGTCATCAATGAAGACACTGGCTATGTCAGCCAGGTTGATGACTTCCATTTTCTGCCCGGAGTCATAGACGCCCTGCTGCTCCTCAAAAAGAAAGGCTATCTGCTGGTTGTAGTGACCAACCAGTCAGGGATTGCCCGCGGTTATTTCACCGAAGATGATTTCATGAACCTGACCGAGTGGATGGATTGGTCGCTGGCCGATCGCGATGTGGACCTCGATGGTATCTACTTCTGCCCACACCATCCGGATCACGGTGCTCCCTGTGACTGCCGCAAGCCGGAACCGGGAATGCTGTTGCTCGCCAAGCAGGAACTGAACATCGACATGAGCCGTTCCTATATGGTGGGTGACAAGCCTTCCGATCTGAAAGCAGCGAGCAATGCCGGGGTCGGTCACAAGATCATGGTCAGAACCGGTAAGCCGGTTACCGAAACGGGTAGCGCACTGGCAGATGCCATCTATGACAACCTGCATGATTTTGCCATCGCGGTGCCTGCAGCAAGCTGATTTCGCCGGTTTAATATGCCAATTGGTGGCTTTGTGAGCGAACGAACAACGAAAGCCATCTTTTTGCAATTATCCGCTTGCCAGAACGAATTCACCCCCTATAATGCGCCTCCATCGACAGGGCAAGCGGCAACGCAAACAACCTCGTCGGTAACCTCGAAAAGCCTTTGAAA
>NZ_JAAKMI010000029.1:0-798 GCF_049170315.1 Aeromonas sp. 604443
TCGCCGCTACTGAGGGAATCTCGGTTGATTTCTTTTCCTCGGGGTACTTAGATGTTTCAGTTCTCCCGGTTCGCCTCTGTTACCTATGTATTCAGTAACAGATACCCAAGTTATCTTGGGTGGGTTTCCCCATTCGGAAATCTGTGAGTAATAGCGTCTCTTACCGACTTCTCACAGCTTATCGCAGGTTAGTACGTCCTTCATCGCCTCTGACTGCCAAGGCATCCACCATGTACGCTTAGTCACTTAACCATACAACCCCAAGAAGTGTCGGTGAAACCGGCACAGCTCGTTGTCGTACAACAAGGACCAAATAAAATTTGGTTTTCGCCAAGAAGTTTCCAAAGCACTTGTAACAAATGTTTGAGAACTACTTTTTAAATCAGCTTTCCAGATTGTTAAAGAGCAAACTTCATAAAGAAGTCAAAGACATAGATTGAACATCGTTCAATGCATGGCTTTTGCTTCTCGCAAAATTCAGTACCGATTATGGTGGAGCTATGCGGGATCGAACCGCAGACCTCCTGCGTGCAAAGCAGGCGCTCTCCCAGCTGAGCTATAGCCCCATAATCGGGAACGAAGTGGTGGGTCTGAGTGGACTCGAACCACCGACCTCACCCTTATCAGGGGTGCGCTCTAACCACCTGAGCTACAGACCCACTTCGTGTACTGTCTCTAAACTTGAATCAAGGCAATCTGTGTGAACACTCAACAACTTCGACATCTTAAGGTAAGGAGGTGATCCAACCCCAGGTTCCCCTAGGGTTACCTTGTTACGACTTCACCCCAGTCATGAAT
>NZ_JAAKMI010000031.1:0-661 GCF_049170315.1 Aeromonas sp. 604443
CCTGTCCCGCCCGACCTTGAGCCCGCCATCATCCTGACCCTGGAGCAGATAATGCAGCTTGCGAGTACCCACCCGAGGTTGTCGCAGTCGAACCTGACGCACAAAGCGCACCACCTGCAGCCCTTGAGCATGGCGCTCGTCGGCGACCCGATTGCGCTTGTAGTAAGCCTGCCGGCTTATCCCCAGAAACAGGCAAGCCCTGACGATGGTCAGCTTCTCGACTTGCCGCTGCGAGAGGACTTGCCGGGTCGCTTTTTTACGATGGAGACGCCGTAGTCATTCTTCAGTACATCGACGACGGCCTCAAAGAACTGGGCCTTCTGGCTCATCAGCGCCAGCTGTTGCTCAAGTTCCTTGATGCGCTGTTCGGGCGTCTGGTTGTCGGGGTCAGGCATGGTGATGCTCCTGCCGGCGCGCACAGAAGCCCCCTGGCTCCAATCTTGCCGACCATGTTTACGCAACCATACCAGAACGGTGGAGCGGCCCTGAATGCCATAACGCACCTGAGCCTGTTTGTAGGTGAGCTCGCCTTTTTCAATCTGCTCGACCAGTGCCAGTTTAAAAGTCAGCGAGTAATCGCGCTGTGTCCGTTTCACACCTTGTCCCATCGGGTTCTCCATTTATTGGGGGGAAAGGTGTAAACCATATTCAGGACGGGACA
>NZ_JAAKMI010000032.1:0-620 GCF_049170315.1 Aeromonas sp. 604443
CGCGGACAGTGCCTGGTGGGTAGTTTGACTGGGGCGGTCTCCTCCCAAAGAGTAACGGAGGAGCACGAAGGTTGGCTAATCCTGGTCGGACATCAGGAGGTTAGTGCAATGGCATAAGCCAGCTTAACTGCGAGACGGACAGGTCGAGCAGGTACGAAAGTAGGTCATAGTGATCCGGTGGTTCTGAATGGAAGGGCCATCGCTCAACGGATAAAAGGTACTCCGGGGATAACAGGCTGATACCGCCCAAGAGTTCATATCGACGGCGGTGTTTGGCACCTCGATGTCGGCTCATCACATCCTGGGGCTGAAGTCGGTCCCAAGGGTATGGCTGTTCGCCATTTAAAGTGGTACGCGAGCTGGGTTCAGAACGTCGTGAGACAGTTCGGTCCCTATCTGCCGTGGGCGTTGGATGATTGAAGGGAGTTGCTCCTAGTACGAGAGGACCGGAGTGAACGAACCTCTGGTGTTCGGGTTGTCACGCCAGTGGCACTGCCCGGTAGCTAAGTTCGGAATCGATAACCGCTGAAAGCATCTAAGCGGGAAGCGAGCCCTGAGATGAGTCATCCCTGACCCCTTGAGGGTCCTAAAGGGCCGTTGGAGACCACAACGTTGATAGG